>JAPORQ010000066.1 GCA_026710155.1 Paracoccaceae bacterium
TGAATCTAATATAATCATTAAAAATCAAAAGTCAAGCCCATAACTTATAATTGCGTTTAATTATTTGTCGGAATGGTTTGGATGGATGTAGAAGTGTTTAATTCTTTATATGAGAATATGTTGTAGGGAAGCCCGCACCCTATTCCGAAAATAATCATTTTCAAACCACCCTACAGCTATTATATCCAGGGATAACGGGGAGGATACGAAAATGCATCAATTGATTACAGGTAAGCAGGAGGAGATCGCGGCCATCTGCCGCAGGCACAGGGTTGAACGGCTTGAGGTGTTTGGCTCGGCGGCCCGTGGAACCGATTTCGATCCCCTGAGAAGCGACATCGATTTTCTGGTGGAATACGAACCGCCTCTCCTGCCTGGGCTTTTGGAACGCCGTATGCAGTTGCAGGATGATTTGCAGGAGGTGCTGAATCGCAAGGTGGATCTGGTGCGCAAGGGAACCATTGGCAATCCATATCTGCAAGAAACCATTGACGAGGACCGGGAGGTGGTCTTTGAGGACCAACCCCCAAAAACTGCTTTATGATATCCTGACCTGCTGTGAAGAAACAAGGCAATTCACGGCTGGAATGGATCGTCGGAAATGGTTGGACGATCTCATGGCCAGAAGGGCAGTCGAACGTGATTTCGGAATAATCGGCGAGGCAATCAAGCGTATTCGTGACCATCATCCGGAACTGGCTGCCAGAATTCCCGGCCTGCCCAGAATAACAGGTTTCCGGGACAGGTTGGCCCACGAATATGAGGATATTGATTCAGTCGAGGTATGGGGTTATTTCCAGAACAATTTACCAACCCTTGAGAAATCCATTCAAGGCCTCATGGTTGAACTTGAACCACCAAAAAAGCCTGATGGGGAAGGCAAACCCGAATCATCACCGCCGTCTTCCACTGGGCCAAGGATGT
Source organism: Paracoccaceae bacterium (assembly GCA_026710155.1). Taxonomy (GTDB): domain Bacteria; phylum Pseudomonadota; class Alphaproteobacteria; order Rhodobacterales; family Rhodobacteraceae; genus MPNP01. The sequence goes on from JAPORQ010000066.1 coordinate 925, forward strand.
AGGGTTCAGTCCTGTCAAGGTCCATGGCGATCACGACCGCTAGCGGGAGATTGCCAGGCTTAACAACATCACGAAGGACAATCCCTGCCGGGCCGGTGACTGCCTGAAGTTGTTCGAGGTTAAGTGGTGAGAGAGTTCCCACTTTTCCCGATCGGACTATCCGGTTTCGGTGCCGGTCATATATTGTCACTGTCATGCCGGAGTCTGCAAAAACCATTGATCTTGATCGCAGGCTTTCGGTACTGGAGGAACGCATGAACACGATAACCGAAAACTATGACCGGGGTTGGAAACTCCTGGAGGCCAAGATGGGCGAAGCAACGGTCAGAATGAGGGAAGACAATGCCAGGCAGGACACCGAATTTGCCAAGCGGGACACCGCCAACACCCGCTGGCTCATTGGTGTGATCATTGCCGCTTCAGCGATCGTGATCGCCGTTTTGTTGGCCACTTCCTGAACACCTCGTACCCTATTCAGTGAAATCAGCAAATCCTTCCACCCGGATTACTGGGGAAGTTCATTGCATCTCGATGGCTATGAAACATCTTTATGGATTGCTTTTTCTGTTCGTTGTCCTGATTGGATCATCTGTACATCCCGGCCAGAGGATTTGGGAAGTGACCTGTGGCCTGCCGCAGCAGGACAACCCTTTTCTGGAACTGATGCCTGCCGGATACAGCGGACCATGGTTCGGAAGCCAGGATAAAGGACACTATATGGTGAAATCCATCAACCGATCCCATCCAGAATCGACCATAGTTGGTGAAATGTGGATACTCTCGCAATCCATTGGCTGGTGGATTGATTCGTGGTCAACCTAATAAACCCCAAATGAAAAGGTTGTTGAAAACAACTGGTATTTACCTTCACTGCGATCCGACCATGAGTCATTACTTGAAGGTGGTCATGGATTGTATCTTTGGTGAAGACCTGTTCAGGAATGAAATCGTGTGGTGGTATGAGAAGTGGACAGACACCTCCCGTTTTTTTCAGAGGAACCACGATATTGTTTTGTTTTATGCGAATGGGCCGGCAGCAAAAACCTTCACCAAGTTGTATGGTTCTTTGACAGACCGCCAGGTGGCTCTTATGAAGACCGGATACAATCTTGGATCAAGTGGCGGCAAAGACATTGTCAGGGTTTATGACAGAAGCAAGATACCCCAGTCCACAATCAATGGCTGGAAAGCGGCGAATCGTGCAATCTATGATGTTCCGACTCCAAAGGGAAAAGCGATGCTGCCATCGGTCTGGCCAATCCCGGTTTTGAACAGTCAGGCAAAGGAAAGAACTGGTTATCCCACCCAGAAGCCCCATGCCCTTCTGCACCGGGTTGTTTCAGCCAGTTCCAACAAAAACGACATGATTCTAGACCCGTTCTGCGGTTGTGCAACGATTTGTATAGCAGCCGAGGAATTGCAATGCCAATGGATTGGCATTGATATTGGTGAAAAGGCCACAGAACTCGCTCAAATGAGAATGAGGGAGCATTTGGGAATGCTGTATGATGGAAATCACCGCACCGATATTCCCTAAAGAACTGACCTAGGCAAATTGCCTATGCTGATTGCCGATTTATTCGGAAGGTAGGAGAACAGGACCAATGTCGGAGAATGACATCAAAATATCGGATCCCACATTGAGCGGATTATCTACATCGTCCATAACCATGAATACCTGCCCAAATGAACCTTCTATCGTATATTCCATCCTGACTCCAACATAGGTCGATTTGACGATGGTTGCAGGTATGCCTGATTCATGCCCCACCAACAATCTGGAAGGACGTACAGCGAGGATGGCAGGTCCAGATGCAAGGCCACGTGAGGGCAATTGATGATGGTAATCCTCAATCTCAATTGTTGCCATATTATCCTTGACTTGTGTTATTGTACATGAAATCAGATTTGCCTCACCAATGAAGTCGGCAACAAAACTGTCGTTTGGAGAATCGTAGAGTTCTCTCGGTGTCCCGATCTGGGCAATTGCAGCGTTTCGCATCACGACGATTTGGTCTGAAACAGCCAAGGCTTCCTCTTGATCATGGGTAACATATACTACGGTGAGTCCAGTTTCTTGCTGAATGGCCCGAATGTCCTCCCTTACCTGACGACGGAGTTTGGCATCAAGATTGGAGAGTGGCTCGTCAAAGAGGAGTACTTGTGGTTCCAATACCAAGGCCCTGGCCACGGCAACCCTTTGCTGCTGTCCTCCCGAAAGCTCACTTGGCAACCTGGCTCCGAATCCCTTCAGGCCAAGCAAGGCCAAGCCCTGATTGGCCCTATCTCTGGCTTCGTTCTTGTTAAGCCCTGAAAAGGTCAGGCCATACATGACATTTTCAAGGACATTCATATGGGGAAACAATGCATAGGACTGGAAGACCATGGTAACGTCCCGTTCAGTAGCAGGCAAAAGGGTTACATCCTGATCACCAATGAGAATGCGTCCCGAAGTTGTCATTTCGAGTCCGGCAATCATTCTCAGTGTTGTCGTTTTGCCACAACCGGACGGTCCCAGCAGAGTTACAAGTTTTCCAGCTTCAATATCCAGATCGATATTGTCAACAGCAACAATATCCTTACCAAAAATCTTGGTTACACCCTCGAACCTTACGGGAGCAGCCCTTCTGCCCAATTTAATGTTGTTCATACCCTCACACCCCAGTCCCTTGAAGCGCCCTTCTGCCAATCTGTACCCTTCCAACAAGAAGTTGCAACATACCCACCACTACCAGCATGACAAAGATCAATGTAGTTGAATAAGCTATGGCAAGACCGTAGTCATTGTTCTCGACACGCCCAATTATGTAGCTGGTTGCCATATCATATTCTGCTGAAACAAGAAAAATTACCGCTGAGATGGCAGTCATGGCACGGACAAAACTGTAGATAAGCGCTGCAAGAATTGCAGGCTTGAGAAGGGGCAAAATAACCTTGCGGAATGTATGCCAACTATTTGCACCAAGTGTCAGGGACGCCTCATCAAGTGATCGATCCAGTTGCGTCATGGATGCAATTCCAGCTCTTACACCAACCGGCATATTACGAAAAATGAAACTTACCACAAGAATGACGCCCGTACCGGTTATTTCAATCGGTGGTACATTGAAGGCAAGTATATAACTTACTCCGATTACAGTTCCAGGTATGGCAAAGGATAACATGGTACCGAATTCGAATGTTTGCTTTCCGGCAAAATTCTTGCGTGTTAACAGATATGCCGTCACGATTCCTACTGCAGCAGTCAAGGGGGCAGCTATTCCAGCAATGGTAATCGTTGTCCAGAAACTGTCCCAGGCAGCCCCTGACCATCGGATGCCTGAATCCTCTATCCTGACCGAAAAGGCTGTAACATAATGCTTGAATGTCAGTGTGTTGTTTACACCCCAGAGTTCAACCATACTGCCGTAAACGATCATGCTGTAGACGATGAGTGTAAAAAGAGCCCAAATGACAGCAATTGTGATGACAACTATCGACAGCCCACGGGGTAGGTGGGGATGCACTCCCGCATCTCCCTTGCCTGTTACCGTGGTATAGTTCTTTTTTCCTAACCAGGCACGTTGGGCATAAAAGGCCGAAAGGGTAAAGCATAACAGAACTATCGCCAGAACGGCAGCCCGTCCCTGATCGTATTGTGCCCCGACGATCGCAAAGAAAATCTCGGTTGACAGTACATCAAAATTCCCTCCCAGAACAAGCGGGTTGCCAAAATCTGCCATACTCTCGATGAAGCCAAGTAAAAAAGCATTTGCTATACCCGGGCGCATGAGTGGCAAGGAGACCGTTTGAAATGTCTGGGAGCTATTGGCCCGCAAGGTCTGTGCTGCTTCCTCCATGGCAGGAGACACACCTTCAACAACCCCTATCAGAACCAGGAAGGCAATTGGGGTATAGGCCAAGGTTTGTGCAATCATTATACCAGGTAAACCGTACAGCCACCTGGTGGGTTGTACACCAAGGAGGTCAGCTATGAAGACAGTCACGGAACCAGATCGGCCAAACAAAAGGATCAAGGCAAGTCCTATCACGAATGGTGGGGTGATTATCGGAAGTACGGTCAGGGCACGCAACGACCGCTGGTATCGGAATCTGGACCGGGTGGCAACAAGGGCAAAGGCCAAACCAAGCATGGTGGTCGTAAATCCTACAGAAATCGCCAGGAATAGGGAATTCCATGCAGCACCGCACCTGCCTCCGGACAGACAAGCTAGCCCCCATAACCTGTCATCGAAAAATTTTGTGAAAAAGACACTTGTTGAATACTCTCCACCATCATCAATGAAGGCGGAGAAAAGCATATTGGCAATGGGATACCCGACAAAAACCAGTACGATTGCAATTACACCTCCAATCGCCCCGGCTACAAAAACATCCCCTCCAACTGCACCTCGTGCAGCGATCCCTTGGGTAAAAATGAATAAAAATGAAATGGCACACAGCATTGCACCATATCCCATTCCGAATTGACGATCCCCGAGATCACCTAACAAGGATTCCAGCCAGGCAAAATTATACCCTCGTATGCCAATTCCAAAACCCTGGGCGAACAGCCAAAAAAATCCAATTCCCCCGATCAGGATCAGTCCCCGGGCGAAGAGAGGATCAGATTTTCTGAGACCGATGAGGGTTATCGGAAAGGCAAGGAGAATTAAAACAGGTGATAGCCACAGTTTTTCACCTTGAATGAGCAAAAAGGCCGCGGGAGCATAATCCGAATCCAATGGATAGCCATCAAACACCCATCCAAAGGAAAAAAAACCATCCTCAATCCCATACCAGGGGAGGAGGCAATAACCAACCCACCCGACGATGATCCAAAGGATCAATACCGGGCGGGTTGGATTGGTTACATTAAATGTCAAATGTCACTGAGGCAGGACGGATACTTCTTCGTCCCATTTCTGCAACAAGCGTTTTCGTTCGGCCGAAGAGCCGTATTTCTTGAAGTCGTAATCTATCAATTGGATCTGACTCATGTCCGGCGCCGAGGGAGAAGTCTCTGATGAACGATTTGATGGTACCTGAAAAGCGTTTACCTGGAGGGCCAGATTTTGCGCATCCGCGCTTAATGCCCAATCGTAAAACATTTTTGCTTCATCCAGATTTCGTGCTCCATTGATAATTGACATCGACCCGATTTCGTAACCAGTTCCTTCACAAGGGGCAACCACCACGATCGGGAAACCCGATACTGCCTGCTTGACGGCATCATGCATAAAAACGATCCCGATGGTATTCTCACCACGCCCTGCAGCTTTGATTGGGGCCGACCCGGATTTTGTATACTGGTTGATATTTTTATGAAGCCCCTTCATGAATTCAAATCCTTCATCTTCGCCAAAAATCTGAACCATTGAGGCAAGGGTGGTATAGGCTGTTCCCGATGAATTGGGATTGGCCATCTGGACATGACCCTTGTACTCGGGTTTTAGAAGATCCTTCCAGCATGCCGGAACCGGTAAATTGTTGGCCTCCAAAATATCGGAATTATAACCGTATCCCAATGCTCCGGAATAAATTCCGATGGTGCGGTTTCCGGAACTCTCGGCCTGGCTGATTGCCCAATCGTGCAGTTGGTCCCGCATGGGTGACAAATATTCCATGGTCAAACCTTCCTCGGCAGCCTGCAGATGGGGATCACCAGTTCCACCCCACCAGATATCCCCTTTGGGATTTGAGGATTCTGCACGAATTTGGGCAAAGGTTTCCCCAGAGGATTTCCGGGTCATGTTTACATCAATGCCAGTAGCATCTTCAAAACTGCGTGCCAACAACTGGCACCAATCTTCTTGAGCACTACAATAAAGGGTTAATTTGTCCGCTTGCGAGGCATTGATTGATGCTCCCAGAATAATCAATGAACTTGCAAATGTAACTAACAGTCTTTTCAACATAGGTATCTCCTCCCAATACAATTGTCTATATTCCCAGCCTTTGGTTTTACACTCCAATCCAAAGTAGCTTAGGCTCTAACCAAGAGGTTACCCATTCGGAACAAGTCTGTCAAGCACATGCCTAGATTCAATTTTTTGGATGATGTCAGGTTTATGAATTGAGATTTACGAGATGGTTGTCCCATTCAATATCATGTTTGACATCCGTAAAACCTTCACCAGTCCAATATCTTGCCAACCCCTTGCCAGTCGTAAACATAAACCCTTCATCAATTGCAGTAACTCCACAAATATCCTGTAAAACAAAAGATGAAACGAGTGTTTTGTCTGCGCTGTCAAAAATCTGGGCAATATTTCCTCTTGGAGCAGTATTGGCCAGTAATTTTCCATCTGAATTGAACGATACACTGCCCAGATAGGCAAGAAGCTGAGGATGTTCATCATTTGAATGAAGCATGACTGGTTTTTGATCGCCCAAACGATGGGTTCCAAGCAACGCTGGAGCAGTTTCGACTCTTCCTTGCCATTGGCAGGCAAAAGCAACCAGACCATCATTTCTTATTGCCAAATGCCTGATCGAGTTCATATGTTCGGAGTGTGCCGGCTCGATCTGATCAATTATTTTCCCGTCAATGGAAACATAGCTAAGATTTGGCCTCATCATGGGAACATTCAGTTTTGCCCTGCCGCTTTCTGGGTGGGTTTCAATGCCCCCCCATTGGCAACCACGAGAATCTCCTGTTCGGAAATATACTTGATGTCATGGGGCCCAATACCGCCAGAGCCAATCTCTCCAACCCGATGATAACCGTTTCGTGTATCCCAAATACCAATCCTGCCGGCAGCTACTTCATAATCATTCTCGGTTGTGAACATGAGACTGCCATCTGCTGAAAATATCCCATGACCAAAAAAAATGGTACTTTGGTGGTGCATCAAGTATTTGTTTGACCTTTCCGTTCGTACAGTCAATGACCATGGCAAAATTGCCGGGACGCCGTGCAAAGGCAACAGCTTCAGCTCGGACCGGATGTGCAGCCGCTTCGTGACCTCGGGCAGGAAGGGATATCCTGAACAGCAGGTTTCCTGTACTGGTCAGTCCACACATGACATGTCGATTGCCAGATTCCCGACCGGCGGAAAGAAATGCTGGACTGCCCAAATCAGCCCAACTCGCAACAGGTACAATTCCTGCTGCAAGCATACCAGTTAGAAAGTCCCTTCGAGTTGTCATGTCAATCACCATCCAACGAATTGAAACTGGCAGCTATGCCCAGATCCTGGGCAAGTACCTGGTTGATCATTTCTCTGATTTGTTCTAGTTGATTACGAATTTCCTGCAATTTCATTCGGCCTTCCGGTTCCGCTACAGTAGATAGATCCGGTAAGTCAACTAAGGCAAGATTTGCCTGTGCTTTTGCAAATGAGGAATCCAGCAACATGGTGGTTTCATTATTGGATTCCGATAGTATGAAACTAAGTTCCCGGAGTGCCAGGAGAGATAATTCGACATGCCGTTGTGACCTTGATGATCGGCGTGCCTCTGCCCGGTTGGGGCGTGGAAGGTCAATCGTTCCAAGTGGTCTCCCAAGGCGTAAATCCGATGTAAATTCAAGGCCGGTTGCCAAGGATGTAAACAACGCCCTCAGAACTTCTTCCTCATTACGATATATACCTTCAGGATCAGGATTCCGCAAAAGATGAGCAAACTGTTTTTCCCAATCATGATGGATATTGGTGGAAATACTCGAAATGTCCCTGGAAATGGCCCGTATCAATCTGCAGTGGTAATCAGATTCGGAATTGTTGATGAAATTGCTGTCATACAACAGCATTTCGAGAGTAAAAAAAACCGCGACCAGCGACTGATACGGTCATGAATTCCTCGAGGTCTTCAATTACCGGATCCAACTCTGAAATAAGTGAGTTGAGTGTCCTGTTGATCCTCCCTCTGGTGTCCGGCCAAAAGGACAGGGCAAGTCCGCGATCAAAATATTCAGTTGGCCCAAAGCGAAGATGACCAGCCGATATCCAGGCATCAAAAGCCTTATTGAAGGCTGGCCGAAAGTTTATGCCCAAACCTATCATCTGTTGGACAACAAGGGGTGAAAACATTGCTTTCAAATGAAGGGAACCATAACCCAGATTTTCGGAATTGTAGGTGGGGTGTCTAAAATAAGCGATTTCGCCATCAGACAGCACTACCTATTCATCTTCATAGGTAATGACCAATCGGTGTTCAGCCTGTATACCGGGAAGGCTAAAATCCTGCATTTGCTGGCCATAATTCGGTTCCGGTAGGGTAGGAATGAAACCCGGAATCCTATTGTTCCACTCGTCGACTTCACCTGGTAACAATACCTTCAAAATCATTGAAATAGTGTTATCCCCTCCACTTTTGGGAACATGGCCGCCCGTCCTTAAATGTGACAACGCTGGCAAGGCCGTGCGTTAAACAGAGGTCCAAGACCATCAGAGGCGAGGGTGGAAACAGGTGAAGAAACCCAAACTTTTCGAAATAGGCCATTGCCAACGAGAAAATCAAGTTCAGCTTCGAATGAAACGTTTTTGGAGGGTTGAGAAAACGCGTCCCTGTCCATTTGGGCACGTACGGTGGCAGCACCAGCGGAATTCGTTTCGAATTGTTCGGGTTTGGAAAAATCTGATGTCGGGCTTGCAACCGAATTAATTCTTTTAATCTCCTCTTCCGTGCGTTCCATGAAATCCAGATGTAGATCTTCCAGACGGTTTCTGCAGACGCACTGCTGTAGAATAACAATGACAAAAACACCCAAAGTACCTTGCGGGGCATTGAAATATTGATAAATGTCAATCCGGTGATACACAACATCATCAGTCAAGTACCACCGGACAGATTTGGGATTTTACTGGAATAAGGCTTCGGGATTGTCCAGGCTGTCCGAACCTTCAAACTCGATTTGATCAAGTCCAAGTGCAGTGATCACCCGTTCGATTGATCGTGTCTGGTCAACCAGTGCATCAATACCAGACATGACAAGTGCTTCACCCGCATCATTCCCGCGTTTGAGCATTTGATCATATGCAAATCCAGCTTCTGCAGTTTGCTTGATGTTTCCGAGTGCAAGCATTGTATTGTGTAAACGGCTATGCATTTCGGTATCAAGACCGGAATCAACTTGCTTTACCATATCAGATAAGGAAGGTCCTGAGACGACCGACCCGTCAATCCTTACATATGAACCATGATAGACATTTAAAATACCCTTGCCATCGTAGTAATGACTGTTGTGTGTATTGTCGGAGAAGCAATCATATTCTTCTTCCGGATCATTGAGCAACAAACCCAGCCGCATGCGTTCACCTGCCTGTTCGCCATAGCTCAGACTTCCCATGCCTGTCAGAATTGTGGAGATACCAGTATTTTCGTCGGCCATGAGGGAGGCGCGTGCCTCACCACCGGCAGCCCATTGTCCAGCAATCCATTCCAGGTTGCTAACTAGTAGATCGGTTGCAGCCTTGAGATACTGTCCTCGTCGGTCACAATTTCCATTGGTGCATTGATCGCCCATGGCGTAATCAGTCCATGGACGATTGCCGGCTCCCGGTCCATGTTCATTGAGGTCCTGTCCCCAAAGCAGGAATTCGATGGCATGGTAACCTGTGGTCACATTTGCTTCAACACCATCAGCTTCATGTAAAGCCTCTTCGAGCAATTCAGGAGTGATTTCAGTTGCATCCACCATCTGGCCTGACAATGTGAAGGTCTGATTTGCAACGACATTCAATGCGGCCAGTTCATTTTCCTCGGTCGGACCTCCATAGGAGCCATCAACATAATCTATGAGATCCTCATCAAGCGGCTAGGCGTTTACCTTGCCTTCCCAATCATCGACAATGGCATTGCCAAAACGATAGGCCTCGGTCTGTTGATAGGGCACTCGGGAAGCCAACCATGTATTTCTGGCTGCTTCAAGAGCGCCGGCAGAGGGGTTTTCAACCAGATCATCCACTGCTTCCCGAAGCTTCATTGCCCTTGAAAGGCTGTCGGCATACTTTGCCTCGGCAATATTCGCATAGGTTTCCAAAACCCCAACCTTGGTTGCGGCATGAAGTGGATAAGCCAATAATAGTGACATGATTATGATAGAAAAAAACTTTTTCATCTTTGAATGCTTAAATTGATAGTCTTGAATCCTTCATCTACAGCTCTGCCATAATCATCATTTACCATGATATGCGCTTGGCTGAAATGAGATCAGATAAGCATGTATTATTTCCGACTAATTTAGTCAACAATTTATTTAAGTTCTGATTTTTCCAATTCAAGAAGGATTCTGATGTTCCCCATGGGTTATTCAGACAGGAGATGATACCAATTTCAAAATCAAGATTAATTGTTCAATCTGAAAAAATTTGGTCAGAAGGTCTTAGAGCCTGAATCATAAGTCACAAAAACAATGAAAGCGCTTCTGCGTGCTCTTAAATTCAGAACCGACTTGGAACCGAAAATGGTTTTTGTGAGTGGAATTGTATTGAATTTGCTGCATTTATGGACTTATGGAACAATGTCTGAAGAATTTTGATCCAGTTGTTCGTTGATTTTCCAATCTAGTGCACTGTCAATTACATTTGGTACCCATATTTATAATAGAGATTCCCTTTATTCATAGGCATTCAAGGGAAAATGATGGGAGTCTTTTGTTTGAATCAGTGCACTAGATTATGAATTTTGTCATAACAGGCACATGGTCTGAGGGTCTTTCCCATCCTCTTATTTCACGAAGAACAACTGATTCACCAATATTGCTTGCAAGATCGGATGAGGCCCAGATATGGTCAAGACGACGTCCCCGATCAGAGATATCCCAGTTCCGAGCCCGATACGACCACCAGGAATAGAGTTTCCCTTCGGGAATATTGGCACGAACCGTATCAATCCATCCGCCAGCTTTCATCAATGATGTCATTCCCTCGACCTCCACGGGTGTGTGGCTGACGACTTTCAGCAGTTGCCTATGGGACCAGACATCATCTTCAAACGGTGCAATATTGAGATCCCCAACCAAAATGGTTTTCTTGGGAGAATGGTTGATTGACCATTGTTTCATCCCTGCAATGAAATCCAGCTTGTCCTTGAACTTGGGATTTTCTTCTGGGTCTGGAACATCACCACCAGCCGGTACATAACAATTTTCAATGGTAATCCCATTTTCCAGTCTTGCCGATATATGGCGGGCTTCTTCCTTGTCGATGAAATTTATCCTGGCAACCTCGACCATGGGGATTCTGGAGAGGATGGCTACTCCGTTATAGGCCTTCTGTCCTCGAATAAGAATATGATTGTACCCCATCGACCTATAGGCTTCTGTGCCAACCAACTCAGTGGGGGATTTTATTTCCTGCAGGCAGAGAATATCGGGTGTGTATTGATTCAGAAATTTACAGACCAGGCTTTCCCGCAATCTTATTGAATTGATGTTCCAGGTAGCAACGGTAAACTGCATGGTGTTGATGGCTTTCTACAGTGTTTGTGATGAAAATTCAGGTGTGATCTGGTATCCCCCATCATCAGTCACGATGATCTGGGGATTGGCTGAATCTACTTCAATTTTTTGTCTCAGCCAATGTATGTGCGTATCAAGGGTGTTGGTAATTATATCCTTTTTGTAACCCCATACTTCCTTGAGCAGGTATTCCCTTGACAGGGTTCTGCCCCTGGCCTTGTAGAGAATATACAAAAGTTCAAATTCCTTTTGGGTCATGCGAACCTCTTCACCCACATCATTGGTCAAAGTCAGTGATGAGGGGTCAATAACCATTTCGGCCAATTTGAATGATACCTGCCGCCTTATCTCATATCTTGTGACCAACCCCTGCAATTGGATCAGCAGTTCTTTGAAGGAGAACGGCTTGATAAAACAAACCAACCCAAATTCGTCAGGTTCGGTGTTTGATGGCTGAGTTTTCTGTTCTTCTGAAAGAATAAGTATGGCAGGAGGAAAATTATGGTTATAATTCGCAAGCACGTCCAGATCATCATGATCATCAACAAAAGCAATCACTGTTGAAATAGTGCCCATCGAGGTTGATTGAATATCTGAAATATGATTCAATACCCCGACCTCGAATTCTCCACCAGCCATCAGGAGGTCATGAAGGGTATCTCGAACTAATCTGTTGGAACCAATGACAAGTATTTTGGGTTGGGAAGCCATGAATCCTGTTGAATGAAAAATTGGAAATAAAAGGGTATAATTACTATAATTGACAATATTTAGTTAATGTGCTCTAGTATTCTAAGCAACTTACTTGATTCTTGGGATAAGTGTCTGATTGACAAAATTCAAAAAGATCAGATAATCAGGTTGAATTTAATTCAAGGAGAGATGCGTGAAATGTCTATTACCCTCTCTCATTAACGATATTGGCCAGTGTTCTATTGTTAGTGCCCACAATTTTCTCCCCGTTTCCGCTAAAGCATGGCGCAGCAGTGAATGCAACAGCTTGGCTTCTTCGAGGTTGCGGTTCTGACGAAGAAACCATAAGCATTGTCGCTTCAGGTGGATTTCTTTGAGCATCGAGAAGGACACCAAAGATTTACCGGGGAAAGCACGCTCGCACGTTTTCTGTACACGGGTGACTCTTCAATTCTGGAAATCAACGATGGCAGTGAATGGAAGAATAAGCGGTTCAAAAGTTTATGGAAGACCGCGAATAAACATGCGGGTAGTGAAAAATCGATGGGAGGCACAGGGCTGTCTTTATCAGGACAGATACGTTCCATGTCTTGATTGAGTCAAAGGTCAAGAATTCAGATATCTTGTCTCTGTGACAGGAATGTGATCGACCAAGTTCAGATTTCCTGACCTCGGGTTTGATTTTGGCCAACTATAATCCACTGTTTTTGGATGAAAGAGATCGGTGCCGCCGTTGATGTTGCCACAGGCAAAAGCCCTGAGCTCCCATGATCAGGAGGATTGGTCGGCAAGTGGTCAAAATTTGAAATGATAAATCAGAGTGTGTTCATATATGGTCACCAAATTCCATTTGGTGGATTCCTTCAAAACCTCTTTGATATTGGGATGGAACATGCATGATTCTGTTGAATTGTCATTCTAGGGTCAGGAAGTCCGGAGTTAACGATGTAATCACCATTGTTAAACTTCATCACAAAATGCTTGTTGTCACTCTAGTGCATAGTCATTCCTGATTGTAGCATTTTTGTGCCACAAAACTCACATTTGAAAAAACCTATTGATTCTTGGAAAAGAATAAATAGAATCAAACCTCCAAATGGGCAAGAAGACCAAACAGAAAATTTTGAGGCAGACCAAAGACCATGGACATTCCCGGGCGGTTTTCCCAACTGCCAGACTATACATTTGATCGATTGAGGTTACTCATCGGGAACACCCCTCCCGGTGATAAAATCATTGACATGTCCATAGGTGCACCCAGACATGCATTTCCACAATGGATAATGGAAGAGATAACAGGGTTAGTCGACCAGTTTGGTAAATATCCGCCCAAGAATGGTACCAGCGGGTTGCTGCAATCCATATCGAGCTGGTATCGAAGTCGATATGGTGCAACTATTGATCCGGATGAGAATATTTCCGTTGTTAATGGAACGAGGGAAGCTCTCTTCAATGCCTGTATTGCTTTATGCCCTGAGCACAAAAAGGGCAAAAAGTCCAAGGTGCTGATTCCCAATCCGTTTTATCAGGTTTATGTGGGTGCCGCACTTGCTGCCAATGCCGAGCCGGTTTTTTTGGACGCTGAAAAAAACAATAATTTTCTACCGGATTTTGAAAGACTGTCCCACCGGGCTCTCGATGAAGTTGCCATCGTTTATTTGTGCTCTCCATCAAATCCACAGGGGTCGGTCGCATCAAGGGAATATATGGAAAACCTGCTCAAATTGGCTCACAGGCATGATTTTCTGGTTTTCTCTGATGAATGCTATTCGGAAATCTACCGATCCAAACCACCACCAAGCATGATTGAAGCAAACTCGGGCATCGAGGGCGATCTCGACCGCATGATGATTTTCAATTCACTTTCCAAAAGGTCCAACCTGCCCGGTCTGAGAGCCGGTTTTATGGTAGGAGGAGAAAAACTGATCTCACACTTCAAAAAATATCGTTCCTATTCTGATCCGGCTGTTCCCATACCCTTGCAGGCAGTTGCCACACGTTTGCTGGAAGATGAATCCCATGTCAGTGCAAGCAGGGAACAATATCAGGCAAAATACAAACTTGCCGATCGGATATTTGATGGGTTTGAAGGATACAATCCACCCGAAGCAGGCTTCTTTCTATGGCTGGATGTAGAGGATGGAGAGCAAATCACAAGACGGTTATGGAAGCAACGGGGAGTGAAAGTGGTACCGGGTTCATATTTCAGTTTCGAGGACCGAGGACTTAATCCAGGCAAGAGATTTATCAGAGTGGCAATGGTTGCCGGGCAGGAAGAACTGGAAACGGGATTGGCAAGCATCAGGGAACTGATTTAGGAAGGAGAAGGAAAGGTGACCTACCAAATTAGACAGAGACAATCTTTGGTTGATCAAAATTGGTTCAGGGTTTTGATTAAGCGAAGTCAGGAATTATGGGGCCTGTTGTTGTTGCTTCTCAGTGGTATGTTGGGATTGATCCTGGGTTCCTATTCACCATTTGACCCAGGTATTTTTTCATTGACAAATGGTGGAGTAAGCAACTTGTTGGGTCATTTTGGTGCCTCGGTTGCCAGTAGCCTGATTGTCATTATCGGCCTGGGATCATGGATCATGGCACTATACATGTTTTTCTGGGGAATTCGGTTCATGTCCCATGCGGGTACAGGCCGGTTCATAAAATCCTTGATTTATTTCCCCATACTGGTTGCCACAGCTTCTGTGTTTTCATCAACACTGCAACCCCTGGATTCGTGGAATCACCATTTTGGTCTCGGGGGAATCTTCGGCGATACCTTTGTAGGCGCTACCTTGAATGCGTTACCATTTGACAAGGCCACTTTCTTCGAACATGCAAAATTTGTTGTTGGCTTTCTTCTGTTGATCGTTTGTTTTTATACATTTGGCTTCACTCTCAGAGAAATTGTTGGAAGATTGACCCAAAGGCATGTGGCAAGGGAGTCAAATTCACAAAATGGTCCATATCAAATCCCTGTGGATACGCTGGGTCAGGAAGATGTACCCACTTCCAGGGGCGTATTGAACAAATTGGACAATTTCCTGAGGAGAAATGACAAGGAAGAATCCAAAAGCCAGGATTTTTATGAATATTATGAACAGGAAGAAGTTGAGGAAAAGGTCAAGTCCAAAGGTGTGCTCTCAAAAATTTTCAAGACTGGAATCAGTCAATCGGTTGCATGGTTGACCAAGGAGGAAGAAACTGTTCGTCCCCGTAAGCTTACCCAGATTAGTTTTGCCAAAAGACAAGTTGATAGTGAACATCAGGAACAAAGTTCAGCCACACTGCCCCTGTTGGACACTCTCTCACAGGATCAACCTCAAGAAATTGATGAGGGGGATCATGACATAGTCGTTGTGCCAAGGGATCCCAGACAACTTAAAGTCAGTGCTCGTGCAACTCAGGAAACACTCCAATCCCTAGATAATTTTCCTGACCAAAATACCTATATCCCGCCTTCACTTTCATTCCTGGGTGAACCCGATGAAATCATCAAGAATGAGAGAAGTCAGGGAGAATTGGAGGCCCGGGGTGAAAAACTGAAGCGCATACTTGCCGATTTCAGTGTTCAGGGAAGAATCGAGAAAATTCTTCAGGGACCAGTGGTGACCCTTTACAAGTTCAGGCCTGCCCCCGGTGTCAAAACCAGCAGGGTGATACAGCTGGCTGATGATGTCGCCTGTTCCATGTCAGCCTTGTCAGCTCGAATATCAACAATTCCCGGTGAACCATATGTCGGGATAGAACTGCCCAACGAAATCAGGGAAACCGTTTACCTGAAGGAATTGGCTTCCTCGACTGCATTTTGGAATTCCCGACAGAAGCTTCCTCTCATATTCGGTAAGGACATCAGTGGCATGGCGGTCGTGGTTGATCTGGTTTCCATGCCCCACCTTCTCATAGCTGGAACCACCGGATCAGGTAAATCGGTTGGCTTGAACTCAATGATACTGAGCATGTTGTACAAGCTCTCGCCCGATCAATGCAAATTGTTGATGATTGACCCCAAAATGATCGAATTGAGCGGTTATGACGGTATCCCACATTTGGTATCTCCGGTGGTAACCGACCCGAAGAAGGCGGTTGTGGCATTGAAGTGGGTCACTTACGAAATGAACAAGAGATATGAGAAAATGCAAAGCATGAGATTGAATATCAAGAATATCCAATCCTACAACACCCATATGCTTGAGTTGATGGAAAAGGGCGAAAAAGTTTACTCCATCAAGATACAGACTGGTTACAACAAGGAAACTGGGCGGGCAGAATTTACCACAAAGGAATTTGAGGTGGAATATTTGCCCTATATCGTTGTCATCATTGATGAATTGGCCGATTTGGTCCAAACGGCCGGAAAGGAAATTGATGAATGTCTTCAACAGTTGAGCCAGAAGGCACGAGCCAGCGGCATCCACCTCATTGCTGCCACCCAAAGGCCATCGGTCGATGTAATGGGTGGGATTATCAAATCCAATTTCCCCAACCGCGTTTCTTTCCAGGTTTCATCCAAGATAGACAGCAGAACAATATTAAACACCCAGGGTGCTGAGCAGCTCCTCGGCAAGGGTGATATGCTGTTTATGTCTGGCGGCGGCAAGATCCAGCGGGTCCATGGCCCATTGGTGACCGATGAGGAGGTCGAAAAAGTCGTGGGATACTTGAAAAAGACCTATGGCAGCACCGAAGACGAATATCAGATCTTTGATGATCCCGAGGGTACTATCGAGGCCGAGGTGGATCAGGCTCTGGGATTTGTAGGTGGCAAGAATTCCGAAGACAGTTTATATCCTCAGGCAGTGGAAATTGTCAAAAGGGATCGGCGCGTTTCCATATCCTATATCCAGAGAAAACTCGGAATAGGTTACAACAAGGCTGCCAAAATAGTTGAAAGGATGGAAGACGAGGATTTAATTGGCAAGGCCAATCATGTTGGAAAAAGGGAAATCTTCATACCCGAATAATTCCAGCCTTGTTTAAAACCTGAAGTATCTTGGGAAATTGAATTCAGCTTATCAAATTTATGAGTGACTTGAAATCCAGGTCTAGATATCCAATTGAATTTTCAACTTTGCCTGGATTTTGTTGTATGTTCGGTAATGTTCTCATTATAGATCATTGGTATATATGTGGCAGAAATCACACTTAACGCATTCAATTTGCAAAATGAATTTCAGCATACCTTCTCCTGCCAGAGAGATTTTTGACAAAATGGTACCAATTCTTTTACGAATGTGTGAAGGTGAACAGATTTTAATTGGTAGTCGAACTGCTTTGGCGGCAAGGTGGTGCCACCGAAAAAGTACCGATATTGATCCATTTGCGAAAATTGAAGATTTCCTTGCAATCAAAGAGGGCTTGGAATCTGATCTTGCTCAAGTTGGTGGAGCGCTTGATCGGCGTTCAGGACTGGACTGGTGCCGAGGAAGTTTTGCCAAGGATTAATTCAGTATGTTTTCTACACTTCCCTTGTTGTCTAAAGAAGTAGAAGGTGAGCCTGATTTTGCAAAGCAAGGAGGATTAAAAATGGAGTCTGTTTCAGAAATTCTGGCCAAAAAGCTACGCTTGCGGATGTATGTGAATGTTGAGTGTCTCGCAAGGGATTGCCATGATCTGGTCACAGTAGCGGAGAGCAACCTCAAGCCCTTAGGTGTGCATTTTCATGCTTGTGAAGGGATCAGAAGGAAGAACTGGTTAATGAGTTTAATTTAATTCCCTAATCCCAGGAATTATACTTTTTATTTGACTATTGGATTACCCACAATGCAAGGGAGTTGAGAAATAAACATCATTGGAAAACTGTCTCCGAACAAGATTTGCAAACAGATCGGTTATCTGCTTTTTGGTTTCCTTGCCATTTCAATACACCTTTTGGCAGAAACAGAGGATAAACCAACGCTTCAGGATCTTGAAACCTATCTTAAAGAAATCGATACGCTGTATTCGGAGATTCTGCAAATAAATTATGACGGTTCAAGATCAGAGGGTAAATTGTATCTGGATCGTCCTTTGAGGGCCAGGCTAGAATATTCCCCTCCCGGTACGGGTATTCTCATTGCCAACTCGGGGAGTGTTGCGGTATTCGACAAGAATTCCAATACCGGCCCAACCTTTTACCCATTGAGGCATACACCTTTTTTCCACCTTCTGAAAAGGGATCTTGATTTTACCGACTCAGATGCTGTCCTGGATCATTTGGTCGGTATCGAATACAACGAGTTGCATTTGGGGTTAACATCCCGACACCTCAAGGGACGTCTGGAATTGGTGTTCCAGAATCACCCCCTGCTGTTGATCGGCTGGGTGTTTGTCGATGAATTCGAAAACAGGACAATGGTCCGGCTACTGGATATCAAATCCAACATCAAGCTTGATCCCAGATTTTTCAACATTGAACTCCAAAAGGATTTGTTGAATTTGGATTAAGAAGAATACCCGAAAGACTTGCAAAACTGCAGTCTTTTTTGATAGTTTGAAACAAAAAGTTTATTAGACCTGTTTCTAGGTCCTCGGGGAATATCAGAAAAGGGTTAAAATAGAGGTGCCCTTACCCTTAACTTTAAGATGCTACCCTTATATTATGGTGATGAACCTGGGGTTGTAACTACTCTGCACTCCTGCAATGAAGTTGCAGTTTGGGTAGGAATGCCAACCAATGCAATGCCTTGTTGAGCCTTATCGTTTCATTGAAGATTGTTGCCTTCGCCGGAACTGTCCTGATGATGGTGCGGCTAATCGCCCCATCCATGTCACGTATGTAACTGCCATCATTGCCGGTGGATGGATGCCCAAATCGAGGGCCCTCACCGGAATCGTCCATTGGCCGGACAAACAGCCAGCCCGAATCACCAACCCCTTGTATTTGCCAATGGAATGGCCAGTGGCGACACCGTTACACTTTCAATGGCATATGAAGTTGATTTAACCCCGACCCCTGATATATACTTTTTACAATCTACTAATTACAATTATCAATTGGAGAATTTCTTGTTTCCATTTGGCAGAACCAACCCCTTCCATCCCGGTTATGGGGAATTGCCTCCCGTAATGGCCGGGCGGGACAGGTTGAAAAGGGATTTAAAAATCCGGATGAAGGCGGTCAAGGTAAAAAAAACCCGTCCGACAGCTATTAGCCTCACAGGCCCTCGGGGATGTGGCAAGACGGCCCTGCTGAAGTGGATCGCAGAGGAAGCCAGAGAAAGCAATATGCCGGTGGTGACCATGGCCTCGGAAAACCTTTCATCGGTAGAAAAGCCATCGCACGGGGGATGGCTCGGAAATTTCCCAGAAACCTCCTGGAGCGTGTCAGTGGCATAAAGTTGAATGTAGGAGACTTTGGGGCTGGGTTTGACCTGGCTGAAGTTTCACGGGTCGTCGGGGCAGAAGACATGAGTTCATGGCTGGAAGCTCTGGGCAGCGGGAACACCGGAGGTGTCCTCCTCTTGGACGAGGTCCACAACATGCCACCAGAGGTGGGTCACATCTTTTACAATGCCGCACAGACCGTTGGCAAGGACTATCCCCTCCTGCTTGTCATTGCCGGCACGCCTGACCTGCCATCGGTTCTCGCCCGTTCGGGTGCCACATTCATTGAGCGGGGGCGAATGGAGCGCATCGGCAGGTTGGACAGGGATGATACCCGACAAGCTCTTTTCAAGCCTTTTGGCCGTTGGGTGCGGTTCAATGATGATGCCATGGAACATGTTCTGGATGAAGTCCAGGACTACCCCTACTTCATCCAGCTCTGGGGGAGTGCCCTCTGGGACACCCTGGCAAGGAATCGAACTTTCCGGCCCGGTATGGATATGGTGGATGCTGCCCGCAAGACGGTTGATGAACAAAGATTAGAACTCTACAACTGCAGGGTTGAAGAGCTCGACAATTCCAGATTGCTGGTTCCATTTGCCGAAATGGCCTGGCGGGTTGGCGAGGGCGGGCAACCGACAAGCCGTGATTTCAATCTGGCTCTCCAGCATCTGTCTCCCCATCAGGGATTTGATGACAGGGAACAGCTGGAGGTCAGGCAAAAATTGTTGCATACGGGGTTTGTCTGGGAGCCATTGGTTGGTATCTGGGAATATGGCATTCCAAGCCTGGCTTCATATGTACGGAGAAATGCCGTTGATTTTCTGTTGGAGAGGCTGGAGGAGCAGGGCCTTGTCGAGGCCCTGCAGACAATTGCCAAATGTTTTGGTCCGCCGCAACGACAGCCCATGGTCAAGGCCAGGATTGACCTTGACAAGGCCTTGACACTGAATAAATCAGGATACGATCCCCTGGCTTCTTTTCTGGCAATGAAACTCCTGGGTCCTGTCCAAGACTCCGGCCAGATCCGGTTGAGAGCCCCACACCTCGTACGGGCAACGGTGACGGAAGCCATTCGCCGGGAGTTGCTCACCAAGCCGGAACCTGATGAAGAAACGGAGTTCTCACCACCGACATCTTCTTTTGAGCCACGGATGTAGGGATCATTCCCAAAATGAAGTCTCGTGGATTTGACCAGGCAGTTGGACGCACCGGAGGTAGGCATGAATACAATGAACGAGAGTTGCAACAAGGGTTGGAAACTCCTTGGGACCAAGATGGGAAAAGACAATGCCAGGCTGTACCGGATGATGAATTTCAATCTTGGATATGATACGAGGAAACCGTCAAGTTGTTGTTGGATTTCAATGATATATCCTATTCTTTAGAGCCTGAATCATAAGTCACAAAACATTAAAAATGATGCTGTTCAACCTAAAATTCAGAACTGACTTGGAAGAAAAAATGGTTTCTTTTCTGGAAATGTATTGAATTTGCTACATTTCTCGACTTATGGAACAGGCTCTTAAACCAGTCAAGATCAAAACAAGCCGATTCTACACCCTCTCAACTGGCTTCGATATTGACGTTCTATGTCGGCAACCTTGTCGGAAACATCAATTAACCAAGCTTTCTGTCTGTAACTGCCCTTGCGATATCCATTGTGCCCCTCATGATAGGCCAGGTAAACCCTTTTGGCATCACTTTTGGAAATATTCAAGTCACGTGCTGAGATATCAGTGTACCAACCGATGAATTCTACGACATCACCATAGTTTGTTCTACTGACCCTTCGATTACCAGTGGATTCCTGATACCATTTCCAGGTGCCATCCAAAACCTGCCCATAACCATATGCCGTGGTTTCATAACCGGCGGGAATGACACCCATCCTGAATTTGCGAGGAGGTCTGGCATTTCTTACAAATTTACTTTCCTGGTAAATTACGGCCATCTGAACAGACATCGGGACACCCCATTTTTTCTCGACTCGATCCATGTGTCTATACCAGTTGGGATTGCTTTTCACGATATTGCAGGCATTGTCAATTCTGTCAGGAGGACCAAAATCAACAATACTACAACCAGCCAAACCGGCCAGCAAAATTACAAGAAGAAATTTTTTCACTATAGTATCTTTGTTATCATGATGAGAACACTTCAAGGGTTCCGCACCCAACCCCATATTCTCAAAATTGAACTGCTCTGGTGCGAATGATTGTTATATCCTAACGAAAAATTCAAAATTTTCAACTAAAAATTAGCATTGGTATTTTTTTCAGACCTTCTATTTGTACTACTGAAATTTGGTTTCCATGAGGCATGCCATGGCTAGAAAATGTTAATGCCTCCCTGCTTGAAAGGAATATCTGAATTTCGCACAAAATTGGCAGCCATAAAGGGCTTGATCTGAATGGACCGAAGGAACAAAACGGAAATGCATCTCACCTTGCGAAAAGATGAAGTTCTGGCCAGAACTATGAGCGATATGAGGCTGGGCATTCCGGTGGTCATCAAGGATAATGACAATGCTTGTGTTGTTCTGCCGATAGAAAACGGCTCATTCCCCCGGATGAAGGAATTCCTGGCTGAGGATACGACCGTAATGGCTCTCACTCGTCGAAGGGCTGACACTCTTAAGGCGCGGGTTTATGATGGTGATTTGGCTCGTATAATTATCCCTGATGATGCCAGTCTGGACTGGGTTAAGGCCATTGCCGATCCCTCTCTTGACCTGAAGGTCCCCTTGAAGGGTCCCCTTGAAACAGAAAGAGGGGGAGAGGTCCATTTGCACAGGATGGCGATTGAGCTTGCCAGAAAGGCCAGATTGCTACCTGCAGTCCTGGTTCGGATGTTGCAGGGTGAGGAGGTTGGGAAAACCCGGTTTTCCTGTCTGGAGGTTCAGGATTTTGACCCGAAACAGCAACCGGATGTTTCCCTTGAACTGGTTTCAAAATCCACTCTCCCACTTTCCGAAAAAGTTCCTTCAATGATTTACCTTTTTCGAGAAAAACTTGGGGGTGATGAACATTGCTCAATTGTTTTTGGCTCTCCACCCAGGAATAGGCCGGTGCTGACCAGACTTCATTCAGGCTGCTTTACGGGAGATGTGCTTGGTTCATTGAAATGTGACTGCCAACCGCAGTTACACCTTGCCTTGGAGAGAATGATCAACAATGAAGAGGGAATTCTGCTCTATATCAATCAGGAAGGCAGGGGAATTGGCCTCATCAACAAAATAAGGGCCTATTCTCTTCAGGATCAGGGTTTTGACACGGTTGAGGCAAATCATCGTTTGGGTTTTGAGGATGATGAAAGGGATTTCAGGTTGGGATCGGAAGTCCTGAAACTGCTGGGATATGAAAATCTAAGATTGATGACCAACAATCCGGCCAAGATAACCATTCTGGAATCACAGGGAATCAATGTTCATGAACGAATTCCCATCCTGACCGCAGTCAACAAATACAATGCCGAATACATGGCTGTAAAGGCACGAAAAAGTGGTCACAGACTTTGACCTTCCCAGAAACCATATTCATCGACAAGTGGCATGGATGGTACAAGGGAACAAAATTTCCCTGCTCCATTGGCCGCAGTGGCATAAAAACCGTTAAAAACGAAGGTGATGGTGTTACACCGGCAGGTGCCTATTTGCTTGAGTATGTCTTGTACCGACCAGACAGGGTATCACGATTCTTCCTGCCACCACAGGCAATTCCCATCAGAAAAGGGAATATCTGGTCAGATGATCCCCGGGACTCCAACTACAACAGGTTGATTGCCAATGGTACCAATTGGAAATTCAGCCACGAAAGGATGTTCAGGGCCGATTCACTTTACGATATTGTCATACCAATCGATTACAACAGGGCCGATCCGAAACCAGGCAAGGGATCAGCGATTTTTCTGCATGTATGGCGGGGGCCTAGAATTCCTACGGAAGGATGTGTGGCCGTTAACTGGAAAACCATGATCTGGATTGCAGGCAATCTCACAAGCAAGACCCGAATAGCCATCAAATCTTGACTCAAGTGTCCTGATTACCGTTTGGAATAATCCCGTTCTCCAAAAATGGCTGTACCAACACGTATGTGGGTTGCTCCCATTCTAACGGCCGAATCAAAATCATTGCTCATGCCCATGCTCAGGTTGGATAATCCATTTCGTTTGGCAAGATTGGCGAGAAGACCAAAATGCAGGGCCGGTTCTTCGTCAAAGGGGGGTATGCACATGAGTCCCAAGAGAGGCAGGTTGTACTTCCTGATTTCAGTTACCAGCTGATCGGTCTCACCGGGCAAGATACCAGACTTTTGTGGTTCCTCACCGGTATTCACCTGAACAAACAGGTCCGGACAGGTGCCGATTTCGTCGGCGATACGAACAATTCTGGTAACCAGACTGGCACGATCAATCGAGTGGATGCAATGAAAGAGTTGCATGGCTTGTCTAGCCTTGTTCGATTGCAGGGGGCCAAGAAGGTGTATTTTGGTTTGAGGATATGTTGCCAGAAATTCCGGCCATTTACCTACAGCTTCCTGAACCCTGTTTTCACCAAATTCCTCATGGCCTTCTGCCAAAAGACCCAAAACCCTCTCATTGGGTTGCAGTTTGGAAACGGCAATTACCCGGGTTGAACCAATTGACCTGTTGGTTTCCTTTTCAGCCTTTTGAACCCGGGATACAATTTCGGATAGAGACATTTCGATTATAATCAATGAGTTTGGAAAATTTTCAGTTATTGACACTGATACAGTAAATAACCATTACTCCGGTAATTTCCATTTTGAACAAAAAAATTAATATCAATCCTGTTGGAACTGGTTAAACAATTAAAATATCTGTAATTATTGAAGTGGTAATGAACATAGGTTAATTTAGGAATGTTCAATCCGACCAGACAATTGGGTGCATTTACGGTGTCTGTTTTTGATTTGGGCCATAGTAGGTCAAATCAGTGGCATGGCCTAAGGACGAAAGGTAACTTGATATGATTAGGACAAAGTCTCTTGGCTTTATATTGGCACTATTCGTAGTATTTTCTTTGAGTGCCTGTTCAAATGGCGTGAATATCTTTGGAGGTGGGGATAGAACCGTACCCAAGGCCGAGGAAAAGGCGGAAGTTGAATCCGAGGGAAGGCCACAGCGATTGCGGGACCTGTTTCTCATGCAGAATTCCTCCACCGAGTTGAAAGTCAACAGGTTTATCTGGAAGGCAACTCTGGAAGTGCTCGATTTCATGCCCATTGAGGAAGTTGATCCATTTACCGGCATCATTCAATTTGGGTGGGCAATACCACCAGGTGGTACCAGGGAGTACCAGGCAACGGTTGTAGTCAGCGATCCTTCCCTTGATGCAAGATCACTCCAGGTCACATTCAGAACAAGAGCGGGAGTGGTTGATCCGGATCTGAACAGGGAAATAGAAAATTCCATTCTGGCAAGGGCCCGCCAACTCAAGATTGCAGAGTTGGGCTTCTAGACATATCTGGAAAAATCAATGACAGGATATGATTTCCTGAAACAGGAGTGTTTCTGGCAGCAGGAATGGGAAAAGGCTGGGGTTTTTGAGGCTTCGTCCGATCGGAGTCTTCCCAAATACTATGTTTTGGAAATGTTTCCCTATCCCTCGGGGAAAATTCACATGGGGCATGTTCGCAACTATACCATGGGTGATGTCATTGCCCGGTACAAGATTGCCAAGGGCTTCAATGTGCTTCACCCAATGGGCTGGGATGCTTTCGGCTTGCCGGCCGAAAATGCTGCTCTCAAGAACAACGAACATCCGGACAGATGGACCCATCAAAATATTTCCGAAATGAGAAAACAGCTCAAGACGCTGGGATTGTCCATAGATTGGAAAAGGGAACTGGCCACCTGTGACAAGGAGTATTATGGCCAGCAACAGGCCCTGTTCCTGGATATGATGGCCAAGGGTTTGGTTGACAGGAAAACAACCCTTGTAAACTGGGACCCGGTGGATGGGACTGTTTTGGCCAACGAACAGGTCATCGATGGAATGGGTTGGCGTTCCGGGGCCAAGGTTGAACAAAAGGAACTTTCCCAGTGGGTGTTCAGAATAACCGATTTTTCGGAAGATCTGCTGGAGGCCATTGACGGGCTTGAGGGCTGGCCGGACAAGGTCCGCCTCATGCAGCGAAACTGGATCGGTAAATCCAGCGGTCTGGAATTCGATTTTGAAACCATTGACTGTCCTGAGGGGATTGACAAGCTGAAGGTTTATACAACCAGGCCGGATACCCTGATGGGCGCCACCTTTGCAGCTGTATCGCCGGAACATCCACTTGCCAGAGCAATTGCCAGGAAAAATCCTGAAGTTGAGGAATTCATTCGGGATTGTCGGCAGGCGGGAACCTCGGAAGTGGAACTCGAGTTGCTGGAGAAAAGGGGAGTGGATACCGGCTTCAAGGTCCGCCATCCACTTGACCCGGATATATTCCTACCTATCTGGGTGGCAAATTTCATTCTCAATACTGTTGGTACCGGAGCAATCTTCGGCTGTCCGGCCCATGACCAGAGGGATTTGGATTTTACCAGAAAGTATGATCTGCCGGTCATTGATGTATTTTTTCCCGAGGATTCGGATACACCCGTGGGCAATGAAGCCTATGTTCCACCCAAAACCCAGAGGGTAAAATATTTGCGGGGTTTTGCAGGTGATGAGTTGCAAACGGGGGGCGAAGGTATCACTGCTGCCATAGCTTATTGTGAGGAAAGGGGAATAGGCAGGAAAGTTGTCAGGTACCGTCTGCGGGATTGGGGTATCAGCAGGCAAAGATACTGGGGATGTCCCATTCCAGTAATCCATTGCCCCAATTGTGGCATCGTACCGGAAAAAAAGGAAAATTTGCCGGTTGAGCTGCCGATCGATGTGAGTTTTGAGAAACCCGGCAATCCCCTTGATCACCACCCAACTTTCAAACAATGCACATGTCCCAATTGTGGATCTGCTGCCTTGAGGGAAACCGATACCATGGATACCTTTGTCGACAGTTCATGGTATTTTGTACGCTATACAGCACCCAGCGAAAAAACACCAACAAACCTGGCTATGGCTGATTACTGGATGAATGTCGATCAGTATATCGGTGGCATTGAACATGCCATTCTGCATTTGCTGTATTCCCGTTTTTTTGCCCGGGCCATGCAACTGACCGGGCATTTGTCAGAAAAGTGCAGGGAACCCTTTGATTCACTCTTTACCCAGGGGATGGTCAATCATGCCATTTACCAGACCAGGGACAGGAATGGTCGACCGATCTATTACTTTCCTACCGAGGTTGAGGTATCAGGAACAGAAGCCAGGTTGAAAAGCACTGGAGAGCCCGTTGAGATTATTCCTTCGGCCAAAATGGCAAAGTCAAAAAACAATATCATTGATCCCCAGGGTTTGATCAAACAGCATGGGGCAGATACTGCCAGATGGTATATGGTTTCTGATTCACCACCGGACAGAGACATCGAATGGACAACAACAGGCGTGGAAGCTGCCTCCAAGCACTTGGAGCGGGTATGGCGGCTTGCCAACGATATCAATTCGATGGACGATGCGGGAACTCCCAACGAGGATTTGAAACTGAAGAAAATCCTTCACCAGACCATCAACGAATTTGGCAGGGAGATTGAGGGGTTTATCTTCAACAAGGCCATCGCAAGGCTTTATGAACTGTATAATGCAATGGTAAGATCCAAGGCCAGTGCCAGTGTAAAAAAGACAACCATGTTAACCTATGCCCAGCTTATGGCCCCCATAACACCCCATTTGGCTGAGGAAATCTGGCGTTTGCTTGGAGGCAGGGATTTTGTGGTCAAGACCGAGTGGCCCAAAGCCGATCCCGAATACCTGAAAGTGGATCAAATCACCATGCCCATACAGATTAATGGAAAATTGAGATCAAGGATTGAAGTTGCCAAGGGTCTTCCAAAGGATCAGGTTCTCAAGATGGTGCTTGAAGATGAAGTTGTTACAAGGTATCTTGATGGTAATGAACCTCGTAAAACAATTGTAGTGCCAGACAGGATTGTGAATATTGTTGTCTAGATGGAAAATAATCGGACTGGTCACACTTTGTTCGCTGGTCGCTGGATGTGAATTCTCTCCATTGTACGGCCCGGATTCACCATGGGAATCACATGCCAATCAAACCGATATTACGGTAACCGGCAATTTGGATCCAAGAAAACTGGAATCGGTTCTCCTTGATCAGTTCGGTAAGCCGACTGGAGAAAGAAGCCATCACCTGACCGTTGACTTTGTTATTTCCGACGAAAGTGGTCCCATTCAGGGATCAGGAGGAGTTTATCAATACATCGTTGTCGGCAAGGCCAAAGTAGCTTTTTTTGATTTGAATAGTGGTGATCTGATTTACTCGGATACCATAAATGCAAGGGCAAGATGGACATCATCCGAGGTTAGAGACAAAGAAAATAAAGTGGTAAGTAATGAGGTTCTGGCCAATCTTGAATCAAGGGATGATGCCCTGAACAGGCTCAGAAGGCTGATGGCCGACAGAATTCATAACAGAATAATTGCGATAAAGCCAAATAAAGATATCCAACAATGAAACTGTATCCCAACCAATTGCCAGCCCATTTGCGAACAGGTGATTGGAAAAGTGGGTATTTGATATTTGGAGACGACCAGGCCCTTGTGGATCAACACCGGGACCGGATTGTAAATTCGATAGCTGGTCCCAATGCCATGCAGGAAATGCTGCTGGATAAAATCGAAGCCACCGACCTCAGCCAACAGCCTGGCTTGTTGGAAGCACTGGTGAAGGCTCAAAGTTTTTTTGGTGGCCAGCGGGTTGTTTGTCTCGACAACGCATCGGACCAGAACAGCAAGTTGATCTTTTCCGAATTGGATGAATGGAAGGATGGTTTTGCTCACATCATTGTAACTTCAAGCCGCTTGCGACCTTCTTCCACCCTTCGGAAAAGATTTGAAAGTGACAATGGTTTGGCTGCCCTTGGCATTTATACTGAAAACCTGAGCCAGCAGGATATTGCGTTCCTCCTCAATGAGGCCAATCTTGCAAATGTGGATGCCGATGCCATGAAACTGTTGGTAGCAGTCGTAGAGGAACTGGAACCTTCAACCATCAAATCACTTGTTGAAAAACTGGCCATCTACAAACATGAGGATTCCACTCCCCTTTGTGAAGAGGACATCAGAGCCTGTGTTCCAGAATTTGGTGAGGCCGGATTGGACAGGCTTTTGGAAGCGGTTGCCGACAGGAAGTTGAAGGAAGTGGGGCTGTTGTTCAGAAAACTGTCCAAGCAGGACAGTGAACCGGTCAGGGTATGTCTGTTTTCCAAAAGGAAATTTCGCAATATATTGACCGTGGCAAGCCATATCGGTGGTCCCGAGGTCGGATTGTCCAAGATTAAACCACCACTATTTGGCTCCCGTCGCAACAATATGCTCAGGCAGTCAAGACTTTGGGGAGCATCAGGTGCTGAATGGGCTTTACTTGAATTGATCAAGGTTGATCAGATTATCCGTGGTTCGGGTACCAAGCCCGTTGAGGCGATCATGGAAAGAACCCTTCACAGAATAGCAGGTTATCACTGATGGACATCAAGATTTATGGTCATAAGCACAGCCGTGCCTTCAGGGTCTTGTGGATGTTGGAGGAACTCGGTATGGATTATGTGAGTTATCCAACCCAACCCCACACCGAGGAATTGCTCAAACTATCACCCTTTGGGAAAATCCCAGTCGCAGTTGTGGAATCTGAAGTAATCACGGATAGTACGGCCATATTGACTTACCTCGCTGAAAGCCAATCAACGTTTACCTTTCAGGCTGGAACATTTGCACGTGCCAAGCAGGACAGTTTGACATTCATGCTTCTTGATGAACTTGAAACATGTGTCTGGAATGCAGCCAAGCACAGTTTTGTATTACCGTCTGACAAACGGGTCAACTCGCTAAAACCCACTCTGAAATGGGAATTCAGTCAATCGCTGGAGAAAATAGTTGCCCACATGAATCTAGAGAACTTCCTCTTGGGTGAGATCATGACCATACCGGATTTCATCCTGACCCATTGTCTTGATTGGTCAAAGGCGGCCAAGTTCAAGGAATTTCCGGAAGCAATATTGAATTACCATGCCAGAATAGTTCAACGAAAAGCCTACCGGAAAGTAGCCAATTGCTAAATAAAACCCTGCGTTTCAATATAAAATGAGAGTAACTATTCAGGTATCCTGAGTGCCCTGAAAATAGGTAAAATCGGAATCACCAAATATATTTTTCAGTACAATCCTTTACATTATTTGTCAATAAAATCCGTAATCCTTCAAAAGATAGATAAAAAATCTACTGAAATTTGATATGATATATTGACAAGTTCATCACCTGAATAGTTACGAACTATGTTTTATCCAACAAAAAACCGGTATCAATCAGATTACATCCCCGGGGCATGGTCATCAGGCCCATGCCGGGTTTGGAGGGTTGGCTCCTGAGTTGGTTCCATTTCAGGCTTGGCCTCCGCCCTGTCCGCCTCTTCAATGACAGCCTCAGTCAACAGGGGAGCCATAAGTGCCACATGCCCTTTTGACATGTCAGGGTCGGGAACCAGAAGCCCCATCCGGGAAAATGCCGCCAAGTGCTTCTCAACCATAGTCTCCCGGCCGGTCTCCTTCAGGACCGTCCGCAAATTCCCCTCCAGACATGAGATTGGCAAAAGAGGTGCACGTTTGAAATGCGAACGAACCCGCCGAAAGGACAACAGCGCATTCTCTTCCCTGAGCCTCTCCAGAACCATCGAGACTGCTTCCCGGCGGACATGGGCCGCAAGGCTGGGAATGCCGAACTGCCAGTTGCCGATGTCCTCCTGCCAGATGAAGCCGGTGTGCAGCAGCTTCTCCTCCGCCTCCCGCTGGTCGCGGGCATATGCCATTTTCCGGGTGATGGCCATGAAATCCCGTCTCGACGGCGTGCCTCCTTCACCAATGCGAAAGGCAATCTCCGCCACCGGAACCAGCATGCCCTCACCGTCCAGCTCGTGCAGCCGGCGATGGTAGAGTTCGCGACATGCCTGATCAAAGGCCTTGCGTGCCTCCTTCACCTCCTCATGACCGACATGGGTCGCCCCTTTCCGGGCCAGCACATTCCAGAGGGCACTTCCCCAGTGCTGGATGAAATGGGGATAACCCTGGGTTTCCCGAACAACCACCCCCCTGGCCAGGTCATCGAATGTCGCAGTGCCGCCGAAGGGCTCGACCAGGGCCCGGCTCGTGTCCTCCCATGAAAGACGGCCTATACGCTTCGTATTCATTCTTTCAGCAAAGGTGGCACCGGAACGGCCCAACACCGATTCAAGGTCAGGGGTTCCGGCAATGACCAGCATGATGGGATGGTCCTGGGCTGCTGCCTGGGCCGAATCGTAGAAAACCCGGCCAACCTCGGCAGGCATGTCATGGGCCTCGTCAATGAGCAGGACAAGTCCTCTGGTGGACGCTGCTGCCATTAGTTTGTTCAGCTTCTGTTTCCTTTCGACAGGATTGTATTCCGTTTCCCTTTTATATCCGGCCCTGACAGAACCCAATTGCCCGGTAGGATCCTTGACTTCAACTGAAAAATCGTGGGACTTGTTGGGAGAGACTACTTGATCAGAAAGAGTTAATTCCAAATCACCAACAGCTGCAAAATCTTCCTTGTTCAACCTGATGACAGGCAGTTTCCTCTCTTTGGCCTTTCCGGCAGTCCAGCCCAGCAAGGCCGTTTTGCCACAGCCCCTTGGTCCGACAAGCGCAATGGCAGTTGGGTGACGTTCCCTCTCTACTGTCGCATCAATGCGATCCCTTAACTCCAGTTTAAGTTGATCCCTGCCTGCCAATACGGGTGGTATTTCACCATAACCGGGTTGAAAGGGATTTCGCTTGGTCGTGGGCATCTGGGGACCTCCTATAATTTCATGATAAAATATATGGATGGAGTGCAATTATCAAGTATAGCAAACCGATGGTGTATTGAATTATTGGGAAAGTACTTGTACTCACAAGTTTACAATCTGTAGTATTGCATTTAGAAACAATTCGATTGAAAAATTGATCAGTAAATCCAACCTTGACATTGCTGGGGGATTGTTTTTAACTTTGTCATTACCTGTTAGGTTGATTTTGGTTTTAGGTTGTTTTGCTCATTAACCTATGCTTGGCGGGTGAGTTCCTTATTTTCAAGCTGGTCAAGGGTTAACAAAATGAAAATCAAACCGTTATTTTTTTCCATGTCAATGGTGCTTTCCCTTTTGGGATCAAAGGGATACTCGGAACTATATCCCAGCGAGTTGTTTCAGGATATGATTTCCCTATTCAATTCAGTCGAAGTCAAGGTGGACTATATTGATTTGGAAGAAAGCAATGACGAGGTTTTAGCCAGAAATCTGACCCTAATTTTCCAAGTTGACTCTGGCGAGGGTATCCTCGGTATTGATCTTCCAATCTTTCGCATGTCAAGAAAGGGAACGGATTTGGTCGAAATATATTTACCTGACACATTTACCATTTTCAGCAGTTCGGGAGACGAAGTCCCTGTCAAGGTCGGTGAGGGAACCTTCGCTGGAAACAAACGCATCATCATGGAGCAAAATTCCGATGGCATGAAAATTGACTATTCAATTGCCGAGATGGAAGTCAAATATCAGAATGAGGACATCACCTATCTCGTCTTGCTAAAAGATGCCTTGGGCATTTATTCATTCGATGATCTGGCCAGGATGTATGAAGATGGTTATTCAGCCACCGGTTCAGCAGGCGAGATTTCAGGCAGGTTGCAAACAAGGGTGGGCACTGGTTTTGCATTCAAGATGACGAATTACCAAAGCAGTACAACTGATGGGGGATTATTCATGAATGATGCAATGGGAATGGAATTTCCACTTGGTGATTATTCCGCTTCCATGGAAACGGCACAATTAATTCTTGAAGATATGGATAATTCTACGCTTGGATTGCTGATCAACCAGCCTGCCAGTGATATGAGTGTTGATGAAAACGGATTGACAATGAATGCCAGCACCATGGATTTTATCATTGCCTTGGAAGGATACATCAATGAATCCGTCGCTGTTTCAAATACCGACATGAATTTGCTCATTGATTGGAACAATGAAAATGATTTATTCAATGTGGAGACAGGTTTTTCACTGAATAAAATCAGGTGGGAAAGCCCCTACAAGGTTTTGATGGATCCCGAAGGTAATTTCGATGAGGATGTGGGATCACTAAATACTTCCATAAGGTTTTCGGGAAATAAAGCCCTTTTCAATCAAGCATACTTTGAAGAGCCAAACAATGATGATCTGAGTCCGGAAATTCATCACTTTTTTATCTCTTCGGATTGGGAACTCAGATTTATGGACTTATTCATCAAGGCAGTTGGTGAATATGCATCAAGTTATGTCTCAAAAGGTGAATTTGACGTAATTTTAGAAGGAGCAAAAAGTTTTTTTGACAGGGCGATCGCTGCCGATTTGGCATCACAGGCGTATTTGCAGGGAATTCTTAAATATATGGTGTTTCTGGATCCAAACAGTACTTCACCAAACGCGTTGAAGTACAAGATTGAATTAGACAATGAAATGGAAATCTTTGTAAATGGCAAAAAGCTTAATTAAATTGTTTGTTTGCTCGATGTGAACAACCTGATTGAAACTGAAATTCTGATCATCGTCTTGTTCAGGTATGGGAGGTGGGTTGGTATCCAACGATGGTAAGGGACGATTTTTGGGAATTCCGGGAGAATAACCGAATTGGTATTTTCTAGCGAGATAAATAATAGGGAATCTGGGAGAGATGATGTATAAATGTTTGGATTTTAAAAATGAATAAGTCACTCTTTATCAACGGAGAGCCAATAATTGATGACTTCAAAAAAAACAGCCATTATTGTTACTTTTGTGTTTCTTGCCTTATCATTTGTGGGTTGTCAAACACATAATTTGCCATGGCACCCGTTCGACTTGTTCGCAATTCCCGTTGATCCAGGCCCCGGCCCTTATCCGGACGAATGAAAAGGAACCAGGCCAATTTTCAATTCGCAATTAATATGAAGATAGACTTAAGAAAAGTTGCAGAACAATCCATTGACCTTGCCAGAAGGAAAGGTGCTGATGAGGCAGATGTAATCGTTCTCCAGTCAAGGAGTTTTTCGGTTAGTGTCAGGGAAGGTGATTTGGAAAATGTTGAAAACAATGACCAGATTACGCTTGGATTAAGGGTTTTGGTTGGTAAAAAACAGGCTTGCGTTGCCGGTTCCGACTTTCGAACCTCAGCCATTGCCGATATTGCTGAAAGAGCAATTGCAATGGCATGTGTGGCCCCTGAAGATCCTTTTATTGGCCTTGCCAAGCCAAGTCAATTGGGTCAATCAAATCAAACCACCGAATTGAAGCTTTATAGTGAAGAGGCTTCTCCTTCACCGGAAGAATGTACTAGATTGGGGCAAACGATTGAGGATGCAGCAAACGGAGTTGAGGGTGTCTCCAAAACGGATTCATCCTCCGCTGGTTATGGTGAAAGCCGTTACTGTTTTTTGGCCAGTAATGGATTTGAAAGTGAAAGCAGAAAGAATTTTCTTTCGGCCGGCTGTTCTGCCATAGCAGGTGACGGCCTGGAAATGGAAACCGATTATTACGGTGAAACAAGAATTTTCCAATCGGACATGTCAACTCCGGAAAGAATCGGAAGGAAAGCCGGGCAGCGGGCTGCGGCAAAGTTGGGTTCTATCAAGCCCAGTACCATGAATACCCCCATCCTCTTTGATCGAAGGGTATCTGCCACCTTGATTGGGCATGTTCTTTCAGCCATAAATGGTAGTGCTATTGTCAGGGGTACCAGTTGGTTGAAAGATGATCTCGGAGAAGAAATACTGCCCACAAACCTGGATTTGTACGAGGAACCCTTTCGGCCAAAATCACTGTCTTCAACCCTTTATGATGGTGAGGGGATAGCCAAGCTGGAAAGGAAATTCATTGAGAAGGGAACGCTGAAATCATGGGTAACGGATTTGGCAACATCTCGAAAGCTGGAAATGCCGACAACGGGTAATGCCACAAGGGGTGTTTCTTCACCACCTTCACCGGGGATTACCAATATTGCCCTAACCTGTGGCACCAAATCCCCGGGTGAATTGATGAAGGAAATTGATTCAGGTATATTGATAACTTCTCTTATTGGTTCTACCATCAACAGCAATACTGGTGATTATTCACGTGGAGCCTCAGGGTTTCTGATTGAAAATGGGGAAGTGACCCAACCGATTTCAGAATTCACCATAGCCGGCAATCTGCGCGATATGATGAAAACACTCATACCTTCCAACGACCCGAGGGAATTCAGCTCATACAAGGTACCAAGCCTTCTGATTGAAAATATGACGGTTGCTGGAAGTTAGGTAATGATCAGTGAGGAATTTGACCAATGACTAAAAAACTGCACTTGGTGTTTGGTGGTGAATTGTCAAATCCGCGTACCAAGCGCTTCAAGGATCCCGATAATGTCGAGGTTATAGGGTTGTTTTCCAATTATCAATCAGCCTATGATGCCTGGAAGGCAGCATCCCAGCAAAATGTTGATAATGCCAATTGCAGGTATTTTATCGCCAAGCTTTATCAACTTATGGATGAAGAAGAATCGGAAGGTCCCGTCGAGGAATTCCCTTCCTGAGCCATTTGCACATGGGCGCCCTATGCAACAACCGAATTTTTGGTTTCAAAAAAACTCCATTCTGTCCCACCTTTTATTACCTCTCGCAGGCATTTGGTTGCTGGGTTCAACAATACGCAAACGGTTTTACACCAGAAAATCAGTCGAAAAGCCGGTAATTTCAGTTGGAAATGTGAATATCGGCGGTACGGGCAAGACCCCCTTGACCATCACACTGATACAGAAGTTGAGGGAGAAGGGGCACAATCCGCATATTATATCCAGAGGTTATGGCGGGAAACTGCAGGGTCCAATTCAGGTCAATACGGAACAACATTCCGTTCGTGATGTGGGTGATGAAGCGCTATTGCTTTCCACTTTCAGTCCAACCTGGGTTGCAAGGGATCGATACATCGGTGCGGTCAGTGCCGTAAATGAAGGTGCTTCAATAGTCATTCTTGATGATGGTCATCAAAACCTTACGCTCGAACCAACCTTTTCCATAATTGTCGTGGATGCCATGCGAGGATTTGGTAATAAAAGGGTAATTCCCTCCGGTCCACTTAGGGAAACTCTTTCACAAGCCTTGGCTAGGGTCGATTTAGTTGTTGCCGTTGGTACGGAAATCTGGGTTGAAAGGTTACAAAACCATTTTGGGAAGGATTATGACCTACCCATAATACCGGCACAATTGACCTTGCTTGAATCAGGGTTAAGTCTAGACAACCAGAACGTAGTGGCTTTTGCTGGAATTGGAGATCCCTCCAGATTCAGAACAACATTGGATGAATTGGGAGCAAACGTTATCAGGTATGTTCCCTTGAATGATCATGAAATTCCTACTGAAAGCTTCTTACTGAGGTTGGAAAGGGAAGCAAGAAAAAGCAATGCCTTGCTTTTGACTACGGAAAAGGATGCCGTTAGATTGAACCCCGGCTGGAAAAAAAAGGTTTTGACCGTACCTGTTCGTCTGGAATTAAGCAACTGGGATATATTCGATGGATACTTTCCCGAAAAGATTGAAGGATACCAGAATTCCTAAGGTATGTACCCAATTCTTTCAATGGAAAAACATTAATGTTATTCTCCAATGTTAACGTAAGGGGCCTCCTGTTTACTTTGATAAAGGGGAAAACATGTAAATTTTTTTGGCATGAATAAATCAGCCCAACTCAAACCATTATCCTCAAGGATAATGATCCTTGTTTCAACCATTACCAATGGGGGAATATAAAACTTTTGGTGACAACCCAGAAATGAGGACCTAATTACCCCACAATCGCATGATCGATAAGTTACGATTCTTCAGTTCATGGAGTGCCGTGCGACGGTGACCACTCGGATGGAGCAAGTTCGAACCCCTCAAATTCGAATGCCGGTGCCACTGCACACCCGACAAGGGTCCAGTCGCCATTCGACCATGCACGTTGCCATGCTCCGGCAGGTACAACAGCTTGCGGCTGGGCATCGGCATCGATACCCAGATTGTAGGTCATGACATCAGATCCATTTTCCGACACCTCAAGGTTCAGTATGTCCCCGGCATGAAAATTCCATATCTCGACCGCATCGACCCGGTGCCAGCAAGAGATTTCTCCTTTCCCAAGCAGGTAGTAAATCGAGGACACGACCCCACGGTCTCCGTCACCATGACTTGCCCGGTATGTTTCCCGATAGTGACCGCCTTCCGGATGTGGGATCAATCCAAGTTCAATGATTATTCTGTTTAAATCCACTGGTTAACCTCTATCTTGAGCAAAAAAATCATGAGCACTGCCACAGAGGACAGGCAACCTGATTGCAGTAATTGCTTGCTGGTTCCATTTTTCATAATCCAACCCAAATTTTCCTTTCCCGACCCAAATAAGGTTCTTTTCATTTCATAAAGTTCGACCTGCGGCGAGTATTCACCGAAATCCAATAGTGAAACACAAAAAAAGTTGTTCTATTCAAAAACCTTCAAGCATTGCCCATTGTTCAAAATATCTGCACCGTTCGTTTGAAAGTTCTGGGCTTCCGGATCATGACATTCTAGAGAATTTCGGTCAATCCAATAACTGTCAACAGCATTCGTTTCCACTTGTGGTAACCCGAACACTCATATCCATCAGGTTAGCCATCCGGTTCTTTTATATCCTGCCTGAACAAAAAGGAATCTTAATCCTTTCCAAGAGGGATTCGAGTTTAGCCGAAAACAAATACAAGAGATGTAATTTTATTTCACAAACTTCAGTTTAAGTTCACTAAGTCCTGTTTAACAGATTCTCGATGATTTCTACCAATTCCTCATAACTCGTATTGGAATAATTCCTGTCGTTTATACGAAAGGTGGGTGTCGAGCTGATGTCGTTGGCGGCAGCACTGTCCTCGGCATTTTGCAGGATCAGTGAATGAAAATCGGTATCCCTGAGACAACTGTCTATTTCTTCCTTGTCGAAGCCTACAGACAAGGCAATTGAGGTTAATCTGGATGCCGCTTCTCCAAGTGTTTGTGCACGTGACCATTCCGATTGCTTTTCATAAAGCGGGTCAAGATAATGGAAAAACTTTTCCGGGCCGGAACATCTGCCGATTATGGAAGCTACCCAGGCCGGCTTGTCCCAGATGACTTCCCTGATTTCGAACTTTATCAAACCGGTATCAATGTAGTTTTCCTTTAGTTGTGGATAAGAATTCCGATGAAAACTGGCACAATGAGGGCAAGTAAATGATGCATATTCAACAAATGTCACATTGCTGTCCTGATTGCCGATACTCATCTCCTCGATTACCCTTTGGGGTTGGTTTTCCTGAGCTGTTACTGAAGTTATTGCTGTTGCCATGAGAAAGGCAAAAAGCAGAATTACATTATGGGAGATTTGTAGAAACCTGTTTATCATTTTCTTTCCTTGTTACTTGTCCTGAGCCAGGACATTCCTGCCAAGCTCAAGCAGAGCTGTTCTAAGTTCGTCTTCCTTGATGTCTTTCACGATTTGCCACGATTCACTTTCACACTCACTTGCCGGTTTCCTTGTCTTGCGTTGACTTGATTTTGAATTATGGAAAGCGTCATAGCTCGTGTGTTTTATTTCCAGTCTCCTGATGGCTCCAAATCCATAGGCAATATTTACCCTTTCAATGATTTGGTCCTTTTGCATTTCGACCTGTTGTGCATGCCCTCGTGGTGTTTCAACAATTAATTTTGAACCCTTGGATAACTGATAACGATGATTTACTTCCATGGGGCGGCAAATGGCTGCAAGGCTTTCCCCCACTATTTCATGCCAGGATGAGAGAATTTCATGTTTTGAAATTCCCTTCTGCTCGGCATTGACTCGTGCAATCTCGCGATAATACTGGTCTGCCGACTTGAAATTGCCATTATAGGAACCGCGTTGCTTTTTTCGGTTATAGAATTTAATGATCTTGGGAATGATCCCACTCCTGGCAAATAGACAATAGTAATTTAATATCCATATATTGAAAATTCATAAAAAAGTGAACAATAACTTAGTGACAAACAGACCTTCAGACAAATTGCTTGCTTGGTATGATCATAACGGCAGGACACTCCCCTGGCGCATGAAAAAGGGAAGTGATTGTACTTCAAAACCAGATCCCTACAGGATTTGGATATCGGAAATCATGCTTCAACAAACCACAGTCCCTGTGGTCACAAAATATTATGAAAAATTCCTTGATCTTTGGCCAACCGTAGAAGACCTTGCCAATGCCATTCATGACGAGGTGATGGCTTGTTGGGCCGGTTTGGGATATTATACCAGGGCAAGAAACCTGATACCTTGTGCCAAAAGAATAGTCATGGACCATGATGGAAAATTCCCTTCCACATCCGGTGAACTGCTTGACTTGCCGGGCATCGGAACATATACGGCAAGCGCAATTCAGGCCATTGCCTTTGATCTGTCGGTGCCGGTTGTCGATGGCAATGCCGAAAGGGTTTACTCAAGGGTCACGGGATTGACCACACCACTGCCTCGATCAAAGCCGGAAATCAAAAGAATTGCTGAACAGATGACACCTCTAGGAAGGTCAGGTGATTATGCTCAGGCCATAATGGATTTGGGGTCAACCGTTTGCAAACCGAAAATGCCGAACTGCCCCCACTGTCCATGGAACGGTTTTTGTCAAAGTCATCGATTGGGTTTGCAAAACGAAATTCCCTATCGACAACCCAAAATCCCCAAACCAACGCGCAGTGGTATCATGTATGTCTGTCTGAGTGAAAACAATCACTTCATGCTGGAAAGACGCCCCCAAAGTGGATTGTTGGGTGGAACACTTGGATGGCCCGGATTTGGTTGGGACAAGGGGTCGGGGGGCAAATTTCCAGAACTGACAGGAGGGCTTGAACTTCCAGGAGAAATAAGTCATGTATTTACCCACTTCAAAACGTCAATTGCAGTCCGGGCTGGAGTGGTGGAATCATCGGAATTTTCATCGCTGGATGTCGCATGGGTCGACCAGGAAGGGTTTGATGCCAGCAAATTGCCAACCCTGATGAGAAAGGTATTTACCCATGCTGCCCAAAATTTCGATTTTGAGAAGCAGGAAAAATCGATGAAAATAACCAGGTATTGAATGGCGGCCTCGACAGGATTCGAACCTGTGGCCTACCGCTTAGGAGGCGGTCGCTCTATCCTGCTGAGCTACGAGGCCGAATTCATTACACAAACACCATATACTTATACATGACCAAGTTTCAAACCAATAAATTTTTTGAGCATTACAAATCGCCATGATCAGATAAATTCATGCTTCATCCCAATATCATCAAACTTGAACTGAAATCCTTGACTGATCTGGAGTTCGGCAACTTTGACGAGGTGATTGATGTTCGCTCACCTGCCGAATACAACGAAGATCATATACCCGGCGCCATAAACCTTCCTGTTCTTGATGACCGACAAAGACACCAGATAGGGCTTGAACACAAGTTGAAAGGTCCCTTTTATGCCCGTCGCAAGGGGGCTCAAATAATTTCCGAAAACATTGCTGACATTCTGAAGGAGCATCTGGCTAAAAGGGACAGGGACTTCAGACCCCTGATTTACTGTTGGCGGGGAGGTAAAAGATCTGGTTCCCTGGCTGAAATTTGCCGCCAGATCGGCTGGCAAACAACTGTATTGGAAAGTGGTTACAAAAGCTATCGAGCCGTTGTGGTAAACACTCTTTACAAGGATACTCTTCCAGTTGAGGTCATTTTACTTGGTGGATATACCGCCACCGGTAAAACAGAAATTCTTGAGACATTAGCATCCAATGGTATACAGGTGTTGAATCTTGAACATCTTGCTGAGCACAGAGGTTCCGTTTTTGGTGAAATCCAATCAATCCAACCATCACAAAAAAAGTTTGAAAGCCGGATCAATGAGGTGTTCAGATGTCTGGATTCTTCACGACCCACAATTATCGAAGCGGAATCAAACAAAATTGGTCAAGTATCTATTCCCCCTGCCTTGTGGAGAAGCATGAAAAATGCAAGCAGAATCAATATCCAAGCCCCATTGCAGGCAAGGGTACAATATTGTCTGCAAAAATACTGTAACCTGGTTCGCAACAATGAAGACTTGAATGCATTGTTGGCCAAACTGGCTCCCTTTCATTCAAGGAAAAGAATTGAAGAGTGGAATGCTCTGGTCAAGTGCAACAATTTTGAAGATTTGGTGTCCGAACTCCTAGAGTATCATTATGATCCAAGATATGGTTCCAAGAAGAGTATTGAAACGATTATGATGAAAGACCTGACCAAAGTCTCAATCCAAAAGGCCTCAAAAAACATTGTCGATATAATCAACAGGAAATATCGATCAAGAGATTTCAATCAGGGGAGGACCTTCGGTTATTTTTCCGATGGAATGGATATCCAAAGCAATTTCATCAAACCTAGGCTGTAGAAGGGCAAGATTTTTCTCGGAAATCGTAGCCAACAGCCCCCCAGAAGTTTGAGGGTCAAACAACAAATTGACTGCTTCCGTATTATTGGCAACCTTCAAGGGGATGTTTGAGTTGGCTTTCCAAAGGGATGATCTTACGCCGTTGGCAGAAAGCTCCAATGCCCCTTCAAAAATGGGAATGGATTCACTTTTCAGGGTTGCTCCAACCCGGGAACTCACCAAGAGGTTTTGAAGGTGTCCAGCCAGCCCGAAACCAGTAACATCCGTCATGGTTGATACGTAATGCTTAAGGGTTTGAGATATCTTTTCTGAACTTCTGGTCATCAAGTCAAGGCACCTGTAGAGTGTTTCACCATTCACTTTCCCAAGCATCAGCCCTGCCAGGATTACCCCTGTACCGAGGGGTTTTGTCAGAACAATTACATGCCCCGGTTGTGCGCCCTTATGTGAAACATATGGCTCTGGCGAATCTCCCAATACGGTAAATCCGATTGTCAATTCTGCACCTTGGGTGGTATGCCCTCCTATGATTTCAACTCCATTTCCCTTAAAGGTTTGGGCCGATGATTCCATTATTTCCCGGAGTGTTTCCCTCTGCAAAGTATCAGACATTCTTGGAAGGGTAATGGAAGCCAATGCATGTCGGGGCTTGGCGCCTTTCGCCCAAATATCACTCATGGCATGAAGGGCGGCAATCCTTGCAAAAAGAGAATGGTCACTGATGAAACTCCTAAGATGGTCTGTTGAAACGACCAATCTATTGGAGCCAACGTTTATTTCGGCAGCATCGGGGTTCAATTCGGAATGCGTGTTGGCAAACCCCTGCAATGCGGATTGTAAACTTGTGTGGGAAACCTTTGCACCACAACCACCACATAGCATATTGGATTCCCGCAGGATTTCATTGCTGCCCATCGCGGCTTCAAGTGGCAACTCGAATTTTGGCCTAGGCATCTCCAGTTCAAATTGGCCCATGAATTTCCGATCAATATAATCTTTCAATTTCCAGATGGAGCCTCCTTCAAATGCAATCCCGTTCTTCAGCCCCACTGCATGTTTCCTGCCGGTGGAAATCAATTTCAGGAAATCAGCCTGTGGTCTGTAAGGTACAAGTTTTTTGCCAGTGAGGCTGGCCTTGAGGTTTTGATACAATATCGGTGCCTGTCGAACCGCATAAACACCTGCCTTTGGCAAGGGGCAATCCTGAAATGAGGCACAATCTCCCACTGCAAATACCGACGGGTTGGCCGGGGATTTCAAAAAGCGGTCAACAACAATAAATCCCTTGTCACAGGGAATACCAATTTCCTGCATCCACCCGAAGGGTTTGGCACCGGCGGTACCTACGACAAAATTGGCTTGGAGGGATTTGCCTGTGGACAGTTCAACTCTTTCTGGAAGAATTCTTGTGGCAGTTGTATTGCAAAACAGCTCAATTCCAAAATCATTCAAATGATGCTTAAGCTTGTTTCTGGCTGGTGTGGGGATTTCCTTTAGAATGTCATTTTCCTGTTCCACAATGACAACCTTGGAATTTATCCCGCCAAATTCTTGGAGTTTGTATTGCATGGCCATTGCCAGCTCAACACCACCTACCCCACCACCCAAAACGGCAATATTGGGTGCAGTCATTTTATTCCTGACATTATGAAGAAACTTGTTCCACCGTTGGGCAAACAGGGGCATGGGCTTTGCAGGTGTGGCAAAATCATCAAATCCGGTCAGTTTTCCAAGTCTTAGGGTAATTCCTATATCAAGCGACAAGATATCGTAATAAATGTCAGGTCCGTTTTTTCTTATAACCCGTTGCTTTTCGAGATCAACATTTGTTACCTCGTCAAGTACAAACCTCACTCCAGCAACTTGCGATAAGCGTACCAAATCGATGTTGAGTTCTGCTAGTTTGTAATGTCCCGCGACATGTCCGGGCAACATTCCAGTATAAGGGCTGGTGGGATTTAGGTTGATAAGTGTAGCCCTTGCTCCAGGCAAAGGGTTCTTGGCCCATTTGTGCAAGACAAGTGCATGGGCATGTCCACCACCGACCAAAACCAGATCTTTAGATTGAGGATGAGGAACTTTGGGACTTGTATACATGACTATGCCATTACATCATTCAGGCACCATGCCAGACATATCAATTTCACACTTTGACGGCATGGATTCAATTAGTGGTGAAATTGGCAATCCGCATATAGCAACCGGCGCCGGCCTTACCGGCTTGTTGCCTGGTCTTGGAATTGGTTTCCGGCAAAAGGTGTTAGGCAATGGAACAATAGGTTGTGACGGCCATGATTCCCGGGTCATTGTTGTTTCTTTGTTGGAGGAAATGTTACCTGATCTGTTCTCGGCTGGATTAAATAATCCCGTCTGGGGAATATACAAGGTTTCAGGTTGTTTTGTTAAACAATGATTGATGTATAGTCAAAACATATTATCACCATTTGTTTTATGAGTATTCACCTCAAATAGCAGATGGCAGGGAAGAGTTGTTCGATCTTGCGATACAGTTTAGGCATCGTTTGCGCATGATCAACATTTTAAAAGATGTCTGGGATTTCCGTTAAAGGGGAATGTGCTGGTTGCCGAGAAAAGATTTTAAAAAATAGGGGATTGAACTGGATGCCGTGAAACACATAGAATCTGGCTTAATTTGGCATTCATGATTTTGTGACAATAACCCATCGGCATTTGCAAGGCGCTTAAGGTATATGCTTTCCCGTTAAATGAGGCAGGTATCAGGCAATGCTGTCTGTCCACTTTGTAAATGGCAGTACGTGTACCCAGAAGGGTAAAAAAACCTGAATTTAACCAATCAGCATTCATGTAATTCAATTGTAT
This sequence comes from Paracoccaceae bacterium, assembly GCA_026710155.1. Taxonomy (GTDB): domain Bacteria; phylum Pseudomonadota; class Alphaproteobacteria; order Rhodobacterales; family Rhodobacteraceae; genus MPNP01. The sequence continues at coordinate 44,716 of JAPORQ010000066.1, forward strand.
TTTAGGTAAGGATTACGGTTACTGTGATTGTATATTTGACTGTGACTAATGGGGTACCTGAATAGTAACCCAAAAATTTAAATTAAGTCGCCGGTTGGTGCAGGGCTATCACCCTTGGAATTGCCAGGGTGACATCATTTGTCTTTTTTCAATATATTGTCTATAAACCTGATTGGGAGCAGAAAATGGCAGGTTTTTCAACGCTTTGTTCGAAATATTTGCATCTTGGGCAATCGTTTTTTGTCCAGACTATCCCAAAAAGGCAGATTATTGATATGAGAAAACCTCTATTCAATAAGGTGAAGCCAAAATTCAGAGCATTGAATTTTGTCAACCCAGTCTTGGCAAGAAGGAATTCTTACCTTTCCCATAGGGGCTTTGGCATGATCCTCAACGAAAATTGGGGATGTGGCAAATTCAAAGAATTGCGACTTAAAGACGATAAATGGATGTTCCCATGAATATCCTTGTAAGATTTCAAAAGCGATAGCCCTGCAAGTCGAGGAAATACTCATTGACTAGGCTGCTAATTTAATTATACAAATGTGAAGACATTATCACGAATTGTTTTAGAAACTACTTTCATGCTTGAAACCTTTGCCAAGAGAAACATAATCATTCTGTCTGGTACGGCGTTCCTCGCATTGATGTATGCTTTCCAATGGATTCATGCAGGTGTCGGAGATGGTCCTCTTCTTGATCGTCTGTTGACAGTTTCCGATGCACGCCAACGATTGGCTGAAATGACATCTGACCAGATTCGGATACACCTGATTGGTACCGCGACCATTGATATGGTGTATCCCTTTGCATATGCAATTTTCTTTTCCGGTCTTTTGTATCGCTTGGGAGGTACGTGGCAAAAAACGCTTGTTTTTCTGCCCTTAATCGGCGCTTGCTTTGATCTTGTAGAAAACTTGATCCAAGTAGCTGTTTTGGTAAATTTCATGGACCTTTTGAGTTTGAAGCCATTCGTAACTTGGCCAAAATTTGCTTTGGCATTTATTAGTATTGCTTTGATCCTACTACTTGGCTTTATTCGACTGTGCCAATCTGTCATTAAGCATACGAGTAGTCGCTTACATTAGACTCGACATCTTTTAAAGCTTTAGAACCTGAGCCATAAGTCCAAAAATGTAGCAAATTCCAGACATAAAACCATTTTGGTTCCCAATCAGTTCCATATTTCAGGCCAAAAAAACATCAGTTTTATTGCTTTTGTGACTTGTGATTCAGGCTCTATAGAATTTGAACTTTTGAACTCACGAGATACTGAAGAGTTTTTAAAAACTCTTCAAAGCCGAAAGTTTAACTTCCTAAAAAACCTACCGTATTCACACATTTTTTTGGCGGATTGCATGCCTGTTCCCCCATTTGCTGAAAAGCATCCATATCCACGGTGGGCCGCACACGGTTCCACAGGGGAGGTGGCCTGCACGCCCCCGGGTTTTTTCCTTGACTTGCACGGATTCCCGTGCTATGTTAATGTCATGGAAAGGCATCCGCAAACATACATTAGGAGAACCGACTCATGAAACGACTGTTGAATACCCCCCCCCCACTTTTAATCTGATCGCCGCCCTGCTGGTCGTGGCGTTTGCCGGACCGGTCTGGGCACAGACCATCACCGCCCCGGGACTGGTCGGCCAGCCTGCCTGTGCAGGGACGGGCGAGATTACCGATATCAATTTCGGGACCATCTCGGCTGTAGGGAATACAAGCGCGGTTTTTACATATGTTAACATTTCAAACCTGTACAGTATACTGCGTTCCCGGTCCGGGGATGGTGGGGCCACGGTCTTTCCTATTCGATATAGGTTGTATAACAATCGAACAGGAGCACAGGTTGCGGATAATCCGCCCTCGACTGTTATAGAGTCAGGAAATCCGAATTTTACTGCAGCACCAACCACGTTTTCCGGCCTGTCCGCAAGGACGCCCTATTATGTTGTGGTCTACACGACGGCAACGGGCTTTGGCGAGTCGAGGCCCTTTCTGAGGCGCTGCTTCATGACGGGTGGCACCTACACGCCGTCGAACGAGAGCGGCCAGCCCGGCTACGTGGCCAACACCACAAGCGGCTGCTTCTCGATCAGCCCCCGGACCTTCCAGGACATTCGCAACTGCCTGTGCGGACGGTCGCGCGTCTGGAATGATGATGACCAAAACACCGCCCAACGGAGGACCTTGGGCTGCGCCGACGCCAACTGACGGGCCGGCCCCCTGTCCGGCGATGTGGTCACCATCCCCCGTTATTGGAGAGGGGGGCAGATGGAACGCGACCTTGCAGGAAATGTCTTCTCAAAGACCCTGTTTGGGAAATCCATGAATGATTGGCTTATACAATACGGATGTATATTAGTCCATACGGGAGCACCATTGTTTTTTCCAAAATCAATATGGGGTTTTCTGTCTCTGTGAGAATCAATCCCATAGCCAACAAGATCATCAACAGAGAAACAATGACAGCGCTTGCTGATTTCTGAATAGTAATTTGTCTTCAAAAAAGTTTTAGAAAATTTCTATTTGGATTTTTGTTATGTTCTTCAGGTAATTTGATCCAGAAACTCGTCCTATTTCGATCTCTATAAAACGCCCTGTCCATCTCAATCCCTTTTTCCTGAATTAACACGACAGGAACATTGGCCAGATTGTTTAGAGAATTATATCCTTGATTGAATTTTCACATTTTTTTTGTAGAGGCATCGTTGGTTTTCCGAGGCCATTTTGTGAAAAAACCTCCCAAGCATGTTCCATTGGAGTACAATGGAATCCTCCCGAGGCGACTGAACACCTCTTGTATTTTCGGTAAATGGGAAATTCAATCAAGGATATAATATTTAATAGACATTCCCTGCAGTAAATCATCGAGGCTGGACTTTGGCCAAACCCAATACTCTTCCTAATTCCGTGATTTAACTGGCATATCAACTTCATTGAATTGATAGATAAAGTGACTTCGGCTTCATCAATACATCTTCTGTCTTGAACCACCAGCTTGTTGTCGGTCATAAACCATGACCATCATTTCAATCGTGATGGGATACTAGTGTCTGACGAAAAGTATATAAACAGTTTTTGCCCCCTTGACAAAAGGGGGCTGGAATCGATATATCAGCATGAAGATCGGGTCTGTCAATGCGATTTTCCATTTCATGCAGGTCTATCGCATTGAAATCCGAGATGGTTTTTAATGTAATAAACACTCCCATTCATTGAGCTCCATATCCAAAATTATTATCCTTGGCACAAAATTTTCAAAAAAAATGATTTTGGAACACTTCATTTTCCAATTTCAATCAGGTCCATGTAAATGATAAAGACAAGCAATACCATCTTGCCGATTTCAAGTGCGATAACCCTGCCAACAGTAAGGTAGTAATTGAATTCTTGCGAATTAGTTGATAATTCATTGGAGAATCTAAAACTATTGGACTAAATTGTAAAAGAAGCACTAGCCAAATGACAATTGTTATCCCAACATCTTATAAAGAAGGTTATGATAGGGCCCTGAAGGTAAATCCAGAGATAGCTAAAAATTATATAGCCCATACCACTATTGGTGACCCATTGGCCGATGACCTGATAAGAGATACTATATCGCTGAAACCAAAACAGTTCCAAAGATATATCCGGTTGGGCATGATTGGCGAAACAGACCGGGAAGAATTCAAGAGTGCACCCAAAATCATAAAGGATTTTTTTGAGGCCAATGAAACACCCCCCGATTGGGTTGATATCAACGGTTATGGACCAGGTATAAGGATGTTTCATAACAATACCAGACTTGTGCTGGCAAGTATGGTTGGTGGTACGTTGGTTGAAGGATTTGCAACAAATATTGCCAAATCTTTTTTTCTTACCGGTCGGTTGGTTGACAAGGGTATCAGGAGGTTAAAACAGAATAACCGCCACATGCTTGATATTTTCATGCCTAATGGAATGGATAAGCATAGTGATGGCTGGGTTCTATCCATCCGGATAAGATTGATTCATGCCAAAATCAGATATTTGCTGTCACAATCCCCTGAATGGAATCAAGAAGAGTTGGGTATACCCCTCAGCAGTGCCAATTTGGGTTTTGCCATTGCCTCGTTTTCTGCAAGGACCCTCCATTTCCTTGAAAAATTGGGTGCCTCAATGACTGAAGAGGAGAAAACCAGTTTCATGCAGATTTGGAGATATTCGGGATATTTGATGGGTGTACCGGAATCAATACTTTACACCGACACAGTAGAGGCAGTGGAATTGAACCGGATTGCGCGTACATGTGAACCCCCACCATCATTGGAATCGATAATTTTGGCTTCGTCACTTATCAATTCAGCTCCTTTGTTTGCTGGCATTACTCAGCGCAAGGAACGAAAGGAGTTGGCCAATTACATATCAAAATTATCCCGTGCCATGATTGGGAATGAGCTTGCAGATAGATTGAATTACGAACCAGCAAACACATTTGGGGTTCTGTGGAAGTTCAAGGCAGCGAACAGGATACAAAATTTCCTTGGGTTGTTCAGTTCTGACAGCCACAATACCAAGAATATGATGACAGCTTTTGAAGTTTCCATGTATGACGATGAAGGGATAACTTTCACTTTGCCAGATCACTACATTAGCGAAAGATCAACAGATTGGTGATGTCATTGTTTCCACAAGTCAAAATCCAGCAGAAGTGATAACAAGACTGGCCTGATCGGTTTTTTGAATAAAATATTATAGCGTTTGAGACCGACATAAATATTGACTCATTTTCCAAATTCCTGATCTCCTTGCGATGGATGGAAGGATTGCTAGAGCATTGTCCACTGCATATGGTTTCCATTTTGTAAAGGCTTTTTCCTTTATTTATTGACATTCGAATAATTTTGCTGAAGGTCATCTGGCCGGACTGGCAGTAATAGCAGACAATCCACATTTCCCTTGATAGGTTCCATGCCGGTGCAACCGGTAGTTGCAAGAGGGATTGTTGATCAGCTGTCAGGCCTTTGTATTGATATCTTCTGTTGTAGACAGGGATATCCGGCAAAGTTTCAGCACAGCTTTTCCCGATTGTGGTTTTGTTGTGCTAAACGCTCACAATAGCGAAAGGGTAACCAGGTTGGCTTGGTTCGGTTGGTGTCCCCTGGGATACCTGTAAAAAATGTCTGCTTGGAAAGGAGGATGATTCTCACCAGTCTGGCGATGGGTTGATTTAGGGAAATCAAGAAGCAAATGAATCCAGATCAGCAAGGGAATGGCGAAACCAGCAGTATCAGGCATGACTCCTTGAAGCAAAGGTGAAATACCCTTGGATGGCGGTGTAAGAGTAACCTTTGACCGGGATGTCCCAAGTAGAAGACTATTGCGGTCATTTCTGTCAAGGCTTGCCATCGATTAATTCAGGTTATGCCGTGTGAATTCCTGACCGCGTGTCGTTACCGGGACCATGCCTTGTCCACTGGCGGATGAATTGTGGTTGGACAGGGTCACGGGCGGGGTTGTCGCGGCGGTCAGCCTGATGTCAAGTTCCATTCTTTGTTCTTCCGTGCAATCCTGCCAGAGGTCGCACCACCTTTTTGTCCCCAGATCCGGTTGGTTGGCCGAAAGCATTTCCTGATCCTCAGGCTGTCAATTCCACCCCCATGAATCGTCCTTGTAAAGCCAGACCTCTGGTTGCTGCTCCACTGACACTCCCGTCAAGGCCGGTAGCAGCAAGGCGATGGCCAGGATACTAAAAATGGTGGTTTGTTCAACAATCGTTTCATGTGTTTGCTCTCCTCTTGGACTTGTTTGAATGCCTGCCATTCAGCACGGAATTTGGCATAAGTCAACCGGAAACTGGTCCATTCGGGCTTGTCTCATACTCTCCAACCTCACCAGAAGAGCATTTGGAAGATCCATAATGTCCATCATGGCAAGTGGAACCGCTTGAGAGAGGCCCATCAAGGTGGTATTGGACTGGTATTCCACCATGATTGAAATAATGGTCATGGTATATCAACTCCAGCCGTTTGCATATCAATCATCAGCAAATTATATTGCTCCCAACAAAAACATGAATGATGATGTTCCTTCCTTTTTCAAACTTCTCGATTCTCAGGAACCGGCTGCCGAGTATGTCTTGTTTTATGAATTGTCCTTTTTTTGCCAATCATTGGCGTTTAGTTGATAAGATCATTTGCTTGAGGTATAATTGCTCTGAAACTATAAAGAACTAGTACAAAAACAAATTACACTGTGTAAAGAAATACATTGGTTTAAATTAATTAATTCAGGTACAGATTTTCATTTTAAATGCAAAGGATTTCAAAGCACATGAAAAGCATGATTCATAAAACAACCTTTTCTCTCGTTCAACCTCCTACCATGGTACTTAGGCTGATGGCCCTATTCGGTTTGTTGGCTATGGTTGCCATAAATGGTGTTTATGCCCAATCGGATGTTGAGAAGGGATTGAAAATTGCTCAGATGGCACGGGAAGCGGACCGGGGATTTGGAAATTCGGTTGCCGAATTAAGCATGTTTATTAGGAACAAACAGGGTCAGGAAAACATGCGTTCCCTCAGAGTCAAGGTTTTGGAAGTATCGGGTGATGGCAATAAATCATTGTTTATTTTTGATAGTCCGAAAGATGTCAAAGGAACAGCGCTGTTAATTCATGATCATAAGGAAGTCGAATCGGATCAGTGGCTTTATCTTCCTGCCCTGAAGAGAGTAAAAAGAATTAGTTCAAGCAATCGCACAGGCTCGTTTGTTGGTAGTGAGTTTGCCTACGAGGATTTGGGTAGTCTGGAAGTTGAAAAATATACTTATCAATGGATACGTGATGAAAAATGCGGCTCATTGGATTGTACCGTTACGGAATTCAGGCCCGTCGAAAAGGGTTCGGGTTATACTCGGCAGTTGGTGTGGCATGACAAGGAAGCATTTCGTGTTTGGAGAATCGAATATTATGACCGTAAAAATGAGCATTTGAAAACGCTTGCAAACGAGGGCTTTGAGCAATATCTTGGTAAGTACTGGCGAGCCAAAAATTCGAATATGGTTAACCATGTAACAGGCAAAAGCACCGAATTGCGATGGGGTGAATTTCAATTCCAGACAAATTTGAATGAACGTGAATTTACCCAGACAGGTCTCAAGCGCATTCGTTGATAAGCATGGCTTGTGATGACCAAGTTTCGGTTTATCATATGGTTGGTTCTGGTTGCCATCTCTGGTACCCTGCATGCTGAGGAATACCAGGATTGGTCGATAGAGACTTGGGGAAAGGTTACATTCGATAGCAGGATATTTCAACATGATCCTGCTGGTCGTGAAATTGACCAAGCAGGCAGTAATCAGTTCAGTCTGACCTTTGAACCCACGGTTTACATGGAAAATGCTGACGGCAACAGTTTTACCTTTAGCCCATATGTTCTGGTCGACAGCCTTGACAATGAAAGAACACATGTTGATGTTCGAGAAGCCTACTTTTTGACTTATGGGTTAATTGGAGAGTCGGAATGGGAACTCCGCTTGGGCGTTGATCAGGTTTTTTGGGGTGTTGCCGAATCAAGCAACCCCGTGAATATTGTTAATCAAACGGATCTTGTTGTCCATCCCGATGGTAAAACCAAACTCGGTCAGCCGATGATTCAGGGCACGCTTACTGGGGATTGGGGCATGTTCAATCTGATCGTTATGCCCTATCACCGACCAAGAACCTTTGCAGGTCCCAATGGGCGATTAGGACTATTGGTTCCGGTCGAGACATCTCAGAATCAAATAGAGTATACATCCTCATCAGGTAGAAACAACATTGATCTGGCTGCGAGATATAGCAACAGCCTGGGTTCAGTGGATTTTGGGATAAGCCTTTTTGATGGCACCAGTCGTGATCCAGAATTACGTCCACAATGCAAAGAAAGCAGTTCGGAAATTGATTGTATCACGGATCCAAAAAAATGGACTTCTTTCATTCAGCACTATCATTTGATCAAGCAGATGGGCTTGGATGTTCAAATAACAATGGGTCCTTTTTTGGGTAAGGCAGAATGGATTACCCGGGAAGAAACAAGGAAAAATAATAATAAGTCCATATATCATGCTTCGGTTATTGGTGGGGAGTACGCAATCTACGGTATCTTTGAAACGGATGCCGATCTCACCATGTTGGCTGAGTGGAATCATGATACCCGTGGACCCACAGCCACAACTAATTTACAGAACGATTTGTTTCTTGCCGGACGGTATGCCTTCAACGATATCATGGATACCGAAATTACAGTTGCCATTGTTGAGGATATGGATTATTCCACTCGGAACCTGATTGTTGAATTCAATCGTCGTCTGTCCGATTCTTTTTCACTGAGTGCAGAAGTTTTCAGCTTTCTTCAGGAAGACCAGTCAGACATGCAAAGCAGACCAATCTTTCAGGATGAATATGTTTCCTTGGAAATCAGTTATGGTTTCTAGTGGAAATCTTGTTTTGCCAATTTATCTGTCGCTGATAACATCAAGCATGTTGATGGTTTCTTATCAAAAGCAAATTGTAGAAGATATCCGTATTAGCCAAGTAGAAATTTGAGATGCTGAATTCCCCTAGCCAAAACGCAATCGATTCCTTGCCCTCCTTTGACGAGTGCATAGCTTTTCAAGGAAGGTTCCTTGCGGAAGTCTCCAGGACCTTTGCCCTTACCATACCCCAACTGCCTCCTCCCCTGTATTTGGCTGTTGGTAATGCCTATCTGCTTTGTCGCATTGCCGATACCATTGAAGATGAACAAAGTCTGACTTTCCAGCAGAAGGAAATGTATGCCGAATGGTTCTGTGAAGTTGTCAAAGGTGAAAAGGAAGCCGAGGAATTTGCTTCTGGTTTGGTCTCCAAAATCTCCCCCGCGACATTGGAAGCTGAAAAGGAACTCATAGCAAATACTGAACAGGTTATCCAAATCACCCACAGTTTTCCACCACAACAAAGGCAAGCACTCGAACGTTGTGTGGCGATCATGACCAAAGGGATGGGAAAGTTTCAGAAGGTGGCTGGACCAACTGGACTGAAAGATATTTCGGAACTTGATCAATATTGCTATTATGTCGCAGGTGTTGTTGGTGAAATGCTGACGGAACTGTTCTGCTTGCATTGCCCGGAATTAGCTGCAAAGAAGGATGAAATGTTTGCCTTGGCCATAAATTTTGGCCAGGGATTGCAAATGACCAACATTATAAAGGACACTTGGGATGACCTTCAAAGAGATGTCTGTTGGTTGCCAAGAGATGTATTTCTAAGACACGGGGTTGATCTTGCCTCGGTGCATCCCACACAAGCCAACCTCAGAGCGGGTATGCTGGAACTGGTTGCCCTAACATCACATCATTTGGATGGTGCCTTGAAGTATGTCCTGCATATCCCACCCTCAGAGAAAGGTATCCGCCTGCATTGTCTTTCGGCCTTGGGCATGGCAGTCCTGACGATAAGGAAAATCCATGCCAATCCTGCATTCATCAATGGCAATGATGTGAAAATATCACGCCGAAGTGTCAGATCGATCATGTTCATCACCAATTTACTGGCTGGATCCAATACGGGCCTGAAAATTTTGTTTGCCATTTTGATGCGTGATTTACGAAAGTTGGAAGTTCCGTATTTGGTCAATCATCGGTGAGGCCAAAATGGTATTTTTCTGAATACAGGGGTTTGAGGAGATAATCACATATGATTAATGATCTTTGAAGTTGCGTTTGGACTTGTTTGATTTTTAATTTTTGATTAAAAGCAAGGCAGGTTATTTGGTAAACAAAATAAAGACGGAAAAACCGATAAGAAAATATAGAAATTTATGCTGGTGACTGACTCTTGATTTAATAATTGAATGGCGATACTATGAGTGGAATATACAAACATGATAATTTTATCTGGGGCAATATTCTGCAGATTGGTGATGCGTGTCAAGTTTGAGAAATCGAGAACAGGGCAGGTGGTATATGGAATGAATTTGGATCCAAGGTGGACAAACCAACGGAGTCCCGTTCACCTTGCCAGTTTGAATCTTTGGGGATTTCCTAAACATCAGGAGTAGCATAACATGAGTCAGTCGTTACCAAAATCATCACTCCCGTTGCCGCCGGGACCGTCCCGTTTGCCGATTATCGGGTCCATGCATAAATTGTCCCCGCTCCAACCCATTCACATAGCCGTAAGCAATCTGGGCAAGAAGCATGGTGATGTGAGTTTCTTCTACATTGGCAGTATCCCCACTGTGGTCGTTACACATCCAGAAGTAATGAAGGAGGTCTTTTCCAAGCCTGAAACTGCAGACCGTTACCCGTATGCCGTGTTTTCGAGGTTGTCCAATTCAGAAGGTCTGATCTATTCCGGCTATAACAAGAATTGGCATAACTTGAGTGGGTATGCTGAGCGCCGCCTTTGGAGTTATGATGATGTTGTGCAACTTTCCGAGAGGCATTTCGCTCCGGCAATCGACAGAACAATAAAGGCAATTGAAGTGCTGGCAGAAACCGGAGAGAGATTCGATGTGCATGAACTGCTCATGGAAAGTGTATACCACCTAACCCTGCGGACGCTGTTTGGCTGGCCCGAGAAGATTCCGGCTGACTACCCCGAAATAACAGAGAAACTGCGCGGCCTTATTGACTGGTTCAACGATGCCGCTTTTGCCAAACCGTCGGATTTTTTCCCGTGGCTGAGTATTCTTGCGACCGGAACGATTCGCAAGATTGAAACTCAGCGGGACTCTCGTGACGCGATGATTGCCAGGTTCGTGAATCATGTTGATCATTGGCGAAAAGCCGATGCACCAAGAACGCCCGGCCTTGTTGAGACGATGCTTGAAAGAGAAGATAAGGGCGAAATCAACCGTGAGACGATACATGCGGTCTGCATGGATCTTCTGGGTGCGGTTCCATCCGGCGTGGCTGCAACGGTCTCATGGTACTTGTTGATTATGGGAAATCGACCAGCGGTCCAAGAGAAAATACACGAGGAGATTGACCGGGTGATTGGTCGTGATGGTCCGCCACCAGTTGCCAGTGATAAGAACCGTCTGCCCCACACATTTTCTAGCGTTGCTGAATCTGCAAGATACCGCTCTGTTGCCCCAATGGCAATACCACATAGGTCAATTGCGGATACCGAAGTTGGGGGATACCGTATCCCGGCGATGTCGCAACTGATATGCAGCATCTATTCGATCCATCATGACGAGCGTTTTTGGAACTCGGCAAACGAATATATTCCAGATCGATTCCTACCTGAAGCCGATGGGTCAACATCCAAAGCGCTTACAAGTCTGGCGTACATGCCCTACGGGGTAGGGGTTCGTAAATGCACGGGTGAGGATTTTGCAGTAATCGTTTCGTGGCTCTATTCGGCGAGATTCTTACAGCGTCTCAAATTCAGCACGCCCGGTGGCGTGTCGCTTTCCGAGGATGAAGTCTTCGGTTTGTCTGTCAGGCCAAAGCCATACAAGCTGGCAGCAACTCGGAGGTCAAACGGCATATGACCTTTCGTGAGAGCGGGCCAGTGCTACTGATTCAAACAGAAGACTCCAGATTTATATTTTCTTGAATGCTTATGAATAAAGGGAAGAGTCGGTAAAAAATGGAAACCATGTGTAATGGAAAATGCACAATAAATTGTCATAATGGATATTAGAGTCTAGAATGGATTTGAAATCTTATCTTGATAAGCATCTCGGATTTGTCCTCAAACGCCGAATGCTTACACTTCTTCTATGTCTTGCAGTCGTTTTGATATGCTGCATTAAAATAGGTTCCTTGACCAATTCCCAGAACTTTCGCGATCTTTTCAGCGAAGACAATCCAGAACTCATTGCTTATGACGAACTGGACAGGACCTACGCAAATGCATCGTCAAACACGATATTGATTGCCATAGCTCCTCAATCCGGAAACATATTTACCCGTGAATCGCTCAGGGTTATCGAGGATCTGACCCAGCGAGCCTGGCTTCTCCCATATGCGATCCGTGTTGATTCGCTTACAAATTATTCTCACAGCAGGGCGGATGGAGATGATCTTGCCATCGAACCGTTGGTCGAGGAGTCCACAACGCTTACCGAAGATGATTTGCAACGGATATCAAGCATTGCACTTGACACGCCGGAGATAAAGAGTCGCCTTGTCTCCGAGGATGGACGGGTTGGTGGCTTGCGTGTAAGCTTTGCAGTTCCAGAAGACAGATCAGTGGCAGTTGGCGAAATCAATGACAGTCTGGAACTCTTGATTGCGGAAATGAAGGAACTACAACCTGACACCGGATTTTATTCGGTTGGAGAAATGGTCTCCGATCGGGCATTGACACGAACGACAGAAAATGAACTCCGAGTTCTTATCCCACTTGTCCTGGCTGTTATCTTAATAGCCGCATGGCTCATTTCCCGATCATTCTTATGCACTTTGGCGACATTGTGTTTGATGATTTTCACAGTGAGCACAGCAATGGGAATTGCAGGATGGTTTGGTGTCGTCATGACCCCGATCAGCGCGTATATTCCAATCGTCCTGATGGCTTTTTCTGTTGCATACTCAATTCACATAATCATGGGAGTTCTTGCTGGATTGCGGCGTGGGCTTAAAAAACAAGAAGCCATTGAATACTCAATCAAAGAGAACATTTACCCGATATTTTTAACATCGATTACCACCGTGATCGGTTTTGTCAGTCTTAATTTTTCAGACTTGCCTCCTTTCCGGACCTTGGGAACATTCGTTGCGATTGGTGTTGGTTTCAATTTCCTTTTTTCAATAACCTTATTGCCTGCACTGCTGGCAAGTTTGCCACTGCAGCCACCAAGATTTCGTGCCCTTAGTGTAAATTTATTAACCCGTCTTGGAGAGTTCGTTTCTCGAAATCATAAATTCTTCCTGATTGTGATGAGTACAATTGCAATCCTGTCTGCAGCCGGGATTTGGAAAATCGAATTTTCGGATAAACTTACCGAATACTATGGAGAACGGCACGAGTTTAGGCAAAACATGGAATTTGTCACTGCCAATTTTACAGGCGTGGACGTTCAGGAGTATTCGCTTGATACTAGGGAAGAAGGCGGCATCACGAATCCAGAGTATCTCGCAAAGATTGACAAATTTGCGCAGTGGTATCGACAGCAGCCCGGAGTGCATCATGTCTGGTCGTTTGCAGACACGATGAAGCGATTGAATAAAAACATGAACGGTGATAATCCGGATTATTATCGTCTTCCCGAGAGTCAGGCCCTGGCAGCGCAATATCTTCTCCTTTATGAGCTCTCCCTGCCGTTTGGAAAGGATCTGAATAATCACATCAACATCTCGAAATCGGCCACGCGTATGGTTGTCACACTTCGTAACCTTTCAAGTCGGGAACAGCGCGAGTTGGCAGAAAATGGCTATGCTTGGCTGGAAGCCAACGCGCCCGATTTACTCTCGCCGCCGGCTGGGGTTTCCGTTATGTTTACATATCTTTCCGAGCGCAGCGTGAGATCAATGTTGTCGGGAACGGCATTTGCCGCACTGATCGTATCTGCCCTGTTGCTGATGGTATTCCGAAGTGTTCGCTACGGACTTGTATCGTTGGTGCCGAATTTTGTACCAGGCCTCATGGCCATCGGATTATGGGGGTATGCCATCGGCAATATCGGGATAGCGTCGGCGATCTTTGCGGTTATTTCTTTCGGCATTGTTGTGGACGATACGATCCATTTCATGTCCAGATACATCAGAGCAAGTAGGCAAGACGGCGCTTCGCCACAACATGCGATCCGTTTTGCATTTGAAAGCACCGGTACAGCTCTAATGACGACGACTATAGTGTTGTCGTTGGGTTTTGGAGTCTTCATGTTTTCCGGTTTTTTGCCCAATTGGACGCTAGGCGCTCTGGTGACACTTTCCATCAGTTTGGCGCTGGTGATGGATTTCCTATTGCTTCCATCCCTTTTGATGCTTGTTGATCGCGGAAAGAATGACCGCCAAGCCGTTAAAGTGGATACTGAGGGCCCGGCTAAATAATTGACAGTACCATCGGGAAGTTAGAGAAAGGATCCAAGTGATGAACCAGAAACGGGTAGTTGTTATAGGTGCCGGTACGTCGGGATTAGTGGCAGCATATACCCTTAAGAAGAAGGGTATAAACGCAATTGTTCTTGAGGCAAATGAACGTGCGGGAGGACGTCTTGGAGGTGACCGCGTCGGTGATTTCCATTTGGATGAGGCTGCCGATTGGTTCACTCAATCTCATGATGTTGCACTGGAGGTGTGCGACGAGCTCGGCTTGCCGATGATGGTAGCTGGGCAAACTGCAGGTTGGCATCGTCGCGGGAAGTTTCTGGTTACTTACCACGCTGATGTCAAGCCACTCACGGTTATGCGGAACATGAAGGCGATGGCTCAACTGGGTCTATTTTCTCCGCGTTCGCTCATGGCTCTGTCCAAGATAACCGGTAGGATTACGCGCCAAAGAAGTTATCTTAGTTTTGCAAGCGATGCACATCCTGAAGAAATAGATACAGGCGAGCTTTTCGTGGATTACATGGCTAGAATCGGAGCACCTGAGGATTTGGTCATGGTCATTCGGCGCTTCATGGAAAACGCGATGGGTGATTTCGAGAAGATGAGTGATATCCAAGTGTTTGCATTCTTGGCACAGATTCTCACGAAGGGCCATCAGTTGCGCGTACCTGAAAAAGGGATTGGATCAATTGTACACGCTTTGGTGGCCCGTATTGGAGACAGTATTCAGTTCTCTACTCCTGTGAAGCAAATCGAAATCAATGACGGGCAAGTCTCCGGAATTATTGTGGAAGGAGACACCATTGAGGCAGACGCAGTGATCTGTACGACCACGAGCACAATTGCTAGCCAGATCATTCCCGAATTGCCGGTGCCCATTCGAAAGGCAATGGATAAGATTTCTTATTCTGTAGGTTGCAGGGTGGTGATAGGCCTTAACCACCGTCCGCTTCCGCCGGGTTGGACTGCTGTTTTGTATCCAGAAGACAGGACTCCGCTTATTTTGGACCGATCATACTATTTGCAAGCTTGTGTTCCACCGGGATCAGCAACGCTGGACTTGATGGTCGGCACGGACCGCGCCAGGGAATTGCTTGCACTAGATGATGATGAAATTAAGCATCAATTGCTTGCAGATGCGCGCCGCAAGGCACCCCCGGGGTCAAATCTTCCAGCGGATGACGAAGGTATATTCACCAGGGTTTACCGCTGGCCGGAAGCGATGGCTATCACACCCCCGGGAGCGCTCAAAGAAATGTCGGAAGCCCTACGCAACCACGGTAGAGACATCCCGAATCTGTTCCTGGCCGGGGAGTATACACGTATGCCTTCCATCAACGGCGCTATGGCGAGTGGTCGAGATACTGCCCATGCGGTGGTGAATTATTTAATGAGGGATAAGAGCTCCTCCCAAAAACGGGGATCTTCGCCGGATTGAAAATCGGTTATACTGGTTTGGGGCAAAGAGGACATTAAGGCCGATGCATTGTTATGAGTGACATTGTTGTTTACCCCTATAATTGTCTTGTTACTCCTTGGCTTTCTCACTTTTTTCCATTGATGTAATTTTTGAAAAACCTCTTGAAATTTCAACTTAGTGCCACAAATCAATGTTCACCACAAAACAGCAAAAGGTAGAATCCATGGCCAACTCTCGCCAGGCAAAAAAAAGGGCACGTCAATCCGCGGCCCGCTTCAAGGTAAATCATTCACGGCTCATGCGAGTAAGAACCTTCATCAGAAAGGTTGAAGAGGCAATAGCCGCGGGTAACCATGAGGAAGCCAGATCAGCCCTGCATGAGGCACAGAGTGAAATAATGTGCAGTGTCTCAAAAGGGATTATGCATAAAAATACCGCCAGTCGTAAGGTTTCCAGGCTTTCCCGCAAGGTTAAATTGCTTGTTGCCTAAGCATGCCCCTCCGCCCCTCCTTATACTGAATTTCTTACAGGGGAAATAGTTAGACTCTCACTTAATAGAATCTGGAAATATCCAATTCCTTGCCAAGTCCAACATTTTTCCAGAGAAAGCCTTGTTTTCAAATTCTACCAATCCCAAAAAAGATGGTAAAAATGAGGTTGTAAAATAATCTATTTTGGATGCCTTATTTGTATTCCTGAACCAAGCCGGCAAGTCAACTTCCTGCCATATCTAAATAACGAGCTCTTCCTTGAAGAGACAAGGCAGTATATCTTCCCTCGTGTATGTTTAGTTTTGCTTGATTTTGGAGGGCATATATTTCCACCATGATAATCAACTTCATCCCTGAGCGGTTTAGTGCTCCGGTTTCTATAGATTCCAGCCAGCCATTTTGTTTAGGGCATTATATACATAAATAAAATGGGGATTGCATACTTGTATACACAAGCCTAAAGCGATCAATCCACCAGTTTGTCAAGATGGCATTCAAACTGCCCCTGCCTCTTCTTCAACCCCTGAAACATCTGTCCGGTCAGCACATCGGGCGTTTTCGACGCGGTAACACAACAAGCTGCCCGGCCATGAGCATGGCCACCAGCGCGGTAATGAGAGCGGCTGATCTACTGGGGGGGGGGTGAACCCGGTCAATCTTTCATGTGTTTCTCCTTTCAGGTTGCCAGCAGGTACAAAGATAGAAACCGGCAGGCTTCAATGACTTGGCCATCATATCGCACAAAAACCGGTTCGTGTCAAATGCTGAATCAGCCTGGTTTCCTGGACCGGAATTGGCCGGGAAATGCCCTTGACCCCATGGTCATGGGAAACACCCTTTCACAAGTTCAATGGGTGCAGATCCGGTGGTGCGGCAGATTCAGGCTTGCATCAGGCCATCACAAGCGTTTTCGGCCCATGTCCATTTTCCGCTTTTGGGCGTGGAACGGTCATGCCGGCCTCTTTTGGAAGGTCCGGGAAGGCCACAGATTGCAGCCCTCAACACCAGAGAGTGAAGACCCGGCCTGTCATGATTGTGAATGCCAGCGCAATGGAACGGCCAACCTGTTCATGCCTCATGCTCCCCTGGAAGGCTGGCGGCATGTCAAGGTTGCGGACCGCCGGACCAGGAGGGACTTTGCCGGGGTATTGCAGGACCTTGCGGATGTCCACTTTCCCGGCAGGAGGATTGTCCTGGTCATGGACAGCCTGAACACCCACAGGCTGTCGACCCTGTACGAAACCCTTGAACCCGGGGAAGCGTCCCGCCTGTTTCAAGGGTTCGAGGTTCATCATGCCCCGAAGCACGGCAGCTGGCCGGACATGGCCGAAATGGAGATGAATGTCCTGTCCCCACAGTGTCTGAGGCAGCGCATGCCGGACCGGGAAACGATGAGTGGGGGCCTGGGAGGATGGTCGCAATGAAGAAGCGGCGACGACAGACTGGCGGTTCCGGGCGGAGGATGCACGGATGAAACTGAAGTCACCCTACCCATCAAATCTATAATGGCGGGATACTAGTTTGCTTAAATCAGGGATTATAACCTGCTGTATTGTTGGTATTAACCTGAATGTTGTCTAATTTGTTTCTTATTTCATCCACATCATCTTGTAGATCCTCGATTTCATTTTGTATATTAGAAACTCGCTCCGTTAAAATACCCAATTCATTTTTGTTTTCTCCTACCTTATCAATAATTTTTAGTGATTGGCCATGGAGCTCTTTCGATTGGCCTTGGAGTTCTTTTGTTTCAATTCTTAATTCAGCAGTCTCAATTTTTACGTCACCAATTTGAGAAATTATCCAAAAAGCTGCTCCGAAAACCGCTATGACGGTAGTAAATCCGAGTCCCATTACTTGGGCATTAGATCTAAACCATTTCCAACGATCCTTTTTCGGAGGATCGGGTTGAGGATTGGTTTTGGGGGATGGCGATGGTACGGCTATATTCCGCTTTATTTGATTAGTCATTTGTCACCTGACAAATAATCCCATAAATCTGAGGTGGCGTAACCCGAATATGAGTTATCACATGGAATAACTATACCAGTAATATCTTGATAATCACCAACATCTGTAAATCCAATTTTGTCTGCTACAAATCTTGAATTACCGGTAGACCTGACAAAATAAATTCTTGGTGATTGTGAAATATATGGTTCTGGGTCAATTAATCTAATCCGATTAATAAAGTCTTTTGGTGGTTCGATGAACGGGACAACTGCGAAAATCATAGCCTAACTTCTTATTTCCATGACTTACAATACTTCATTTAAAGAAAAATCACCAAGATTTAAATGGAAAATATTTGAATTATTTAAATAAATCCTTGAAAAAACCAGCCAATATATAATTGAATCATGGGTTAAAATAATAGAAAATAAAGAAGGATCAGCGGTTAATGCCAAAGAGAAAAATTGGCTAGGAGATTGGGTAAACAAGTATATAGTTCCCTATTGGTAATCAACAAGTCGAAGCATCTTTACATAAGTGTAATTTCGCTTGATGGAATGGATAGTCTCTTTGTCAGAAGAGACCAGTTCCTCATTGTAGCCATGACTTCTTGAACGATTGCATGAGTACGCTCTTTCCCTACACGAAAGTAATTTGCCATACTCATCACGAGATTCAAATCATGAGAGCCTGAATCATAAGTCACAAAAACAATAAAAATGATGCTGTTTGATCTGAAATTCAGAACTGACTTGGAACCGAAAATGGTTTTTTGTCTGGAAATCTATTTAATTTGCTACATTTTTGGACTTATGGAACAGGCTCTCAGCCTTTCCCATTGGGGTGCAGCCATACCTGCCCGATCACTTAAAAAGTGATGTGTCGTCTGATAAACAAAATCGTATAGAACCCATACGATGAGCATCAAATACACCTAGCAAATAGTCGGAACCCGTCAATGTTCGTACATTTTGTTTTTCCACTTTTGCTTGTAGTGCTTCACGACGTTGCATGGGTACGCTGCCTCATTGATCAGGAGCAGAATCCAAAAACAAGCCAAAATGGTCTCGATCATCAGGTGCGTATTGAGGGTCTGAAGTACAATCCTAGATCGGGACCAAGGGTCAGTAGGTGGGGTTTTCAACCATGCTTGATCATATTCGAATGAAAAAACCACCTCGCCGCTGGAGAGCCTAACACAAGCAGTTCCCATTAAATATGGATTACTCATGCAACGTCAATGAGCACGGACCTGAATTACCTTTTGTGAATGTTTTTTTTCTTGCGATTAATTTACCCTCTTGGGTACACGTTTTTTCGTATGAGTTAATTCGGCATCTTGCAAGCGTCGCCCCAATGGATTTTTGTCCCGAGTAGCAGTAAATCCTTTTCCAGTGCCAAACAAAACAATACACTCGCATATACCCCAATTGTTACACCACTTTCACCATTCTTGACCCTGCGTAGCGTTACACGGCTGATGCCGGCACGTTCAGCAAGCGTCGTCGTTGTAATTTTTCTGCGCAATCTTGCGAGTTTTATGTTTTCACCTACAGATCTCAAAATATTTTCCAGCATAGGTGAGATTATTACTTTTTCCTTGCCATGGCTCTAAGTTACGATGGTTAATATTCTATCTAAATACCTATTTTCAGGTAGGGAACTTGTTAATATATCGAATTTCATTGGATTTTTTGTCTATGTCTTGAGGGGTTTGGAGTTCGATAGACAAAAATGTAAAGTATTGTACAGAGAAATATATTGGGAAATGCCGATTTCACCTATTTTCAGGGCACTCCAGGATACCTGAATAGTTACAATATTATACATTATATACAAGTTATTGAGGATGGGATTATTCTGTACGCAAATTAAGAATCATGTACATCAGGCTGACTGGATAAGTGAACAAGTGAGAATAAGACAAGGAGTCAAACTATAAGGTTTCAGGTATAAACAAACCTCCAAGACTGGTACCAGAATTGTTCACAAATTTCAACTTGGTTGGTGATTCGGTTTAAAGGATTTGGACTTTGCCAGATTCGAAAAAATACAATGTGAGTCGCTTCAAACTCCCTTTTGGCTTGGGTTTAAGTAGTGAATGGTCAATATTTTGACAGTTTGTCATGTCTCGAAAGAGAATTTTGGAAAATTATTTTTTACAGAAAAAATTGTTACCTATTCCAATGGTTCAATGCTCCCATTTCAAAAAGAAAATAGAGTAATTCGGAGTATCGAATCCTGATCAAGCCAAGTAAGAATTTATAGAATGAGATTTACTTTGTAGGATTGAAAACATTAGAATTTGAAACCATAATAAAGGATAAGAAAATTTATGGTTGAATTGCCGAAACGAGATGTAGTTGATCAGGATCCAAAGACAGTTTGGGAGGGGCTAGTAGACAATCCTGATTCCGCCTTGATAGATGTAAGAACCCAGTCTGAATGGGCTTTTGTCGGGGTACCGGACCTGACTGAGTTGGGACGGAAACAGATAATGGTTGAATGGCTGACATTTCCTTCAATGCAAATTAACCAGGATTTTTTTCACCAGGTTGAAGATCGATTCCAAGGTGAAATTCCTTCTACATTGTATTTTATTTGTCGTTCTGGATCCCGATCCAGAAGTGCGGCGGGTTTTATTGAAAATGAATTGGGCCAAAGAGGAAGAAACGTGAACTGTATAAATGTTTCCGAAGGTTTTGAGGGAGATCTCAGTCATGAAGGACATCGGGGTACAGTCAATGGATGGAAAGTTAAGGGTTTACCATGGAAACAGTCCTAGGGTTGAAAATCCGGAAAGGATTTTCGTAGGTGCAAAAAGATTGGGAACAGGTCAGAACCAAACTCAAGTATTCCTTGGGATTGAACGTATTCAATAACTGGATTGAGGATATCAATCTCATATCCATAGACGGAGGCAGGGTCATCATTTCGGTTCCCAGTCGATTCACAGGCGAATATATAACCGAAAACTTCGGCAAGGAAATAATCGAGAGTTTCAAGAATGTTGGGTGCATTGTAACCTCTGTAAAATATCAGGTCAGACCATCGGACACTTCCAGCCGCAAATCCATGGGGACCAACATCAAAACTGCTCAGAGCAGTTCATCGAAATCAGGAATGAAACCAGACAAAAGATACACTTTTGAAAGATTTGTAGTTGGAGATGCCAACGGCAAGGCTCATATTGCCTCGTGGCAAATTGCCAATGAACATGAGGAAAATTCCAATTCCCTCTATTTGCACGGCAATGTGGGTTTGGGCAAAACACATTTGCTGCATGCCATTTTCTGGATGAAATTGTCAAAAAACACGAAACTCAAGCATAGCTTGCTTACCGGACAGCAATTTTCGGATTACTTCGTTGCTGCCACCAAACATGGCAAACTGTTGGAATTCAGGGAACGCATTCGGTCGGTGGATGCGATATTCATTGATGACATTCAGTTGATTCATGGCAAAAAGGGAACAACACAGGAACTGGATCTGACCCTTGATACATTCATGAGCGAGGGCAAACTTGTTGTTGCCACAGGATTGAATACCATTGATGAAATGGACGAATTCGGCCTCAGAATAAAATCCCGATTGCAACATGGATTTGTAGAAAAACTTGAGTCACCTGATTATGACCTTCGCCTGAGGATCCTGAAGCAGAAGTTGAAGGACCGACGGAGCAACAATTTTGATCTTCGCTTTGCGGACAATGTACTTGAGTTTGTTGCCGATAACATCTCGGGTGATATTCGAAAAATGGAAGGAGCCCTGCAAAGGTTGATCGTTACGGCTGGATATCTCAACTGCAAGACGATTACACTTGATCTGGCAGAGGAAGCGATTACGGATCTGGTCAAGTTTACCAAGCCTCCAACGGTTGAAGAGATCATGAAAGCCGTTGCCGATTATCACGGGCTGAACCTGTCTGACCTTACCGGCCCAAAACGGGTTAGCAACGTGGTGCGAGCCAGGCAAATCGGTATTTATCTGTCAAATGAATTGACATCCAAGTCATTGCCGGATATTGGAAGTTGTTTTGACAGGGATCGAACAACAATAATACATTCAATTAACAAGATAGAAGCGCTAAAAAGCAGGGATAAGGAATTGGAATATTCACTGGTAAAATTGCGCAGGGAATTGTTACAGGGTTAAAAATCATTATTTATTGAAAATAGTGATTTAAAAACTGGAGAACAAAAAGATGAAATTTAGTATGGGGGTAGATGTATTGGACCAGGTGGCAACCCAGGTTCAATCGATAACTATCCAAAACGCAGTATCCCCTATTGATTCATTTGTACGTATTGAGGTGGGGACCTCAACGGCTAAATTTACGACAACTGACAGAACTTGCGAACTTCAGGTTACAGCCTCCATATATGCCGAGCAGGAGGGCACGATAACTGTTTCAGCCAAAACACTTTCACAAATTGCCAAGGCACTTGAAAAATCCGAAACATGCAGTTTGGAATTTGATGCCGTAACCTTGAAACTGACAGTTACTTCCGGTTCTTCCTATTACGAGTTGCAAACATTACCCGCCGAGGACTTCCCCGAATTGGCCAACGAGGAATTTGATGGTTCCTTCAGCATGGATGCCAATGATCTTATCAAACTCCTCGATACGACAAAGTTTGCGATTTCCAGGGCTGACCAGAGAAAATATCTGAAAGGTGTTTTTCTGAATGTCGCCAAGAAAAAGGAAGAGGAGTGTTTTGATGCCGTGGCAACCGATGGTTTCAAAATGGCGCTTTATTCCGCTCCAAAACCGGAGAACATAGGTGATTTCAAGGGAGTGATTATTCCTGAAAAAACGGTCAATACAATTACCAGGTATTTTGAGCAAAAGGGATTGGTAACCATTCATTACACGGAACAGAAAATCCGGTTTGTCAGTGATGGCAAGCAGTTGACATCGCTTCTCATCAGTGGAGATTTTCCCTCGTACCACAGGTTGATCCCTCAGGATACCAATCTTGTTTTGTCCTTGAATGTAGAAGAACTGTTGCAGTCTTTAAGGAAAGTCCTTACCGTATCGTCTGATCCAAATGAGGCTGTCGTCCTGACCTTGACTCCTGACAAGCTTAAACTGAAGGTTACATCCATGGGAAGAGGCATAGCCGAAACGGAGATGCCTGTATCCTATCCCGGTGATACACTTGTCCTGAAGTTTGTATCCAGTCATCTCAGTGGTGCCCTGGAGGTATTGGGCAGTGGTATGGCTGTATTCACCATCAATGACGGAAGCACGGCAATCAAATTACGCAAGGAAGGTGATAGTAATACCTTGTTTGTGATTATGCCTCAAACCGTTTGATGCCGGGTCATTAAGTTTCACATTGGTTTGCTTGCTTGAACCTATTACAATTTAAATAACAAGATTTGACTCCCTTCAATATCTCCAATTTAGGATTAAGGAATTTTCGCTGCTTTGATGGCCTGGATCTTGAAGACCTGAGACAAGTTGTTGTTCTTGTTGGTAAAAACGGTTCCGGCAAGACAACCATTCTTGAGGCATTGTCACTATTCTCGCCTGGCAAGGGGTTGAGGAGTGCCCAGTCAGAAGACCTGAGGCCATATGGCTTGTCCATTCCATGGCGGGTCAAAGCATCATTTGAAGCCAATCCCGCCGAAATATTATGGCTGGAGACCCATCTTGGCGAGTTAAAGACAAGAAAAGTCCTGATCAATGACAAGCCATCACGTCAGATGGAGTTAAACAAAATCCTGAAGGTCATCTGGATTACTCCCTTGATGGATCGCTTGTGGACCGAGGGGCCAGAAGGTCGAAGGAAGTTTCTGGATCGCCTGGTCATGGGATTTTATCCCGAACACCCGACTTTGATCAACAAATATACCAGAGCTTTGCGGGAAAGAAACCTTTTGTTGAGGGAGCGAAACAACGAGCAATCATGGTTCAATGCCTTAGAAGCACAAATGGCTAGTTTGACAGTACAAATTACCGAACATCGTCATGCAACTCTAAAACACCTCAATCATTTCCAATCTTTCAACTCGACCCTTTTTCCAGCTGCAACTCTTACCCTCTTTCATACTGAGCCAAAAAACGAAATACTGGACCTGACCAACGAAGATGTCATGAGGGAATGGTGGGCACAGCACAGAAACAGGGATTTGACCGTCGGCAAGACATTGGAGGGGCCTCACAAGGCTGATTTGAAGGTTGTTCACTCACTTTCCGGCCGACCGGCCCAATCCTGTTCTACTGGTGAACAGAAACTGGTTCTTCTTTCAATTGTAATCGGTAATGCCAGGGCCATTGCCGAAACCTTTGGCAAACCACCCATATTGCTGTTTGATGAAGTGGTGGCTCATCTTGATCCCGAGCATCGAGCCGTTCTGATTGCTGAAATTGCCAACCTTCAATCCCAAATATTCATGACTGGAACAGAGGCTGACCTTTTTCCGGAAGTCTGTACTGACGCCTATTTTATCAATACGACTGACCTTACAAAAACTGACCGTTAAAGACCAATCAGGTCTCCCTAAATAAGTACACAAACATGAAAATTATCAATTCCTGAAATATAACAGAACTAAACCTATTCGGGAAATAATGGTTGTGGTACCCTTCGTGCAAAAAACAGACCGATTAACTCAATAGTAGGAATTATTCTATGTATAGCAATTTTAATTCCTTTAAAATGGGGATTATATACTTGTTTCCCCAACCCCTTTTATGGCTGATTCACGGTTGTTTGCCCGGGATTGAAAGCCCATGCGATTCCTGATGGTGGGTCGGCTTGAAAATACCCCGTCCACCTTCCGGCAGGGTAAAAGCCAGCACCACCGGCGCGGCGGGCCGTGGGTGAATCCCGCGGAAAGTCTTGTTTCCGGCTTTCCCCTTTCAGGTGGGACGAATTCCAGCCATCACTGCACTCCAAATGCGCATCAGGCCCTGCCGAGTCCGTCCGCGGACGCCGCCCGCCAAGGGAGTCTCCCACCACCGGGGGCCTGCCGGCAGCCCAGGGAATCGCGCAAGGCCTGGTCAACCGCCATACTCCAACACATTCCCAACCTCTTCATCCACTCCTCGACATGGGTCTTTAAAGAAACATTCAACTGCACACGTTCCAAAGGGTTGGGATCAGTTTTTTTGCATAACCCATCACCTTTGCGGGAAGTAATATCCTTTCCTCCAGATGACAACATGCTGGGGTGTTGAAAGGGTCAATGCCGTTCGACCTGATGGCACAAGATTCAGTTTTCCCCGTTCCTGGAAAAGTTTGGCAGAAATGGATTCCTTTGTCCGGATGTCGACATAGGCATCAATCACTCGGACCGGATTGTCGGCAGCCACAATTCGTCCAGGCCCGGCGGGAACAATTCCGCCGTATTTCGGTACCGGACTTTCTGGTAACCTCGTTTCGGCATTGTGCAACAGAGCTATCGCTTTTGAAATCTTACAAGGATATCCGTATCAACAAGTAGCCTTTTCGGGTAGTTCAGACAACAAATGACTGCCCTTGATACAAATATTTCGAACAAAACGGTGACAAACCTACTATTTCTGCTCCCAATCAGGTTTGTGATCAATGGATTCTCAAAAAAGACAAATGAAATCACTCAAACAATTTCAAAATCGATAGCCCTGCTTGATCATTAGTAATGGAAATGATCGATTTTGGGTAAATTACTCAAATAAGGACCGATAAAATTTACTGAATATTAACGACCGGTTCTGGAATTCATTGTCTAGAGTTGCCGTAAAATCCCATTGGTAGCCTTGGTAACCCGTTTTTCTATATCATTGGTCAACTGGCTGATGAAATTTTCCTGATCCCTAGATTCTTCGGGATAGAATTTAATCCTGAAGGCAAGTGATTTATGGCCGCCGGAAAACTGCTTTGCAGCTTGCGGGCCACGGAATTCATCAAAGATATGGACGGAGTGGATTTGGTTGCGAAAGGAAGAACCATTGATCGCCCTAGTAATGGCTGAAGCTTCAACGTGATCGGCTACAATGAATGAAAAATCCCTCTCGATGGGTTGGAGATCATTGATCCTGACCGGATCCTTGGTTATTTTGGATTTCCTGGGAAAAGGTATTTTTTCAAGGAGAAGTGAAAAGCATACCGCCTTGCCACTGATTTTGAGTTTTCTCCTGACCTTTGGATGGAGTTCACCATACCATCCCAACGGATCACCGGGCTTCAGAAAGACCCCCCCTGTTCTGGCTGGATGATGCCCGGCTTGCCGATGCCTTTCCAATCGAAACCGTGTTCCCTTCCCAATCGCATTGAGCAGCAGTTCCAAATCTGCCTTGGCATCAAACAAATCCACATCCCTGGTCTGGGCATGGGGAGAAAGGGAATCTACCGAGCCCACCAAAACACCACACACCTCAATACTTTGCTGTTCAGGGTCTGAACCATGGAAGATCGGTCCTATTTCAAACAGGGCCAAATCATTGTTTCCCCGTGCCTGGTTCTTGACCACGGCTTTTAAAAGGCCAGGTAGCAAATCTGGTCGCATGACATCCATTTCCGATGATATCGGATTTTCGAGTTTTACAAGCGGCGTATTCCCCTGAAAATATTCAGCTGTTTCACGATCAACGAAGGAATAGGTTACACATTCATTATAACCCAAATTAGCCATGGTTCTGCGGGCAATCTGCTCACGCTTCTGTAATTGGGTCAGGGTAGAACTGGTAATTTTAACTGTCGGTGAAGGGAGAGGAGAACCCTTGAGCCTGGTGAGGGAAGCCAATCTTCCAATTTCCTCGACAAGATCAATTTCACCATCAATATCTGGTCTCCAGCTTGGTACCTCGGCCTTTATGTAATCACCATCCAACAGAGGCTTGAACCCGAGTTTTTCTAGAAATCCAACCTGATCGGCAACTTCTATTCCCATACCGATAAGCTTTTCGGTACGATCCTTGTGAATTATGAGACTTTTCGCAACAGCGGATTCCTTGCCATCGAATATGATTTTGGATGGGACGCCACCGCAGAGATCAAGAATCATACTTGTTGCCAAATCCAGACCGTCTTGAGTAAAGGCGGGATCCACTCCTCTTTCAAACCTGTATCGGGCGTCCGAGGCGATTTTCAATTTCCGACCTGTTTCGGCAATCAGGGCCGGGTCCCAAAGGGCACTCTCCACAAATACATTTACTGTGCTATCAGTACACCCTGTTGCCTCGCCGCCCATGATACCTGCAATACTTTCCGGACCCTCGTCATCAGAAATAATCATCATTCCCTTCTGGAACTGATGGGTTTCACCATCAAGGGCAGTGATTGTTTCGCCACCTTTGGCAAAATGAATTCTCAGATTACCCTGAACCTTGTCGGCATCAAAGACATGGAGGGGACGATTGTGTTCATAAGTGATGTAGTTGGTAATATCCACCAATATTGAAATCGGTCGCAATCCGATTGCCTTCAAGCGTTTTTGCAACCACTGGGGGGAAGGGCCATTCTTCACCCCCCTGATCAGCCGACCCATGAATAATGGGCATCCGGTCACCTGGGCATCGTTATCAATATTGATGGCGATGGGGGATCTGAATTCACCATTGATAGTGGGAAAATCCACATCCTTGAGTGCACCCAGCCCACGTGCTGCCAAGTCCCGGGCAATACCCCTGATACCCAGTGCATCGGGTCGGTTGGGTGTAATGGCAATTTCAACAACAGCTTCATTCAAGCCGAAGATATCCACGAATTTTGCACCAAGAGTGGTATCAGATGGCAAATCAATTATTCCGTCATGCTCATCTGAGAGTTCCATTTCCCGTTCCGAACAAAGCATGCCAAAGCTTTCAACACCTCGGATAATTCCCTTTTTCAATTCAATGCCTGAACCGGGAATAAAAGAACCCAAGGGCGCATAAATGCCAATCAGGTCAGTTCGGGCATTGGGTGCACCACAAACCACCTGGACAAATTCGGTTTTGCCATCAGGTCCATCTGGCCAAACTTCCAGTGTACAAAGCTTGAGCCGGTCAGCATTCGGGTGTTGTTTTGCCTCCTTGACCCTACAAACGGAAAAGTCCTTGTATACATCACCTGGATTCGCGACACTTTCCACCTCAAGACCGAGATCGGTCAGTGCGTAGGTTATTTCGTCAAGGGTACATTCCGTATCCAGGTGATCCTTGAGCCATCCTAGTGAAAATTTCATATTGCCTTATCCATGACCATTTTCCACGAATCCCATGGGGCAATTTATACCCAGGATTCAATCAAGTGAAAATTGCTCAAAACAGATAGTGCGAATTGTTGAAAAAGTAAGGTTGAAAATGGAATTGGCAGATTTTAATTCCATTACCAGACAATTGGGCAGCAGTTGACACTCTTGTGTTGTGGCAACATGTTGCATTAGTTTCCCGATAGTTCTAGAATACCCTTAAATTTGTATAATGCCTTCCTGTTGCGCATTTCTTTAAGGAAAACATTTTGAAACGATCACGTAATCTGAAAATAGTAGCCACCCTAGGTCCGGCCTCGAGCAGTTATTCTGCCATCAAGGAGATGTTTGTAGCCGGTGCCGATGTATTCCGTTTGAACATGAGCCATGGAAACCACAAAACAATCACGAAATTGCATGGCATCATCAGGGACATTGAAAGCGAGTTCAAGAGGCCGATTGGGATACTTGCCGACCTGCAAGGTCCAAAACTGAGAATTGGGACATTCGGCAAGGGTAAGGAAATACTTGAAGAAGGTGATCGGTTCCGACTTGATCTGGACCCCGCCGAAGGTGATAAAACCAGGGTTTGCCTGCCACATCCGGAGATTTTCAAGGCCATAAGACCCAATTCAGCCCTGCTCGTCAATGATGGTAAAATCCGGCTTGAAGTCTTGTCCTGTGGAAAGGATTTCGCCGAGGTGAAAGTTGTTGAGGGAGGAGAAATCTCAGGTCACAAAGGGGTGAATGTTCCTGATGTGATACTCCCGCTGGCAGCCCTTTCAAGAAAAGACCGCAGTGATTTGCAATTTGCCTGTGATCTGGGAGTCGACTGGCTGGCCTTGTCTTTTGTTCAAAGCAGCGAGGATGTAAAGGAAGCCAGAGCCCTTGTCAAGGGTAGGGCGTCAATCATGACCAAGGTGGAGAAACCGGCTGCAATCAACCAGTTCGATGAAATTCTTGATGCTTCCGACGGGATCATGATTGCCCGTGGTGATTTGGGGGTTGAATTGCCAATCCATACCGTACCTCCGATTCAGAAACGTCTTATCAGGAAATGTCGGGGGGCTGCCAAACCAGTAATCGTTGCCACGCAGATGCTGGAGAGCATGATAAACAGTTCCACCCCAACAAGGGCTGAGGTATCGGATGTTGCAACAGCAATTTATGAAGGGGCCGATGCGGTAATGCTGTCAGCAGAATCTGCAGTTGGAAAATACCCGGTCGAATCCATTCAGACCATGAACAATGTTGCCATTTCGGTCGAGAAGGATCCCACTTACAGGCAAGTTCTTGAGGCTTCACGGACAGGAATTAGAAAATCGGTACCTGATGCGATAACCCTCGCTGCCCGGCAAATTGCTGAAACCACGGATGTCAAGGCCATTTGCTGCTTTACGCAATCCGGCACCACAGCGAGATTGGTAGCTCGCGAAAAACCGAGGGTTCCGATAATCGTCATGACACCTTTTGAAAAATATGCCAGGCGATTGTGTTTGCTTTGGGGCGGTCATTGTGAAATCACCGACAAGGCACAGGGTTTTGATGAAGCCGTGGAAATAGCTACATCGGTGGCAAGGTTTGCCGATTTTGGCCAGGGAGAGGATCAGGTTATCATTACAGCCGGTGTACCGTTTAATGTATCAGGTTCAACCAACATAGTCCAGGTCGCCAAGATCGGTTTGAGTTGAGCAGAAGTAATCAGGTTAAATCCAGGGATTTGAGGAATGCCTGCAGATTGTCCTTGAGTTCAGTACGTTGGAGGGCCAGAGAGATTCCAGCCTGCAGGAATCCCAGTTTGCTGCCACAATCAAACCTTTGACCTTCGAAGACAAAACCGAAAACACCCGGACTGCCACCTGTTTCATTGGCAATGGCCTCCGTAATTTGGATTTCTCCCTTGGCATCGGGTTGTGTCTTTGCCAGAACATCAAAAATTCTGGGAGTAAGAATATACCGTCCAATAATAGCCAGATCAGAGGGAGCCTGATCTCTGGTAGGCTTTTCCACCATCCCCTTCAAGCGCAAGGCTTGGCCCTCGGAGGCTTCAGGTTCAACAATACCGTAATTCGAAACCTTGTCCCGGGCAACCCTTGAGAGACCAACCATGATACCACCAAGATGCTCATATGCGGCAATCATCTGGCTGAGTACAGGTTCTTCGGAAATTATTACATCATCCGCCAGTACAACGGCAAAGGGTTCATCACCGATCAAATGCCTGGCACACCAAATCGCATGCCCCAAACCCTTGGGATAATGTTGTCTGACATAGGCAATCGTACCACTGTCAAGGGTGGTTTCCTGCACGATGCGGAGTAAATCCGGATTACCTTTCTCATGCAGATGATTCTCCAGAATGGGTGAGTGATCGAAATAATCTTCCAGTGCTCCTTTTCCTCTTGAAGTTACGAAAATGAACTCCTTGATACCCGAACTTCTTGCCTCGTCCAATGTATATTGAATAAGCGGCCGGTCCACGAGAGTCATGATTTCCTTGGGAATGGATTTCGTTGCAGGCAAAAACCTCGTTCCCAGCCCGGCAACCGGGAAGATGGCCTTTTTGACTTTTGTCTTCATTAATCGTATCCTTTAACCTGCAATGGAGTTATCAAATTTCCACCATTGCCGAAACAATATTTTGAACGACTGTTTTTTTATCAACCCATGTCCTCCAAGGTTCCCCTGCTGTTTTTGATTTCCGGCTTGCCAAGAACCGGTAAAAACAGGGCAGGAGCCATTTTGTCAAATCATTTCAATGGGGATCACTTTGCCCTTTCCGATATATTGAAGAAAGAAACCCACAAGTATTACGGATTATCCGCAGATTTATCCGTCTTTCACTTTGAGGATAACAAGGATGTACCGAATGAAGCATTTGATGGGTTAACTCCCAGAGAGGCATATATAAATTACAGTGAAACGATAATCAAACCCAAATTTGGCAAATCCCATCTCGGGGAACTAGTATTAAAAAGGGTCATGGACAACAAGAATAAACAGAAACCTTCGATAATTTCCGGAGTGGGATTTATTGAGGAGGTCCTGCCTTTGATCAATTGTGCCGGACAGGAACATACAATTCATTTGATAATTACCAGGGATGATTATCAGCAACCCAAGCAGCTTGTTGATAGTCGCCAAACCCTAAACTTGAAAACTGAAGGTGTTGCCGAATTGACAATTGGACCGGCTGATGAAGTTGATTTTATGGCTGGAGTAGGGCGTTTCATCGGTAAACACTTTGGCACACCCCTTCTTTTTTTGGATAACAAATCAAATTAGCGAATTAGGAATTTATGAAATTTAAGCATCCAGATGCTCCTTTCCGATTTGATGAGATAATTGATGATCAAACCACCAAACTGAATGAACCGCTAACCCACTAACCAGAAATAGGCCCTGCAATATTTTACCGGACCATATCATCATCTGGTTTTTCTTTGGGTTTGTTCCGGAATATACGCATGAAAGTTTATATCGGTGAGGAATCGTTGCCATCAGAGGCGTACCTGATCATCAATTATCAGTAAATAATAGGGGATTACATACTTGACTATGCAAAATAAAACCGTATATCTGTGATATTGCATAACTCAATATACAAGGATTTCAAAAATGGGTCAAAAAGCTCCCGGCAAATTTTACCGAAAAGGCATCGGTTTGATTGAACTCCTTGAAATGTTTCCCGATGAACAGACCGCTGAAGACTGGTTTGAGGAAAAGAGGTGGGGCAAGGCCGGTCAACCGACATGTTGCCCCCTTTGTGGTTCAAAGGATAGGATAAGTCCAGTTCCTTCGCGAAAGCCACTGCCCTATTGGTGTGGTTCCTGCCGCAGGAATTTCAGTGTCAAGACAAATACGGTGATGCACCGGTCCAAAGTGCCATTGAGAAAATGGGTTGTTGCCATGTTCCTGTGGTCAACCTCCCTGAAGGGCGTATCCAGCATGAAGCTTCACAGGGACTTGAACATCACCCAAAAGACTGCCTGGTTCATGGCACACAGATTGAGAGAGACATGGAAGCAGGGCACTTTCAACATGGAAAGCCAGGTCGAGGTCGATGAGACATTCATTGGTGGCAAACGCAGGAACATGTCCAACTCAAAGCAGAAGGAACTGACCGGAAGGGGTGCTGTCGGTAAAACGACCATTGCCGGTGCAAAGGACCGCAAGACGAACCAAATCAGTGCCAAGGTCGTTGAGGGAACGGACAAGGAAACATTGCAGGGGTTCATTGCCGACAGGGTTAAACCTGAAGCCACGGTTTACACCGATGATCACAAATCATACGAGGGAATTCCCAACGAACACAAGGTTGTCAAGCATTCGGTTAGCCAGTTTGTGAACGGGATGGCTCATACCAACGGGATTGAATCATTCTGGTCATTGCTGAAGAAGGGCTATCATGGAACATTCCACCACTTCACCCCGAAGCACATG
>JAPORQ010000003.1 GCA_026710155.1 Paracoccaceae bacterium
AAGTCCATTGGGAAATGGGTGCCGAAAAATCATGTGATTGGGTTTGGTCTATAAGTTATTATTTACTTGTTTTAGTATAATTCTATTTTCACCTAATCTAACCAGCAAATCCTATTCTAAATCCAAGAAGCAAAACACAGAAGAGTTGGCAATATCAAAGATACAATCGCTAGAATATCGAAAAACTTCCTTTAGACTAGCACTTATTGGTTCCGATGGGGTAGTTGAATCACATAATGATTTACTGCAATATTTTTTCAATCTTCCGGACAATAGTGAACCAAACCAGCTGAATGAAGGAATGGCTTTATTGGGTAAGTTTCTATTGGAAATTAGAAAAAGTTTGGGTAATGAAGCTACCAAGATAACTAGGAATGGCTTTATTGGGTAAGTTTCTATTGGAAATTAGAAAAAGTTTGGGTAATGAAGCTACCAAGATAACTAGGAACGGCATATTGGAGTGGTTTATAAAAGACGCAAGAAAAGTGATGGAATCGCAAGAACAGCGTTAATCCTAATTGAGATAGTAGAGAGACGGTAAGCAAGGTAAATCACCCCTTGAGGCAAAAACTAAAATCCGGTAAGAAGATAAAGGTTTTTCTCGTAGCGGAAAGCCTTCAGGCACTGCCGGGACGTGATGGTAAGGTTTTACTGCCGTTTGCCCCCGGATTGCCTGCCAGAGCAAGTTTCGACGTCAGATAATCCGCCAACCCTTCGTGATCATTGCTCCAGGCCCTCCAAAAGGCTTCCCCCAGATGTTCTACCCGGAGACCCGGAAACACCAGGGAATCAGGCCGGTTTTTCGGTCCATCCCCATCCTGCAAATCCAGTATTCCAACGACCATGAAATCCCCATCGGGATTGCTGCTTACCCGCCACATCTCCCTGATGCCGATTTCCGCGTAACGGACAGGTTTGTCCTCGTCAGGGTCCGACACTTCCACCTCTATGACGAGATCGGGAGGGGTGACTGCCTCGTACTCCCGGGCGGCTTTTGGCCCTCATTCCCTGAAGGCAGCCGTCCAAGTCCTGGCGTTCACCCCGATATAAAAGGAGGTATCGGTCACAAGGCCGTTATCCCCCAGTTCGTCAGTTAAATTCCGGCAGCCATGGCTCTTGCCCTTGAGGGGCATCTTCAGAAGCCCACCGACATGCAGGACCACCAGATTGACAGCGAAAGCCAGATCGGAATGTGTGGTCAAGGATGCCCTCCATGGGATGATGCCCTGTCGATATAAACGGTTTCGGTTTGCACTCTTGACTGTTCCATGACATGACCATTAACCATTGAGCCGGAATCCGCAAGTGTTGGATTTCAACGAATGGGGTCAGGGCTTTCCCTGCCATAGGGCAAATAAACTGGGTATGAATGGAACGGACTGTCAATTCTCCCCTTTTTATCCCTTCCATAGCAAATATTAGATTGGTTTAATGAAACAAACGGGTAAGTATTTCCGGTCTTTTGGATCCAAAGCCTAGGCCTTGGAATCCCGTAATGGTTTCCACTCTCCACAAAAATCATTGTGGTAAACAACAGGGCGGCCATGCTGCTTTGAGATTGGCGGAAAACGATAACAGGAGCCTTTTGGGGGTTTCTTGTGACGGGGGTCAGAATATCCTCGCCAAAACAGGCAATATTCACATTGAACACGCTTTAAATCGGTGTTATCAATATTTGCCAAGTCAGCCATGATACATTCCCTGGTTGATTTTCGTGGAGTCTGCACGTACAATGGCCTCGCCGATTATCCGCAAACTTATTCCTGATAAGGGACAAAATAGAAAAGCCGTGCGATTTTACAAGCGGGAATGATGACTTATACCAATACAACTAATTAAAGACTCATAGCCCTTAACCAACTACCAGTAAAATTTGAAACCACAGACTCAATCACCATTGGACGCTGTTACCAGGTTAAATTCCAATTAGACAAGGGTATCAAAAACCATATGATTATGATTAGCCTATCGGTTATTAATTAGTTGTATTGGTATTACTTGAATTACTCCACCACCGCTTACTGTTCGACACCACTCCTGAATGCAGCAGGTTCATGTAGTTTTTCCGATACCAATCCATGAGGGCCATTGAATTCACGGAATGGTGGAGAAAGGGGTCGTGCCCCTGTTTCCATCACCATTCTATTGCTGGATCATGGAGCTGATCCCACCATCAAGGATGCAAAGGGAAATTCACCACTCAGTTTTGTTGCAGGCTTTCAAGTTCCAGGCCAACGTTACACCAAGGACCATTCCAGCGGCTGGTTGCACCAGCTTATGCTCACCTACATCGATGATCCCTTGAAACTGGATGACACCATGAGGTGGCAGGGCAAGGGCTGTTACGGCTACACCGTGCAACGGACCGACAGGAAATTGAGCATCATAACCCAAACGGTCTACAATGATCCGGATCGCTTGTGGGAGCTGGCCAGACTCAACAACATCAGATATGACAATCCCTACCGGGTGGGTGACTGCCTGAAGGTCTTTGACGTGGTGTGGTGCGTGAAACCCTTGCCTGCTTAACGGAATGGATGTTGGGTGCCAACACCCACAACAGGCAGGAGGTTTCTAAAAAAATTAACTGGTATCTTGTAAATTATGCCCCAACGGGTTAATTGGTTGGATATGCATGCCGTTGTTCAAACACCGAATTTTTCCCGCAATGTTGACAAGGTTCTGGGCGATTAAAGCTATCATGAACTGATTGACTTTCTGGCCAGGAATCCATTGGCGGGTGATGAGATGCCGGGAACCGGTGGTGTACGAAAGATGCGGATAGCAGCCTCGGGGAGAGGCAGGCGTGGTGGTGCCCGGGTGGTGTATTTCCATGGGGGAATTGCCATACCGGTTTATTTGTTGATGATATACCCCAAGTCAGCCCGGGAGGATATCTCCTCTGGGGAGCGCCATGTTCTGACAAACCTGGCTGCAGTACTCAGCAAGAAGGGAAAGGAAGGAAAATGACGAAATTCGGTGAGGAATTGATCAAGTCCATGACGGAAGCCGTTGCACATGCGGAAGGGAAAGGAGCCGGGTATCGTGTCCACCACCCCATTGATCCGAGGGAGGTCCGCAAGACCGCGCAACTGACCCAGGAACAGATGGCCCCCCTGATGGGGATGAGTGTCTCGGGCTACCGCAAGTGGGAACAGAAGCAGCGGACGGTCAGCGGGCCGGCCGAAGTCCTCCTGCGTGTCATGGCCCGGGAGCCTGAAGCTTTCAGGCGGGCCGTGCAAGCATCCTGAACGAAAGTGGCGATGGAAGGATTATAAACCATGGCATGGCCTTCACTGGAACCGACGGACAGGTCCGAGTTCACGACCTGGCGCAAACTGCTTGAACCCAGGTTTCGGGAAAATGGCGAAAGCCTGGATGACGTGACCTTCGAGTGGGGCGACATTCCGGATGGGGAAAATCCCCCCTTGCTGTCGGGTACCGAGGAACTCGACCGGGAATTCTACCCGGGGTTTGGTCTGGTACGGGGTAGGCCCTTTGTTGCCTATACTTCGAGGAGCATCTATTTTGTCCACGCCTATGATGGCCGGGAAACCATCCGCCACATTCCCAGGAATCCCGGCTCGGGCATGAAACCCCGCCATTACGACGATTACCCCGGACGACGACCGGATTGAGGCAGTTTTCCCTGAAGGCACTTCACCGGATTGCCGTGAAGGGAAGAAGAATCCCTTCGAAGTGTCTGGATACCTCCGGATCCGGCAGGATTGGTGGGTTACTGTCTAGATCTGTTTTGCTGGAAAGGCAGGGAATGGATACCATGACTGCACCCGGGGCTGTAAACCTCATTGTAGGGATTTCAATGAACCAAATCGCTCCTGCAATTGCTCTCCAAGTTTTTCCAACCCTTCTCCATTATTGTGATACTTGATATGGTGCAGATGCCCCAAATCAAATGGGAAAGGGCCACTGTCCTGGGTAATCATCACAACATTCTTCCCCAGCGTGTGGGCAATGCCAAGTTCATAGAAAACATTGGGATTTTTCCCGGTACAGTCACACACAACGATGGATGACCGATCGATCAGGTTGACGATATCCTGAATTATGGCGTCCTTTTCCCAAATATCCTTCACCCGCTTGGCCTCAAGACCGTTCTCTTCTGCAGTCCCCCTGATTGAATTGAAAACAGGATCGAGTTCGGTCTTGAAGGGCATCATCACGGCAACCGACCTTCGGTCAATATCCGGGTACCGGTCAATCTGAAACACCTGGGGACCTTTCCGTACCGGGTGGAGGGAAAGCAATGAACGGAACAGGTTGCCTTCCTTGAGGGCCCAGTGGTTCCTCTGGAATTCAAATTCATCCCGAATCCCGAAGGAATTCATTTTCTTAAGGATTGAATGGTTGGGAACCGGTTCAATCCCGTTGTAGAGTACATATTCAAAGTCGATCATGTCGCCATCGGAGTGGCTGATCCTTGTGATCTCCCCTGCATGGGCAAGCTGGTTTTCCGTTCCCTCGTTCATGAACAGGCAGGGGAACCTTCCAATTTCATCCAGGTCGGCCTGGGTATCAACAGGAAACATGCCAATCAATTCCCTGGATGTATAAGGTGGTTCAAGAAATCGTCTGGAGTATATGGATTCCCTGGAGCCATCCTTCCAATCACGATCCAGGACAATCAGGTTGTACATTTCCTTATTTTCCATTATTTCATCAACCCTTTTATCCTGGGGTTCAAGAGCAATCCTTATGAGACTCTTTAGTGATGCGTTTTTCCTGCCTTTGCCTTGGTACCTTGCCAGGTGCTATCATCCCGAATAACCTCGGTAAAAGCATCTCCCTTGCTGGTCAGACGAAAGGCAAAAAAATTGACCTTTGCCAGGAGACCTTCGTCAAACAAAAACAGCAAATGTTGGCGCTTCACTCCTTCGGCTTCTTGAACATGTATCTGGTTGTCTACTGATTCCTTGCATTCCAGCAGCAGGTCACGGATGTAATCATTGTCCTTATGCATACCCTGTTTCTTTCCTCATGATTTTGGATATATTTCATTCAACCATCCAAGTATTTGCACATGGAAGGGATATAAAGGGGAGACTTAACCATCTGGTCCATGTAACCCCAATTAATTTACCTATCGACGGGGTAACCCCGCACCCCCATTCAGGTAAAACCAAAATATTCCTGTTAGAATCACTTGCCAAATTGATACCAAGGATATATTGTAATGGTCATGCCGGAGGGCCAACGCCGGCGGTTCCGGCAGTTGCGCCATTCGTCATTGAAGACAGCCCGGGCGTGGGCCATCAAGGAGCTGGGCATGTCGCTGTGGAAAGACGTCTGCCGCGGCTGGGCCCGTAAAGCGTGGAAACGCTGGTTGGGTTGGGCGATGCGGTGCCGTCTTGAACCGATGAAGGAAGTTGCCCGCATGGTCAGGAAGCATCAATGCGGTGGTCCTGAAGGTCAGCAACGGTCCGGCCGAGAGTCTCAACAGCCGGATCAAGATGATCAAGGTGAAGGGCAGGGGTATCGGAACAGGGAGCGGTTCATTGCCGACATCCACTTCCATTTGGGAGGTTTGGACTTATATCCAGAGGGTGTCAAATCATGACTTTACCCACCATAATTGGTGAAGACCCATATACTAAGTGACCAGTTCCCTCCGGCGAGGTAATTTGGTGCGAATTTGCCGATTTTACCCAAAAAATACATTTCACTCAGAAGCCCTCAGAGTGCAATGGAATTGCTTCGAGGTATCTGAACACCTCCGGGAATTGCCATTTTTTCAGTTTGGTCACTCAAGTAAATAATTCCCAAATTAAAAGGCAAAATGTAATTTTCAAAGGCCGTTTTGAAACCTATGTTGAAGGTTAAGGCCAAATTTGTAATGAGTGGTTATCATGTAAACTTTTAAGAGCCTGTTCCATAAGTCCAAAAATTTAGCAAATACAATATATTTCCAGACAAAAAAACCATTTTTGGTTCCGAATCAGTTCCGAATTTCAGGGTGAACAGTATCATTTTTATTGTTTTTTCGACTTATGATTCAGGCTCTAATCACCTTTTATTGGTGAACAAATTTCTATCAGATACCCATCCATATCAGACACATAAGAGATGGTTTGCCCCCAAGGCATCTCACTGGCGTCCTGTATGAGGTTGGCACCTGCCTGCTTGGCTTTCTCAAGAGATACAGGTACATCGTCCGTTTCAAAAGCTATCTCGAAAACAGGGGTTTTAACATCGGCTATTCCGGGTTTTTTGCCGAGTTTTTTCATTAGACCGTGCGAAGAAAATGCCAACGTTGTAGCCCCCGTGACTAATTCCCCATAATCACCTGCTTCATCAATCATTCTTCGTTCAAGTCCAAACGCCTTTTCGTAGAACTCAATGCTGCGGGTTACATCTTCAACATAGAGAATTGCATATTTAAATCGCAAGATTTCATATCCTCAGATCTATTGGGATTTATGTGAATGGCGGAGAGACAGGGATTCGAACCCTGGAGACGGTTCCCCGCCTACACGCGTTCCAGGCGTGCGCCTTCGACCACTCGGCCACCTCTCCATATTTGCCTGCGCTAAGCACTTAAGATTTATTTCTAAAATTTAAACTGACAGATCATAAATTCATTCCGGGAATTTTTATTTGACGGTATGAATGTCATTTCACTGCAATCGGTTCCAGATAACTGTGCCACAGATCAAGGTGAATTTTGTCATCAGGATTTTCGGCTTCGTTTCCCCAAAGGGCATATGCCGTGAAACTTACGGTGTACAGAGGTTCGGGGTTCGGCCCCAGCAAATGCGCATTGGCATCAGGCAGGCGATGAAACCCATGATACAAAACGATTTCACCCTTGGATCCTGAAGAATAGGCTGGCAATCTTGTGTGACCGTTCTCTAGATAATTGTTGGCAGGGGGGGATTTGGTTTTTACCAGCGTGCCAATTTCGTGTGGCTCAAAGCAAGTGTTGCTATTGCAAAGGCTGGGGTCACCTTTGGCAATCATGGATTTTAGAGCTTCAGGTGATACGCTGATCCCTTGCATGGATTTGCTTGCCACCTTGAAATCACGTAACTCGGATTGATCAATCAGACCACTGTCAACCATTAGGTTTACCAGTCCCGCCATCCATTTCTCGTAATAGGTAAAGTTTCCATAATCATCCGGCGGGAGTGATTCCCGAAAATACCGTGATCGGTCAAGATTCCATTTACCCAAGGCCCCAACGGCCAAGGTCAGGGACAGAACAATTTTGTGCCATTTCTTTTCAAATACTGTTGTGTTTTCTAAGGGCAGGGATTCCACGCAGGGAATTCCACCCATGTCATGAATCTTGGTCATTTTGGTTTGGTGGGCAATCCGGTTCCAATCATTGAGTTTCTTGTAACCCAAGGTACCAATTCATCTTCGCTCAATCCCTTGGATTCTTCTGGTTGCATCGGTACAACTAAATACCTTATTTCTGCTGTACTATCCCAGACCTTGACTTTCTGAGTATCTTTTAGTTCAACGCCAAATTCGTGAAGTACCTTTCGAGGTTCCTTTACAGCTCTTTTCCGGTAGGAATCTGATTTATACCAATTTGGTGGAATTCCCAACAGGGGCCAGGGGTAACAACTGCAAAGCGTACAAACGACCATGTTGTGGGTTTCAGTGGTGTTTTCAACAGCAATAACATGCTCACCCTGCCTGCCATGAAAGCCAAGAGATTTAATCGCCTCGGTAGGATTGTCAAAAAGCAGTTTTTTGAATTCTCCATCAGCCCATGACTTGGCAACAACCCGAGATCCATTTTGCGGCCCAATCTTATGCTCGTAGATGTTTACGATTTCATCCAGAGTCTTTTCATCCACCAATCCCTTCTGGATCAACAGTTCCTGCAACTTTTCGGCAGTATATTCAGGGTCAGGCGGCAAATGCCTGTGATGGTGATGGGTATCATTATCAGTCACTGTTTTACCTGTTCAATCATGCTGTCGAGCTATAAATGCTGCTTAACTTCTTCAAGTGTTGGCATGGCAGGAGCCGTACCGGGCCTGGTGACAGAAATCGATGCTGCTGTACAGGCAAACCTTGTTGCATTAACGGGATCCATATCATTCAAGAGGGCATAGGCAAATGAACCACAAAAACTATCGCCGGCACCTGTTGTCTCAACAATCTTTCCAATTGACCTGGCAGGAACATGCTCGGTAATTTCACCATCATCGTAAAAGGCACCTTGT
Source organism: Paracoccaceae bacterium (assembly GCA_026710155.1). Lineage (GTDB taxonomy): Bacteria > Pseudomonadota > Alphaproteobacteria > Rhodobacterales > Rhodobacteraceae > MPNP01. The sequence goes on from JAPORQ010000003.1 coordinate 8,199, forward strand.
TCACCAAGGGTTATGATTATCCTATTGCCACCCATCGAACGGAGTTTTTCCGTTGCTTTCATAGCATCACTGACATTTTTCACTGCCATTCCAGTCAATATTTCCGCTTCGTTTTCATTCGGAATCAGATAGTCGCATAATTCCAAAACATCCCTTGACAGAGGTATTGCCGGTGCCGGGTTAAGGATTGTGATCACCCCTGATTCCTTTGCGATTGCAAGTCCCTTGACAGAAGCATTCAATGGTGTTTCGATTTGGGTCATGAAGATTGAACTGCTGGTGATTTCCTTGCGGTATTTTTCCACATCCTCAGGAGTAATCGTTTGGGCTGCCCCTGGAACTACTATAATGGCATTGTCACCAATTTTATCATCAACATAGATAAATGCAGCGCCGGTAAAACTGTCCTTGTCTTCCAGAATTCGGGCAGTAACGCCTTCGTTTTCCCAAGTTGACAAAGCCATTTTGGCAAATTCATCCTTTCCAAGTTTGGAAATGAATGAAACCGCTGCTCCAAGGCGTGCCAATGCAACGGCCTGGTTGGAACCCTTTCCTCCAGGCCCCAATTTAAAATCCATCCCAATGAGTGTTTCACCTATTACTGGCATTCGATCAGCCCTGAATGCAGTATCGGCAACAAAGACTCCCAGAATAGCGATATGCTTGTTTTTCATTAAAGTATCCATCCTGTTGTTTCAATTATTTTAGGCAATCCAGCAGCACATCAGAAGCATCTGACCAAAACAGCAATATCCCGGGCAACTCTGTTCAATTGTCGAAATTCCAAAGGTTCGGTCTGGGTACTTGTGCTTGTTTCCAACCCGTCCGCCATCAGAAGTTCAAGTACGGTTGATGATGGTTGTATCGAATGGATGCCGGATGGGAGGATTTTTCCTTTTGGCGCTGATCTGGTCAATACTCCTATGACTGATCCTGTCTTATCCAATATGGGTCCTCCAAAATCCCCCTCGGTCGCTTCCATTTCAACAATATAATTTACCTTGCCATTGGAATCTTCAAAAACGCTTGACAATGAACCTACGGTTATTGATGATTCCTTCACCAGGCCGCCAAAGGAATATCCGCTCAGGATTATTCTGTTCAGATACGATAGCCGGTTTTCCTTGAGTTGTGCATAGTTGAGAGGAGTAATGGTATCTACCGGTACCAGGTAGGCTAGATCGTGGTCTTCATAAATTCGTTCAATTTCCACCGGGTGTTTGAAATCCGCTGTTATGTAATTGCAACCATCTACATTTTCCAAACTTGTCAGTATGTCTCCATTCGGTGATATATAAAATCCGGATGCGCTTGATCTTGGCTCCTGAATGTTGTTCTGGCTAAGGATTTGCAGGCTGTTTTCGATGGATTCTGTATTTCCAGCCTTGACCAGGGTTTTGCTGTTCACCTCACCGATACTACCGATAATGATTTGGGAATAATTATTCATCCAATAATCCTGATCCGGATTCCAGGTTACAATTACACCCCTGATTCTATCTTCAAACAACTTGGCACTGGCGACAACATTTTTTTTGAAGTCAGAATATGCGATTTCAAAGCTGCCATTGTTTATTTTGTTGCCTGCCCTGGGTATGTCCCCTTTCTTCAAGATACCCTCGAAAAGTGCCCTTAGACGGTTTTTACCACCATCCATGCTGATTAATGCGACATTTATATCACGAAAGGTGATTGGTGTTAGCACGACATATGGATAACTGATTTCGGATAGTTCCAACAAGCCTGTTGGTAAAATCACCCTGAGCCCCAGGTTTCTATCTGCCAGCACTTTGGAATCTGTGAAACCGATAACTTTGTCAGAATCCGAAAACAGGTTTAACCGCTGATCAATGGTCAGGGTACCTGTTTGTTCTTCTCCCAATCTTCTTTGGTAAAGTGATACTGCTGCCTCCGATTGTGGACCTATGATACCATCAACCTTTCCGTTGTATAAACCAATTACGTGAAGAGCCAATTGAGTTCGTTTTTTCTGGTTTATATCGGAGAATTCCAATTCTTCGGTTAATGGAATTGGGGATGATGCCTCTTTTTCAGCCACCAATAAAAGGTCTGCAGTACCATCATTGGCAATGTTTTCATCAGGTAAATTTTCTGTCCTGTCAGTGATTTCGGTTACAGCATCAGAATTATTTTGGTTATTCGTTTTTTCATTTTTGTTATTTGAGGCTAGAAGCGGGTTTTCAACAAAAACATCATTCTCTTCACTTACTAAATCATTGTCATTGTCATTCAAATCCGAATTGGACAAATCAGAAGCACCAAGATTTTCATTATTAGGGGAGGCATCCAAATCCTGCTCGGAATCATCAACAGGCGAGTCCTTTGACCACAGCAAACTATGGTATTGTGATCCATCAACGAGCCTTAATTGTAAACTATCACCATGAGAGCCGACATAAATAAGTTCCAGCCGTTCTCGTGCTGTGGTGAGATCATAGGGGCCACTGACAACTGCGTACGTGTCTTCATAAGTATCTAAAATACCGACTGAATCAATTTCCTGACCAAGCACATTTGCTGTCGCCAGGGCCTCAATATAACCCTCTGTAACCAAGAGTTCTATCCAAGTGTTTTTTTCTTGTGCCAATCCACCTGTGACCAGGGCAGAGCCAAGTAAAATTGCCAAACTAGCTGTGGTTAAGTATGATCTTATTAGTGCCATCAGTAGAAAAAATTGTGCCAATTCTGTCCGCATTTTAGTTTAACATTTTACTATAATGGTGTTTATTCGAATTTTAAATTGTCTTGATGATCTGATTATTGGCATTGTGCCCAGAATGGCATGGTGGAATCCAACGGTGATGTGTATTTTCAGAAAACCTACAACCCATATACTATCCAGTAATTCAAATTTAACTGTACATTACGGAACTTAAAAAAATAATACGATTAATTTTTTCAGGTGAAAATAATTGTCAACTCACTGTTTCCATCAATTATTGGTTGCAGATTTGATTGTGGTCATTGATGGCGAGTCAAATATCCTAAAACCTTGATATGGCTGATTAAAAAATTTCCATTGATTTCCATGAACTTGAATACCAACTAAAAATCAAATTTATCTACATCCAATCTTTTTCAAAGTCTCGAACATGAAAACCAAGGAAATTGCCAGACCAGAATGTTTTCAGGAAGTAATTCTGAACCTTCAGAATTATTGGGCGGATTATGGTTGTCTAATATTGCAACCCTACGACATGGAAGTTGGTGCAGGTACCTTTCATCCGGCCACGACATTGAGATCCTTGGGGCCCAACCCATGGACTGCTGCCTATGTACAACCTTGCCGACGGCCCACTGATGGAAGGTATGGTGATAATCCCAACAGACTCCAGCATTATTACCAGTATCAGGTAATTCTGAAGCCATCTCCAAGTGATTTTCAGGAAGTTTATCTGAAGTCTTTGGAAGCGATTGGAATAGACATGAGGTATCATGATATCCGCTTTGTTGAAGATGATTGGGAAAGTCCAACACTTGGAGCCGCGGGATTGGGATGGGAAGTCTGGTGTGATGGCATGGAAATTTCCCAATTCACCTATTTTCAGCAGGTGTGTGGAATTGAATGCAATCCGGTTTCAGGAGAATTAACCTATGGATTGGAAAGGTTGGCCATGTATGTGCTTGGGGTTGACCATGTCATGGACATGCCATTCAACCGCAAGGGAACAGACTTCTCAAGAACCTATGGTGATGTATTCAAGCGATTGGAAGCCGAATATTCAAGGTGGAATTTTGATGCCTGTGATGTTGAAATGACCCTTAGGCATTTTGAAAACGCTGAAACCGCCTGTGAAGAGATATTATCCCAGCCTGAAGTGGATACGAAATTGGGGTGCAAGAACCTGATGGTGCATCCGGCATATGATCAATGCATCAAGGCCTCGCATCTCTTCAATCTTCTGGATGCCAGGGGAGTGATCTCCCCAATTGAAAGGGCTGCAATGATAGGAAGGGTTCGCGCTCTGGCAAAACAATGTGGTGAGGCATTTCTGGTGTCAGAATTAGAGGAATGTACCACAATTCCTGCCAAGGAATGATAATGATATTGAAATAATGCCTGATTTATTACTCGAGATTTATACGGAAGAAATTCCTTCAAGTATGCAAAAGCCACTGGGTGAACAGCTCAAATCCCGGGTCGTGGACGAACTCAACGAAGGTAAACTGGAATTTGGTAAGGCCAGTGGTTATTCAACACCCCAGAGAACCATCCTGTTCATTGAGGATTTACCCTGGCAGAGTGTCCAACAAACAATTGAAACGAGAGGTCCCAGGGTCGGTGCCCCTGAAAAAGCGGTGAATGGATTTTTGAAATCCAGAAACAAGAGTTTTGATGAGCTGGAAACCAGAATTGTTAAAAAGACTGAATACTATTTTCTGAAAGAGGTTGTTCCTGGTTCGGCCGTCAATGATATTCTCCGGAAGTCAATCAGTTCTGCCTTGACTGGAATGTCCTTATCCAAATCGATGTTTTGGGGCTCAGGCAGAACCAAATGGGTTCGGCCAATACAATCAATGCTCTGCATCTTGTTTGATGAAGAAAAAACAGAAATCGTTCCAGTGCAATTTGCTGGGCTGCAAGCAGGTAATACTACCTGCGGACACAGGTTCATGGCTTCGGGTGAGCTGTCAATAGACAATTTCATGGATTATCGAAGTAAATTGCTGAATGCATTTGTAGATATAGATCCCAAATCTCGCAAGGATAGAATATTAGCATCCATTCAAGGCGAAATTCACAAGGATCATCCAAACCTTGAACTGGTACATGATGAAGAACTGTTGGAAGAAATTGTTGGACTGGTTGAATGGCCGGTTCCAATTATTGGCGAGATCGGGGAATCATTTCAAAGCCTGCCAGAAGAGGTTCTCAAAACAACCATCAAGGTCCACCAAAAGTACCTTTCCGTAAGGAATGCCAAGAAATCCAAAATCACCAATTTCTATGCCGTTGCAAATATTTTGGCTCATGATGAAGGCAAGTCCATTATCAATGGGAACCAGAGGGTTCTGGCCTCACGGCTTGCCGATGCACAGTTTTTCCTGAATAAAGATCTGAACTCACTGCCATCAAACCTGGTCGAAATGACAGATGTCTTGACAAAAGTCCGGTACAGTTTTGGTTTGGGTACCCAGAAAGACCGCGTCAAAAGAATAGATGGCCTTGCAAAGAGGATTGCGCCGATTCTCTCGGTGAAAGAAAAAGATGCCAGTCTGGCAGCACATCTATCCAAGTTTGATCTCGTTACGAATATGGTAAGGGAATTTCCCGAATTGCAGGGAGTAATGGGTAAGTATTATGGATTAAGCAGAGGCATAGAATCCCAAATTTGTGAAGCAATCGAGGACCATTACCTGCCTGTAAAAGCTTCGGACAATGTTCCAGAAAACCCGATAAGCATTACAGTTGGACTAGCTGACAGGATCAATCACCTGGTAGGTTTTTTTCTGCGCAAGGAAATACCTACGGGGCTGGGTGATCCCAATGCCCTGAGAAGAGCCGCCCTAGGTATAATTCGCTTGATCCTTGATAATAAAATCAATGGATTTGGATTGCGTGAAATCATTACTTTTTCAGTGGATGAACATTTTCGTGCTGGAAATGAATCCAATTCAAACTCTCGAATTGAATTGAAAACCAATATTGAAGATAAGAAAAAAGTTATCGAGGATATAATAAATTTCATTTTGCGCAGGTATTCAATTTATCTTGTTGAACAGGGATATGATACTGAGCTTGTGGATGCATGCATTATTGTTCCAAAAAATGACGATTTATTCAGAATTTTCAAAAAAATCGAAGCATTGGCATCATTTTTGCCAACAAACTCGGGCACAGATCTTTTGCACCTGGACAAGAGAATTTCAAAAATACTGCTTTCCCTTGATCCTGGCAAGCATGACAAATCATCGGAAATTAATTCAATTCCAATATATCCCGGCTTGTTCAGCTCTTCCCATGAAGTATCCTTGTTTAAGAAATACAACCTGACATTGGACATGGTTTCAAGGAAAGATGTGGATGATTTCCTGGGCAAACTTAATGAAGTTTCCAAATTAAGAACCGAAATTGATAATTATTTTGATAATGTCATGATTGGCGTTGATGATCAGGAAGTAAAAAATAACCGGCTGAATCTGCTGGCCAATATATGTAATATTCTAACCAGCGATTTTGATTTGAATTTGATAACAAACCACTGATTGATTAGGGGTCATTGTTTTTTAAACTTTCAGCAAGCGATTATCGTATTATTGATTATGCATTATTCCCTAATCGAAGAAAATGGCAATGTACTGAACCGGGATGAGTTTGGAGGCAAGGCTTCGAAGCTATCAAAACTGCCACAAATGGGAATATCAATCCCCAGATCAGTCGTTTTACCGATAAAAACGGTCAGGTCCGTGGCACAAGGTTCAATTCTGAATACAGATGAATTGCTTTCTCATTTTCCGGAAGATTCATTGCTTGCCGTCAGGCCTAGCGCTCAGCATGTTGAATGGGGAGGACTACAGGCAATCCTGAATGTGGGTATGAATACGCGCTCATTTCAAAAAATCGTCAATAATCTTGGTCAAGAGTTAGCAGAATTAATCTACCTTAATTTCATTGTTGATTATTCGGTTAGGGTATTCAGGCTTGATCCTGAAGAATTTGAGGATATTCAGGGAAGAAAAATTCCACAAGTTGAAAAAATCAAGCATGCACTGGATTTTTATCAATCTGAAATGGATGAGGAATTTACACAGGATTCCAGGGAACAACTGTATCACTGTATCAGATCCATGGCCCGAATTTGGGAAGGCACCACTGCAAGAATGCTTAGAAGAGCCCAGGATGCGCCCGAGGATTCAGGCCTTGGCCTAATCATCCAGGAAATGGTCTACCAGAGTGGAAATGGAGTTCTCAAGTTTGGCAAAAGCCATTTGCAGACAATAAGCAAGCAGGAAAGCCGACATGAAATCACTTATTTCGATGTTGTATTGCCTGGCAAGAATCAGATCAAACCAGACACAACGAATGAGGTGCGGAATACCTTAAATAAATATCACTCAACCCTCCGTGGTGAATTAAAGGATGAATTTGAGTTGGTGTTTATTGCTGAAAACAACCAACCGGTCATTCTTGATTATAAGATTCCGACCAGAACCGTTAACTCTGAAATAAAGGTAGCGGTCAAATTGGTTAAGGATAATATAATAAACAAATCGGATGCCTTGATGAGGATCGATCCGGAAAGCCTTACTCGGGCAATCCACGTACAACTGGGTGATTTCAACCAGGAAAAAATATTATCCAGGGGAATCGCTGCCAGTCCTGGAGCTGCCTCAGGAGTTATAGTCTTTTCTTCAAGGGCTGCTGAGGAAATGGCAATCAAGGAACAATCTTGCATTCTGGTTCGACCGGAAACGGGGCCTGAAGATATTAAGGGGATGTATACTGCCAAGGGGGTTCTGACTGGGCGGGGTGGACTTACCAGTCATGCAGCGGTAATTGCGAGGAGTTTGGGCGTACCGTGTGTTGCGGCAGCAACCGACTTGGAGTTCAATCCCAAGGAAAAAACCTTGGTGGCAAAGAGTGGAACAATATTGAGTGAGGGTGATCACATCACGATTGATGGTTCCGATGGGATAGTTATCGAGGGGTTTGTTCCCAAAGTTAGGCAAAGTCTGGATACCGATTTTGATACTTTTCTCAACTGGTCCGACGAGATCAGGGATATTGGAGTCAGGGCCAATGCCGATACACTGGATGAAGTGGCAGTCGCCAAGGGTTTCGGGGCCGAAGGAATTGGGCTGTGCCGAACTGAACATATGTTTTTTGCAGAATCCCGATTGACTGTAATGCGAGAAATGATTTTCAGAGACTCCACTGAAGATCGAAGGGAAGTGTTGAAGGATCTTCTGGTGATGCAAAAGGGAGACTTCCAGGAGCTTTTTGTGCAAATGGCCGGTTTTCCCGTTTGTATCCGATTGTTGGATCCTCCGCTTCATGAATTCCTGCCTCGGGATCAGGAAGAAATTCGCGAGTTGGCTGATGCGCTGGATTTGCCGGCAAGTCAGATTTACACGAGAATGGATGAGTTAAGGGAATTCAATCCCATGCTCGGAATGCGAGGGGTAAGGTTGGGCATAACCATGCCTGAAATTTATGAAATGCAGGCCAGAGCCATATTTGAAGCCGCTGCCAAAGTAGTGAGGTCGGGCTTGAAAGCAAATCCGGAAATCATGATTCCCCTGGTCTCTGCCAATCGAGAAGTTGAACTGGTCAAGGATCTGGTAGATACAATTGCTTTGGATGTACAAGAGAAAACCGGTTCTGAACTTACATACAAGATTGGTGTCATGGTAGAAACACCACGAGCCGCAATGCGCGCGGGAGACCTTGCCGAAAAATCTTCCTTTCTGAGTTTTGGCACCAATGATCTCACGCAACTTGCATTTGGCATCAGCAGGGATGATGCTTCAAGAATTATAGATGAATATCTTAAAAAAGGTGTCCTGGATGCTGATCCGTTTGTTAGTATAGATAATGACGGTGTTGGTGAACTTTTACACATGGCTGTTCAAAGGGGAAGAAAGGTCAGAAAGGATTTGATCTTGTCCATATGTGGTGAACATTCGGCAGATCCGGATACAATTCAATTTTGTCGGGAAGCGAATTTTTCCTATGTATCATGCACTCCTTACAGAATTCCAATAGCAAAACTTGCTGCTGCTCAATGTGTGATTTTGGATGAATTGGAGAATGATGAAAAAGCCACAACTTGACAATCAAGATTTTCGTATTAGATTCGGATATCGTTTAATACAAGGCATGATCAATCAGCCATCAATTCATACCAGATTGGGGATTTGAGCAGTTGTTTGTTTTTATTTTTAAAATGAAAAGCTGTTATGTTAAATAAAATGAATATTTCAAGACTATCCAGAATCATGAATACCATGTTTCTGGGTTTGGGTATAGGGTTAATTATTCCATACTCTATTTTGGCACATGACCATGATACTGGGCCGGTTATACCACCTCCCGAAATTGCAAACAAATTTTTGGATGATCGCGGGATTTTGGTGGCCAATATTGAAATACGACCAGAACTCCAGTTCTTTTTTCCAGTTCAAATACCGGAAATTACACGAGACAAGATTGCCTTACCCCGTCAAAGACCCACAATCTTCTTTCCAGGCACTGACTATCAAAATGCCGTGGAATATTTCACCCTACCTCAACAGAGACCGGATCCATTTTTTTCCAACACAGTAATTCATGACATTAAATACAAGTTTGCCTTGCCCTACAGTAGGCCCCTGTCCCCCTTGTTTTCGGTACAGACACGAAGCCTCTTGGAATTGGGAACCCCCAAGTTAAGAGAGAAGTCCTTAAATGATTTTGGGTGTTTGGTTGAAGCTATTTATTTTGAAGCCCGAGGAGAAACTCTAAAGGGCCAAAGGGCCGTAGCCGAAGTTATTTTGAACAGGGTGAAATCACCTGATTTCCCAAACACGATTTGTGATGTTATCCATCAAGGTGGTGTCAAAAAGGCCCGTTGCCAATTTAGCTACTATTGTGATGGAAAGTCTGAAAAATTCCATGAATCAAAGGTCTATATGGAAATTCAAAATATGGTCCTGCGATTCTTGAATGGTCAATATCCACAGATTTTTGCTGAATCCACTCATTTTCATGCATCCCATGTAAAACCGTTTTGGACTTCCGAATTTCGCTACCTTGGGAAAGCAGGAAAACATCATTTCTATTCTCAGTAAATCGCCTTCCATAGCCCAGGAAATACCTGTACAATTGGCATGAGCTAAACTGGAAAACGAAAAAATGGGTATTTCTTATTTTGGAACTGATGGAATAAGAGGGCAGGCCAATACCTTTCCCCTGACTGCAGAAGTGACCTTGAAAGTAGGCATGGCGGCAGGAATGTTTTTCCGTGAAACCTCCAACAACCAGCACAGGGTGGTTATCGGCAAGGATACCAGACGTTCAGGTTACATGCTGGAAAATGCCTTGACTGCAGGCTTGACGGCTTCGGGCATGAACGTTCATCTATTGGGGCCCATACCCACACCAGCCATCGGATTGCTGACCAAGTCGATGCGCGCTGACCTCGGCGTAATGATTACAGCTTCACACAATGGGTACCAGGATAATGGAATGAAATTTTTTGGCCCCGATGGATACAAACTTTCCATGGAGTCAGAAAAGCAAATCGAAAAATTGATTGATACTGACTTGCCGTTGGAATTGCCCGAAAACATCGGTCGTGCCGAAAGGATTGATGGGGGATTGGGAAGATATATCGAATTTGCCAAAACAACCTTTCCCAAGAATTTGCGTCTGAATGGTCTGCGAATCGTCATTGACTGTGCCAATGGTGCCGGATATAAGGTTGCGCCTGAAATTTTATGGGAACTCGGCGCCGAGGTCGTACCGATTGGTGTTTCGCCCAATGGCTTCAACATCAACCAGAATTGTGGATCGACCTGTCCGGCATTGCTAATTGAAAAAATCAAGGAAACCAGGGCAGATGTTGGTTTGGCCCTGGATGGTGATGGGGACAGAATCCTGGTCTGTGATGAGAAGGGTAGGGTCATTGACGGTGATCAGTTACTTGCCTTGTTTGCAACCCGACTGGCGGATAATGGCCAACTTCATAAAAATACGGTGGTTGCAACAAAAATGTCGAATCTGGGTTTGCAAAAATATTTGCAAGAAAAAGGAATAACCCTGATCATGACATCGGTGGGGGATCGGAATATTTCCAAGGAGATGCTTGCCAGAGGTTTCAGTTTGGGTGGTGAAAACTCAGGTCACATAATTCTTTCAAAGTATTCAACAACCGGTGATGGCATTATTGCAGCCCTGCAGTTTCTTTCGGTGTTGGTTGAAACAGGCAACAAGGCAAGCGAGGTCACCAATGTATTCAAACCAGTACCACAGATCTTGCGAAATGTAAGAATCCATAAGGGTAGCGATCCGACGAAGGATGAAATGGTTCAGCAAATCATAAGCAACAATGTTGACAAACTCAACGGCAGGGGGCAGGTTTTTGTTCGAAAATCGGGAACAGAGCCTGTAGTGCGGGTGCTGGTTACCGGCGAGTGCATAAATTCAATTACCGAAATTGCCAACGAAATCGAAAATGCGGTATTGATGGCCGCTTGACCCTGTTCTTAAGTAGGCAAAAGGGTCAACACCACATCATAAATTATCTTTGATGACTTACCAGGAAACAATTCAACTCATGGCGATATGATCAGGAAACAATACTGCGACATATTTATTTCGGGCGGTGGATTGGCTGGTCTGATAACAGCCATTTCAGTTGCTGACAAGTTTTCAAAAATAATTTGTTGCGACTCCAGTCTGGACTTTGATTTGGATTCTTCTGACTTGCCTCCTGACAAGAGAGTCACTGCGCTGTTCAACAGCTCATTGGATTATCTTGCTAACCTGATACCCCTGGAAACATTATTGTCCAATTGTGGGAAAAGATTGTCAGAGATCCAAATCGTTGAAGCAGGTGAAAATTGCAAACTCATACAAACAACTTCCTTTAAATCTCATTCCATGGGTAGAGAGCAATTTGGCTGGCTAATACCAAACGAAAACTTGCGAAAGGTATTGATCGCCGAAGTCTTGCAAAATCCGAGAATAACCACCTTGCCCAAGAATGGTGTCGAGAAAGTCATTACCAGAACAAAAGAGGCACATGTTTTCCTAAGCAATGGGGACAGGGTGATATCCCGGCTACTGATTGGAGCAGATGGCATGAACTCAAGGGTAAGAGCAACCCTCGGGATCAATACCAATCGTATAAACCTCCCTCAGAGTGGAATAACCTTCAATGTCAGGCACCAACTGCCCATAAGTCATAAATCGATTGAAATCTACAAGTCCGGGGGACCATTCACGATAATTCCACTACCCGGCGAAAATGAATATTCTTCCAATATTATCTGGATGGACTCAGACAGAAATATCGACATCTACAGCCATATGGATAGCGACAGGTTTACCTTGGAAGTAATGAAACGCTCACTTGGAATGGTTGGTGATATTGAAATTGTTTCACCACTCTCGAAATGGTCAGGAACCTATCAGATGGCCAACAAGCTAAGTCACGAAAGAGCCGTTTTGATTGCAGAGGCTGCCCATAATTTACCTCCAATTGGAGCACAGGGACTTAATCTGACAATAAATGACATCAAAATGCTGAACGGATATCTTGCCAAATCAGAAGATCCAGGTGATTGCAAGGTTTTGAATGGCTATTGCTCAACCAGATATCTACCAACATTGTTGAAGTTTGTGGGTACAAATTTCCTGAACGTGATGTCGTTCTCCAATATTCTTCCTTTTAAATTAATACGAAAAGGGGGAACAAAGGTATTTGCAAACAACAGGCAACTTCAAAGCATGTTGATTAAATTTGGACTCGGTGAAGGGCTTTTTGACTTAAAACCTTTTCACGGAAAGAATAAAGTGTTCAACGACAGGCTTCGGGGTTAGAAATTACCTGTACAATAATTATATCCTGCAATTCAAGATTGATGGAAAAATGACCTTTTTCCATTTCCAGCACAAAAAATATAGATTGGAGAACAAAATGCGAGTGTATTATGACCGTGATTGTGATGTAAACCTCATCAAGGATAAGAAGGTTGCAATTTTGGGTTATGGATCACAAGGTCATGCCCATGCCCTTAACTTAAGGGATTCCGGAGCGAAAAAAATTGTTGTTGCCCTCAGGGAGAATTCTTCCTCGGCAGCCAAGGCCAAGGCTCAGGGATTGGAGGTGATGGAAATTTCGGAAGCTTCGGCATGGTGTGATTTGATCATGTTTACGATGCCTGATGAACTGCAGGCGGAAACCTATTACAAATATGTTCATGATCATATTCGGGAAGGTGCAGCCATCGCCTTTGCCCACGGTTTGAATATCCACTTCCAACTGATCACTCCGAAGTCCGGCGTTGACGTGGTCATGATTGCACCCAAAGGACCGGGGCACACCGTAAGGGGTGAATTCGTCAAAGGTGGGGGTGTACCCTGTCTTGTGGCTGTTGACAGAGATGCAACCGGTTCTGCCATGGAAACGGCATTATCCTACTGTGCTGCCATCGGGGGCGGCCGCTCGGGAATCATCGAGACCGATTTCAAGGAAGAATGCGAAACTGACCTGTTTGGTGAACAGGCCGTCCTTTGCGGAGGATTGGTGGAACTGATCAGACAGGGATTTGAAACACTTGTCGAAGCGGGCTATGCACCTGAAATGGCCTACTTTGAATGCTTGCATGAAGTCAAGCTCATCGTTGACCTGATTTATGAGGGTGGTATTGCCAACATGAATTATTCGATTTCGAATACGGCTGAATATGGCGAATACTATTCAGGACCAAAGGTATTGCCATATGATGAGACCAAGACACGAATGAAGAAGATTCTAAGTGATATCCAGAATGGCAAATTTACCAGTGAGTGGATGCGTGAATGTTCTGTAGGCCAACCATCTTTCAAGGCAATCAGAAGAGTTAACGATGCCCATCAGATCGAGGAAGTCGGCCAGAAACTGAGAGCAATGATGCCGTGGATTACCGAAGGCAAGTTGGTTGATCAGCAAAAGAACTGATGAAATCAGCCGTTTGAAGCTACCTCAATTCAGTTTCATAATCTGCAATCACAGGGATTTTCGGTAAACATTGATGTTTGACAAACTTCTGCCTTTTTTTCTTGCTGGTTCATAATTCTCAGGATTTTTGATATGTTTCCATCAAGGATTCAAATCTTTTGAAGAGGTAAAAACTGTCCTGTGGACCTGGGCTTGCCTCGGGATGAAATTGAACCGAATATATCGGATGGGTTCTGCTTCTCAAGCCACAATTTGTACCATCAAATAGGGAAATATGGGTTTCTTCCACATCTGGTGGAAGTGACTCCCTGTCAACCATGAAGCCATGATTCATGGTAGTGATTTCCACCTTGTTCGTATCCAACTCCTTGACTGGATGGTTGGCGCCATGGTGACCATGACCCATCTTGACCGTTTTGGCTCCGAGTGCAAAGGCCAGCAATTGATGACCAAGGCAAATACCGAATATTGGTATCCCCGTTGTAATGAGCTTCTTGAGCAGGGGCACGATATAGGTAGCAGTTGCTTCTGGGTCTCCGGGTCCATTCGAAAGGAATATGCCATCCGGTTTCCATTCCATGATTTCATCAAATGTGCTTTCAACTGGAAATACCCTTGAAAAGGCTCCGACCGAAGTGAGGCACCTGAGTATGTTGTCCTTGGCCCCAAAATCCAGTGAAGCGACCTTGTACTTGAATGATCCGGGGGCTGTATATCCTTCTGGCCAATCCCAGAGTGACCTGTCCCAATTTACCGGTGATTTGCGGGTAACCTCCTTGGCCAGATCCTTATTCATCAAACCGGGGAATGAACCAAGCATTTTCCTGGCCTTTTCCAAATCCTCAACCCAATTGGACGAGTGGATAATTGCAATGTCAAGTGCACCTTTATTTCTAACCAATCGGGTTAGTGCTCTTGTATCAACTCCCGTAATTCCAACCAAATCCTCATTGATCAACCACTTATCAAGACCGCTTTCACTTCTCCAGTTGGAAGGTTGGGTTGGAGGCCATTTGGTAATCACTCCCTCTATAACCGGCGTCTCTGTTTCATAATCCTCAGGATTTGAACCCACATTGCCTATATGTGGAAAGGTGAAACAGACGATTTGATTGCAATAGGATGGATCGCTTATAATTTCCTGATAACCTGTCATCGATGTATTGAAACAAAGTTCACCTACGCGAATACCCTTGGCACCAAATCCCTGTCCTTTTATGACTGTACCATCAGGCAGCAGTATGAGACCAGGAACCTTATCCTCTAAAGTGTTCAATATTTTATCCATTATTAGTCAGAGATGTTCAATCATTTGGTTTTAAATGAGGGATTGCAAAATATTTCCAAAAAAATGGTATCTTTAAACCCAGAATAAATGTTCTAACCTATTTAGTGTAGGAATTATTATGAATTTACGGAAAAATATTGCCGAGGGGCTTCATCAAGCCCAGATAGAAAATACCAAGGATATTTTGCCTGTCCTTCGGTTGATCAATACGGTGATTGTCGACCGCGACAGACAGGCTCGTGAGGAGGGTAATGTAGAAGGTGTTTCCGATAGGATAATATATGAAGTTCTGGTTAAAATGCTGGAGCAAAAGAAAATGAACTTCAAATCACATGAAGAGAAGGGTGAAGCAGATCTGGCCAATCAGGAAATGGCAGAGATCAAATTGATACAAGGTCTCCTTCCAAGAAAACTGACAGGTATCGAAACCATTCAGGCTGTTGATCGAGCAATCAAGACCCTTGAGGCCAGCGGGGTTCGAGACAAGGGATATGTAATGGCCTCCTTGAGGAAAAACTACAATTGGGGGCAAATGGATTTTCACTTTGCCAATTCTCACTTGGTAAAAAAACTATGCTAAAAATGAACCCACGGGTATTTTACATATATGCCGCATGGGGGGCAGAATATTGCCCGTGCAGATCTTGACCAGAAGAAGGGGTTAATTCCAGACTTCATTACCTCTCGCCAGATTCCAGATGGATGACCTGGTTAGAAAGAATACCTGAATGAAGGATTCTTGGAAATCCGATACAACTGCCTTTGGCACTCCAAACCCCTGATGCTTGAGGGTTTGGAAAGTTTAGTGTTTAGGTGATTTATCCCACATGTCCTGGGTAGGCAATACTTCAAATGTATGCGCAGGTGGAGGGTTTGGAAGTGTCCACTCAAGGGTTTCCGAATGATCACCCCAATAGGCAGGTTTTTCAACCCGCTTGCCAGAAAGCAAGGTATAGGCAATCACCCCAATAAAAAAGACAAAAGAGGCAAAGGCAAGAAATGCTCCCAGGGAAGAAACCTTGTTCCAAAGTGCGAAGGCTTCAGGATAATCGATGTACCTTCTTGGCATGCCCTGTCTTCCAAGAAAATGCTGTGGGAAGAATGTCAGGTTGGAGCCGATAAACATGGTCCAAAAATGAACCTTGCCGGCCCACTCCGGGTATTGTCTTCCGGACATTTTTCCTATCCAGTAATAAATACCTGCAAAGATACAGAAAACAGCACCTAGAGACATCACATAGTGGAAGTGTGCAACTACGTAATAGGTATCATGATAAACCCGGCTGAGACTTGCCTGGCTTAGAATAATTCCGGTTATACCACCTAGGGTGAATAGAAACAGAAAACCAAAGGCCCATAACATTGGAGTTTTGAACTCTATGGAACCTCCCCACATGGTCGCTATCCACGAGAAAATCTTTATTCCCGTTGGAACGGCAATCACCATGGTTGCGAGCATGAAATAGGTTTGTTGAGTCAAACTCATTCCCACCGTATACATGTGATGCGCCCAGACAATGAATCCCAAGGCACCAATTGCAACCATCGCATAGACCATGGGCAGGTATCCGAATATCGGTTTTTTGGAAAAGGTAGAGATCACCTGGGATATTATCCCAAAACCGGGAACAATGATTATATAGACTTCTGGATGGCCAAAAAACCACAACAAATGTTGATAAAGAATCGGGTCACCACCGCCGGAGGCATCAAAAAATGTTGTTCCAAAATTTCTATCGGTTAGCAACATTGTGATTGCACCAGCCAAAACTGGCAAGGCAAGAAGTATCAACCATCCGGTAACAAAAATTGACCAGGCAAAGAGAGGTACCTTATGGAGCGTCATGCCCGGTGCACGCATGTTGAGGAAAGTCGTGATCATGTTAACTGCGCCAAGAATTGATGAAGCACCTGAAACATGGACCGCAAAGATTGCCAAATCAGTTGAAAAACCAGCTTCTTTCGTTGATAATGGGGCATACAGCACCCATCCAACACCGGCACCGGGCAATCCGTTTCCACCCGGTACGAAAACCGAGGTGATGGCCAAACACGAACCCGCCACGAACAACCAGTAACTGAGATTGTTCAAGCGTGGAAATGCCATGTCCGGGGCACCGATCATGAGTGGCATGAAATAATTTCCGAAGCCTCCAAACAGAGCAGGTATAACAACAAAAAACATCATCAAGACACCATGACCCGTAATCAAGACATTCCAGAGATGTCCGTTGGGAGTGCAATCCTCTACCGCGCCAGCAATAATTCTTGTACCTTCAAGACACATGTATTGAACGCCTGGTTCATACAATTCCATCCTCATGTACACAGTGAATAAAATTGAAACAAAACCCACTAATGCAGCTGTAATGATATATAAAATTCCAATGTCCTTGTGATTGGTGGACATGAACCATCGAACAAAGAAATTTACAGCGGGGCTATTGTCGTGTACCTCATGGGCGGTGGCGTCTGTCATCTATTCCTCTTTATTTGGCCTTTTATCTGGCTGAGAACTAGTCTTTAATAGACTGCTAATACTATTCCAATCAACAACAAAACTCAACCCTGTGATATTAATTTATAGAATTGGGTCTGAAACAAGAACAATAAGTATGAATATTTATTGAAATCTCAACATTGATATCAACCCTTAAAATCAGATAATTTCTGTATGAAGAAATATTTGATTTTATTGGTGGTTCTTAATTCTTCATTCGGCCTGAGGCAATCCATAGGCTTGTTCACCATAACGTAAAATGATTAATTCGCCCCATGCAACAACGATTTTCATAATCTCAAACCCATAAAACCTTAATCCTAAAACGTTCTTTCATAATGAAAAATTACTGTTGGAATGCCACCCACGGATAAGTTTGTCATAAGTTGTCAGGGGGTGAGTCACTAATCGAACAAGCATATTTAGATAATCAGGCAAAGGCGAATTGTTTGGTGTTGCAATTCAATTCTGTTCCTGAAAAGCAATTTTGAAATTTTTGATTAACCTTTCATCAAATTCTTGTGTACTTACCTCGATTCCCATTTCACTCAAGCTGGTAACTCCATAATCCCTGATCCCACATGGAACGATTCCGCTGAAATACTCAAGTTCCGGATTGATGTTTATGGCAATTCCATGAAAGGTTATCCATTTTCTTATCCTGACACCCAAGGCGGCAATTTTTCGCTCATCATCAAATGGGCATCCCAATTTGTTTTCCCGGGGATCAATCCAAATACCTATTCGATCTGGATGGGCTTTACCCACAAGCTGATAATCGGAAAGTGTAAGAATTATCCAAAGCTGCAATTTATCTACAAATTCCCGAATGCTTTTGCCTCTCTCATTGAGGTTCAAAAAAACATAGACAATTCTTTGACCTGGTCCATGATAGGTATATTGTCCTCCCCTACCCGTATGAAATACTGGCAAACCAAATTGGTTGAATAGATCCTCATCCCTTGAACTGGTACCAGCAGTGTACATGGGTGGATGTTCAATAAACCACAGCATTTCCTGTTTTCTTCCTTCAAGAATGTCCGTTACCCTTTCTTCCATCAAAAGCAGTGCATCCGGATAGGAGACAGGATTAAGCGATCTGACAATCTCGACCATTTGATTTATTTCTCTACATTTTAGCAAGGTTGGTTGATAAACAATAATTATTTTATATTTAGAGACACAAGATATAAACATAGTCGTTTTCCACCATAAATTACGAATCAGTTGGTTGTGGTATTAAATTGTTTTTAACCCTTGCGGTCGTGGCGGAATTGGTAGACGCGCAGCGTTGAGGTCGCTGTGGGATAAAACCCGTGGAAGTTCGAGTCTTCTCGACCGCACCAGTCTTTATTTGAGAACATCACCCGGACCACTCATACCATTTCCCAAAAGAAAATGACTCATGGCAGATCATAATCAGGTGATAGGGGGCATCAGCCTCAAAAACAACACCGTTGAGGTCGCTGTGGGATAAAACCCGTGGAAGTTCGAGTCTTCTCGACCGCACCAGTCTTTATTTGAGAACATCACCCGGACCACTCATACCATTTCCCAAAAGAAAATGACTCATGGCAGATCATAATCAGGTGATAGGGGGCATCAGCCTCAAAAACAACACCGTTGAGGTCATTGCCAAAAGTGTATTGATACTTTGGAAACCGGACAGGGTTGGCAGCATGGTTCGGTGATATCCATTGATGGTTACTTTTGAACAATGGTGGTATATTGCTCAGGACAAGTCCACCGCTAATTTTAGTAACTGGATAAATACTGTTGAAGCAAAAAAATCCCACTCAAATCCGGTCTGGCCTTAGGCAGTATGAGTTTTCCTAAAAAATAATGTCACCTTGATTGTTTAAATCATTTGTTGCTATATACTCTTTAACTCTGAAAAATTGTTTGCGGTACAAAGTGTGGCTGAATGAATGACAAGGATAATGGATTTGTAGTTTTTTCTGGTGTGCAAAAAAGCTATGACGGGAAAATACTTGTTGTAAAAGATCTAAATCTTTCAATTGCCAAGGGCGAGTTCCTTACAATGTTGGGGCCATCAGGTTCGGGTAAGACGACCTGTCTTTTGATGCTGGCAGGATTCGAAACCGCCACCCAGGGGGAAATCCTTTTGGATGGTAAGCCCATCAACAATATCCCGCCACATAAACGGGAGATTGGCATGGTTTTTCAAAACTACGCCTTGTTTCCACACATGACTGTTGCTGAAAATCTTACCTTCCCCTTGCAGGTCAGATCAATGTCCAAGTCAGATCAGGAAAAGAAAGTGAATCATGTCCTCGATATGGTACAGATGTCCGAATTTGGCAATCGACGACCCGGGCAATTATCCGGTGGGCAACAACAGCGTATTGCCCTAGCTAGAGCCTTGGTGTTTGAACCCGAACTCGTATTGATGGATGAACCCCTTGGTGCCCTGGACAAACAATTGCGTGAACATATGCAATTTGAAATCAAACATCTCCACGAACGGTTGGGTGTCACGGTTGTCTATGTTACACATGATCAAACGGAGGCGCTAACGATGTCTGATCGGGTGGCAGTCTTCAATGACGGCATTATCCAGCAACTTGATGCGCCTGATAAGCTTTACGAAGCACCTGATAATTCTTTTGTGGCTCAGTTCATAGGGGAAAACAACACATTGGAGGGAACTATAGAGTCTTTCGAAGGCGATTATGTCAATGTTAGACTTGATAATGATCAGGTCATTTCAGCATTGGCGGTCAATGTCAGGGAAGTGGGTGAAAAAACCCTTATTTCCATAAGACCTGAAAGAGTTGAGACAGAAGCTGAAAGATGTCCCGAAAATGCACAGAAAATAATCGGTGAGGTTTTGGAATTTATCTATATGGGGGATGTTTTCAGAACCAGAATCAGGGTTGGAAACAACGATGAATTCATTGTTAAATCAAGAAATTCCCCTTCGCAACAAAGGTTGCAACCAGGTCAAATGGTGACCCTTGGATGCCTGAATAAGGATTGTCGGGCCCTTGACCATCAAATCACCAGTAAAGAGGTTTTGTCATAACCTGTATGTGTAAGTTCAATGTATTTTTGTGATTTCTCAAAATTTGACTTCAATTTTATCTCAGATTTGATAAGTTAAACACTGGGTTTTAACTTGGTCCAAAACATTGCTAAATGACAAGGGGCAATTTGAAACTAATTCTTTTGTATTATTTCGGAGAAACTTTATGAAGTTAACTAAACTATCTACCCTAGTGCTGGGTTGTATTTTTATCGCCAATTCTTCACAGGCAATGGATCTGACCGTTGTTTCTTGGGGGGGGGCTTATTCTAAATCCCAAATCAATGCCTACCACGATCCATACATGGAACTTAACCCTGATATAACTATCATCCATGATGAAAGTTCTGCCGAAGCGGTTGCCAAATTGAGGGCCATGCGGGAAGCCGGTAATCTGACCTGGGACCTTGTTGATGCTGTTCCAGCTGATGCCATTAGATTGTGTGACGAGGGTCTAGCCATGGAAGTCGATGTTGATGAAATCCTTGAGCCGGCACCGGACGGAACACCAGCGTCAGAAGATTTTGGAGCGTCGTTGGTCTCAGAGTGTTTTATTCCCCAGATTGTCTATTCAACTACCTTCGGTTTCAGAACCGATGTTGAAAGCTGGAATGGTAATGAACCGGATGATGTCTGCGATGTTTTCGATCTTGAAGCATTCCCAGGCAAGCGATCACTTGAAAAGAGACCAATCAACAATATGGAATGGGCCTTGCTGTGTGATGGTGTTGCCAAGGAAGATATCTATGATGTTCTTGAAACAGAAGAGGGCCAGAACAGGGCTTTGGCCAAACTGGACACCATCAAGGATGACATAATCTGGTGGTCAGCTGGTGCCGACACACCACAATGGCTTGCTGATGGCGAGGTTGTGTTTGGCTCCACCTATAATGGTCGGTTTTTTGCCTTGATCGAAGAAGAAGAGCAACCGGTAAAAATTTTGTGGGATGCCCAGGTTTTCGAATATGACGGCTGGATTATTCCGACAGGATTGCCCGAAGACCGGCTGGCAGTTGTTATGGATCTGGTTAGATTCGCAACTGATACACAAAGGTTGGCAGATCAGGCCAAATATATTTCCTACGGCCCTGCCAGAGCTTCTTCCAACGCCCTTGTAGGACAGCATGCCACTCTTGGCATTGACATGGCACCACATATGCCGGGTCATCCTGACAATGCCTACAACGTATTCTATTTCAATTACGATTGGTGGGCAGACTACAGGGATGATCTGGATGCCAAGTTCCAGGCATGGTTGGCCAACTGAGTTTGACTGTAGTTTACATTTCAAGGTAAACCCGTAGTGGTCAATGTTGATTCTCTTGTCGGTAGGAATTCCCTTCACCGTAAAGTTCAGCGATCGCTACGAATTCAAAAATTAAGAGCACTGGGGCTTATTGCCCCTTTGTTCATTTTCATACTGATCAGTTTTGTCATCCCCATAGGGGACATGCTTTTTCGTTCCATTGAGAACCAACTGGTTTCAGAAGTACTTCCCAGAACAACCGAATATTTGAAGTCGGAACAAATAAATGAAGGCTGGGAACCACCAGATGAATTGTTCTGGCATCTGTATATCGATCTGGCCATTGCAACCGAGGTGAAATTGCACACCAGGGTTGGTTCAAGGCTGAATTATGAAAAAACCGGTATTTCATCATTATTTCGGAAAACCGGACGAAGCATCAAGAAATTTGGTGCTGATGATTACAGCAAGGCATTGAGTGAACAAATGCCGGAATTGGCTTCGATCGATTATTGGGAATTGCTATCACAAGGCACCAGTGAAAAATATGGTTATACCAGGGATACATACAATACATGGAAGAAAAACCTGATTGCGAATGATCATTGGTCGGAAAAAACCAAACCATCCGATTTTCTTTTTGTCGTCCTTGCAAATGATATCAAATCTCAAGAGATCGATTCTTCTCTGGATGCCAGTCGCGAGGAAAAACTTCTCCCGGTAATATCCGAATTGCCTGAAATTGGTTTCAAGGAACGTTTCCTTGATACCGACGAAGATTGGGCGGAACCGGATGTATGGGATACAATCCAACTTTATTCACCTTCGTTTACCAACGGTTATTACCTCAATTCGGTCGATTTCAAAAAGGGTTCGGATGGTCCGAAGATCAGGCCTGAAAACGAGAGGCTCTATGTCCTGATCTTTTCCAGGACCCTTTTCATGTCGGTAACCATAACCCTGGTTTGCTTGTTGCTGGGTTATCCGGTTGCGTATTTCCTGGCCAATCTCCCATTAAAATACGCCAACCTTTTCCTGATTTTGGTTCTTTTGCCCTTCTGGACCTCATTGCTGGTACGTACTTCGGCCTGGAAGGTCTTACTCCAGAATGAGGGGGTAATTAACGATATCCTTGTGGCAACCGGCTTGATTTCCAATCTGGAACGATTGGAATTGATTAACAATCAAACCGGTACCATAATAGCAATGTCGCATATTTTGCTGCCGTTCATGATATTACCCCTGTTTTCCGTAATGAAAACCATTCATCCATCCTATGTGAGAGCGGCCAAATCCCTGGGTGCAACACCCTGGACAGCATTCCGGCGGGTTTACTTTCCTCAGTCGATACCCGGAATAGGAGCCGGTTCCATCCTGGTGTTTATTCTTTCGATTGGTTATTACATCACGCCAGAATTGGTTGGTGGTACCACGGGCACCTTTATTTCAAACCGAATTGCCTATCATATTTCGTCCTCCCTCAACTGGGGATTGGGCGCCGCCTTGGGATCCATACTGCTGGCCGTGGTACTGGCCCTGTATTGGGTTTATGATCGCATGGTTGGCATCGATAATGTAAAACTGGGGTAGGCGCATGGCAAAATTCCAACCCTATGACACTGCATCCGACAAGGCCTGGTATTACATTTTCAGGGTCATTTGTGGATTGATTTTTTTCTTCCTCATGTTTCCCATTCTGGTCATCATGCCACTGAGTTTCAATGCCGGCAATTATTTTACCTTTACTCCTGAAATGCTTCGGCTGGAAATCGAAGGCTTTTCCCTGAAACATTACCGGGACTTTTTTACCAATCCCGATTGGCAGGTTGCCCTGTACAATTCCTTCCGAATTGCTCCGGTCGCAACCTTGTTGTCGGTTGGTTTTGGTACTCTTGCCGCTATTGGGCTCAGTCAAAGTCATGTTCCCTTTCGCCGGACCATCATGGCTATTCTGATATCTCCGATGATTGTTCCTCTGATTCTATCAGCTGCCGGCATGTATTTCTTTTACTCAAGAATAGGCTTGCAGGGCACCTATATCGGAGTTGTCCTGGCCCATGCCGCTCTGGGGATTCCCTTTGTCATCATTACCGTTACGGCAACCCTTGCTGGTTTTGACAAAAGCTTGACAAGAGCTTCTGCCAGCTTGGGTGCAGGGCCGGTCAGGACCTTTTTCAAGATTCAGATGCCCCTGATACTGCCAGGTGTGATATCGGGCGGGTTGTTTGCCTTCATAACCTCGTTTGATGAAGTTGTGGTTGTGCTTTTTGTCGGTTCGGCAAGTTTGAAAACCTTGCCCTGGGAGATGTTCAATGGCCTCAGGGAACAGATCAGCCCGACCATTTTGGCCATTGCGACCATATTGATAACCCTATCCGTATTGCTTCTTTCAACAATCGAAATACTACGAAGAAGATCGGAAAGATTACGGGGAATTACTCAAAGTTAAATCTCGGTTATTCAGAATTAACTTGTTGATGAATTACAAGGGGCTTCCCTGTTTTACTTGGGTAAGGTCATTTTTTTGCTTCCTGTAGATTCCCGATCTAAAAAAAATTAAGGGATTGTGTAGAAAAATATATTGGGGGCGATTTCACCCATTTTCAGATCACTCAGAGTATCTGAATAGTTGATTTTCTTTATCAGCCAGTGACGATATCAGGCAATAAGGTATAGGATGATGGACGAAGTGAAGATCGTCATGATTGTTCCAACCAGCACCGAGGAAGCAGCAATTCTAGTTCCCCTTTTGTAAATCGAGGCAAAGATAAAAGCGTTTAATCCTGGTGGCATTGCGGCAGTAATTACCGCACTCTGGATAAGGGGTTTGGAGATATTGAAGACAAGACTAGACAATACCCAGGTCACGAGTGGATGGAATATCAGGGTTAGAAAGCAAACCATGGCAATGATTTTAAAATCACCGGTGGGTCTGTATTGAGAGAGGATTCCTCCAAGTGCAAACAGGGCTGCAGGGATGGCTGACCCTGCAACCATATTAGCGGGTACTGCAAGAAATTCTGGTAGATTCAATCCCAAAAAATTGAAAATCAGTCCCAGAATCATACCCATCAGGATAGCGTTTTTCCAGATCAGGGATACAAGTGAAACAATTACGGGACGGTCTGCTTTCTCACGGGATTTGTATAATTCCATGGTGATTATACCCACAAGAAAGCAAAAGGGTGCATGAAATGCCACAATGACAAAGGTTCCGGTTAATGAATCGGCTCCCAAAGCACGGTCAACGACAGCAAGACCCAGAAGAACCGTATTGCCAAACAACGCAGTGAATGCGATGACAACTGAATCTTCCCACGAACGTCTGAAATACAAATGGGCAATCGTCAAGGCTATGATAAAACTCAGCAGGCTTCCGGTATAAAAGGAAAGCAGGAATTTGAAATTAAAACCGACGCCAAGATCGATTTTGGATATGGCATTAAACAACATGACCGGGAGGGCAATGTTCTGAACAAAAAACATCAGACCCTCGGCAGCTGGCAGTTTCATGTAACCTAGATGGGTAACGAGGTAACCACCTCCAATTATAAGGAATATCGGTGTTGTAACTTCCAGAAGGATTTGCAAGTCAAACCTCAAAAGATATGGTAAGACCATCAAAGGCCGGTTCGACATTATCCGGCGTTTCATTCAATATGGTATCATAATCCAGGTCGATATGCATATTGGTAAGGATTGCCCGTTTCGGAGACGCTTTTTCTATCCACTCCAGGGTTCTTGCAAGATGTGAATGACTGGGATGCGGTTTTCTTCTCAGGGCATCGACAATCCAACATGGAATATCCTGAACAAATGACCATGCCTTATCATTCATATCCGAAATGTCGGGTAGATAAACCACTGGACCAATTTTAAATCCATAGCTTGTGATATTCCCATGTTCTACTGCAAAAGGGACGAATTCGATTTTGCCTCCCTCGCCATCAACACTTATTGGTCCCTGAAGCCTGTTCAACTCCAAAATCGGAGGGTAGGGACTTCCTTCCGGTTGAATAAAGGCATAATTGAAACGGGTGAGGAGGGCTTCACGTGTAAACTTGTTGGCCCAGACCGGAACTCTCTTGTGCTGGTTGATGTATACAACCCTAAGATCATCCAGCCCATTGACATGATCGGCATGGGGATGAGTAAACACCACTCCATCCAGGGTACCAACGCCAACGCTCAACAACTGTTCCCTGAGATCCGGGGACGTGTCTATCAAAACCCTGGTTGTTCTATTATTTGAAATCAACTCCACCAGAAGGGAACATCGCAATCGTCTGTTTTTGGGGTTTTCCGGATCACAATCACCCCATAATCCTCCCACCCTTGGCACTCCTCCGGAAGAACCACAACCCAAAATGGTGAAATGTAGAATGCTCATTCCAACTTCACCCGGCAGTACTGAACAGGCGGTAGAAATTGCTTGTGGTTATTTCGGCAAAGGTCGCCGTTTCAAGATTTAGAAGTTTGGCACCGAAGTCAGCAATTTCACTGACAAATGATGGTTCATTTCGTTGGCCACGAAAAGGAACAGGGGCCAAATATGGTGAATCGGTTTCGATAAGTATCCTGTCTTTGGGCGTGGAAAGAAAAATTTCCTGCAATTCAATGGCGCTTTTGAAAGTCAGAATGCCTGAAAACGAAAGATAAAATCCCATCTCAAGGCATTCCTCGGCCAACTTTCTGCCCGAGGAAAAACAATGCATGACACATGAAAAAGATTTATTTCCATATTCCCGCTTCAAAATTGTTGCCATATCCTTGTCTGCATTTCTGGAATGTACGATCAAGGGCAGGCCTGATTCCTGTGCTGCCATGATGTGATTCAAAAAACTTTCCTGCTGGGATTTTGCTGTTTCCTTGGTGTAGTAATAATCCAATCCACTTTCACCAATTCCTATCATTTTGGGATGCATGGAAAGTGCAAGAAGGTCGTCAACACACAATTTGGGTTCCGTAACCGCATGGTGTGGATGAATACCTTGGGCAAAATATACTTCAGGAAACTGTTGGGCAATATCAAGGGTTGCTGTATTCTTTGATGGTTTGGTACAAATGGTTACCATCCGATTGACACCTGCCTGCTTGGCTCTCTCGATTACATGGTCAAGATCCGCCAAAAGGTCAGGAAAATCAAGATGGCAATGGCTATCCACTATTTTGGCTTGATCAAGAGGAGACATGGCCAGGGCTACTTACAGCGTTGCTATTTTCTTGATGTTGATTAGGTTTTCGAAAACCTGCGAATAGCCATCAATATTACTCTCCTGATAATCCTTGGCCTTGGTGATCATTCTTGAATAAAGCATGGCCCATTCATGGGACTTTTCAAAATTTGGTGAGAGTTTGTTCAAAATGATGTTTTCTCCCGAAAAAATCTCACTCGAGATTTTACCCACAGCACCGGCCTTGACCAGTCTGGATACAAAATGGATCGTTAACTTGTTGATTGTTTGAGTCAATTCCTGCTTTCCTGCACCTTCTGTTTTGGAAGCGATTTCAAGAATCTTGGAAACCTCTATTCGAGGTAGATCCTTATAGATTCCTACAATTGATGCATACAATTTCAAACCATCCTGGTTGATGATTCTGATTGCTTCACCAACGGAACCCCTGGAAACACTTACGACTTTCTTGACCTGATCATCCGATATAAATCCGAATTCATTCAACAGGTACAGTTGATCATCAGCACTCAAATTTTCGCATTGAGCGGCCAAACATCTGCTTCTGACAGTTGGTAAAAGGGATTCGGGTGAGTGACTGACAAGAAAAAAATATGAATTGTATGGTGGTTCTTCCAATACCTTCAGTAAAGCATTGGACGCATTGACATTCAATTCATCAATCGAATCGATGATCGCGATCCTTGGCTTGCCATCTGGTGAAGTGAACTCAAAAAATTCAACCAGTTCCCTGATATTATCGATCGTGATTTCTGTCCTGATCTTTTTGGTTTTTGTATCGAAATTTTTTCTTATGAGCTTGAGGTGGGGTTCCGACAAGGCTTCAATCCTTGAAACCACGGGATCATCAAAGTTGATGTTGATTTCACTTCCACCAAGCATTCCCGAAAGATTGCGGGTCAAAAGAAATTTGGCAAGTTGCCATGCCAATGTGGCTTTGCCGATACCACTTGGCCCACACATCAACCATGCATGATGCATTCTTTGCTGACCGTAAGCTTGAAAAAATTGGTTCTTGACCTTTTCCTGACCGATTACACGACTGGAAAATCTGGGATGGGGAACCCCTTCTAGCTTGTCAGATTCGAATTCTTCCAGCTTCACTTTAGCATTTCCATTGTACGTTGAAGTATTTTTTGGGCCGATTCTTCTGGACCTGCTTCAGTGCATATTTCAAAACAACGATCAGGGTATTGCTTTGTCAGGGCAGTAAAATCATTGATGACCTGCATCAATCTTTCACTTGAGAGACTGCTTACTCTCCAGTCCCCCTCCTGTCGGCTATTTGTTCTTTGCAATGAAACTTCGGGATTGACCCTCAGAATGAAGGTAAGATCCGGATCGAGTTGGATGATTTTGGATTGAAGAAATTCGATCAATTTACTCAAATCCTGTTTTCCCTGACTTTGATAGACACGAGTGGAATCAGTAAAACGATCACAAATTACAATTTTACCATCATAAAGGGCAGGGAGGATTGTTTTTTCCACATGATCTTTTCTGGCAGCAAAGAACAGCAAGAGTTCGGTTAGATTTGACCAATTGTATTTGTTTTTTTCAACCAGTATCTTACGCAGTTTTTCACTTCCAGCGGAGCCACCGGGTTCTCGGGTAACAATACAATCAAATCCCTTGCGGTTCAGGTTTTGTTGCAGAAGTTTGACCTGAGTGGATTTGCCTGCGCCATCAATTCCCTCGAATGTTATGAATTTTCCTTTGTAGGCCATCAGCTAGCAGGTTCACTTTCTTCTGGAAAGTATTTCCATATCAAGGACCTTATGGTCGCTTGAACCCGATCAATAACCGTCCCCGTTTTAATATCTTCAAGTGCAATCATGGGCACTTCAATCGTTTGGTCAAAATCTGGTATGACCACTTTCAAATTACCGATTTCATCACCTTTGTTTATTGGAGCGCTGGTAAAATTGTCCATATGTGCACTGACTTGAAGATTATCCTTGTTTGCAACAGGAATGAGGACAGATAAATCTTCCGCAAGTCCCAATCGAACCTCCTTACTGTTTCCAAGCCATACCGGAGCCGTGATTATTTCCTGTTCCTTCGCAATTAAAGTAACTTGTTTGAATTGGCGATAATACCATTCGATTATGGCTTCTCCCTCTTCACTCCTAAGATTAGAACTCGGAAGCCCATTGATGACAAAAATTATTCTGCTGCCATCACGAATGGCGGATCCAACCAAACCATACCCGGCATCATTTGTATACCCGGTTTTCAGCCCATCGGCACCAGCCACATCTTTTTTCAGGAGTGGGTTTCGGTTGAACCTGTTTGCTGGAGCTCGATTGTCAAATGGGAACTCCTTTTCCGCGAAATATTTGTAATATTCTGGAAAATCAGAGATTAGCTTTCGCGCCAAAACGAATAAATCCCGACTGCTCATTTTTTGTTGTGGATCAGGCCACCCATTTGAATTTTTAAATGTTGAGTTGGTCAGGCCCAATTCCTTGGCCTTTTCATTCATCAATTGGACAAATCCCTTTTCATTGCCCGTAGGTGACAATGCCTCGGCCAAGACAACACAGGCATCATTTCCAGATAATACCACAACACCGCGAATCAATTCTTCGACCGTGGGTCTGTCTGTCGTGTCCAAATACATTGTGGATCCGCCACGATACGATCTAAAGGCATAATCCGACACCAGCAATCGATCCTCCAGTTTGAATTTATTATCCTCCAAAGCTTCAAATACCATGTAGAGGGTCATGAGTTTGGAAAGTGATGCCGGCGGAAAAGGTAAATCGACATTTTTTTCAACCACTATAAACCCTGAATCAAAATCCCCGACAAGAATTGATTTGCCAGAAGTTTCAAATGAGCCAACCGGAAATGCAATGGCTATAATTGCACATAAACAACTAAATGATTTGAGGAGAAATTTCATAACCTCATTCCTGAATTTTCCTGGGACAGAACAAATATACAAATATTTACCTGATCTTCTTAAATTATAATATTCCAATTCTTATCTACCTTTGGAAAGAATTAAACCCCTAACATTTATGTCAAATCATATCTGTGGGTTGAATTCGTACCTTAAATCCACCTTGGAGGGGTGGCAGAGTGGTCTAATGCACCGGTCTTGAAAACCGGAGTGGGGGATTCTCCACCGTGGGTTCGAATCCCACCCCCTCCGCCATTGGCTGCACGCGAACTTTCGCATGCCCTTGTTTCACAACTGCAAAGCCTAGCATTTTGTTTTTTCCAGATTTTCAGTAATTCCGTCATTGGAATAATTATGCTGAAATTACAGGGTTGTGTGCCAAACTAAATTGGAAATTCCATCGGGAGTTAAAGAAAATTTGATTGCCACCCATCAAGGTTCTGATAATATTGAATTTGAAAAAATGGCATCCCAGAGCGCTGAAATTAGATTCAAATCATGTTGCTGAAAAGACAGAATCGGTGATCACACAAACTTGATGAGGTGTCGGATACAAAAAACTGGCGCGAACAACTCTGCCGAAGCGCATTATGAACCTGTGCGTCTATTCCGAGCTGTTGAATGACCTGCAAGGCCTGAGACCAGTTATTAGGCATTTGTTTCTCGGCGGGCATGACAGGCACAGTTTTTCTATCCATTAAGTGATAGTGCCCATGGATTGGACGAGTTCCAAAGCCGTCGGCAATGCACTCTGTGCATGCTGAACAATGCTATCACGATTGATGCCGTAGTGACGATAGAGATCTTTGATTGTTCCAGTCTGTCCGAAGTGCTCCACCCCCAGTGGGATTGTCTTGTGTCCAGCAACAGAACCAAGCCATGAAAGTGTGGCTGGATGACCATCAACTACGGTGAGAAGGACACAGTGCTTCGGAAGACTTCCAAGCAGAGTTTCAATGTGACTTATGGCCTTCCGATTGCCGCGTGACCGGTCTCTTTGCGCGGCTGTCCAGCCAGCATTCAGGCGATCGGCAGATGTTACGCCCAAAACCCCCACGTCGCGCCGAATTTCAGCAAGTCGACCACCGGCTTCTATGGCTTCATTTGCAACAGCACCTTGGTAGGCTATAACAAGTTCACAATTTGGCCCCGGCTTTCGTAGCCAATAGGCGCCATCAATTGTACCTTGCTTGAAAGCATCATCTGATCGCTTGAATGGCTGTTCAAGCGGATTTGTTGTGAGCCTCAAGTAAACAGAACCACCTGTTTCATCTCTCAACCATGTCCGTTCATCCGGATCATCTTCACCATTACGTTGCATATAGCTAAACGACCATTCCATGATTACTGAGAGTTCATCAGCAAAGGCGGGCTCGAACGAGGCAAGGCCGTCTTGAGCCATACCGGTTAATTGCGTCCCGATGGATTGATGCGCTCCACCTTCTGGTGCCAAGGTTATTCCAGATGGTGTGCCGACAATCATGAAGCGGGCATCCTGATAACAAGCATAGTTGAGCGCATCAAGACCACGATGGACAAAAGGATCATAGACTGTTCCGATAGGGATTAAGCGTTTACCCCATAAACTGTGTGACAAACCAGCCGCACCAAGTAACAGAAACAGGTTCATTTCAGCGATGCCAAGCTCAATGTGTTGACCATCAGGAGCAAAGTTCCATTTGGCTGTCGAAGGAATACGATGCTCAATAAAAGCGTCTTTCAATTCTTCTCGAGAGAATAGCCTGCATCGGTTGACAAAAGGTCCAAGACTTGTGGTACCTGTGACATCAGGTGATGTGGTCATTATGCGAGAGGCAAGTTCGCTTTTGCCTTTTGCCAACTCATCAAGAATCTTGCCGAACGCAGCTTGAGTGGAGATTTCTCGTTGGGAACTGAAATTGATCTCGGGAACAGTTATCTGGGCATCAGAAAATCGTCTTGATCCTTTTGTAAAAAATGGAACATGATTGAGAAAGTTTTTCAATTCATCAACTTTTTGAACGGAGGCAAAAGGCTCCCATTCCTGCCCTTTTTGCACACCCATATGGGCTTGCCATTCTTCCATTTGAGCTTTTGTCATCAAGCCGCCATGATTGTCCTTGTGGCCAGCAATCGGGGTACCCCAACCTTTGATCGTATAGGCCAGAAAACAGGTCGGGCGGTCGTGATCAATAGCTGCAAATGTCTCTGCCATAGTGTGAACGCAATTGCCACCAAGGTTTTCCATCAAAGCCGCAAGTTCATTGTCAGTCCGGCGTTCCAGAAGTGCTGTTACATCACCTTGATCGCCTAGATCGTCCATAAGACGATTGCGCCAGACTTCACCACCCATGTAAGTGAACGCTGAATATTCAGCGTTTGGACAGGCATCAATCCAGTACCGAAGTTTTTCACCTCCTGGTTCCTTAAAGGCCTTACGTTGTAATGCGCCATACTTGGCTTTGACCACATCCCAGCCAAAGGCATCAAAAACTTTTTCAATGCGCTCAAACAACCCTTCCCTGACAATACCATCCAACGATTGCCGATTATAGTCAATGATCCACCAAGTGTTGCGGAGGTTGTTCTTCCAGCCCTCCTGCAATACCTCGTAAACATTGCCTTCATCCATTTCAGCATCACCAACCAAAGCAACCATTCGCCCTTTTTTTATTTCCTTGCCCCAGTCTTTCGCGGCAATAAAATCTTGTACCAAGGAGGCAAGTGCGGTAATTCCGACACCTAGTCCGACAGAGCCAGTCGAAAAGTCGACATCATCAACATCTTTGGTACGGCTTGGATAAGACTGAGCACCTCCATACCCTCGAAAATTTTTTATCCTTTCGAGGGACTGGTTACCCATGAGATAATGCATTGCGTGGAAAATTGGCGAAGCGTGGGGTTTAACCGCGACCCTGTCTTCCGGTTTCAAAACTGAAAAATACAATGCTGTCATAATCGAAACCATGGAAGCAGAAGAGGCCTGATGACCACCAATCTTTATAGCGTCTTCCTGGGACCGGATGTGGTTGGCATGATGGATCATCCAATGCGAGAGCCAAAGCACGCGCTGTTCGATAGTTTTAAGATGATCCATTTTGGCTTGATCTCATAAACTGCGGCATGAATTTGGAACTATAACCTTTAAGTGCCGTTGCATATCCCAAAGGGGTATTCAGAACTTCTGGTAGATTACTTGCTTGAATGTTCAAATTCTTATTTCGTTTCAATCATTTACCCTTTCCATTTTATTAAAACCCCATTCTCTCAACATGCCACTTGCAGGGTATTTGCTATTTTATTGAGCCAGTCAGGATTTGAGTTGTCTTCTTTGTAATTTGTTTCCTGCTTCATATCATAATATTCTCATTATTGTAACTTTTGGCTACTGGAAACTCATTTCTATCCAAAATTCAAGGACGATTTATATAAGGAGGTTTCCAGTCAAATCACAGGCTATATTTCGCTCGCAAAAATGGTATTCTGACCATGTTGAGAAAGTTGGTAAAATGATATTTGAAATAGCAATGCAGTGAATAATAGTCCTATTCACTGAATATTTTGCGGTGATTGTTCTTGAATTTGCGGTGAATAGCGCTTATAATCACCTTGAATTATGCGGTGATTATTATGTGGATTCATGAACATCAAAACTGGCCAAACTTTACTTGGGATATAGAAAAACTTTTCCCCAGATTAGTAGATATTCGTTATCGACAGGGGCGATTACTTGGTCGATTGGAAGGTCTTGGATTCGAACTTAAGCTCGAAGCGAGCTTGCGGACACTAACCAACGACATAGTCAAATCTTCAGCCATTGAAGGTGAAAACTTGAATACTGAAGAGGTTCGTTCCTCCATTGCTCGCAGACTTGGTATCGATATTGCCGGACTTATTCCTTCAAGTCGGGATGTTGAAGGCATCGTTGAAATGATGCTGGATGCAACGCAGAAATACTATATGCCATTGACAAAAGATCGTCTTTTTGATTGGCATGCGGCATTATTCCCCAGTGGGCGAAGTGGAATGCATAAAATTACCGTTGGAGACTGGCGCTCTACTCACTCAGGTTCCATGCAGGTTATTTCTGGTCCACTTGGTAAAGAAAAGGTTCACTTTGAAGCACCGGGTTCAGACCGTCTTGATAAAGAAATGCATGCATTTCTTGCATGGTTTACCAAAGGGAGTGAGATTGATCCAGTCATTAGGGCCGGTATTGCTCACCTATGGTTTGTTACCATTCACCCGTTTGAGGATGGGAATGGCAGAATAGCCAGAGCCATAGGAGATATGGCACTGGCTCGTGCGGATGAAACACAAAACCGTTTTTACAGCCTATCTTCGCAGATTGAGGCAGAACGAATGAATTACTATGAACAACTTGAGAAACAGCAGCGTTCGACACCTGACATAACTGATTGGTTGACATGGTTCCTGGATTGTTTGGGTAGAGCGATTGATAATTCAGAAACGACTCTCAGCAATGTTTTATATAAGGCACGACTTTGGGATACGATCAATCAAAAGCCCGTAAATGATCGTCAACGCTTGATTATAAACCGTATGCTTGAAGATGGTTTCAAGGGTTACATGAATACCTCGAAATATGCCAAAATGGCCAAATGCTCAAACGATACAGCCCTGCGGGA
The DNA here is from genome assembly GCA_026710155.1 of Paracoccaceae bacterium. Lineage (GTDB taxonomy): Bacteria > Pseudomonadota > Alphaproteobacteria > Rhodobacterales > Rhodobacteraceae > MPNP01. Next base: position 42,677 of record JAPORQ010000003.1, read on the forward strand.
TATTCAAGAGTTGAAGAACAGGGGAGTCTTCATACAAAATCCAGGTGGTGGACGAAGTACGAGTTACAGGCTTCCAGATCAAGTGGTTTAGTAACTTTTCCAACCAAGAAAAAGTGGGTTTAAAGATTAAGATAAGAACTGGATTGATTAATAATAATGATCTGATATGTGGGTATAACTTGCCTCTTCGTGCAATAAACAAACCAAAACCGTAATTTTCGGAATAATTTAATTTGCTTTGTGAAAGTACCCAATGCTTCTATTTGATCGGATATCTGGTCGAATAAGCAAACAATTATTTTGCCAAAGCAAAAGACAGAAAAAGTATAAAACCCTGACAAATTATTCGATATCAAGTAATTGGAATTAATATTCCAAACAAAAAAAGACACAAACATGGCAGTCAAGGACAAATCAGACCTGCAAAGTTGGATAGGTCATGAAATGATTTTGGAAGACAAGTTAAGATTGGAACCCGCTCATTTCATGCAAGCAACCCTGGATCGCAAACCAACAATTCGTCTCGGTGACTCCTTGCCCCCACTCTGGCATTGGCTATATTTTCTTGAAGCAAAAACCATTGGTGAACTTGGACGCGAGGGCCATCCCAAAACCGGAGGATTTCTACCTCCCGTTGAATTACCGCGGAGGATGTGGGCAGGAGGACGGTTTGAATTCATAAATTCCCTTCAGTTTGGGAAAGAAGCAACAAAACATTCTACAATTACATCCGTCATGGAAAAGGAAGGGCGTTCTGGAAAACTTTGCTTTGTTACAATCAAGCATAATATTTGCCAAGAGGGACGGAGCTCCGTCATTGAAGAACATGATATTGTATATCGGGAAGACCCATTATCAGGTGAACCCAAATCCGAACCAAATCCTACTTCGATGCCGGTTGATTTCTCTGAAACGATCCATCCTTCTGAGGTCATGCTGTTTAGGTATTCTGCCTTGACCTTTAACGGCCATCGAATTCATTATGATGTTGATTTTGCTCGAAGTGTAGAGGGTTATGAAGGGTTGGTTTTTCATGGTCCATTAACCGCCACCTTGCTAATTGACTTGGCCTTGCGGCAAACTGGCAAACAACCAAAACAATATTCTTTTAGGGCCTTGGCACCACTCGCGGGAATTATACCCTTTGAAATTGCCGGAAAGGAAGTTGATGACAGTCTGGATTTATGGGCAATACGAAATGATGGTGTAATTGCCATGTCGGCGCAGGTAGTTTTCTGAGTATGTTCTTGTCTTCAGAAGTTATCGGATTTTCCAAGTGCTTGAATCATAAGTCATAAAAACTGGCAATTTTAGTCAACCTTTCATAATTTCAGAGCATTATTTGTACCAAAGACGGGCTATTCCTTTCTGCATTTTCAGACAAAAAACCATTTTCGGTTCCAAGTCAGTCCTGAATTTCGGGCCAGGCAGCATCATTTCCATTGTTTTTGTGACTTGTGATCCAAGCACCAGGAGCCTGTACCATTGGTCCCGAAAACAACAAACGGTTTTGAAACATCGTATTTTTTGGGGATTACATACTAAAGTGACCAGTTCTCTCCGGCGAGGTAATTTGGTGCAAATTTGCTGATTTTACCCAAATCCCAAAAAATGGTGCTTATATACCTGGCTAGCCATAATCGGTTATTTCTCCTTGAACAGGGATTCCGCAATCGCTTTTGTCCTTTGGTGAATTTCTTCGGTAATTGCCTTGTTTTCGTTGGTTGAAGGTATCTCCTTCTCCCGATTTTCCACACTTTTTGGTGTTTCGGCCTGGAGGATCGCCATCAAATCCCCTGTCAGGCTGTCCGGTTGCAACCAGGTGGCAAAATCCTTGGCACCGACAACCACGGGCTGCCGGTGGTGAATGGTCCGGAGATCGGGAATCGCCGCCCGGGTCAGCAGGGTGAAGCAGGCTGTCCCGTCCTGATTCTCCCAAATGCCGGCCATGGCCATCGGCCGACCTGTCTTCAGTCGCATGTGAGAGGGTTGCTTGCCATTTCCACGTTTTTGCCACTCAAACCAGCCAGTTGCCGGCACCAGGGCACCGCCGGTGCCGGAAAGCCCCGCGAAAGGATGGCTTGTCGGCGACCGTTTCCGAACGGGCATTGATCAGGCGGGAACTGCCGGGCCTGTCGAGATTCCAGAATGGCACCAGTCCCCAGGTCTGCCTGTTCAGGACAAGACAGCCATCCGTGTCATGGTGTCCGGTGACAAAATCTTGGCCGGGCGTACCATTGCATCTTGGTGGCAGGTCGGGAATACCGGCGTCTGTGGGGAGGCGCCGAACATCTCCCTGACCTTGATGGCGGTTACATCCTGGGCAAAGCGGCTACACATGTTCCGATCACCGTGACCGTCCCACAAACCGCACTATGCTGGCAGTGACCATGCCTTGTATTTCGGTGCCGGGTGTGGCGGCAAGGTTGGGATGGTCCGGATGGCCTGATCGCAGATACCAGCTGTTTCCGGACCTGACCAGCCGCCTGACCATGTAATCACCATCGAATATGGCCAGGACAATCATGCCCGACCGAGCTTGAGTGCTGCGATCCACCAAAAGGATTGAGCCGTCAGGAATGCCGGCTTCCCGCATGCTGTCACCACTGGCCCGAAAGAGGGAGGTGGCTGACGGGCGGGCCACCAGCAGGTCAAGGGTCCGTTCGAGATAATCATTGGCCTGTGATGGAAAACCGGCCTCGACCGGCGAGGCATAGAAGGGCAATTCCGGATGTGGACGTTTCCCGTCCCACATGGATTCCCTGACAGGAATTTCGTTGTTTCGGCAATGCTGTTCCATTCCCTGTCCATTAATCATTCGTCTGCAAACGTCAAGATCCAGCTTGTTTTTCACATGAATTGGGTGCAGGTTTCACCGTCATTTGGTAACATACAAAAACTATTCCGAGGGAAGCAGGAAACAATCCCCCGCCTTGATTTTCTGACCCTTCTTCATGTTGTTCAGCTCATGGATATCCCGCCAGCGTTCACGATCCCCGAAATGATGCACCGCCAGAGACAACACCAAACAATGCCAACGCATGAATCATGATCATTTTCATATGCAATCCTCAAATCAATGATCTTCTGAACTTCCTTAGAATTTGAATCATAATTCACGATTGTACTGATTCCATTCCTTGTTCCTCCATCACACGGGCAATCCCACGCATCGGAAACCGGCAGGCTGCCAGCGTCACCCACCCTTCCGAACTTGCCATTGTTCTCTCATGATCCCTGGACAGGTGACGGCATCTTCCCATCCAGGCAAAGGTTCGTTCCACAACCCAACGTCGGGGAAGGACTTCAAAACCCTTGCCGTCCCTCGCTTTACGGACGATGTCAAGATCAACACCGGCATCCGGTTCCTTCAGCGTCCTTTCCGACCTGGGGCCGGCATGTCCGCCGTCAGCCCGGAGCCTGGTGATCCCCGGAGCCTTGGCAAGAGCCCCTTGAACAACCCCGGAAGCTCCATCACGGTCCTGAACCGAGGCCGGATGGACCACAATCCCCACCGGGGAGCCTTCAACATCCGTCACGACATGACGCTTCCTCCCCCTGGTCCTCCTGCCGGCATCATGACCTCGTGGACCGCCACATGCGGTGGTCTTGACACTCTGGCTGTCGATGATGCCGGCACCAGGGCCGGGGGAACGCCCGACAAGATGGCGGGCACATTCCTGCAAGCGCTGCAACATGCGGGTCAGGACACCGGATTTCGACCAGGCATGAAAACAGTTCCGGACCGTGGAAAAAGGAGGATGGGCATCGGGAAGGGACCGCCACTGGCATCCGGTGCCGGGAAGGTGTTGCATGGCATCGGCAATCCGCCGCAAATCGGTCGTGCGGGGCCTTCCCCCACACCCCTGCTCCGGCAACAACGGTTCAATCAATTCCCATTCACAATCTGTCAGGTGGCAGTGCAGTGTTTGTCCGCCCATGTTTCTTCATGGCGGCTTGGTTGCAGCTCATGGTTTTCCTCCGTGTTCAGGGATGAAACAGGGGATCATGCATGACTCCGAACCAGGTCGCTTTCAACTTTCCTGAATTATGGAACAAACTCTAACTATCCCTTTGCTGGGTCCTTGCAGGGAATTGTCGATGGGAAGGGTCAGACCAGCAGGCTGATGATTGTTCCACCAATACCCAGGATCACGACAACGATTCCGAACGCCACGGCATAAACCTGGATGGACATGTTCCTGTCACGCTTGGCACTGTCCTCACGGAGCTTGGCAAATTCGGTGTCCCGCCTGGCATTGTCCTCCCCCATCTTGGCCTCAAGCTTGGCATTGGCTTCGCCCAACTTGGCCTCAAGCTTGGCACTGTCCTCCCTCATGCCAGCGGTTGCTTCACCCATTTTGGCCTCCAGGAGTTTCCAGCCCCGGTCATAGCTTTCAGATATCGTGTTCATGCGTTCCTCCAGGACCGAAAGCCTGCGATCAAGTTCAATGGTTTTATCAGGCTCCGGCATGACCGTTACAATATATCCCCGGCACCGATTTGGCAAGTGGTATTTCCAGGATTGTTTTGGTTTCACGGAATGGGTGTGGAGTTTCTCCACCATTCGGCAAATCAAAAAAAAGGACATGTTGTTCCTGGGGGTGTTATTTTTCAGGCAAAAGGAAGCAATTCCAAGGCTTGATTTTCTGGTCCTTCTTCATTTTGTTGAACTCAAATATCTCCCGCAAACATTCCTCGTTGCGATGGACCTTTTTGGTCATAATGCCGGACGATCGGCAAGTTCAAGGAAATGACTTACATGCGGAGTGTGGAAGGTGATGAATCAGGTTTTTCATCTGGTTCAAGGTTGTTTACACTGGCCGGATTATCCTTCAACAAAACCGAGAGGCTGCTGATATTACCACTCCGGGCCATTCGGAAAGCATCCGGCAACACAGAAGAACCCAACCTGTTTAGAACAAGTGATTCCTCCACGGTCTTTGGTCCACCTGCTTCCTGCAGGTCAAGGAACTCGACCTTGAAACGATCGCTGTCCCTTTCGCCGTTAATCCTCCACATCTCGGGTACCCCGAGTTCGGCATGGTGTTGTGGCTTGTCTTCATAGGAGTGGGAAACTTCCACCTCGACCACCAGGTCCGGGGGTGTCCCAGCCTCAAAATCATCTTTCTCCTTCCTGCCCTTACGCCTGGCAGCATACCAGCCGTCGGCATTTACCCCTAATATAGTAGACGGCATCCGCTTCAAGCCCGACGTTCTGTGGATCACCCAGACCCTGCCAGCGGTTATCACGTTTTTCCCTGATGATCATCTGCAGGATGGCAGCAGCCGAGGGTATGACCTTGTCACCGGCTGTTGCAGGATCCACATGCAAACTCGATGGTGTCATCCAGATGGTGATGCCTTCCCTGGCATCAATCATGACCCGCTTTCCCATGCGGTTCCAGTCAAACTCACGGGCAAGCGCGGATACCAGTTCCGGTGGAAGCTCCAGCTTCCAGAAGTTGGAACCGAGTGGTCCGATCACATGGTGGTCGTCGGCAGTTGAAGTCATCTTTTGGTTTTCTCCCGGAAGTCATCCCTGGTTACAACCATGGAGTACACGTCCTGGCAATCCGATTGGCAAGGAAAATTCACTTACCACTCGACATCGAACTCCTTCAGGCAGTCACCCGTCCAGCAGGGATTGTCCTTGGTGATGTAATTGAGCTCATGGATCTTCCGCCAGTATGAGCTATCCATGAAATGATGTTCTGCGAGATCGAAAAAGCAGGTGTCCTCCTGAGGAAGAGCCCTTCACGAGAGGGGATAGTAAGTCAGATAACATCCTTGTCGAACGCAGTAGAACCTTAAAAAAGGTTCTCTTTGGCCATTTGAAATTCTGGCGTTCCTCTTTTGCCCGTATCCATTCTGGCCTATTCCTTTCAAACCCTTCATTCCTGGAACGTTTATTCATGACGATCCAAACCGGAAAGGCTTGTTTGTCCTTGATCTTCAGAAGCCATCAATTTTTCTACCATCGTTTCTGCAACTTCTATTGCCTTGAGCACCTCTTGACGGGTAAAACTCATTTCAGGATCGTAATCTGCCTCATGGTGCAATTCCTGAAGTGTCACAAAATATTCGGCAAAGCCCCTTGTGGTTTCCGGGAAACTTGCCATGACCCCTTCGTCCTTGCACTGGTTCTTGGCATAACCATGTTCGACCGTTCGATAGGCTTGGTTCCAGGCCCGCCTACTCCTGTCGGCGGCTTATGTCCAAACCGCCCTGCAGGGAAGAAATCTGGAGCTCCCAAATTCTTGTATCAACATTGCCAAAATCAGGAATCTTGTCCAACATGAAAGCCGAAAGCCCTAGGCGATCATACAGTCCGGCTACAAGCGACTATCACCATATGAACCATTGGCATCGATACTGCCATTGCATTGGCTTTAATTCCTGCCTAAAATACAACTTGATTAGAGGGATGCTGAATAATTGCACAAAATTTTATTATTCAATCACTGAGAGGATTGAAAAACATGTTTAGAGATTACCTTCAATCAGGGCTCTTTTACGTGCCAATTTTCGGGATCTTCTAATAGCCTCGGATTTTTCGCGTGCTTTCTTCTGGGATGGCTTTTCATAATGCTGTCGAAGCTTCATCTCTCTGAATACACCTTCTCTCTGAAGTTTCTTTTTGAGTACCCTAATCGCCTGTTCAACATTATTGTCACGAACAATTACTTGCATAAAACCGAGCCACCTTTCAAACAAGAAAATAATAGTAATATAGCATTTATCCCTTATATAGTTCCATAAATAAGGTAAGGAAATTGCTTCAATAGTTTAAATAAATCCATTTTATGGATTTTAAAGAACCTGAAGTTAAAACAATTTAATTGTAAGCAAGAATCAATAGTGAATGGACCGTTTTGAAAAAAGTACCAATAATGGAAGGAAAAAAATGAACGATAATTTGGAAGATGATGCAATCAAGGATAAGATCCTGGAACATGCCTTGCAACATGTGCCTTTTGATGGGTGGACCAAGGTTGCTTTCGAGTCGGCTCTGCAAGATGCCAGTATAAAGTTGGAAACAGGTTATCAGCTTTTCCCCAAGGGAGAAGCGGATTTAACGCTTTATTTCCATGAATATGGTGACAAGAAGATGTTGGAGGCTCTCGCTGAGACTGATCTTGGTGCATTGAGATACAGTGAAAAAATTGCCGAAGCAATCTGGTTAAGGGTTACAGTTGTTGAATCTCACCAAATATTGATTAAAAAACTCATGGCGACCTTTTTGCTTCCCGTCAACATGCTTCCGGGTACCAAATTGGTTTGGGGTACAGCAGACAAGATTTGGAATTTTATGGATGATGATTCCGAAGATTATAACTGGTATACCAAGCGAATGATTCTTTCGGGAATAATTTCGTCAACATTTTTGTTCTTTATCGGTGATCATAGCGAAGGTTTCATTGATACAAGGGAATTTATAAACCGCCGGATCAATGATGTGATGGATTTTGAAAAATTGAAATCCCATGCTAGGGGAAATCCCATTTTCAAACCTCTATTCAGAACCCTTGAAAAACTTCCGATAAGAAATAAAACGGCTGGATTTGAAAACAGCAGATATCCAGGTTGGGTACCAAATGAGGAAAACAATTAATGACAAAAACCATGCGTGTGGTGGAAATTTCCAGTTTTGGTAGACCTGAAGTATTAAAACTCAACCAGAGGGAAATTCCAACCCCGGAAGGCAATCAGATACTGATTCAAAATGCAAGCGCTGGTGTCAACAGACCGGATATACTGCAGAGATCGGGTTCTTACAGCCCTCCAAAGGAGGCAAGCGATCTCCCGGGTTTGGAAAGTGCCGGAACCATCGTGGCAGTTGGTGAAAGAGTCTCTCGATGGAAAATTGGAGATGCGGTATGTGCACTTCTTCCCGGAGGTGGTTATGCTGAATATTCTCTGACACACGAGAACCATGCGCTGCCAGTACCTACGGGTATGGATTTCAATACTGCAGCAGCTATTTGCGAAACCTACTTTACCGTCTGGAGCAATGTTTTTATGCGGGGAGGTCTCAAGTCAGGTGAAACAATCCTGATTCATGGTGGCAGTTCCGGGATAGGCACCACGGCAATTCAGTTGGCTGAATTGTTTGGAGCCAGAGTATTTGCCACAGTGGGTTCTGCCGAAAAAGCACGGGTGTGCAAGGAACTTGGGGCTGAATTGGCCATCAACTACAACAATCAGGATTTCGTTGAAGAAATCAGTGATATTACCGGTAAAAAGGGAGTTGACCTGATTTTGGATATGGTGGGAGGAGATTATCTTCCAAAAAATGTAAAAATTTTGGCTGATGATGGAAGACTGGTTCAAATTGCTTTTTTGAAGGGACCTAAAATCGAATTGAACTTTGCCCAGTTGATGGTAAGACGATTAACCATTACCGGCAGCACTCTCCGACCCCAATCAGATTTGGCCAAGGCAAGAATTGCTGAAGACCTTTTGGAAAAGGTATTCCCTTATTTGGAAACAGGCCGGATAAAACCAATCATGGATTCAACTTTCAAACTTGATGAGGTTGTTGAAGCTCATAAGAAAATGGAATCCTCCAAGCATATTGGAAAAATAGTATTGGAAATCTAAATAAGTAAGAACCTGCTAATTTGAAAAATGCCAGTTCCAGAATGTAAGATCAGACCTGTGGCTTGCAATCTGGGCTGTTGAATTAATGGAAATGTAATGAAACCTATAATGGCTAAAGCAACTGCCGTATGGTTGGTTGATAACACATCGCTGACTTTTGACCAGATAGCGAAATTCTGCGGTATGCATTTGTTGGAAGTCGAAGGGATTGCCAACGAAGATGTTGCAGTGGGAATTTTGGGCATTGATCCCATAGCAGGCAACCAAATCGAAAAATCTGAAATCGATAAGGGAGAGGCGGACCCCAGTTATGAACTGCAGTTGAAGATACCTCCCATGGTCAAGGATGAGAAGAAAAGAACAGGTACCAGATATACGCCCGTTGCCAAAAGGCAGGATCGACCACGAGCAATCCTTTGGTTGATCAAGAATCATCCCGAAATAGTTGATGGTCAGATTTGCAAACTCATCGGAACGACAAAAACAACGATTGAAGCAATCAGGAATCGAACACATTGGAATATCAGCAATATCCAACCAGTTGATCCGGTCGCCCTTGGATTGTGTAAGCAAACGAGTTTGGATGGGGCTATCCAGAAGGCTCAAGCAAAGCAAAAAAAGGAATCAGAAGTACAGCAACCACAAGAAGACAAATTTCTGAATTCAATCAAGGACAACCTGAAGGATTTTGATCCAGTAAACTAGGTTGTAAATCATTAGTTGTTGATGATAGCCGAAGAATCAGGTCCAATAATTTCCTATTCCATAATGTGATTGAATCCCGGCTTTATTCTTTTTCGATTGTACACATAAGTGGATGGCCATGCTCCTGTGCAAGTCTCAGCACCTGATTGGCCTTGGTTTCAGCAATTTCATGGATGAAAACACCTGCTACTCCCATCCCCTTGTTATGAACGGTTAGCATCAGGTCGAATGCCTTTTCGGGAGAAAAGGCAAAAACCGCCTGTAATACCGCAACCACAAATTCCATCGGCGTGTAATCATCATTCATGAGCAGAACCTTGTACATTGGAGGTTTCTCGATTTCCTCCTCATGTTTCGGAACCAATACAGCGGTGACGCCATCATTTGGCGTGGATTGCTCATTACCAGCAGATCCAACTAGGATAATTGCTTTCAATCTTCAACTCTTTTCTTTATCAATCAGACAACTATTCGATTACCATAAATTCACAAGTAGACAAAGATGATTTCGACAATTGCTTTTGATGCAGATGATACTCTTTGGTCAAATAACAAACATTTCAATACTACTGAGGATACCTTCAAAAGCCTTTTGGAAGAATATTCCACCTCTTCTGACCTGAGTGCACATTTACTCAAGGTCGAAAAGAAAAACATTGCTTACCATGGCTTCGGTGTGAAGAGTTTTACTCTTTCCATGATTGAAACTGCCATTGAAGTCACTCAGGGAAGGGTGCCGACCAGTATAATTTCACAAATTCTTGATTTGGGAAGGGAACTGCAAAGATATCCCTTGGTACTTTATCCTGGGGTCAGGAATTTAATCGAAAAACTAAGCAACGACTATACCCTGATAATGATCACAATGGGAGATTTGTTTGATCAGGAAAGGAAAATAGCACAGTCAGGCCTGGGCAATCTGTTTGATCATATTGAAATAGTCAGCAAGAAAACATCCGAAAATTACAATTCTATTTTTGATCGGCACAAAATCGATTGTTCCTCTTGTGTTATGGTAGGCAATTCCATTCGCTCAGATATTATTCCGTCCATGAAGGTAGGTTGTTGGGGTGTTCTGGTGTCCAATGAGCCAAACTGGGAATACGAAAATGAAGCCAGGAAACCCATGGATTCAAAGAGGTATTTTGAAATCTCGGAATTGGTGCAACTACAAAACGTATTGTCACAAATAAATTCTTCTTAAATGGTCTTGAAGATTAAAAAGTTAAATGATATAAGAATCGGAACTATTGGTCACAAAAATAAAATCAATATTGTGGCTTTGAAATTAAGTACAGGCAAATGATTATAAAAATCGTTACATCAAAATTTTGTACACAATTTATAACTGCTTTGGCAGCAATTATAATTGCTTGTTCGATTAATGGCAAAGCACAGGCGGCGCCATATGCCGCGGTTGTGATGGACGCAAGGAATGGAGAAATACTGCATTCAAGAAGCGCTGACAGGATACTTCACCCTGCATCCTTGACTAAAATGATGACCCTTTATGTTGTATTCGAGGCAGTTGAGAATGGTGAGATTTCCTTGGATTCAAAGGTAAGGATTTCCAAAAGGGCTGCAACAGAACCCCCGTCAAAACTTTACCTGCAAGCTGGATCAAGGGTTCGGTTGAGATACCTGATCAGGGGAGCTGCCGTAAGATCCGCCAATGATGCCTCAACAGCTCTTGCCGAAGCCATTGAGGGTAGTCTGGAAGCATTCACCAGACGAATGAACAACACGGCAAAGCAAATGGGCATGACAAACACCCATTTCAAAAATGCCAATGGTTTGACCCAAAAAGGGCATTATTCCACAGCTAGGGATATGACCATTCTCGGTCGTCACATGGTTTATGATTATCCCGACTATTACAATCTCTTTTCAAGGAAATACACCGATGTTGGAGGTCAAACCGTTTACAACACAAACCGGCGATTCCTGACAAATTACAGTGGTGCTGACGGTATAAAGACAGGCTACACCCAAGCTGCCGGTTTCAATTTGGTGGCATCTGCAAAGCGCGGTAATGTTCGTATAATTACGACCGTATTTGGCGGCAAATCAACTACCACCAGAAATGCGCAGGTCGCCAAATTGATGGATTTGGGCTTTTCAAGGGCCAAAGCCAATATTAGGCTGGTCAAGCCCAAGGTTCCTCCCTATGGGAAATATACCCTTAACGGAAAGGTTTTGGCCGAATTACCCTCCCCGACACTCAGACCGGATGTTTTGGTTGAAATGGATGACATGCAGGATAAGGTGGAATCTGTAGAAGTGGGTTATGCCGAGCTGGATAATTCAAACCATTTGGAAATCATTGAGCTGGGGGGAGCATCCGACCCATTGACCACTGACGGGCAGGAATGGGACAGTTTCTTGCCTTTGCCGAGACCGAGGGGACTTACCTTGTTAGATGGCACAAATATAGTGTCCAAGAATTCCGGGGTGGTTCTTGGAACATATTATTCCAAGAGCCTGGCCAACAGCAATGCCAGGAAATTGGAGTTCATGGTGCCTTCAGAACTTTTTTCGGCCAAGAAAATTCTGATTGATAGTGGTCGCGGTATTGTACTGAAGTACATCGGGATGGAGGAAAAATCGGCTGAGAAAGTATGCCGTATACTCGCCCGACGCAAGTCCGAATGCCAGGTGATCTATATCCGATAGCAAATTGGGCATTCCCGCTGAATTTCTAGTTCAAATAGGCGGCAGCCATGAGTGTTTTGGTATATTCCTTTCTGGGATTTTGAAAAATTTCCTCGGTTGAACCACTTTCGACAATGTTGCCCCCTTGCATGACAATTATCTTGTGGGAAAGTGATTTTACGACCCGCAAATCATGGCTTATGAATATATAGGAAAGGTTTTTCTCCCGCTGGAATTTTAGCAACAAATCGACAATTTGCGATTGTACCGTTCGGTCAAGGGCTGATGTGGGCTCATCCAGAATAAGCAATTCAGGGCTGAGAATCATTGCTCTTGCTATGGCAATCCTCTGTCGTTGACCGCCAGAGAATTCATGTGGATATCTTCCCATCATGTCAGGTTCAAGACCGACCTCGACAAGTATTTTGGAGGTCAATTCGGTTATTTCCTCACTGGACAGGGATTCATGTATCCTCAGCCCTTCCGACACGATTTGTCCAACAGTCATCCTCGGGGAAAGAGAACCGTACGGGTCCTGAAATACGATCTGCATGTTTTTTCGAAACCGGCGCACATTACGGCTTGACAGGTTGCCAATTTGATTTCCCGTGATTGATATGGAACCTTCCGAGGTGACAAGTTTGAGAATCGCAAGCGCTATGGTTGTTTTTCCTGATCCTGATTCACCCACAATGCCAAGTGTTTCACCATGTTGAATTTGAAAGTTTGCCGTATTTACCGCCTTGACATGCCCAACTGTTCTTCGAAGAACACCACGCTTGATTGGAAACCAGACCTTGAGTTTATTGACAATCAGTACCGGGTTGCGCTTCTTGACAATGGCATCGGGTGAACCAGAGGGCTCGGCTGCAAGCAGGGCCTTGGTGTAGGGGTGCTCGGGTGCCTCGAAAACCTTCTTTCTATGCCCACTTTCCACAATGCTGCCATCTTTCATCACGAGAACCCTGTCGGCAATGTTTTTTACGATATTGAGATCATGGGTTATAAACAACAGCCCCATGCCCTCTGATTCCTTGAGTTCGGCGAGCAGTTTCAATATCTGGGCCTGAATGGTAACATCAAGGGCTGTGGTTGGCTCATCGGCAATCAGGAGTGAAGGATTGTTGGCGAGGGCCATGGCAATCATGATTCTTTGCCTTTGACCACCTGAAAACAGGTGGGGATAGCATTTCAACCTTGATTCAGGATTGTCAATCCCGGTTTTTTCCAGAAGTTCCAAAATCTTTTTTCTGGCTTCCCCTCCAACCAGATTCTGGTGAATTCTCAGGCTTTCACCAACCTGTTTTTCCAAGGTATGCAAAGGGTTGAGGGAAGACATCGGCTCTTGGAAAATGAAACTGATCTCATTACCTCTGATCTGTTGCAATTTCTTGAGATCGACATCAACGAGTTCCTGCCCCTTGAATTTGACCGACCCCGTTGTCTTGGCATTCCCCGGCAGCAAACCCACGGTGGAAAGGGCAGTTACTGATTTCCCAGAACCCGATTCACCAACTATGGCTACGGTTTCTCCCTTGTCAACATTAAGGGATACCTTCTTGACAGCCTCAAACGAATGTCCCTCCTGTGTAAAGGTTATGGAGAGGTCGTTTGTTTCTAACAGTTTCTGGCTCACTTGAAGGTTTTCCTTGGATCAAATGCATCACGCACTCCTTCGAAAATGAATACCAGAAGTGACAGCATTGTGGCAAAGGTAAAGAAAGCCGTGAATCCCAACCAGGGTGCCTGCAGGTTTTGCTTGGCTTGCAGTGTCAGTTGCCCAAGGGAAGGGGCTGAGGAGGGCAAGCCAAAGCCAAGAAAATCCAAGGCAGCAAGTGAACCGATTGTCCCGGTGATAATAAAAGGCAATAGTGTTACTGAAGCAACCATGGCATTGGGCAGCAAATGCCTGAACATGATGACCGTATTGGATACTCCCATGGCCTTGGCTGCCCGGACATATTCAAAATTGCGCGCCCTGAAGCTTTCAGCCCTGACCACTCCAACCAAGCTAGTCCAGCCGAACAGGGTCATCAAAAATACCAGAAGCCAGAAGTTCATTTGCCAAATCGCTGCGACAATAATGATGATGTAAAGGGACGGTGTAGATCCCCACAATTCAATGACCCGCTGGAAGAACAGGTCAATCAAACCACCAAAATACCCTTGGACAGCACCCGCGGCTATTCCAATAACGGATGTCAGAAGGGTAACCACACCCGTAAAGAGTATGGACAGGCGAAAACCATAGATTACCCTGGCTAGGACATCCCTTGCAGTATCATCGGTACCAAGCCAATGTTCGGAATCAGGTGCTGATGGTGCGGGTTTGCCCAAATCATCAACGGTATCATAGGAAAAGGGAATGAGAGGCCAAATCATCCAACCACTTGAGATTTCCTGCCCATCGACCATCCCATCTTGGGCATCTTCCAAAATGGTTTCCGGCTCATAGACGCAATCAAGGATACCACCGGTTTTGATCAGGCATTGAACCTCGATGTCCCGATAGACTGCTTCAGTGAGATATTCACCCCCAAAATCCTTCTCGGAGTGAAAGGAAAGGATGGGAAAATAAAGGTCACCACGATAATTGATCAGAATGGGTTTTTCGTTGGCGATGAATTCAGAGAATAGGGAAATGACAAAAAGCACCATGAAGATGCGCAAGGACCAGACCGCTCTGCGGTTGGAACTGAAGTTCTTCAGCCTTCGCCGATTGATTGGGGATAGAGTTATCATTTTTCCCTGGATTCAAAATCTATACGGGGATCGATCCAGACATAGGTTAGATCGGAGATGATGCCCACAATCAATCCCAGCAGGCCAAACACGAAGAGTGTACCGAAAATCACCGGATAATCTCTTGCAACCGCCGCCTCGAAACCCAATCTGCCCAAACCGTCAAGTGAGAAGATGGTTTCAATAATGAGGGATCCGCTGAAGAAAACAGCAACGAAAATGGCTGGAAATCCTGAAATGACCACTAGCATGGCATTGCGGAAGATATGGCCATAAAGTACCCTTCTTTCAGTCAATCCCTTGGCCCGGGCGGTCATGACATATTGCTTGTTGATCTCCTCAAGGAAAGTGTTCTTGGTCAACAGAGTAAGGGTGGCAAAGGCGGAAATGGTCGAGGCAACCACGGGGAGGCAAATATGCCAGAAATAATCAATGATCTTGCCGATTAGCGACAGTTCGGAAAAATTGTCTGAAACCAGTCCCCTGAGGGGAAAAATCTTGAAATAGGAGCCACCGGCAAAGAGCACCAAGAGCAGAATGGCAAAAAGGAAACCCGGAATGGCATAGCCAACGATGACAGCTCCTGAGGTCCAGGTGTCAAACTTGGTACCATCTCTAACTGCCTTTCTGACACCCAGAGGAATGGAAATCCAATAGGCCAGCAAGGTTGACCATAAACCCAGGGAAATGGAGACTGGCATTTTTTCCAAAACAAGATCAATTACGCTGATGGACCGAAAATAGCTTTCACCAAAATCCAACCTCAGATAGTCCCACATCATGTTCAGAAAACGCTCCAGGGGAGGTTTGTCAAATCCAAACTGAATTTCCAGCTCCTTCAGAAATTCCTCTGGAAGGCCGGTAGCACCCAGATATTTATCATCTGAGCCCAATTGTTCATTGGCGATTTCATTGCCGGTGCCGGCAAAATTGGCGAAGACATCCCCTTCACCTTCCATTTGGGCCAGGATTTGTTCAATCGGACCTCCCGGCACGAATTGCACCAAGGTGAAATTGATGATCATGATACCCAGCAGGGTAGGTATGACCAAGGCCAACCGTCGAAGGATGTAGGCTCCCATTGAAGTTACAAATCTTTATTCGCTGAATGCACCTTGGGATATAAGATTTTGACGCTTCTCCTCATTGGACCACCAAAAATCCAAATAGCCCAATGCAAAGGGAGGTATATTTTCTGGATATTCATACATGTCATAATAGGCAACCGTATGGAAGTCCCTGTACCAATGAAAAATCACGATGCGTTGTTGACGCAGCACCCTGTCCAGAGCAGTTACGCCTCTTTCAAGTTCCTCGATGGTATTGGCATCGAGAACATAGGTTATGATTTCGTCAACTGCCGGATTGGCAAAACCTGTATCATTGAAAATTCCATCCACGTATTCCGAACCCAGATATTGTCTCAGAGCACCACCAGGTTCAAAACTAATGGGAAAGTTGGTTGTAATGATATCGAAATCACGATCCTTTTCCCTCTGACGAAGTTGGGCCGGATCAATTTTCTGGAGATAGGCATCAATTCCCAATTGTTTCAGATTCTCCACAAAGGGCTGAATAATTCTTTCAAAAGTTGCTGATGCGGTGAGAAACTCAATCTTAAACTGCTGTCCACTGTCATTTATGCGAATACCCTTATCCCCGACCATCCAACCTGCTTCATCGAGTAGCCTGGAAGCTGCCCGCAAATTCTTCCTGTCCAGCCTTCTTCCTGGGTCGGATACGGGTGAAATGACTGGCTCTTCGGTAAATATTTCCTCAGCCAGCATCTCTCTGAGAGGGTCCAGCACAATCAATTCTTCGGATGATGGCAATCCCTTCGCCTTGAGATGGCTGTTCTCCCAGTATGCATCAATTCTTTTATACAAATCATGAAAGGTTGTCGCATTGGTCCATTCATAATTGAACATGAGGGAAATGGCTTCCCTGACACGAATATCCTGAAATTTTTCCTTTCTCAGATTGAAGGCAAAGCTCTGACCATTCGGAAGGCTCCCATCCGGAATTTCATCCTTGACAACCCAACCCTTTTCAATTGAGGGAAAATCATATCTGGTCGCCCAGTTTTTAGAGATGAATTCGGGCCTGAAGGTCGTTTCACCAGCCTTGAATCCTTCAAAAGCGGCCTCTTGGTCAGCAAAGTAATCGATCCGTATCCGGTCGAAATTGCTTCGCCCTCTCATGGCAGGGATGTTTGCTCCCCAGTAATCCGGATTTCTTCCATAAACCAGACTCTTGTTCACATCCAGGGTATTAAGTACATATGGGGATGATCCCAATGCGGGTTCCAATCTGGATTCATCAAGTTTCGCACCGGTATCCTCAAACCACTTTTTGGAAAAAATGGGTAATCCGCCAATCAGTGTAATGTCATTTCTGGTCGAACGATCAGTTGAATTGAAGGTAAATTTTATCTTGTATGCTGAAAGGATTTCTGCCGAAATCACAGCCTTGCCCAACTCGGACTTGAACGAGGCCAACCCCTCTTCCAGAAGCAGTTTGTAACTGAACATGACATCTTCGGCGGTCAGTTCGGATCCATCGGAAAACCTGGCTTCGGACCGAAGGTTGAATATGACCCAGGTTCGGTCTTCGGGAAATTCTATGGTTTCAGCAAGCAAACCATAAAACGAACTTACCTCATCGGCACTGCCTTCGAGCATTGATTCAAAGAAAATTGAAGATAGGGCCCCCGACTGTCCCTTGCGGCTGTAGGGATTCATGGAATCAAAATTGCCGTAAGTCGAGATGGAAATCTCCCCACCTTTGGGAGCGGCAGGATTCACATAATCAAAATGCTGAAAATCACTGGGGTATTTCAAATTGCCGAATTTTGATATGCCGTGGGAAACAGTTATATTCTGGTCTTCATCGGTGAAAGAAATTGTCGCTCCTGCCACTGAAAAAATGGTGGACATCAATAATGCCTTGATACCCTTGCTCAAGTAGTTCATTTTCAATTTTACTCCATTCCTATTTCTTTGAGGCTTCTGCTGTAATGTAAATATTTTGCAAGGAAACACCTTACAAATTTTAGTTAACTTGTGAATTTTGGATCAGGGTCATTGAGTGTCTACAAGCAAACCCTAGCCTGGATGCGATTTTTCAGGCTGTTTCATGAAAGGTTAAAGTCCATGCCTGATTCAGGGTGAATTTAAATACTCACTGCGTTGATTCCATCAGATAAGCTATCAAGTTAGCTCTATCATTATCCTTCCTCAAACCCGCAAAAACCATCTTTGTTCCGGGTATGTATTTTTTAGGATTAACCAGAAAATCACTTAATTCCTGAACAGTCCAACTGCCTTCAAACTCGGCCATGGATGAAGAGTATTTGAAATCCGAAACAGCACCCACAGGTCTGTCGATGATTTGAAAAAGGTGCGGTCCTACAGAGTTTTGACCGTCTTCAAGTTTATGACAGGCCTGACATTTTGTAAACACTCGTTGCCCCTTGGAGACATCCGCCGTAGCCAAAAGCTCGGAAATATCAACCGGTTCTGTCACAACCTCAGTTTCTTCCGCTTCTTCCAATGCCACCAACTCAACAACACCAGGACTGTGGCTTTCAACGTGATAAATCGACTCTGCGCCCCATTTGCTAAATAGAAAAAACAGCATTGCCACACAAAGCGCTGCCACTATTTTGGTTGATGTCATTGTATCAAGCATTAAATGATCCAAATTTTAGAAAAAATTGTTTGCAATCCTATGTAATGTAATTCCACCCAGATATGCAATATCTAATGAAAATTTCTAGATTGTCTAATTTAGAAACCAAGAGTGATTAAGTTGAAAAAAATAATTTCATTCCAGGGGGAATTGGGAGCCTATTCCCATGAGGCGTGTCGACTCGCACGACCTGATTGGGAGTTTTTGCCCTGTATTTCATTTGAAGATGCCATTTCGGCAGTGTTGAACAATAAATCCGAAGAGGTCATGCTTCCCGTCGAGAACTCCATTTATGGCAGGGTTGCAGATATACACAAGTTGCTGCCGGAATCAGGACTTTTCATCAATGATGAGGTTTTTGTAAAGATTGAAATCAATCTCATGGTCCTTCCCGGGACTTCGCTGGAAAAGGTAAAATACGCCTACAGTCATCCTGTGCTCCTTGGTCAATGCAAAAAATTCCTCAAGCAACATGGTATAATGCCATTAACATCTGTTGACACCTCAGGTTCAGCAAGGTTGATTGCAGAAAAAAAAGATCCCTCCTACGCAGCCTTGGCTTCCAACTTGGCAAGCCAGATTTTCAAATTGCAGATCATCCAGAAGAACATTGAAGATGCCCATTTCAACAGAACCCGTTTCATAATCATGTCAAAAAACAGAAAATGGGCAAGAAAAAGTGAAAGCATGATGACCTCTTTTGTTTTTGCGGTTCGAAACATTCCGGC
This sequence comes from Paracoccaceae bacterium, assembly GCA_026710155.1. Taxonomy (GTDB): domain Bacteria; phylum Pseudomonadota; class Alphaproteobacteria; order Rhodobacterales; family Rhodobacteraceae; genus MPNP01. Next base: position 61,798 of record JAPORQ010000003.1, read on the forward strand.
TGCCCTATATAAAGCCATGGGGGGGTTCGCTACCAATAATGTGAATATGGTCAAACTTGAAAGCTACATGGTTGGGGGTTCCTTTAATGCGACTCAGTTTTTTGCTGAAATTGAGGGTCATCCTGAGGATGAGGGCGTCGTTCTGGCATTGGAAGAGCTAAGATTCTTTACTGATTATCTGGAAATTATCGGGGTTTACCCTGCCCATAAGGCTAGGTTGGAAGTAAATTCCAAATCTTGAAACAATACTTGTTGTAACCGAACCCCTTAATTGAGGGGAATGCAGGTTTCTGATATCTTATTACACCCCATCTTTCATGTAGTTTATCAAAAAAATGTCCAGGTTGAGATTCACAAACTTACCAATGGTTGGGTGATTGACTGAAGGTCATCAATGGTGCAAGGTAAGGATTTAACCATTGCAGATATATTCAACTGAATGATTTGCACTACCTAAGCCAGAAATCTTGACCTGTATTTAACTTTTCAGGTAACGCATTGGCTATTATATTCAAGACACAGAAAAGGAGAATAGCCATGCAGGAAAATATTGATGAGACTTTGAAAAGGATAGTTCAACATGAACTGGCACCAGTAAAGACTGTCGATTTGCATTCCGAAGAGGTAGAAGATGCTGACTGAGACCGCATCCTGCGTATCATGGTGGGTTATGAAGATGAACAAAACCGAACTTAACCCTAATTAAAGTTTTAGGTTTGGTTGAGCATTTGCGAGTGCCTCTCATATCTTTACCCGTTGATAGATTTTCCATTCTTTCTTTCATGACCCCAGAAGAAGTCGAAGCTTTTGAAGCCGGATGATCTTCTAGAACAGCGCTGCCCTAGCACTCTCTGATCAGGGCAGACCACGGCAATCAAACCTAAGAAGGGCTTTGAGCACTGCCTATGATGTCATGTTCAATACTTTCCGTCAGAATTGTGTTGATTCTCTCGTAGGTAAAACCGGGGCCAACAGGAGCCAACATGCTTGGCAACAGGCCTATCGGTCTGTCAACCACGGTTATGCCAAGAAACAATGTAGAAGAAATGATTTATCATTATTAACTTTTGGTATACGGAATTTTGCTACAAAGTTTGTGGTTCTAAAGATAAACGGCATCAGGCTGATTATGATCCCTTATTCAGGCTGACAATGAATAATGTTCGCATTGATATTGAAACTGCAGAAGTAGCCATTTTACAGTTGCAGGAATCTAATCCCAAGGACAGAACAGCTTTTTCCGTTTGGGTCGCCATGCAGAATCATACCAATTGATTACTCTCAAACCCGTCCTGATGGCAGAAAATTTATACGCCATTCAAATTATGGTACCTCCCAGCCATTTCCTAATAAGGAAATCCGCAATGGAACCTTTGCGGGGAAGGGAAATATCTGTCCGGCATCCATCATAGATGTCCATGACTTCTTCACGTTCAAGCCAAATGGCATTTTCAATTTCATTTTTTTGCGGTTTAATTGTGTCATTCCTTGCCTCGCCCCTGCACCCAATCATCAAGGACGTTGGAAAGGGCCATGGCTGTGATGAAAGATAGCTTATGTTTTCCACAAGAATTTCGGTTTCTTCGTAAACTTCCCGAACTACAGCAGATTCAATTGATTCACCTGGTTCCATGAAACCTGCCAAGAGGGAATGCATCCCCCGGGGCCAATGATAGGACCTTCCCAATAAAACCTTGTTTTGTCGCAAAATCAGCATGATGACTACAGGATCACATCTTGGGAAATGTTCAGATTTGCAGGCAGGACAAATCCTTGACCAACCCCCATTCCTGATGTCCGTGGGATGACCGCAAAACGAACAATAACCATGAGTGTAATGCCATCCCAATAATGCCTTTCCGATGGCCAGCAATTCTGCCAAGAGTGGTTCCTGAAGATAGGGCAGGAGCATTCTGAGACCCTTGAAATAATATTCAGGAAAATAGGGATGTTGATATTGGGAAGGGTCAAACAGCCTGTTCTCGACAACATTTACAGTTAATGGGGTATTTTCCCTTGTGATATCACCTGCAAAATAGTCAGTACCATCACAAGAACCCAGATATACCCTTGTTTCCAATGTCTTGTTCAGTTCCTTTTCTGGTAACAGAAAAATCGGGCTGGACTGATGGTCCACCATCGGCATACCCTTCCAAAAAAGCAACAAACGGGTATCTTTTCCCAGGACAGCATTTTCAAAAAAATCCACATCCGAACGCTTATCAATTTTACGTTCAAGTCGTGATGGTATGGCAAAGGTAGCAAAATCATTAAAATTCATGTGGTGCATTATCTCTTTTCGGTAATTGCAATCAAAGGATGTAATTTTTCCATTTCATCGATTTTGAATTCGATTGTACATTTATTTCAGCCATTTGAATCCTTGAGAAAATCAATCGCCATACTATTTTTACTCGGGAGAGATTGAATCAGGTGTTCACATTACGAACCCGGTCAGGTCTGAAAGGAAGCAGCCGTAGTAATCACTGAATGGGTTGAATTTCAATCTCTCGCTGAACCGTCACCCCCTCACCACATAAAACCAATTTTGCTGAAATGATTCGTTTCGAAATAATTTATCAATTCTATTTTGATGGCTAAAGTATGCGATCCAATCAAGTCGATCGAGTATTCGTACACTCAAGAGCATTTCTTGAAATTTCTGACGTTACAAATTAATGGTCTGGCATTTGAGAAATGTTCTCTTCCTGATTTGTGAGGCTTGGTGAGTGATTTTATAAATCCCATTAAACAATCCCTGTTTGATTTTTTGAATGAACTAAAATCGAACAATAATCGGGATTGGTTTGCTGATAACAAGCATCGTTATATTTCCGACCTGCGTGATCCATTGCTGGAGTTTATTTACCATTTCGGTGGAACTCTTGGCCAAATAAGTCCGCATTTCATTGCTGATTCCAGACCGAATGGAGGTTCACTATTCAGAATTTACCGTGATGTAAGGTTTTCAAAAAACAAGGAACCTTACAAAACCAATGCGGGAGTTCACTTCAGGCATATTGATGGCAAGGATGTTCATGCTCCCGGTTTTTATCTTCACCTTGAACCAGGAAACTGTTTCGCTGGTTGTGGAGTATGGAGACCGGATGGTGTGGCACTCAGGCAAATAAGGGATGAAATCGTCGACAATCCCCAAAACTGGGTGGATATAATCAGCGAGGGAAATTTTCAGAACACTTTTGATTTTCATGGCGAAAAACTCAAACGTCCTCCCAAGGGTTATGACTCCGAACACCCGCAGATTGAGGACCTCAAACGAAAGAGTTTTATTGTGTTTGGCAATTTGAATGAAGACCAAATCACCAGCCCAGAATTTCCGGCACTTTTTATGTCAATACTTAAATCCAGTTCCCCGTTTGTCAGTTTTCTTGCCCGTGCAGTTGGAGTCCCGTTTTGAACGATTTCGGCTTCTGAAATGCAGGTGAAAATAGCCGTTGTCCAGATCATGGACCCAATCTTGTTTTGTCTTCCCTGAAAATTGCTATTCTTAAAAGACAGCTCTTGCTAATTGTGAAAATCGGATATTTCACTAAAAAAACTCAACTCTTCAATGGTGGACTGATTAAGATTTGCTTAAATTCAAATTGATAATTATGTAAAATAATCCAAAGTCATTTTATCAACCCAATTTGATTGCCTTGAATTGAAAGCACCCATGAATAGTTCCACCGGTAAATATCAGGTATTGGCTCGAAAATACCGGCCGACAAGATTTTCTGAGGTGATTGGCCAGGATGCCCTGGTAAGGGTAATCGAGAATTCATTTCAATCAGGCAGGATCGCTCAGGCTTTTATTCTGACAGGGGTAAGGGGTGTTGGAAAAACGACAACTGCCCGATTGCTGGCCAAAGGCATGAATTGCATAGGCAAGGACGGTCAAGGGACAGTTACTACCGAACCTTGTAATGAATGCATCCATTGCATTGCCATCGCTAATGGCAATCACATGGATGTTCTTGAAATGGATGCTGCATCCAGGACAGGTGTCAATGATATCAGAGAATTGCTTGATACCGTCCAGTATCAGCCAAATACTGCAAGATACAAGGTCTATATCATTGATGAAGTACACATGCTCTCAAGAAGTGCGTTTAATGCCCTCTTGAAGACACTGGAAGAACCACCAGAGCATGTGGTATTCATTTTTGCAACAACCGAAATTCGTATGGTGCCGGTTACGATTTTATCACGGTGTCAAAGATTTGATCTGCGAAGGATAGAACCCCATGTATTGATAAAACATCTTCAATCGATTGCCGAGCAGGAAGGTGCCAGGGTAGATGAGGATGCCATGAAACTCCTTGTCAGAGCTGCCGAGGGATCAGTTCGTGATGGAATCAGTCTTCTGGATCAGGCAATTTCCTTTTCTGAAGGGCACATAACCGCAGAGGTTGCCAGGAATATGCTCGGGCTCGTTGACAAGGGCAGAATTCTGGATTTGGCCGAAGTGATATTCAGGGGAGATGCTGCCGGTGCCTTGGAGGAATTGAAGGCACAGTACAATGATGGTGCTGCCCCCCAAACCATTTTGATGGACCTTTCGGAAACCATTCACTTTCTTTCTGTCGTCAAGATCAATGCCAAAACCCTTGATGACCCAACCTTGTCTCCGGAAGAGAAATCCAGAGGCTTGGAATTGAGTTCAAAACTTTCATTTCCAGTTTTGCATCGTGCCTGGCAAATGGTGCTGAAAATATTGCAGGAATTGTCCTGTTCACCTGATCACATGATGGCAGCAGAAATGGCCATGATCAGGTTGACCCATGTTGCAGAATTACCTACACCACATGAAATGGTTAAAAGATTTTCCACCAAGATGGGCGACCAAACCGCCAAGGAAGCTGGAAATCCTCCTGAAGAAAAAATTCCAGTTGAAAAGGTTCCAGCAGAAAGAAGGGAATCGCCACCATCTGATAAAAGCAAGGATGAAGAAAATATACAAAAATCTGCTGCCGAACCTAAAACTGATTTGAGAGAACCACCTGAAACCAATTACATTCAAGCAAATGATCAAGAGCAACAGATCTCAAACGAAAATCCAAAACAAAAAGGGTTTAAAGACAATAAACTGGTAGCCAGTGTATTCGAGGCTTTTCCAGAAGCGAAATTGGTAAAATAATTTATAGCATTCCAAAAGAAACAAACGAAGGAAAAGGTATGATTCCAGATAAATTCAACCCAATGAAAATTGCAGAGCTAGCCAAGGCGGGCAAGGAATTGAAAAACGAATTGCTTCTTGCCAACAAGGAAATTGAAGAAATGGTGATTATGGCAGAAAGTACCTGTCAAACTGTCAGGGTACTTTGCAACGGCAATGGAATGATATACGAGGTGATTTTCGATCAGGACAGTTTGAATTCCGACACTGATATCGATTTGTCCAAGGCCACTACGGAAGCAATAAAGAAGGTACAATCCGAAGCAGTGGTAATTTCAGCTGAAAGAAGGAGAAAAGTAACCGAGAAAGTGGGACTTCCTTCGGATTTCAACTTTAACATTTAATGGCACGCAAGAACGAAATCCAAATACTTGTCGATCAATTCGCAAGGCTACCGGGACTTGGTCCGAAATCCTCAAAGCGGATTGTACTGCATCTTATCAAGAACAGGACTCAACTGCTTGAACCAATGGTCAAGATGTTGGAGAACTTTACCGAAATCATCGATCATTGCCAGATTTGCGGTAACGTGACCCTGCATTCCAAATGTGACATTTGCAGTGATGAGAATCGCCAGAAAAATGTGATTTGTGTTGTGGAATCCGTTATTGATTTATGGGCCCTGGAGAAAACGGAAATCTACCGAGGCCACTATCATGTTCTTGGTGGGGTCCTTTCAATCTTCGAGGGTATTGGACCTGAGGAACTTGGTATTCCCCAACTGGTAAACAGAATCAAGCATGAGGCAATCTCGGAAGTGATTCTGGCCATGAATGCAACTGTACCCGGACAATCAACAACCCACTTTATCGTGGAACAATTGGAAGGTTTGGATATAAAAATCACAACCCTTGGGAGGGGCATTCCTTCGGGTGGCGAATTGGATTATCTTGATTCCACCACCATAACCTCGGCACTCAATGCCCGACAGGAATACTGATGTTATTCTGATCTCGCTTTTGTTGCAATTTAAAAGTACAAATGACGCAAATCAATTCAGAGCAAAAAAAGCGGTTGGCAAGTGAATGGTTTGCCGACCTATCTAACCAGATATGTGAATGTTTTGAAACATTGGAAAGGGAACTTCACGCGCCGAAAGGGTTTGCGGTTGAACCAGGTAGTTTTATTCGACAGGAAACAACAAGAACAGCCATCAATGAAAGTGATGCCGGAGGTGGTATCATGTCCAAGATGGTAACTGGCAAGGTCTTTGAAAAGGTTGGTGTCAATGTTTCAACCGTTTATGGAAATCTTTCTCCCAAGATGAGTGAGGCACTCAAGAAAAGAAAAAAAATTGAGGATGGGGAATCTGGCTTTTGGGCCAGTGGGATATCACTCGTCGCCCATCTGAACCACCCTCGGGTACCAGCTGTTCACTTCAATACACGGATGTTCGTGACTGAAAAGAAAACCTGGTTTGGTGGAGGTACGGATTTAAATCCGTGTATCGAATATCCTGAGGATACAAAGCTGTTCCACTCTTCCCTCAAGGAAACCTGCGATCAACATGATCCAGATTACTATGAAGAGTTCAGTGATTGGGCTGACAGGTATTTTTATATTCCACATAGAAAAAGGACCAGAGGAGTAGGTGGAATCTTTTTTGATGATTTGGATACAGGCAACTGGGTAAATGACTTTGAGTTTGTCATGGATGTAGGAAAAACCTTTATAAGCGTTTATCCGGAGATTGTAACCTTGCGACAAAAAGAGACCTGGACCGAGGATGACAGGGAAAAACAATTGCTTCACAGGGGGTTATATACCGAATTCAATCTGATTTATGATCGGGGAACAAAATTTGGCCTTGAATCAGGGCATTATCCAGATGCTGTACTGATGAGTTTGCCACCACTTGCCAAATGGAAATGACCTGCTTGAGAGAGGAACGGCGTTTAAATTTCTCGTATCAGTTTTACCAGCTTTTGCACATGCTGGATGGGTGTGTTTGGCAGGATACCATGTCCAAGGTTGAAAATGTGAGGAAAATTGTAGCAGGACTCAAGAATGTTCAGGGTTTCGCTTTCCAGCCTTTCCTTACCACCTACAAGTGTCTTGGGATTCAGATTACCCTGGATACAGTTTACGAAAGGTAAAAATCTGTCCACAATATCCAGGCTGACATTCTGATCCAGCGCCAAGCAATCAACATTCTGATTCGAGACAAACCCTGGAAATTTCATTCCCGATCCCTTGGGAAAAGCGATAATTGGGATATGGGGAAACCTGTGCTTTAGGGTAGTGATTATATGAGCATTTGGTTTGGTCACATAATTGTCAAAAAAAAGTCCCTCCAGCGAGCCTGCCCAGCTGTCAAATAGTTTTACCACTTCCACACCGGCCTCTATCTGTCGGGTTAGATACTCGATTGTAGCATCAGTGAGAAGTGAAATGATTTGATCAAACAGTTCAGGATTCCGAACCATGAATTCCTTGGAGGTTACCTGTCCCGTTTCTCCCTTACCGGCAATGAGGTAGGTGGCTACGGTCCAGGGTGAACCGGCAAAGCCAATCAGGGTTACCTGTGGAGGTAATTGTGACAAAATTCTTTCAATGGTTTCATAGACAGGATTCAGTGTTTCATGTATTTCCTCTTTATCCTTCAGCCGATAAATCTGTTCCTGGGTTTGTATTGGGGACAGACGAGGTCCAACATTCTCCACAAAGTTGACATCAACCCCCAAGGCATGGGGTAATAAAAGAATGTCAGCGAACAATATGGCACCATCAAATCCAAATCGGGTTATTGGTTGCAAGGTAACTTTGCTGGCCAGTTCGGGGTTGTAACAGAGGGAAAGAAAGTCCTTGGCCTGGCTGCGCAAGGTCCTATATTCAGGTAGGTATCTGCCGGCTTGTCTCATCAGCCAGATAGGAGGTGGGTTCAGATTCTCACCTGCAAGAACCCTGAGCAGTGGTTTGTGAATATTGTTCATTTAGCCTAAAAGAGCATTTGGTACGTTGTTTCTTGGAATGGTTTCTGTTCAAGTGGAACAAAATGTAAACAAATTCACGCTTGATAATGAATTTGCATTCCTTCTTTGAAGATTAAGTTATTGCTGAGGTTCAATCAATTTTACAAAATCAGAAATAAAATCAAGTAATGAACAAGATAAAATCACAAATCAGAATTGGGTCAAGGGGTTCCAGATTGGCCTTACTTCAAGCTGGAGAAGTAAAAAAGTTGCTCCTGGAAAATCTGGACTGGGAGGAAGACAGGATAGAGATTTTTACCATCAAAACACTTGGTGACAAGATTACTGACAGACCCTTCCGGGAGTTGGAAGGCAAGGGAGTGTTTTGTAGTGAAATCGAGAATGAAATAATCGCTGGTAACATTGATATTGGTGTTCATTCTTTGAAGGATATGCCATTTGAACAACCTGAAGGCCTTTACATGGCTGGTTTTCTTAAACGTGAAAACCCGCTTGATGTACTGATATCAAGAAAGGGTGAAACCATAGAATCCCTGTCGGCAGGACTCAAAATTGGCACTTCAAGCATCCGACGGCAAAAACAAATTTTAAATGCCAATCCAGAAGTTGAGTTTGTGGAAATCAGGGGCAATATAGATTCTCGCATTGGAAAATGGAAAACTGGTTATGTTGATGGCATTGTTCTTGCTGCAGCCGGATTGAACAGAATGGGCATTTGGGACATCCCCAGATACGAAATCCCAGTTGAAACATGCCTGCCAGCGCCATCTCAAGGAGTTATTTGTCTAGAAACTCATAAAGATGAAGAATGGCTAAATTCACTCATAGAAGGTATTTCGCACAACCTGACCAAAATTCAGGCAACGACCGAAAGGTATTTCCTTGATACATTGGAAGGTTCTTGTGAATTGCCAGTAGGTGCCCTGGCTGAAATCAAGGGGGAGGATATAACCCTGACAGGTGAGTTTTTTTCAGAAAGTAAAGGTGAGTTGTTGAGGGGAATGAAAACGGCTCCAATTGCTTCCCATTTGGATTTGGGAAGGGAGTTGGCAGAATCCCTTCTTTCCAGGGAATAGGTTGTCATCGGCATTGTTGGAAATTGCCGGGAAGTTCCATTTCATTCAGCAATTCGGCAAACTGGGCACCATGCATGTCCCTGTCAAGCCGGCTTCCCTGGATATGGGTGCGTGGAAAACTGATTTTTATTACATTTAAATCAGGCACCTCGAAAATTTCGAACCTGTGTTTTTCCACATTGTAGAGGTGGGCGAGGGTGTCACCATCCAATAGCCCAAGTACTCGCTTGAGATTGGTTTGGTTCCTGCAAAAAACATCAACGGTTACCGTGAATGGACCGGCATTTTTAGACCGGATTTTTAGGACCTTGTCACGAAGTTTAAGCATTTGCTTCAAACACCTCTATTTTGAAAATCTCCAGAGGATCATCCAGTTCCAGCGCATGGTTCAAGCAGAACTCATACAATGGTCCCCTTTCAGTTTCTGCCGGGGAGTAGGGGAAGGAAAATGTCGGCAGTTCCTCATTGTCAGACAATGGGAAATGAAGCAGGTAGGGATTGATGTGTTTGGCTATTTCGTTTGCAAGTTCCTGGGTTTCAGCAGTTATGAGAACCAGAATTCCAACTTCAACAGGTAGGGATGACCGGTTTTCAAGTGCACCAAGTGTTGCTTCGGATCCGATAATTCTGAAATCCAAATGGCAGGTCTCGGCATCGCCCCCAAACTTCTCATCAAGCGAGTTGGCAAAGAATTGTTTCAAGGATTCGATCCAGGTATGAATATTCTGGACATAATGGTCATTTCGAATCATTGTCAGGCTTGTCGTCTGATAGCCGGCAATTCTGACACCCTCAATTTTTACCCTGTATTGGGGAAAGGAAACCCACTTGCCACCCGATACCCTGACTTTTCGGTCGGAAACAGCTTCATAAGTGGCATTCTTCACATCAAGATAGCCACCCGGTTCATGTAATACGAACGGATCCGAATTTTCATAAAGCATATGGGCTGATACTGTTCGTGGGGTACATTGGGCCATGGAATCAAGAGGTTCGATTTCAAAGTACTCCTCATGAAAATCAACCTGAATGCATCCACTCAATGGATTGGTTGAACACAAGGCTCCACATTCAGCCACTTTTGCACCATGCCAGGCAATGCCTGGTGGAATGCCCGACATCAGGGGTAATGCAGCAATTGATGCCGTATCCGTTGCACGACCAGCGATAATTATATCGGCATTTCTGGCCAATGCTTCCTGGATTTGTTCAACTCCCATCAAAGCAACTATTCCCGTACAATCATTGATGATTTCTTCCGAAATAAACGGGGCATCTTTCAGCGATTTCAATCGACCAGCTTGAAGTGCATTCACGACCTGCTCCCGGGAAAGTGAAGATTTGATGGTTCCGATTCGCACCCCCTTTTTGATGGTGTGAAGCAGGTTTTTGGTAATTTCAACCATCCAGTCAACCGAGTGATCTGTTCCACAAGTACCCGAAGAGCCAATGACAAGCGGGATATTTGCCGTCTCTCTGGCTGCCAGCAAATATTTCCATTCACCTGAGGTCGCAGCCCGTGAGTACTTGGAATTGGCCGTGCCCAAATAGTAGGGACCGCTATCGGTCGAGCCTCCATCTATGGCAATGATATCCGGATTGTTGGCCAAGCCTACTTGAAGAGCCTCCTTGCTGAATTCCAAACCGAGAACCCCAGAAGGAACGAGTACTCTAATCAAACTTAAACCTCCAGAAGGACAGGGCCATCAAATTTTGGGTTTGGGTTTCTTCAACAGATTTCTGAGGAAAAGGGGAGCAACAAACCCGCCAATTGCTGCAACCCATAATCCTATGGCAATTCCGGAAGAGAACAGATAGGTCCAGTCACCTCCTGAAATTATCATTGCTCTTCGCAAATTATCCTCCATGTTGTTTCCAAGGAGAATACCGAGGATGATGGGAACGGTTGGTACACCCAACTTTCTACAAAAATAACCAACCAAACCAAAAACGATCATCAGTACCAAATCGTGACTGCTTCCGGACAGGGAATAAATTCCACCAAAGGCAACCATCGCGATACCGGGTAACAGAACATGCGGAGGTACGGACAATACCTTGACGAACAATCTGACCAACGGGACATTCATTATCAACAATACAACGTTGGCAATGAGAAGTGAGGCTATCAGTCCCCATACAACTTCGGGTCTTTCTTCAAAGAGCAGGGGTCCGGGTGTTATATTCAAAGTCAATAAAACAGCAAGCAATACGGCGGTAGTTCCGGATCCTGGAACACCAAGTGTCAGCATGGGAACCAAGGCTCCACCAGCTGCTGCATTGTTTCCTGCCTCAGGAGCAGCCACACCCTTTGGATTACCTGTTCCAAAGGTATTGCCGTCCTTGGCAAGGGACTTTTCACCCATGTAGGCCAGAAAACTACCGAGCGATGCTCCTGCACCAGGGAGTATACCTGCAAAAAAGCCTATGAGGGTTCCTCTGAGCATGGTAACACCACTATTGACAATATCCTTGACAGGTATGGTTATCTTGTCAAGTTTAATGCCAATGGCTGTATTCTTGCCATGGCTTTCGATAAATATGAAAATTTCTGAAACAGCGAACAAACCCACGATGGCAACCAGGAAATCAACACCATCCATCAAAGCCAGTTCACCAAAGGTAAGGCGAGGCAAACCTGTTTGGTTATCCAGTCCGATCATGGCTATTCCCAATCCGACAGCTGAAGCCAATGCAGCTTTTATCTGGTTTTTGGAAGCAAGGCCGCCAAGGGTACAAAAGGCCAGAAGATAGAGTGCAAAATATTCCGATGGACCAAAAAGGTAAGCAACATTGGCCAACAATGGGGCAAGAAGCATGAGTCCTATCGTGGCTAGGAATGCACCTACAAAAGAAGAGACACCTGAAAGAACCAACGCATCGGCAGCCCGACCCTGTTTTGCCATTGGATAACCGTCCAGGGTTGTCATCAATGCCGGTTCGTCACCAGGAATATTCAATAGTATTGAAGATATTCTTCCACCATACATCGCACCATAATAAACCGAGGTCATCAGAACGAGTACTTCAGTAGCATCCAGACCCAATGAAAAAGCAAGTGGTATCAGGATAGCGACACCATTGGAGGGTCCAAGTCCCGGCAGGGAACCGATTATGGTACCTGCAAAACAGCCTGATACTGCCAACAGCAGGGTAGACCAGGTCAGGGCAACGGCGAATCCCTGGGAAAGATTGGCTAAAAGATCCATGGCCTATCCGAATGCAAACAAACCCAAACCAAGGCCATAATTCAGTACCAAAAACAAGCCTATCGACAAACTCAGGCCAGTAATTATGGCATTCTTGATGTTTGGTGAAATCAGATAACTGAGGATAATGGCAACTACTGCCGAGGGAATGATAAACCCATATGGTCGAAGCGTTTTGGCAAATAAATACATTGCCAAAAGGGCAATACCTATCTTGCCATAAACCTTTATATGCGGCCAATCAATGATTTTATCGGGGAAAATAATTATCAATATCCCACAAAGCAGTGACACACCTGCGACTATGTAGGGGAAGGTTCGAGAACCCACGGGGTCTGGAAGAAACCCCATGGGAATAAGTGTTGCATGATACAGATAAAAGGACGCAATCAGAATGACGCCCAATCCGAATATGCGATCAGCTTTCACTACTGAATGACTCCAATTTCCTTGGAAAGCTGCTGTACGTCAGCAATAACGCCGGCAAGGTATTCCTGGAAGTCATCACCAACCTTGGTGAAGGGGGCAAGTCCATTGTCAGCCATGGCTTGAGCCCATTCGTCTGAAGCAGCAACCTGGGCAAGTGCGTCTGCCCATTTGTTGTAATCTGCCTCGGAAATATCCTTGGGAACATAGAGACCGCGCCAGTTTACAGCGACCAGATCAACACCTTGTTCCTTGGCCGTGGGAATATCCTCAAATCCAGGGATCCTCTCATCGGTGAAAACAGCAACCACCCGGACATCACCCGATTTGAGGAAACCAACCACCTCGGAAATGTCACCGGTCATGGCCTGTGTATGCCCCCCAATGGTTTGGGTAATTGCATCAGCACCACCATCAAGACCAACATATTTGACGGAAAGTACATCATCATAACCAACTTCGCCCAATGCCATGAGAACTTTCAAATGATCAAATCCACCGGTCGCGGATCCACCGGCAAAAGTCACTGAAGTGGGGTCATTCATAACTGCATTGAGCAAATCCATCAGATTCATGTATGGTGAGTCAGAGGCAACGACCAGAACACCCGGATCGGCACCGATTGCTCCTAGAAAGGAAACTTGATCAGCCATCATGCCTGCATAGGCATTTTGGGCCAGGCGTGTTGCTGTTGCGGATGATGCCGCGACAATCAGGTCACCATCATCATTTCTTTCATTGACCACGTGTCCATAGGCAAGACCTCCGCCTCCACCAGCCATGTTGGTCACTTTGATCGGCTCGTCAACGGCACCGATATCGTACATGATTTTTCCGATGGCCCGGCAGGTAAAGTCCCATCCTCCACCAGGGTTTGCAGGTGCAATACATTCAGCTGAATTGCCGACAGTTCCAATACCCATAACCAGTGCGAAGGAAGCACCGATTAACTTACTTGAAAATTTCATAATTTTTCTCCATTAAATTTAACCAGTAAACCAATCACAAAAAGCAATTAATTTCCGTAAGAGGATTAGATTTATCCATTTACTTCAGTTAATTGCAACCTGATTCTCTCAAATATTAACATTTGATATCCAGTGACAGGCAATCATGCCACTTCAACTATTTAATGACTCATAGCAGATCATAATGGGTGATCGGGGCATCAGCCTCAAAAACAACACCTTTCCTACCATTGCCAAAAGTGTATTGATACTTTGGAAGCCGGACAGAATTGGCAGCATGATTCGGTGATGCCCATTGATGGTTACTTTTAAGAAATGATATTGCAAGGTGTCCTGAAACTATCATTGCCGTTTAGTAAGACGGCCTGAGTGTGTTTTTGTTATTACGGTGAATTTTGCCATGAAACAGCCCGAATTTGGCGCTTTCGCCCTTTTTGAGAAAGGATCGGGAGCACCACAACTGTATCTTTTGACCAAAAGAAGGCAGCTTGATTGAAAATGCACCACAATACAGGAATCACACCCATCTGACATCCCATCTTCACAAGCCAATTTTATTCATGTGTATAATTCCCATAAAAAAGGGAGGGATAATCACTTATCCCTCCCAGTGGGAGAAAAAACGAAGGTTGTTGCTTACCTTGTGGCGCCCATGGCCAGCTCCACCGCCTCCATCTGGGCCTTGCGGGCAACCTCGGTGTAGGAG
>JAPORQ010000001.1 GCA_026710155.1 Paracoccaceae bacterium
ACGGTCACATAGCACGGGAATCCGTGCAAGTCAAGGAAAAAACGGGGAAAGGCCGGGCATGCCATCCCCCTGTGGAACCGTATGCGGACCAGCGTGGATATGGATGCTTTTCAGGAAATGGGGGAACAGGTATGCAATCCTCCAAAAAGGATGTGTGGATACGGTAGGGTGACGACCTCATCGGTGAATATACGGCTAATTGTTTGATCGCCTTTTGCATCAGGGGTTTATTCAGCCCAACGGAAAGAAAAATTAGGGACTATAACTTAAGTGACCATTGCAGTATTTAACCTGCTTTTGTTTTGGATTTTGCTCATGCCAATATCGAGTTGATTTTGGTCGGCTTTCAACAAAGGGCTCATTACATAGGTGATTCGCAGTTTTTTCAAATTTGAAAGAATGGCCACTTAGGTATATAATCCCCTAAAATTATGTCTGTCCGATTCCTTCGCTCAGAAGTTGGTGTCAGCAGGAGGCCGAAATGGCGTATCTACATGATCATAGATTCTAACCCAGATGGCGGATTCTGGATAAGCCCCAACATAGTAAAGCAAAATCCCTTGTTGTTATAAACCCAAAGTTATCTTCAAATATAAAGTTTTACCCAATCAGGATATTGGTGTTTTCTTCAATCACGGTTTCGATTTTCTGTATAAAATCTCTCTGGGACAAGCCCGGTCCAATTGGTGGAAGAAACTCGAGGACGGCAACACCGGGCTTTCGCAATATTGCCCTTTTGGGCCAGAAGCATCCAACATTCGTTGCAACTGGAATACAGGGTTTATTCAACATTTCGTATATGACATAGGCTCCTATCTTGTAAGGCATTTTCTTGTTGGGTGCCACTCTAGTCCCTTGTGGAAAAATGACCAATTGACTGTCCTCAGACCGATAGGTGTTTACCCCCCGTTTCAACTGGTCAATGGCCAACTTCTTCTTTCCCCTGTCAACAACTACACAACCAATTTTTCTGGCAAAATAACCTACGATAGGCGCGTTTCTGAGCTGTTTCTTCATGACAAATCGGGGTTTGGGCAAGACGCTGCATAAAATCAGGATATCAAAAAAAGACTGGTGTTTTGAACAAACCAGTACTTCATCTTGAGGAGGCATGCCCCTGATTTCCGTTTCCAGACCGACAAGATGATGGGCTGAAAACCTTACCCAAAGGCAATAGTTTCTAAGACCCCTGAAAGTCCACTCATGATTGATCAGGGACATTGGAATGTACAACAGCGACATTACAGCCATTACCAAGTACATCTGTAAAATAAATATTAATGATTTGAGCCACTGCATGGTATTGACTGATGATAATGTCATGAGATAATCTTTTTATATTCCAAGAACATCAAACATGTCATACAAACCCGGAGATTGATCCAAACCCCAAAGCGCCGCTTTCAGGGCACCAGACGAATAAATCGACCGATCTGTGGCAATATGGGAAAGCACGATTCTTTCACCGTTACCTGCAAAAATGACATCATGTTCACCCACGATAGTACCACCCCTGATTGCAGAAAAGCCGATGTTACCTCTTTTTCTGGCTCCGACAGCACCGTATCTGGGTTTGTCCATGTGGTCCGACAGGTCCACTTTTCTTCCATTGGCTGCAGCTGTCCCAATCATCAGTGCGGTTCCTGATGGTGCATCCACCTTGTGGTGGTGATGGGCTTCGACAATTTCAATATCAAAATCCGCATCAAGGGATGCAGCCACCATTTCGGTTATTTTAACCAGAAGATTGACACCCATGGACATATTGCCAGCCTTGATGATCACAGCCGATTTTGATGCTCTTGCAATACTTACTTCCTGTTTTCGATTAATTCCTGTCGTACCAATAACATGAACAAAATTCAATCTGGATGCCAAATCTGCAATATTTGTACTAGAACTTGGTGAACTGAAATCAATAACAGCATCGACTTCCCCAAAAGCCTCCTCCGGGTCATCAAGAACCACAATCTCATGGGGGCTTTCAGGATTAATTTCAATTAGTGGTTTACCCACCCAGGGATGAGCAGTCATTTCTGTAACTGCGAATAATTCCATCTTTTCCGAATCAGCAATTGCCTTGGTCAGCATTTGTCCCATTCGCCCAGAGACACCAACAATTCCAATTTTGGGTAACAAACTCAACTTCAATCTTCCCACAAATACTTTAATTTCACTATTCTAAACTATATACCATTTTGTTTTCCTTGATTTAAAGGTAAATGGGGTGAACCATGGCTAAATCAACAAAGGGATTGGGTAAACTAACACAACGTCAGTTGCGAGTTGGTGAACTGGTGCGCCGGGGATTGGCAGAAATCCTCTTCCAGTGGGATTCCTATAGCGAAAACGTAGCGGTTGTTTCCATTACGGTTGGTGAGGTCAGGATGTCTCCGGATCTGAAAAAAGCTACTGTCTTTGTATCGCCCCTTGGAGGTCAGTTCATGAAGGAAACGGTTGCCAACCTCAATGAAAGCAGGCGGGAAATCAGGCACCAGCTGAATAAAAAATTAAGCCTGAAGTTTTCACCCAGTTTGCACTTTGTACCTGATCCGCTTTATGATCAAATGGACAATACAAGACGGTTGTTTAATCTCGAAGAAGTTAAACGGGACCTTTGATTGCGATAGGTTTCGACTTCATGCCGGCAAGTGAACATTCCAGCAAAAAGGTTTCCGGATGGCTTGTCGTAAACAAACCACCTGGAATTACTTCAACCGGCGTGGTCAATCTTGCCAAGCGGGTCTTTAAATCGAAAAAAGCGGGCCATGCAGGTACTCTGGACAAACCGGCAAGTGGTTTACTTGCGATTGCCTTTGGTGAAGCTACCAAAACCATTCCCTTTATTACAGATTCATTCAAGGGGTATCGATTTGTAGTTAACCTCGGAGCCTCTACGGATACCGATGATGCAACGGGAACAATCATTGACCAAACAGGCCTTATCCCATCTGAAAAGCAAATTCTTGAGGGATTGGAAGAATTTAAAGGTGTTATCCTGCAAACTCCTCCCCGATATTCCTCGGTCAAGATAGATGGCCAGCGAGCTTACCAATTGGCAGTCAAGGGTAAGGAGGTCAAGATCAAGCCGCGATCACTTACGGTCCGAAGGCTTGAATTCATGGGCTGGGTTTCAGAGAACCAGATTGAACTTGAAATGGATTGCGGCAAGGGTGGCTATGTCCGTTCAATCGCTCGTGATCTGGGTGCAAATTTGGGTTGTCTTGCTCACGTGGATAACCTTACCCGACTTTGGTCCGGACCATTTGACATTTCAGACTCCCTACCCTACACCAAACTGATCGAAAAAGCTCCCGATACCCAACCGCATGACTGGCTACTTCCCCTGGAATTGGGATTCCATGCCTTGCCGGAAATACCTTGCAGCCTTTCACAAGCGAATGGTATCAGAAATGGAATGCCGGCCTCATTTCCCGAATCACAGATTAAAAATAACTCTGATGTTTGGGTTTCCTGGAACAAAAGAGCCATTGCCTGGGGGCATATTGTTGATCATTTATTTCACCCCAAAAGAATTATTCTTCAGGACTGATCTGAAGGTACCAAGCCAATTTTTCAAAAAAAATTGGCAATATGGCTTTTTTGCTGCAATTGCAGGTTCGGCAAGACAATTCCACCATTTGGAACCAGGCCTAGATGTTGGAGATACCATCCTTAATTCGGCTTCTCTTCATGGCTTTATGTGAGAGAAAACATGAATGAATCACCAAATAATAACTTATACCATTTCCAAAAATTAACCATCAATCGATAACTCTAAATCACAATGATTTTCTCACCATGATTTCTACAACAGATTAGCCTGTTTAAGCTCTTAAGATGATGATCTTGAGACTGGTATTTCAATCCAATTTTCCAATTCACCATGAGTCTTTACTTTTTGGAAATGCTATTAGTTGCCACCGAAGGAATTATGAAAGGTCTGCATAGCGGGATGGGGATCGCCGCCAAAGCCATGGTCCTGAACTTTGTGGTATTTACAATCTCAATGTCGAATTTGCAAACAGTATATATTCGGCGGTAAGGGGTTGGATGGAAGCAACCCTGAGTTGGTATTACATCGCTTGTAGCGATCGTGATATTTCTGGTCTGCATTTACCTGATGTGTTCCAAATATGGATCGATACGCCTAGGAGACGACAATTCCAGACCTGAATTCAGCAACTTGTCATGGTTCGCCATGCTTTTTCTGCTGGAATAGGCATACGTATACTGTTTTTTGGAGTAGCAGAACCAATTTTCTATTTTGATAATTCAGGCGGATTTGGTTATCCGAACAATTCTCATGCGATGTTGCAGGTGCCAATCAACTTGATCAGCAAAGAGCCGTCTTGGCAAATGCGTACCACCTATTTTCACTGGGGTTTTCACGGATGGGCGGCTTACGTATTTATTGGGCTCTGTTTGGTCTATTTCGGTTTTAGGAAAAAACTGCCCTTGACACTTTGCTCTGCACTTTAATCCAATCATCGGAGAAAAGATATATGGTCCCATAGGCCATGCGGTAGACCTTTTGGCCGTATTCGGGGTAGCAACCTCATTGGGGCTTGGTGTCAATCAGATGGCAACCGGATTGAATGTTCTGTTTGGAGTAGATCCCGGTTTGGAAACACAAATCATACTCATTGTCGTAATTTCAATCATTGCAACCTTTTCTGCCGTTTCAGGTGGTGGAAACGGAATTCGGATAATTTCGGAATGGAACATTTGGCTTTCGGCGGTGCTGCAGGCCTTCTTTCTGTTCTGGGGTCCAACAAAATGGTTGATGGGTTTCTTGATAGCGGGAACTGAGGAGAACATTGACTGGCAAGGTGGCTGGACCATCTTCTATTGGGGATGGTGGATTTTATGGGCTCCGTTTGTCAATATTTAGCAAGGGGTATTGCACTGATATATACACTGAAAATGGTGTTTCGGTTTGTGTCCTATAACCACGAATTTACAGAGCAACTCCCTCGGCATCAAATTGGTGAAGGCGGTGACTGGGGATATGCAACCCTACTTGATCTCCAATATTTGTCATATCGTCACCACTTACACTAACGACAATATCAGATATGATTTCGGTGTCTTCAACTGTCGTAAGATATAGCAGACTTTCGCCTCCCAACTGTTCCTTTACACGCACTATCGCATCAATATTGCCTTTTCCTTGTGGCAGCAGTTCAAAATCTTCAGGACGACAACCAATGAATTTAGTTGATTCATTTAATTGCAGTTCTCGAATGCTGTGTCCCGGAACAAACACATTCATCGCTGGCGAACCAATGAATTCAGCCACAAAGCGAGATTTTGGCTTGTGGTAAATTTCCATTGGGGTGCCGACCTGTTCAATCCAGCCATCGTTAAGTACAACAATCTTGTCAGCCATTGTCATGGCTTCGACTTGATCATGCGTAACATAGACCATCGTTGCATCAAGTTGCCTGTGCAAACTTTCCAGTTCCACCCGCATCTGAACCCGAAGCTTGGCATCAAGATTTGAGAGGGGTTCGTCAAAAAGGAAGACCTTCGGATTCTTCACGATAGCCCTTCCAATGGCAACCCTTTGACGTTGCCCACCAGACAATTGGTTGGGTTTGCGGTCGAGATAATCCTCAAGTTGCAATATGCGTGCAGCTTCAGCTATCCTTTCGTTGCGCAGTTTTGGATCGAAACCGTTAACCTTCATGCCGAATTCCATGTTTGAGCGGACGGACATGTGGGGATAGAGGGCATAAGATTGAAATACCATTGCCAAATCCCGGTCTGCAGGTTCAGAGTCAGTTACTTCTCGACCATCAATCTCAATCCTTCCAGAACTAACCCCCTCTAGCCCAGCAAGGCATCGGAGAAGTGTCGACTTGCCACAACCCGAAGGACCAACAAAAATAACAAACTCACCATCTTGAATGTCCAGACCAATCCCAAACAATACTTGTATATCGCCATAGAACTTGTTGAGTCCTTCGATCTTTATACTGGCCACGTCAACCCCTCCATATTTAACCCTCCTCCGAGCATGACATCTGTTCCTGATCACAATCAAATAAACCTTTGGATTCAATGTGAAAATGGCTTTATCATGCCACTGTCACAACATCCTTCACACTAACCTAACAGGTGGAAATAATGGTAGTCAAAAAGCCCTTTCCAGTCAAGATCAAATTTTAATCTCATCAATGATTGACTCAAATGCCATAATGGGTATAAAGTTCTAAATTCTCGAACCGGATATCTGTAATGCTGTTCAAAACAGTATTCATTAACAATATTTAGGAGATTTTTCTTATGAAAATGTTACGAAATATAAGTTGCTTGACGATTTTACTCAGTTTTTTTGGGACCATTGCGTTTGCTTCTGGGATGGTTTGGAGTCTTAAGGAAGCTGCCAAACCGTATGAAGGCACCACCGTAGATGTCGTCTTTCTACTTCGGCCTGGATACGAGGCTATCGAGGCCATGTTGCCTGCCTTTGAGGAAGAGACAGGAATTTCAATCAATATTATCAAGCATCCCTATGAAAACGCTTTGGGTGAACAAGTTCGAGATTTTGTTGCGGGAGGAGATCTGGACATAGCTCTCATTGATCTCGTATGGATAGGCAATTTTGCCGAAAACGAATGGATTGTGCCGTTGGCAGACATTCAGGCAAAGTTTCCCGATATTGTCGATCCTGATCTTGATATTGACGACTTCTTCCCTCTCGTACTCAACGCATTCGGCGGTTGGAACGATGTCGTGTATGGATTGCCCTTTGACAATTATTCCGGTCTTCTGTTCTACAATCGCTGTACCCTGCAAGAATCAGGTTTTGACACCCCCCCCCAGACTTGGGAAGAGCTCAAGGATGTCTACGGCCCCGCCCTTACCGGTGATGGCAAATATGCTTTTGCACTCCAGTCAAAGCGCAATGAGACCCAATCAGCGGACAGTTTTGCAAGAATGCTCTGGCCATTTGGTGGTTCGTTTCTGGATGCCGATTTCAGATCAAACCTGAATAGTGCCGAGAGTCAGGCAGGACTAAAATTTCGTCAAGATTTGATGCAGTATATGCCCGATGGCATCGTTGCCTATGATCACGCTGAAACAGTCAACGCCTTCAGCCAGGGTGATGTGGCAATGATTACTGAATGGTCGGCATTCTACTCAACGGTTGTTTCACCGGATACATCCAAAGTAGCTGATTGCGTCGAGATTGCACCTGAACCCAAGGGTCCAGCTGGTCGAAAACCTGCCCTGGGCGGTTTTTCGCTCGCGGTTGCCAGTCAGGCCGATGAAGCAGAGCAGGCAGCAGCCTACCTGTTTATTCAATGGGCCACATCCAAAGCCAATGCACGTGAATATCTGGAGCGCGGTGGTGTACCAGCTCGTCAATCAGTCTATATGCAGGACGGTCTTGAGGACTTCAAGTTCGTACCGGCACTGGTCGAATCCTGGCAGGACGGTGTTCCTGAATTCCGTCCTCGCTTTGCAGAATGGCCTGAGATCACCGAGATTGTACAGGAGTGGGGAACAAAAATAATGCTCGGAGAAGTTACCACTGAAGAAGGTGCACAGGAGATCGGGACGCGCATGGAAGATGTGCTTGAAGCCGCTGGATATTATTCGGGCGACAAGCCCTTGGCTCAATAAACCAAAAGAGGCTTCCACATGGTTGAGGGCGTCGTGAGGACGCCCTTTGCCTTCCCTTCTTGTGTGGATCATTGAAAGCACAACATGTACAGGCAAGTACCCCGCAAAACTATTTTTACCTTTATCGGCCCGGCTGTGATTGGATTGGCAATGGTTGGTATAGCCCCGTTGCTATATGCCGTTTGGACTTCCTTGCATTTCTACAATTTAACCAAGCTTAAGCGTGTTGAGTTTATCGGTCTGGAAAATTACTGGAAGGTCCTGACGGATGAGGTTTTCTGGCAAGCGATGGGGCGAACCTTTTTCCTTTTGGGTACTGCCTTGCCCTTGCAAATTGCCTTGGGACTCATCATCGCCCTGGTATTGCACCAGCCCGGATTGACAATGCTCAAAACACTCGGGCGCCTGAGTCTCGTGTTGCCCATGGCCACCACCTATGCCGTTGTCGGCCTATTGGGACAAGTCATGTTTAATCAAAAATTCGGTGTTGTGAACCAGCTTTTGGGAGGTGCCAATATAAATTGGATTGGCGATCCCAACAACGCTTTCTTCATGATCATCTTCTGGGATGTCTGGCAGTGGACACCATTCGTGGCTCTTGTCTTGCTGGCCGGTCTGACAATGGTTCCAATTGAGATTGAAGAGGCCGCACGATTGGAAACCAAGTCCAATTGGATATTACTTCGATTCGTCCAGTTGCCATTTCTGGTTCCGGGACTGGTAGCTGTACTGATTCTGCGTACGGCGGATACTCTCAAGCTATTTGATATGGTTTTCACCCTGACAAGAGGTGGACCTGGGTCCTCCACCGAGTTTATATCGCTGATGATTCAACGCGTGGGTTTCCGTGGTTTTGATCAGGGGCTGGCTTCGGCCCAAGCCATTATTCTGCTTATTATCACCATTGTTCTGGCACAATTATACATTCGTGTCTTCTACAAGGAAGTCTAAGCCATGAATTCCACACGTGCCCTCTGGCCTCAAATTATCCTTCTTGTGGTAATAATCACGGTTTGCGTATTTCCCTTTTATTGGATGGTTACAACATCCCTGAAAACGCAAATCGTGGCTCTTGAAGCGCCACCAGTCTGGCTCTTTGAACCTACATTAACCAACTATTTCGAAGCACTGTTCGAAGATGGTGTCTTGCAGACCCTGACAAACTCGTTGATCATCGCCATTTCCACAACAATATTGTCACTTATCCTTGGTGTGCCTGCAGCCTTTGCCTTGGCCCGGTTTGAATTTCGAGGCAAGAAGGACCTTTGGTTCTGGTTTATAACCAACCGCATGGTCTCTCCCATCGTACTGGCACTACCCTTTTTTCTGATTGCCCGCAACCTCGGTCTACTTGACAGGCATGTCACACTTGTACTGATATATCTGACATTCAATCTGCCAATCGTGATCTGGATCGTGACCGACCAGTTTCGAGGCATTCCTTACGACCTGGATGAGGCTGCACGTTTGGAAGGAGCCTCCCAGATTACGATTATGCTCAAGATTTGCCTCCCACTCGCGATGCCGGGTGTTGCGGTCTCTGCCATATTTTCTTTCATCTTTTCGTGGAACGAACTGATGTATGGTTTGATCTTGACCCGGAACGATGCCAAAACGGCTCCCGCAATGGCTGTCAGTTTCATGGAAGGATATAATCTTCCCTACGGCAAAATCATGGCCACCTCAACCTTGATCGTAATACCGGTGCTGATTTTTGCACTTATTGCGTCCAAGCAATTGGTACGAGGTCTAACAATGGGAGCAGTCAAGTGAATGTCAGATTGTTCATGCCCATTTCGAAAATCAATGTTGGGAATACCAAATAGGAAGTGTAATTCGAGATTTTCCAACCTTGGGAAGGTAGTTGTTTAAGCATATTCTCTAGTCACAACTGACAGAAAAGGAAATGGATAAGTATTCTGATGGAAGAAACCAAGAGATGGTGGAAAGGGAGGAGACATGATGGCCAAGGCGCTGGTTTTGGAGAAAAGGCAAAAGCTCGCACTGAGGGAAATTGATCTACCCGACGTGCTCAGCCCGACTGATGTACGCATTGCGATTGGCACTGTAGGTATTTGTGGTAGTGATGTTCATTATTTAGTCCACGGTAAGATTGGGCCTTTTGTACTTAAGGAACCCATGGTATTGGGGCATGAGGCCTCTGGGGTGGTAACCGCAATAGGAAGCGAAGTAACCAACCTTGCTGTTGGTGATCGTGTATGCATGGAACCTGGTATTCCAAATTTATCTTCAAAGGCATCCAAACTAGGCGCTTACAATGTAGATCCCGAGGTGCGTTTTTGGGCTACTCCGCCAGATCATGGTTGTTTGACTCCCACAGTCATTCATCCTGCAGCTTACACCTACCGTCTGCCAAAGAATGTAAGTCTTGCCGAAGGAGCGATGGTCGAGCCCTTTGCCGTAGGTATGCAAGCCGTAGCAAGAGCCAAGATCAAGCCGGGTGATGTGGCGTTGGTCACAGGTGCTGGCCCTATTGGTATTATGTGTGCCCTCGCTGCACTTGCCGGGGGGTGTGCCAAGGTCTTTATCACTGATCTTGTAAAGGAAAAACTCGACATTGCTGCACAGTACGATAATGTTGAACCAATCCTGGTCCCTGGCACAGACCCCACCCAAATCCTGCGAGAGGCCACCGAAGACTGGGGGGCTGATGTTGCTTTTGAATGCGCCGGGGCTGCTGCTTCCGTACAAAGCGTTCTGGAAGCAGTTGCTCCTTCGGGTTGTGTGGTTTTTGTCGGTATGCATGTGGCGCCCGTACAGGTAGATCTTGCATTGGCACTATCAAAGGAAATAAGGATGGAAACTGTCTTTCGGTATGCCAACATGTATGACCGGGCAATTGCACTTATCGGCTCAGGAAAAGTGGATCTAAAACCGTTGATCTGTGCAACATATTCCTTTGAAGATAGTATTCCTGCTTTCAATCGTGCGGTGGAAGCCCGCCCACAGGATATCAAAATTCAGATAAAGATTGGAGAGGCATGAATCGAACCGAGCAAATTCTTGACGAGTTACGTTCTGCCTTATCCCAGGAAGTAATTGCACAGATACCCGATTTTGCACAGGCGATTCTTCAATCTGGGCAAATTTGTTCATATGGTGTTGGGCGCGAGGGCTTGATGATAAAGGCTCTTGTAATGCGGCTTTACCACCTCGGCCTTGATGCTCATGTGGTGGGGGACATGACCGCGCCCCGTTTGGGCATGAATGACCTGCTCATAATCAGTGCAGGTCCGGGCAATTTCTCCACCGTGTCTGCCTTGGTTGGCGTTGCACGCAAAGCAGGTTCAAAAATAGCATGCATTACTTCCGAACCTGATGGTCCGGTCCCACTTTCGGCAGATATGGTAATGAACCTTCCTGCACAAACCATGGCCACCACAAAGAAAGGAAATGTGGTCACATCAATCCTGCCAATGGGGTCGCTTTACGAGGTGATGATGTTCCTTTTTTTTGAATTACTGGTACTCGAAATAAAGGATATTCTTGGTGTTTCATATGATGACATGTCCACCAGACACACAAATCTGGAATGAGTTATGGGGTGGGTAGACAGGTTCTCATTAGCTGGAAAGGTCGCTCTGGTGACCGGCGCCTCATCTGGTATTGGAGCAGAGATCTCAAGGGTATTTACCGAGGCTGATGCAAAAGTCATCGCAACTGGCCAATCGATAGAACGTTTGAACAAGCTGAAAGAAGAGATTGGGTGCGAGATTTTCACTGCCAATATCGCCAGCTCAGAGGGTTGTGAACAACTTATTTCAAAGGTGAACGCATCGAACCGACAGATTGACATCTTGGTAAATTCTGCTGGGGTGGCTTTGGTCGGTCCGGTACTTGATTATTCTGTCGAGGACTGGGACCGTACAATGGCTATCAACCTGCGTGCCCCCTTTCTTTTGGCCAAAGGTCTGGCCCCGGGAATGATTGCGGCCAAGGCTGGTAAAATCATCAATATCTCATCCCAAACGGGTGTAATCGCACTGGAAGATCATGTTGCCTATGCCACTTCGAAAGGGGGGCTGAACGCACTCACCAAGTCCCTTATGGTTGAATTTGCGCCTCATAACATTCAGGTAAACGCCATCTGTCCTACAGTGGTGATGACCGAAATGGGCAGGAAGGTTTGGAGTTCTTTGGAAAAATCAGCTCCAATGATCGCCGCCACTCCTTTGGGCCGTTTTGGTGAACCGGTTGAAGTTGCTGATATGGCGCTCTATCTCGCATCACCTGCATCGGATCTGGTTAACGGTTCAATAATGATGATTGAAGGGGGTTATTCAAGTGTATAGCTGTTCTGGTATTCAAGCATCATCATGAGCTTGTGTGAAATTTAAAACCAATGATGACTGATTGAACCAACAGAGATTTATCCAGAATGTTTTCCTGGGTAATAAGCAAAAACCTGGTCATTCTCCAAAATTTTGAGGTTGAGCATCTCATCTGGCACTAAATGGACTTTCGCTGAATTGCACTGATTACTGATGCCATACCCTTGGTCTCTTCGTAGAGTTTTATAAAATGCGGATACGTTTCATCATAAACTTTTTTCGGATTTGGGTAAATTGTTTTGTCAAAGGGATTCCAATCAATGATATCCTCCTTTCTGACATTGCCAAGGGCAAGGGCAGCAAGGAAGGCATCCCCGTAAGAAGCACCGAGGGAATGCTTGCAAATGTGTTGCTCGATGTTACTCATATCAGAATTCGACTGAAGCCAAATATTGTTTTTTGTTCCTCCTCCAACGGCAAGAACCTTTTTCGGGAAAGCGTCAACTTCTCTGTAAGTATCCAAAATGCGCCGCGTCCCAGCAGAAATTCCTTCTAGCAAAGCCCTGAACAGATCTCCCCGAGTGTGGGTTAGATTTAGGCCAAAATAAATCCCCCGAGCATCCGGATCGTGAATTGGAGTTAATCCTCCGGAGAAATAAGGAATGAAAACCAAGCCATTTGCTCCAACTGGGGAGACCGAAGCTTCTGCCGTCAATTGTTGAAAAATATTTTCGGAAGATAAATCCTTGGCAAAATTATCCTTGAACCAATGCGTGAGTGTCCCAGCCGTTGAAACGGCAGCCATGATCGCAAACTGATTGGCGAACAGCCAAGGTGCATACCATAGCCTGGGGTCAGATTTTTGATGCTGGTCAAGCTCAATTATAAAAATGGTGGAGCCATACATCATCATCATGTCGCCATTATCCTTAACTCCAATACTTACTGCTTCAGCAGCGGCATCAATCGTACCGCAGGCAACTGGTGTGCCAACACTTAATCCGGTTTCCTCGGCAGCTTGTGAAGTGATCGTGCCAACGAAATCAGTTGACCAAGCCAATCTTGGAAGCAACTCCATCGGAAGTTCCGAGGAGAGCCTATCCGTCCAATTCAATAGTTTTATGTCGTACCATGGTGCAAAGTTTACAGCGGTAAAGTGGTCTATGACATATTCTCCAGTTAGCTGGTGGACAATATAACTGGTCGATGTAAGTATTTGGGAAGTGAGACTCCAAAGATCTGGACATGTTTGCTTGAACCACAGGATTTTTGGTCCCACAGACTGTGATGTAAGTGCATTTCCACAAAGTTCGAAAATATTGTCTTTGCCGATTTTTTGGTTCAACTCCTCAATCTGTAAGGCCGCCCGGGTGTCAACTCCATACAGAATACCATTCATCAGCGGATGTCCGGCTTTATCGACGGGGAGCATACAAGGGCCTATGGCTGAAGTCGCTACGGCTTTTATGTCTTTTGGAGAAATCCTGGATTCCCTGATCAGGGTGTTTGAAACGAAGACAAAATCCCCCCACCAATCTTCTTGTGGCCTGTGCTCAGCCCAGCCTGGTTTTGGAGCAATGAGCTTGTGGGGTTTTGATGCAGATGCAACAACCCTGCCTCCGGAATCAGCAATGACGCCTTTGGTTTCATATGTTCCGATATCAATTCCTAGTGTGTAATCCATAAACTCAACAGAAAAATTTAACCTAATCAAGATTTGCTTTGGGAGAATTGTAAGGAATCTGGAGTTGATTCCAAATATCTAATTTAGCTAAGCTTCAAAGCATGTCTTGACTCTCGATATGAATGCCCGTATATGGTCTAATTCTGATTTTTTATTGATGTTTTGGCTGTTTTTAGTCGTATGGACTTGTTTTTTTACAAGTTTTCTCAATATAAACCAATCTACCTTTACCCATTCCTTTTGATTGGGATGGTATCATATTAATTCTTAGGGGTTAGAATGGCACGTATAGCGGGTGTAAACATACCAGCAAGGAAAAGGATTCCTGTTGCATTGACTAGTATCTACGGGATTGGATACCATACGGCACAAAACATTTGTGAATCCGTTGGAATCAAGCAATCTGTCAGGGTCAATGAACTTACCGATCTCAATGTCAAGGAACTTCGGGAGCATATAGACCAAAACTACATGGTGGAAGGCGATCTGCGCAGGGATGTCCAAATGAACATCAAGAGGATGATGGATCTTGGATGTTACCGGGGTCTCAGACATCGTAGGGGTCTACCTGTAAGGGGGCAAAGAACCCATACGAATGCCAGAACCAGAAAAGGTCCGGCCAGGCCAATAGCCGGCAAGAAAAAATAAAGGAGATGTGCCTTGGCTCGTGAAAAACCCCGTCTAAAGAGAAAAGAACGCAAGAATATTGCGGTCGGAGTGGCTCATGTGAGTTCCTCCTTCAACAATACAAAAATATTGATTTCAGATGTTCAGGGCAATGCGATTGCCTGGTCTTCGGCAGGCACTGTCGGTTTCAAGGGCTCACGCAAATCTACCCCATATGCAGCACAGCTGGCAGCAGAAGATGCTGGTAAAAAGGCTCAGGAACATGGTGTCAAGTCACTGGAGATCAAGGTCCAGGGACCGGGTTCGGGACGGGAAAGTGCCTTGCGTTCCCTGGCGGCCGTAGGTTTTGAAATCACATCAATCAGGGATGTTTCACCCATTGCCCACAATGGTTGTCGTCCACCAAAAAGAAGAAGAGTCTAAGCACTTTTCGATTAGGTTTTAATTTAGTTTTTCGAGACATTCCCGATGCTGGAACCATCGGGAAAAAGGATGGAGGCTAATCAATGTTCCAAGATAACTGGGAAAAACTCATCTCCCCATCACTGGAGGAGAAATCAGGTAGCAATCCAAATCAGATGACCCTGGAAATCGGACCACTTGAAAGGGGGTTTGGTTTGACCATCGGCAACGCACTGCGGAGGGTTCTTCTTTCTTCCATAAGGGGTAGTGCCATCATCGGAGTTGAAATCGACAATGTTGTGCAGGAATTTTCACCAATTCCAGGTGTTCGCGAGGATGTCATTGACATCCTTCTAAACCTCAAGGGCGTTGTTGTAAAATCTGATGATCGCAAACCACGCAAACTCCTGTTGAAATCATCACAGCCAGGCGAAGTTACTGCCGGCATGATCAATCCGTTAGCCGGCGTCGAGATCCTCAATCCACGGCATGTCATATGTCATTTGGACAGGGATGCCTCTATTCAAATGGAAATCACCGTCGGGGTCGGCAAGGGATATGTTCCTGCCGAATTGAACAAACCTGCCGACGCAGCAATTAATTTTATTCCAATTGATGCCATATTTTCACCGGTAAAATCGGTTTCCTACAAGGTTCAACCCGCAAGGGAAGGAAAGATTCTTGACTACGACAGGCTAATCCTGAACGTTGAAACAGACGGATCCATAACACCCAAGGACGCCATAGCCTATGCGTCAAGAATCGTTCAGGAATATTTCCAGATCTTCATTAATTTTGATGAACCTGTCAAATCCAAACAGGAAGATGAAACTCCGGAAACCGAAGTTGACAGCAATCTCTACATGAAAGTAACACAGCTTGAACTTTCAGTCAGATCAGCCAATTGCCTGAAAAATGACAATATCATTTATGTTGGCGATCTGGTCCAGAAATCGGAGCAGGAAATGTTGAAGACTCCAAACTTTGGAAGAAAATCATTGAATGAGATCAAGGAAGTCCTCTCGGGAATGGATTTGTCACTTGGCATGGAAATTGCTGACTGGCCTCCAGAAAATATTGAAATGCTATCTCAGGAAATAGAAGACAAGGATCTGTAACCCTTCCCTTGATCACACTTCCATTGGACAGAAAATAAGGTAAATAATTATGCGACACAGTGGCGGATACAGGTATCTCAACAGAACCGGTGAGCATAGGAAAGCCATGTTTGCCAATATGGCCGGATCCCTGATTGAACATGAACAAATTAAAACCACCTTACCAAAAGCCAAGGAATTGAAGAGGATCGTGGAGAAACTGATTACCCTGGGCAAGAAGGGTGATCTGCATTCCCGAAGAATGGCCAATTCCAAACTCAAGCAAGGCAAGCACACAAAGAAACTCTTTGATGTTATAGGCCCTCGTTATCAAGACCGCAATGGTGGATATACAAGAGTCATCAAGGCTGGATACCGTTATGGCGATCGGGCACCAATGGCAATCATTGAACTGGTCGACAGGGATGCTGCGGAAAAAGGCAAGGCTGATCGAGATAGATTGTCAGAACAGGAATCCGAAGAACCAAGCTGATTTGTTTCTCCAAGGAATACATCATCATGTTGTTTGGAAAAACCATATCCGGGTAGGGCTTTAACCAACTTTTTGAATTTTGTTTCTTCATATGTTTGGTGTAAATATACCGAAGAAGATCAATGGATCTTTTTTCCATCCGTTTAATCCTTAAACCTTAGTAGGGGAAGGTTTTAATTCCCCCAATTTATAACGTGACCAATCTTCTAGACCAGATAGAAAAACAAAGTGATTTGTCATCAGCATTGCGCCCATTGGCAGACCGCATTCGTCCTGAAAACCTGAAAGAGGTTATCGGTCATGAAGATCTCATTGGCAAGGACAGACCCCTGAACAATCTACTGGATTCGGTCAATCTACCCTCCATTATATTCTGGGGTCCCCCAGGGGTTGGCAAAACAACCATTGCACGATTAATTGCACAGAAAAAGGAATACAATTTTGTTCAGATCAGTGCCGTTTTTTCCAATACCGCTGAACTGAGAAAAATTTTTTCTACTGCCAGAAATCAATGGATGGAAGGCAAGGGAACAATCCTCTTTGTAGACGAAATTCATCGTTTTAACAAGAGCCAGCAGGATGGTTTTCTACCCTATGTCGAGGATGGAACCATAAAACTTATCGGTTCGACAACAGAAAACGTCTCCTTTGAAATCAATCCTGCCCTTTTGTCACGCGTAAGGGTATTTTGTTTATCCAGGCTTTCAATGTCCGACTTGGAAAAACTGGTGCAAAGGGCCGAAAAGTGTCTTGGTTCTCCCCTACCCCTTACTGATGAAGCACGAAACTGGTTGTGCGGGATGGCCGATGGCGACGGCAGGAGTCTGCTGAATAATATTGAACAAATTTGTGCTTTGGCCCCGGAGCGAAAACTGGATATTGATAAATTATCCCTGCATCTATCTCAAAAAGCCACCTCTTATGATAGAACCGGAGATTGGCACCATAACCTGATTTCAGCCCTGCATAAGTCGGTACGAGGATCTGACCCGGATGCCGCTCTCTATTGGTTGGCCAGAATGTTGGATGCCGGTGAGGATCCAAATTACCTGCTGAGAAGAATTACACGCATGGCCGTGGAAGATATAGGTCTGGCCGACCCGGATGCGTTGGATATGGCCATCAACTCGTGGATAGCTTATGAACGGCTTGGTAGTCCAGAGGGTGAACTGGCCATAGCAGAAGCGATCATTTATATGGCTTTGGCTCCAAAATCCAATGCAAGTTACAAGGCTTATAAATCGGCCACCAAAGATGCAAGAGTTTCAGGATCCCTGTTACCTCCAAAGCATATACTCAATGCACCCACAAAGCTGATGAAACAGCTCGGATATGGCAAGGATTACCAGTACGATCATGATGTTCCCTACGGATTTTCTGGACAGAACTACTTTCCCGAGGGTTTCAACAGAGCAAAATATTACAACCCGCCAAAGAAGGGTTTTGAACAAAACCTGGGCAAGAGATTGGAGTATTTCGAGGATCTCCGGATTAAGCTCAACGCAAAAAGGGATGGCGTGCATTCACCATGATCGGAACTTTACTCCAGATTGCACTTGGAGGTGCATTGGGTGCCATTTCCAGATACCTGTTAACAACAGGCATATCGACTGTCATGGGTAAGCAGTTTCCTTATGGAACATTGTTTGTCAATGTTTTTGGTTCTTTGCTCATGGGTTTCATAATTGCCTTGATGATTGACAATCTGACTTTATCGGAACGCTACACACCATTGATCATTACAGGATTTCTCGGAGGTTTTACGACTTTTTCAGCATTTTCAAGTGACTTTTGGCAACTTTCCTCTAATGGAAAATTGGACATGGCCCTTGTTTATGCCCTTGTTTCAGTCGTATTGGCTGTTTTGGCTCTCTATCTGGGCATGTTTCTGGCCAGGATATGGCTTCATTGAACAATATAACCAGCAAAATTGTCGGCGTTGACGATGCTGACCAACGTCTTGACAGGTGGTTAAGGAGGAAATATGGACATATCCCCCAGTCACTTATTGAAAAAATGTGCCGTAGGGGCATGGTAAGGGTCAACAAGAAAAAAGTCAAACCCTCATTCAGATTGGTTCCGGACCAGATAATCACCCTGCCAAAATCAGTTGAGTCCACAACTAAAAAAGCAGTCAAGCCCAATACTCTGAGTAGTTACGATCAATCCATCATTCATCAACTGAACAACAGTATAATCTATGAAGATGATTATTTTGTTGCCCTCAACAAACCGCCAGGTCTGGCTACTCAGGGAGGTACAAAACAAAGGGGATATGTTGACAAATACCTCAACCATCTGGCTCTGGCCAACAATACTGGTCGGCTACGTTTGATTCACAGGCTTGACAAGGAAACTTCCGGTGTCTTGCTAACGGGTAAAACCCTTACCTCCACAAGAAAAATGATGGAATTGTTTAAGATCAAAAACGTGTATAAAAACTATTGGGCTGTTACTCTCGGTGTGCCAAATCCCCAAACCGGGGAAATCAAATCTGCTTTGGAAAAAGACATAACTCAGGTCAATCGCAGGATGAAGAATGTAAATACAAAGAATGGACATACATCAAATACAGCCAAATTTGCTTATACAAAATATTCTGTTCAACTTACATTTGGCAAATTGTTGGCTTTCGTATTGTTATCACCGCAAACAGGTCGAACCCATCAGCTGAGGGTACATTTATCATCCATCAATCATCCCATTCTGGGAGATGAAAAATATTCATCTGATTTATCTGAAACCTCCCTTCAATTAAAGTTTGAGGAACTTAACTTGGTATCACGGATGTTCTTACATGCCAGCAGCTTGCGCTTTCATCATCCGTTTTTAAAACGGGAAATTGTTATCAAGGCCGAAGCGCCGGTACACTTTCAGGAATTGGCAAACTACCTTGAATGGGACTTGAACAATGTCCCTGAAGCAACTTTCCAATGACTAGGTGTTCAAATGAATGAATGGGTTGCCAGAAAATTCTGGAAAGACGTCAGAATAACCGAGTTGTCAGATGGCTTTGGTATCCTGCTGGACAGCAAATTGGCCATGACACCGGGCAAGAACCCCCTTATGGTTCCCCACTTTTTGCTTGCTGAAAAGATATGTGTGGAATTTCAAGACCAAGGGCAAAGAATTGATCCCATGGCCATGCCCTTTACCCGGAGAACGAATACCACAATAGATCGTATCGGTGATACCAGGGGAGAAATAGTCAATGCACTTTTAAATTATGGACATACTGATCTTGTTTCCTATCGTGCAACTTCCCCATCTGATCTTGTCAAATGGCAATCCGATCATTGGGACCCGGTAATTGCCTGGCTGGAACAAGAATTATCCATCAGGATGAAAACCAGCCATGGAATTGTCCCCTTTGATCAGGAATCCCAAACAATTGATGTATTTGCTGAAAAAATTGAGGCCCTCGATAATTTTTCTCTTTGTGGCTTCAGTGAATTGGTGCCCCTACTGGGCTCATTGATTCTGGGTTTCTCTTACCTCTATGGTTTTGGCAACAAGGATCAGATTTGGAGACTATCCCGTATTGATGAAGAGTGGCAAGAAAAAAAATGGGGTGAAGACGAGCAGGCGCAGCAAGTTGCCCAAAGCCATTATGAGGATTTTGTCGTGGCATGCTTTTTTGTTGATTTGTCCGGCAAGATAAAGTCGGTCTGAGTAGTTGGATAATAGATCCACACCAATTTTTATTTAATTAATCAATTCTGATGCATTATCATAAGTATTTTTACTTTATGATTTATATTTAGAACATTAAAATTAATTATTAAGATATAGCATTTAATGCAGTATAGTTAAATCAAAATTTGACTAATTCATATTTAATGGTTCATAATTAATGCATAAAACTGATTTCTCAACAGCATCCAGCGAGGCTATTATCAAAGAGCTTGGGCAATGCCTAGACAGTATTCGTCTTAGCCAAAATATCTCGCAGAATGATCTTGCGAGTGAAGCTGGTGTATCAAGAAGTACATTGACTCGGCTGGCTCGTGGCAAACCAATATCTCTTGATTCATTTGTGCGAATCATGCAGGCACTAAAATTGACAGATCAACTTGCTGCATTACTTCCAGACCCTAGTATAAGACCAGTAGATCTTGTACGCTTTGCAGGCAAGGAAAGAAGGCGGGCAAGAAAAAAAAAGACTGTTCGGTTGGAATGGCGTTGGGGAAACAAAAGAATCAAATAAATGAGTGAAACTGCAAGAGTAAGACTCTGGGGTAGCGATATCGGTGCTGTGACCTGGTTACCTGACAGGGGAATTGGTGTGTTTCAATATACTCCGGAATTTGCCAATTCAGGGATTGAAGTTTCTCCGTTAATGATGCCCCTCAGGGATACGCCTTATGCATTCCCGTCTTTATCGTACAAGACCTTCAAGGGTTTGCCAGGCATGCTGGTGGATAGTCTTCCAGATAAATTTGGTAACGAATTGATTAATTCCTGGTTGGCTCTACAAGGACGAGAGCCTGACAGTTTAACACCTGTAGAGAGATTATACCATACAGGCAAACGAGGTATTGGTGCACTAGAATTCCATCCTTCGGCTAAAGATATTTTCGGAAACTCCCGAAAAATAGATATTGATCAATTGGTCTCGCTTGCCAACAAAGCGCTTGATGATCGTATAGCATTAGAGGGCAGATTTAAGGGCGTTGAAGATCAAAATGCTATCCAGAATATTTTGTGTGTCGGGAGTTCTGCAGGTGGAGCTAGGGCCAAGGCTCAGCTAGCATGGAATCCACAAACCGGGGAATTCAGATCGGGGGAACTCCCGGCAGACGAGGGATTCTCTCATTGGCTCATGAAATTCGATGGCGTAAGCAACAACAGGGGCAAGGAACTTGCTGACCCTCAGGGATTTGGTCGAATTGAATATGCCTATCATCTTATGGCTTGTGATGCAGGAATTGAAATGAATGAATGTCGCCTTCATGAAGAAGGTGGTCGTGCGCATTTCATGACCCGCCGGTTTGACCGCACAAGTGCTGGGAAGAAACTGCATATGCAATCCTTTGGTGCCTTGATGCATTTCGATTTCAATGATGCCGGCTCCTATGGTTATGAACAGGTGCTTCAAGCAATCAAGCGACTGGGTCTATCAAGAAACGACCTAGAGCAGCAGGTTCGTCGTACCTTTTTCAATATTCTTGCACGAAACCAAGATGATCATGTCAAAAACATAGCCTTCCTCATGGACCAAAGTGGGACATGGAGTCTTTCGCCTGCTTTCGATGTTGTCTATTCCTATAACCCCTCTGGCGACTGGACAAGCCGCCACCAGATGAGCATTAGTGGGAAACTGGATAGGTTCAAAACTGAAAACCTTATAACTTTTGCTGGAGTTGGTGGAATCAAGAAAAAGAAAGCTCAAGTAATTTTGGACGAAGTATCAACAGCCGTCAGTAACTGGCGGAATTTTGCTTCGGAGGCTGATATTTCCCAAACGGATGTGAACAGAATTGAGAAAACACATCGCGGTGAACTATTTACTTAACGTAAAATTTGGTTTAAATTATGGGAATTATATACCAACTACCCAAAATCACATTTCTCCCTTTATCCAGGGGGTTCTATATTATTTGCGGAGTAATGGGTTTGAAAATCGGAAAACTCTCATTTAGAAGGTGAAATCTGCATCCGAAAAACACCTTTAACAGTCATTAATAACGGGAGAAAGTATGATTATGGTTCTTCGTAGTTAAGCAACTAGATAAAGGAGTATTGGGTAGTGAGGTATATAACTCCCTAAATTATTGGTTCCTCAACCTCGAATTATGGAAAAATAAGAAAGTTAATCAAGCAGAAAAATTCTTACTTCTTCTCACTTTTGTAAAATAAATTCAGCAATTGGATACATATATCCAAATTACAAAAGTCGGCAGTAATGGTCGTTAATTATACCAATACAACTAATTAAAGAATCATAGCCCTTAACCAACTACCAGTTAAATTTGAAACCACAGACTCATCACCATTGGACGCTGTTACCAGGTTAAATTCCAATTAGACAAGGGTATCAAA
>JAPORQ010000071.1 GCA_026710155.1 Paracoccaceae bacterium
GCATGATGGCCGGCATGGAAAGGCATCCGCAAACATCCAGGGGAGAACGGACACATGAAGCGGTTGTTGAATACCTCCCCCTCTTTACCCCTGCCGCATCAGCACATCTTGTTGTTCAGCCTTTTTTGCCCTTGCCACTGTTTTGTGATTCCCCTCCCCTGTCATTGAATTGGGACAGGACATGACATCATCTTCCGGCGATGCCCGCATTGACCGGCCCCGGTTTGCCATGGCAACAGCCCCCTAAAAAAAAGACACGCACGGACCCGGGCCGAAAGGGGCTTATAAAGATAGGTTGGCGGATGTGCGATTTTCCTCCCGACCTGAACCATCCAACCTTATGGAAACCGGTTGAATGAGGCCCCAATGGCAATGACGGGAAACACACCGTCATGAATTGATGGGGGATCATGAATTGGGGCAGGGTCGGTTTGGAGTTTGCGTTGCCAGGCTGGTGGATTGATTCGTCGTCAACCTATCTTTTAAGCCCCTAAAGAATAGGACCTTACAAAATATGCAAGCATCGTTTCTATTTTGTCATGAACAACAAACATCGCAAAACTCTTGATGCCGTCTTTACTGACCCCATATCGGGAACAATAAAATGGGTCGAGATTGAGCGTCTTCTTCTGGCAACAGGAGTGAAGGCGATTGAGGGATGTGGATAACGGGTGCGTTTCGAAAAGGATGGAGAGATTGAAACTTTCCGCCGGCCACATCCCGGCAAAGAAGCCAAGCGGTATCAAGTTGTCGCGGTGCGTGCCTTTTTAGCAAGAATTGGAGTGGAACCATGAGCAATACGATGTCATACAAAGGCTATCTGGCCCGTATTGAATATGACGATAAAGACGGTATCCTGTTCGGGAAACTAGCTGGTGTCCGGGATGGTGTAGATTCAAATATGTAATCCCCTATTTATTCTCAGGATTTTAATAGCACGGAGTTGGGAACTTAGTTAGCTACCAAAGAAGATATACTAGAGCAGGTCGTTGAAGAATACCTACTACATAAAGGATATTTTGTTCGAAACAATTTGAAACTCAAACCTTGCAAAAATCATCCTGACTTAAAAAAACGCGAAGATTCAAACCACGGTGATATTGATGTTTAGATACCACCCCTTAAGAAGGGATGAAGAAAAGGTTGCTATTGCAAGCTATAAAAGCTGGCAAAAAGGATTTAATCCAGCATTCATGGATAAATCCGATTGAAGCG
The DNA here is from genome assembly GCA_026710155.1 of Paracoccaceae bacterium. Classification (GTDB taxonomy): domain Bacteria; phylum Pseudomonadota; class Alphaproteobacteria; order Rhodobacterales; family Rhodobacteraceae; genus MPNP01. The sequence continues at coordinate 1,216 of JAPORQ010000071.1, forward strand.
AACAAAAAGGTTGACGATAGGATAGCATAGAAATCATTCAGGGAACTCACTAAACGAAAATGGTCTTCAGCTTTTGTTGAAGTTGTAGAAGATGCAACTAGTGAAAATAAATTCACTTATGTTATAGCAGTTACTAAACTAACTGGGGATAAAACTGACAAAAATTTATGGGCACATAACAGTAACTTTTGACAAGAAATTAAGGGTAACGAAATCAAGATCCTGACCTTCAAAGAAATGATAGATACAATCCAACCTGAAATAACTACTTCGCTTGCCAGAACAGAAACTGGACGATTGTTACAGTTTTTCAAAGCGTCCAAATAAGCGATAACTTACCATACAACTATCAAGAATCTTCTACATTTAAGATGGGTAAAAACCATCAAAATAGGACTTGCTATTATGTCAATAATTCGTGCCTGAATTATTCCAAGAAATGGGATCTTAAGTTACATAACAAAATGATTGTGGCGGGTGAATAAGGAATCTGTTCCATAGTATTTCTGGTTTTGGATAGCGATACGAGTGTTTCACTTTGATTGCATATCCAACATTTCTTTCCTCGAAATAGGAAAAAAATTCCTTTTCAGATATTCCAGCTTGTTGCTGGGTTTTTTTCCATAGTTTTTCAGGTGAATCCTTTAATATTTCTTCTATTTCAAACTCCCCGATTACCCGACTAATGGGTGCAGAAGCATAGACTATAACATGCTTTATACCAGATCTGATAAAAATCTTTTTACGGAATTCAAACCCTTTGGTGCCGTCAAATATTCTTTCTGCAAATATCGGCTTAATTGACAATAATACTTTCATTACTTTCAGATGCCTGAATAATATTATAAAATTGTTCTTTTGATATTCGTTCAAACCCTCTTGGAACTGAATTAATTCCCTTGATAACCCCAAGTTCAATTAGTTTTTGCAAATTGGGACGTTTTGGAAATGAGTAAGTATAAATAAAATTAACGATGAAAGGTCGCCGGTTCGAACGATAATTCCAAAAAGATTTCAGTTCGTTGTCTGGAAATACACTTCGTTTTCTACATTTCAAAATAAACTCATCCTCATCCTTAATATCATCAATAACACTTTCCACAATACCAATTGTAGTTGCAGTACCTTTATATAACCCACCAGTTCTATAGAATACTACAATATCACCTGATTTAAGGCTTCGGTTAATTGATCGGGAAATATATACCTTTCTTAAAGCATTTCGATGTGGTTTTTGTTCTTGAAACTCGGTACTTGATTCTGTCGTGAGTATAGAATCTGGGAATAATTCTGTGTGATATTCAGGATAAATGGGACAGAAATAAATAGTTCCCTCTAATGAAATATAAGGGAATGAAAGACTGGGGGTTTCTGGCAAAAACTTTGGGGTGAAATCTCGAATGAATACAAGTTCTTCTCCGTTGTCAGATTTCTTCGTTCCATGTGGTTTAAATCCCCAAATTTTTAGTAAATCAATAAGCTTTTGTTGATCTTCTGATTTATTAAATAGGGTTATATAAATCTCTTCAACCTTCGATTGGATTGCATTGTCAAAAATGATCTTGAGAAATCGCTCACCTAGTCGAACACCATTGCTAACCACCTTAAATGTTCCAATTTTCAAACGTCTCTTGCGTGAAAATGTAGGGAATATGTCAGCATAGTTTTCTGATTGAGATTCAACCTTCAGATATAGAAAAGATAAAATTTTTCCCTTGTTTATTGTCACATAACAGGTTTCGTCAGATTTTTTATTAAACCACCGATGGAATTCTTGATAGTCATTTCTGAAACTGTCAAAAAAAATGTCATTTAAGTTTATTTCACCGAACAGCTTCTTGGACACGCTTAATACATTATAGTCAATGAGATCTGGGTTTTCTGAAACAACCTTTTCTAAAAACCCATCTATGGAAAAAACTTTATCGTGAATACCAAGCCGTTCAGCTTTTTTGAGTATTTTTTTATCTTCACTTACGAGTAAATCTACTCTTTCTTGAAAAACTTCATTCAGTATCACGGAATCATTTTGATCATTCTCGTTTTCATCGAAATCTTCTGAAACGCTTTTGACTTCTGAAGCAAGTGGGGCGACTGTCTTTAATTCAATATAACTATCTAACTTAATATTGAGAAACTTTAGTTTCTCTTTATCCTGATATTTCTGAAATTCAGTTGTACTAATAGGATGTATACATTTTTCATATCCCGCTTTGTCCAACCATTTGAACAGTGTGCCAATACTTGGATTTGCAGGCTTTGCAGTTTCACGGTGAATAATGATATTTGTATCTAACAAAGCCCTCAGTTTTGATACCTTTCATTTGATTAAGCTTGATAAAAATTAATTTATCTGCCTTATGAAAATTAACTTGTTGAATTACTTGTTTAGGGAATTCACTAACAAAAATCTTCCTAAATATGAAAGAAGTTGGTGAATAATAAATTGAGTTTTTCAGGATATTCTATAGCTAATTGATTTGAACCATATCTACATGGAAAAGTAATTGGATAAAATGCAAAAATTTAGTTTTGCATTCAAAGTTGCCCAACCAATAATTTAAATGGCTCATCACCAATTATGGTGGGTAATTCACCTGTTGAATCCCTCGGGACATAAATCCCAACCCCCAAATCCTGTCATGCCAGCGGCTTGCTGCAATCGTTGACAATGAATGTCCGTTCTTCCTTCAACATGGAATGATGCCCATGATCGGCAACATGTCAGGAATGCAATGGCTTCAGTTGGTTCTTGAAAAGTGCCCGGCCCCTGTTCAACAAACTTCTTGTGATCATCATTTCTTCCCAGCAGCTGAAGATGGCCTGTGATGAAAACACCCTTGCTTTTCAACATGAACAATACATTTGAAACAAATACAACCCACCAAAGCAGGTGAAGACCCATTTAAATATTATAGTTACTTTTAACAACCGTTCAAATCAATTCACAACCCCATATTATCAAGTTTCTTTTGCATCTCTGCCATCTGCTTCTTCAATTCATCTAGTTCATTATTATTTGTCTTCGTTTCACTATTTTCCTTGTTTGGGGAAGAGGCCATGAAGGGAAACATGGCCGATAGGATATCCTTTTGCGATTCCTGAAAATCCTTCAGGTTTTTAAGGGGGTCCGAAACGTTCTGGAAATTTTCTATGATCTGGTTCTGGCTTTTGTTAAGCATGTCATAGGACGCCTCAAGAAACTTGGGAACCAATGCAAGGGTCTTCTCGTTGTAGGATCTAACCATGTTTTGCAAGGTATCCAGTGGCAATACTGGCAATTCCCTGGATTCATTCTCGACAATGATCCTAACCATATATTCCCTTGAGAGATCTTCACCTGACACCTTGTCTATGATTTTTACATCACGCCCGGATTTAATCATATCCGATACTTCCTCCAAGGTTGTGTATTCGCTGGTTTCCGTGTTGTATAATCGACGGCTTGCATACCGCTTGATCAACAGTGGTGTTTGACCATCACTCATAACCCGCCTTAAATTTTCTGCTGATTAGATTGTCATATGGATATACGTACCAGGAGCAGGTCCCAGATTGCTATCCCTATGTTTGATTGCACCAACTTCAAGTGATTTGCCAGATCGTGTTGACAGCCATTTTTCCCAGGAAGGCCACCAGGTTTCCTTGTGGTATTCTGCCTTTTCCTTCCATTCATCCAGAGAAGAGGAATTCTTGTTGTTGGTATAATGACCGTATTTTATTTTTGTTGGAGGATTGACCACACCGGCAACATGACCGGATTCAGCCAGAAACAATTTCTTGCTGCGACTCTTCATCATCCTTATACCATTGAAAGAGACTTTCCAATCAACCAGATGATCTGATTCGCAAGCTACTGCTGAAAGAGGTATGGTAATATCCGCCAGAGACAATTTGACACCATTCAGTTCGTATTCTCCGTTGGTAAACAAATTCTCTCGAATGATGTCATGAAAATATTCCCTCGCCATACGACCTGGTAAATTTGTTGAATCTCCATTCCAATGCAAAAGATCAAATGCCATGGGTGGCTCCCCCAGCAGGTAACTTCTGACAGCTGGTCCATAAACAAGGTCATTGGCACGCAGGTAAGAAAAGGCATTTGACATGCTTTTACCAGGTAGAAAGCCCTTTTCCTCAAGAATCTCGTCTACACCATGAATAAAATCATCACCAAGGAAAATACCCAATTCACCAATATCGGTGAAATCTGTCAGGGTTGTGAAAAAGGTTGCAGACTTGACCTTGTTGGTTTTGGTCTTGCTCATGTACGCCAAAGCCATGGCAAGCAGCGTTCCACCAATGCAATAACCTATGGCATTGGTCTCTTTGGAACCAGTATAATTACATACCTCATCAATGGCTTTTATGCATCCATCCAATGTGTAGGTATCCATACCCACATCACGATGGGAATTGTCGGGATTTATCCAACTGACCACAAAGAGCTGATAACCCTGTTCCACCACCCACTTGATGAAGCTATTGTCGGATTGCAGGTCAAGAATGTAATACTTGTTTATCCAAGGGGGTATGATTACGAGAGGAACCTCCTTGACCTTCTCTGTTTTGGGATGGTAATGAAGCAACTCGAACAGTTCGTTCCTAAAAACCACTTCACCTTCTGTGGTGGCAAGATTTTCCCCGACCTTGAAAGCTTCAGGGTCACAAAGTGTAACCTGCAGGTCCCCATTGTTCTTTTCGAGGTCCCTGACCAGGTTTTCCAATCCATTTACAAGTGATTGACCCTCGGTCTTTATAGCCTTGTCCAAAGCTTCGGGATTGGTTGCCAGAAAATTTGCGGGGCTCAACATGTCTGTTATCTGCTGTGAAAAAAACTCAATTCTCTTGCGATCACCATCGCTCATACCCTCGATGTTTTCGAAATAGTTCCTTATCATCTGGGAATTGAGAAAATAATGGTCCTTGATGAGTTTGAAATATGGGATATCCCAAAGCTCGTTTTTGAATCTCCTGTCCTGATTGGCTGATTTCGAAACCGTTTCAGAACTGTTCGGGTAATTCACCAGAGATTTCTGAGCTTCCATCCACAAATTCAGGGACTGTCCCCAGTAGGAAACCTGACTTTCAAATAGTTTTGAAGGATTCGATGCCATGTCATTCAGGGAGGCGAGACCTGTCCTGGTTACCAATTCCTGATCAGCATGCATGAATTTCTGATTTTCGTTGCTCTGGTTTGAAAGAACCTCGATCAGCCGTTTGCTTAATTCCTCAATCTTTTGAAGGTTTTCCTGTAATTTTTCAGATTTTTCGTTTGAAGGAAGCATCTTGCTTATTCCATAATTCGACCTAATAACCTATACCTAAATAAGTACCGAATAATTGTACTCAAGATTAAGCTATAAATATTGTGGAAGGGATGGGCATGAGAAGCCATTATTCATACGATACTACGGAAAGTGCCAGATTGGCCTTTGAATGGATGGGAGCATCCGCAAAAACCTTTTGGTCTTTCCCTTATTTTGGTTTCTCGAGCAGCTTCATACCCAAAGCCTTTTCTTCATGGGGAAAGGTTGTTGAACGGTCATTCAGCAGAATGGCCGAGAAGCCCGACTGGAATATTCACAGCATCGTTTCAAATCATACGGAATACCTGGTAACGGAAGATGTTCTACTGGACAGACCTTTTTGCAAACTCAAGCATTTCCGGTTAATTGATCGTAAACGAATGCCACAAAAGGTCATGGTTATTGCTCCCATGTCGGGACATTACCCAACTTTATTGCGAAAAACCGTGAGGAGTTTGCTGCCAGACTGCGAGGTTTATATCACGGAATGGAAGAATGCACGTGACATACCTGTTTCAGAAGGAAAATTTGATATTGAGGACTTCACGGAGTACCTGAGGGAGTTCATCCTGTTCATGGGACCTGATACCCATATAATTTCCGTATGCCAGCCTGTCCCCCTTACCTTGGCAGCAACCGCCATGATTGCCGAGGATGAACCGGAGAAACAACCCAAATCCATGATCCTGTTCGGTGGACCGGTCGATCCAAACGCAGCGCCAACCGAGGTCACCGACTTTGGCAATTCGGTCACCATGGGACAGTTGGAACATTTGTTTATCCAGAATGTCGGTTCAGGATATCGCGGTGTCGGCAGGTTGGTGTTTCCGGGAATTATCCAGCTCTCCTCCTTCATGTCCATGAATGCCCAGAAACATTCACTGTCCTTCATGAACCAGATTCTCAATGCCGCCAAGGGTGAAGCCTCAGAACATGATCGCCATAATGATTTTTATGATGAATATCTGGCGGTAATGGATTTGACGGCAGAATTTTACCTTTCAACGGTTCAGAGAATTTTCAAAAGCCGGGAAATCGCCAGAAACTGCTTTACTGTCAAAGGCCGCAGGGTTGATCTGGGCAAGATTTCCAAAAGTGCCGTCAAAATCGTGGAAGGTGAAAATGATGATATTTCGGCGCCAGGTCAATGTTCGGTTGCACTGAAACTTCTCACTGGCCTACCTGAAGACAAGAAAGCAAGCCATGTGGAACCGAAGGCAGGCCACTATGGCATATTCTCGGGCAAGGTATGGCTGAATAATATCCGCCCCCTGGTTCTGGATTTCATGCGGAAAAATTGATTTCTAACTTCTTGTTTCCTGGCTGAACTTGTTCCAACTTTCGGTTAACTGGTCTATATCAATTCCTCCAACTCGGCAGGCAGCATTGATCACGTGACTTTCTCCCCGGATTAGTTTCCCAATACACTCCGGAATGCTGTAGATCAGGCTTTCGGGGATGACCGTAGCACCATGTTTGTCTGCATGAATCAGGTCACCTTCACTCACCTCAAGTCCCAAGACATTTACTGGTTTGCCCATATCGACAAGGTGTACAAAAGCATGACTGACACCAACCGATCCGGCAAATATGGAAAACCCATCCACCAACTCATCCAGATCCCTAACCTGACCGTTGGTTAGTGCACCTTCCAGACCAAATCCCTTGTGAATGTTGGAATTGACCTCTCCCCACCAGGCTCCACGGGTATCTGGAAAATCCAAATCCTCCATGACCAATAGACATGGCTTCCTCGAAGCCTTAAGGTAATGATAGTATTCGGTTCTTCTCTGAATCAGTGTTTCCGGGGTTTCATTTGGGGCATGCTTGGCCCTGATCCGGGCAGTCACAGCCCAGCCGACGATGGCACCTGCCGAAGGGTCGGATGCGACCAGGGGTTTCTTGGTATAGTTATGAAAATCTCTTGTACCCAAGGCAACCTCAATGGCATTTACAATTGTCGGAGTGTCATATCCCCGGATAAATTCCAATACTTGTTTTGTCATTACAAACTGATCCATTCTTTCAATGCATTATCAAATTTACTCGGTTGTTCAATCATGGACATGTGACCTGATTCACTGATAGCAAAAATCTCGGCATGGGGTACAAGATCCTTCATGGCAAAATGATATTCAGGCGGGCAAAGCTGATCCTCCTCACCAAAAACCAGGGCCACAGGTACATCTACCTGGCTCAGCGTTGCAGTCTGATCCAGTCTGGAAATCAAGGCTCTTGATTGCTTGATGAAAACACTTGAACCCAAATCCAATGCCATAACCATGATGAATTTAAGGAATAGGTTTTTATAGGGACCATCATGAAGATAGGCCGGTTTCATTTCATCCCTGATTACTTCCCTGAGATTGCCCTTTTTTACCGAATCGATTCTGGCTTCCCTCTGGCTGGCAACCTCTGGTTTTTCGGGCTTGTGATTGGTGGATATCAAGGCCAAGCGTGAAATTCGCTCAGGTGCCAAACGATACATCTCCATGGCGACGATTCCTCCCATTGAGTGTCCTGCCAAGGCAAAGGTTGAGGGACAGGAAGCAAGTGTCATTTCAGCTATGCCGGTTATGCTTTCCAAAGAGGTGATTACAGGTATTGATACACCCCGATCATTGAAAACACCCTTGACCTGATCCTGAAATACCCGGTGATCGCACATATGCCCCGGAATCAATACAATCGGCTCGGGATTCATGCAACCATCTTTGCTCCTTGGGAAAGACTGGCCAATTTGGCATACGCTATCTGGGGATCAACCGCTCCAAAACCTGCGAAGGTTCCAAACCCGCAATCTGATCCCGCCATAAGTCTTTCCTTGGGAACGAACTCAAGAAACCTTTCCAAACGTTGCTTCACGACTTCCGGATGTTCGACGAAGTTTGTCGTGGAATCGATGACACCTGGTATCAGGACCTTGTCACCCGGTATCTGCTCAAACCTTTCCCTGAAAATCACCCATTCATGGGCATGTCTGGGATTGGAAGTTTCAAACAGCAGGTATTTGGCATTTATTTTAATCAAGGTGGAGAATACCTTTTCCATGCCAATGTCACAGGTATGGGGGCCTTCATAATTGCCCCAGCAAATATGAACTCTTACCCTGTCCTGATCAATTCCATCCAGGGCTTCATTGAGTACTTTGACATTCTGCCTAGCTATCTCGACGAATTCGTCATCGGTCAGATCGGCAAACAACATGTGCCTTGACAAGGCCAGGTCCGGACAATCCAGCTGGAGGATCAGCCCATTATCGACAATGGTCCTGTATTCCTCCTTCATGACCCGGCCGAGCTCATGCAGATATTCTTCCCTTGAGGGATAATAGTTGTTTGGCAAAAACAAACTGATCACGCCCGGTGAGGCGGCATTCATGAAACCACCTCTTGCTCCTGCCTCCCTGATGCCAAGATTGAGGTTGTTGATATCTTTCAGCAACTCCTCCTGTCCCCTGGATTCAACTTTCCCGACACAACACGGGCGAGAATACTTTGGTGTTCCGCCTTCGGAAGCGAGTCGCTCAAGGAATGAAGGATATTCAAGCAGGTCAGCTGGAGGTTGTCTGGGGGCATCACCTGCAAAACCAGAATACCGGTCCTTGACATAAGTGGCATAGGAAATCTTTGAGGTTTCACCATCCGAAACAAAATCAATGCCGGCATCAACCTGTTTCCTTACTGTCTCCAGAGTTGCCTTTTGCATGACATCATCAAATTTCACCTGATCATAATCTTCACCCCTTTCCCGGGCGAAAAGAAAATCCACTACTTCCCTGCTTCTCGGCAGGCTGCCAACATGGGTGGTCAAAATTGTCATTTTCTGCGTTTGGCCAACATCAATCAAGTTTCAGGTGGAAATTTCCAGGTTGGTCCCGCCGGATCATCCGTTCCTGTTACCCGGAATAAACCCGCCTCACCGGATACGGCAGATTCAATCTTTCTTTTACCACCCTTTGGAAGAAGGGATACATCACCAGGAGCCAATATTTGCTCGCTATCTTCCCACCTGATTTTCCAGTGGCCTTCGGTTGCCATCAATACTTCACTGTGATCTGTTGAATAGGTTTTCCCTTCTGTATTGTGGGAAAGAAAACTGACCTCAAAACCGGGTTTGTCCACCAGCATTCCCCCACTCGAAATCACATCGGCAGCTGTTCCGTTGGAAAGGGCAACCATATCCCATTTTCTGGCAACATAATTGGGCACGACCTGTTCAGGTGTGGGTTCAACAAATTGCTTGAGTTCTTCCCCGGTTAGCAGGGGCATGGGTTTTATCCCATCTGGAAGGGACTCACCCTTCTTTGAATCATACAACTTGCCTGTTTCGGCAAGCATCAAGCCATGATCCCTAGCCTCTTCGATGACCTGGGGAGCCCAAATCACCCCTCCTCCAGCATCATCTCCCCCCAGAATGGCCAAGAGCATGCCATATTGCTGGCCGATATTTTCAAAACCACGGAAAATTCCGGTCGGAATATTGATAATATCTCCCTGCTCAAGTGTTACTTCACCTGCGGTACCACTACGCCCCCAAAAAAACCTCCAACGGCCTTTCAGGGCAATGAATACCTCTGCTGTACGGTGCGAGTGTAGGGAATTGCGACATTTGGGAGGTTGGCCAGCGGCACCAATGTTGAATCCCGGTGTATCAACAATATGCACATGCTGGTCCGGACTCTCGGACACACCACCGCCAATGAGGGTAAAGTTTTCCTTCAGGTCGGAACCCGGTGTGTGGGTATCTATAAAGGCTGTCCGGCAGGGAATGAATTCCCCATGCCTGACAGTTTTCATTGATTGTGATTCAGAATAATGATTCTTCATCGTCGTCATCTCCCTCATCATCATCATCGAACATGTATGAAAAGGTGACTTCGTCATCCCTGTTGATTTGTTTCCAAATGGAAACATGGTCAATGACAATAAACTCTCTCAAAATCCCCGATGTGCCAAACTCTGCATGAGATATGCCCATTAGATCAACGAACTGGCCACTCGGCGCACCGAACAGGCCATATCCGCAATGCGGCCCCCTGAGCCTCCACCTGACAGAAGACCTGGGAGGTTTCCCTTCTTCTATTTGACCGATCCGATGGTCAATGACAAGTTCGGAATCCGGAAAGGAAGCCCGCAACGAAATCCAGAATTTCTCGGCCTCGTCAACACCGTGGACCGTACGCCCTTCCCCCAATTCCAAATGACAGGCGCGATCATACCTTTTGGCAACTGCAGCAACCTCGCCATTGGCAATGTTCTTCAAATGTTGTTCGTAGATCAGACCCGGTTCCACCTCATTGCCTCGACCAAGGTAGGGACCCTTGACTTCTACACCGAGCGGATCCGTTGGATCATCCAGCGGATCCAGATAATGCTCATCCCGATCATAGGGCAATCCCATCTGTTTGTACATTGCACCCTGGTCACGTACCAGCCACTCGTCATTTATGACCCAGCCGAACTCCGGGTGCCTGACGGCATGGCAGTCGGCTATGACCCGGTAGATGACTTCCTTGTTGGAAGGGTAGCCATATCTTCCATCACCACTGTGTGTGGCCTTGGATAGTATACGGTGTGAAGAAAACCAGCTGTTTTCTCCCGTCTGGGCCCAGATTACATCTTCGCCCAACAATACCCGGTCAGGAAATTCGGCCAGGGTTTCCGTGGTGGCCTTGATGACATTGTCATTTCCTTTTACAACGCCATCAGCCGACCTCACCATCGTATCCTTATGATAGTAGTCCTTGATTTTGTTGATGCCTCTTTCCTCCCATATTTCATAGGTTATCCCCAGTATGAACTCTGGAAATGAGCTGTATTTTGTCATTATTTTCCCTTTAATCTGTTAGTCGTGGTTCCACGAACAATTAGTTTTCCTTCCAATTGAATCTGCTTAGGTTCGGTTAAATCATTATGGATCAAATTCATCAATCCGTTTATGGTCGATTGAATCATCTTGTTTATCGGTTGTCTTACTGTAGTGAGATTATATGCAGGCCAAGACGACAGTGGAACATCATCAAAACCAACGATGGAAACATCTTCAGGAATTCTCAAACCCAACTCATACCTGATGGAATCCATCACGGCAAAGCACATATGGTCATTGCCAACGAAAATTGCATCCGGCAAACCGGATTTTTTCGAAAATAATTTCCTTGTGGCTTCAATTGCCTTCTCCCGATTGTACATCCCATCCATGATATCGTAGGGTTCCAAACCGAATTTTTCCAGAGCACATGTAAATCCAGCCGCTCTTTCCCTACCTGTGGATGTTTCACTCCAACCGGAAATGTGGGCCAGTTTCCGATGTCCCGTTGCCAACAAATACTCCGTTGCCTTCTTGGCACCAAGAAAGTTATTCGAGGTAACAGATGAAAGTGATGGATTGTCCTGCCGCCGATTGAACAACATGATGGGAATATTTTGTGTCCTGCATCTTTTGGCTAAACTGTGAGAAAGGGAAACCGAAGCGGCAATAATTCCATCAACCTGATAATCAATCAACTCATCCACAACCTTCTGGCCTTCCTTTTCGGATTCATTCGAAGCCAGGAACACCAGTATGTGGTAACCCTTTTCCTTGAGGGCCCTGGAAAGTTTTTCCAAGGCATCAGGATAGAACTGGTTATCAAGGTAGCCCACAACGAGTGCGATGATACGAGATCTACCGGTAATAAGCGAACGGGCTAGGATATTCGGTCTGTAATCCAACTCATCGGCAGCCTTGCGAACCTTGTTGGCCATTCCCACGGAAACCGAAGCTCCCTCGGTAAAGGTTCTGCTTACAGCCGATTGGCTGACTCCGGCTTTCCTGGCCACATCTAGTGAAGTTACCTTGCCCATCAATTCAATCCTATTGCGGAATCCAGGATTTACCCCGCTGTCCACCCTCCATCAATAACTATGTTGGTTCCGGTGACAAGGGAAGAGGCATCTGAAGCCAGAAAAACCACTGCACCCATGATATCTTCCGGCTCACCCAAGCGTCCCAATTTGATTTTTGATTTTATCCATTCAACCTTGTCAGGGTCATTCAAGGTATCCCTGGTCAACTCGGTCTTGATGAAAGTCGGACAAATCGTGTTGATCCGGATGTTCTTTTCTCCCCATTCCATGGCCATGGCCTTGGTCATTCCCTCAATGGCGTGCTTGGAGGCACAATAAACCGTACGATCAAGACCACCCACCAAACCCATCTGACTCGAAATTTGAATAATTGAACCGCCTCCCAACTGCTCCATTCCCCTGGCCGCTTCAACGGCAACAAAATAGGCTCCTCTGGCATTGATATCCATGACCATGTCGTAATCAGTTTCCCCGACCTCCAATGAGGCTGCATGGCGGGCCATGCCGGCCGAGTTGACCAGAATATCGAATGGTCCGAACTCCTGCAGGAAATTCCTTATTTCCTGTACACTGGAGACATCCAGCTTATACCCGGCAGCCTTGAAACCGCTTTCATTCATTTCATCTACTACCTCGGCTATGCGGACACTATTCCTGGAAGCAATCATGACTTCTGCACCGGCCTCGGCCAAGGCCGTGGAACAAGCCAATCCAATGCCCTGACCGCCTCCGATTACAAGAGCCTTGCGCCCCTCCAACCGAAACGAGGGGGTTTTTGGAATTTCGATAATCATTGAGGCTTCTCCCACTCTTCTATACCTGTGAAGGCGGTTTTCCATAAGGAACATTCAAGCCGCCATATCTACGCAACCTGATATTGGCCTGTTCGGCATGTCCGACAAATCCCTCCAGTATGCAAAGCCTTGAGCAATACTCTCCCACAAAGGTTGCGGCCTCGTCACTGGTTATCTTCTGGTAACTGTGGGTTTTCAGGAATTTACCGACCCAAAGACCACCAGTATACCTTCCTGCGCCCTTTGTGGGTAGTGTATGATTGGTTCCAATCACCTTGTCACCGTTAGCAACATTGGTTCTGGGCCCCAAAAACAAGGCTCCATAGGAAGTCATATGTTCCAAAAACCAATCATCCCGGTCGGTCATGACCTGCACGTGTTCGGAGGCTATTTGATTGGCAACCTCAAGCATTTCCTCATAGGTGTCACAAAGGTAAACCTGACCATAATCATGCCAACTTGGAGCTGCCAGGTTGGCGGTTGGCAGGATTTCCAACAAGCGGTCTATCTCCCCAAGGGTCCCGTCGGCAAGCTTGCGACTGTTGGTAACCAGAACCGCTGGTGAATTGATGCCGTGTTCGGCCTGACCCAGCAAGTCAGTGGCACAGATTTCTGCATCAACCGTATCATCGGCTATAACCATTGTTTCAGTTGGACCAGCAAACAAATCAATCCCGACAGGACCAAAAATCTGACGCTTGGCTTCAGCAACAAAGGCATTTCCGGGACCAACCACCATGTCGACACTGGAAACAGTTTCGGTACCATAAGCCAACATTCCAATGGCCTGGGCACCACCGACAATGTAGATTTCGTGTGCACCTCCAAAATGGATGGCCGCGATAACGGCCGGAATGAATTCACCATTGTAAGGTGGGGTTGTTGCCACTATGCGCGGGACTCCCGCAACCGAGGCTGTAACCACCGACATATGGGCCGAAGCAACCATCGGGTATTTACCACCCGGGACATAGCACCCGACCGATTGCACCGGAATGTTCTTGTGTCCAAGGATCACTCCCGGAATTGGTTCGACCTCAATATTCTTCAAGGCATCCTTTTGGGCCTTGGCAAATTCCCGTATCTGGGATTGGGCAAATTTTATGTCATGTATCACCTGATCGGATAGTTGATTGATGCAATCCCGGATTTGCTCCTCGGAGAGTCGAAAGGAAGCAGGGGAAAATCTATCCAGTTTTTCCGAATATTCCCTGACTGCACTGTCACCTCGCATTTTTATGCCATTGAGAACATCCGATACGATCTCTCTGGTTTTCTGCTCATCCTGATTTTTTTGTTCCTCGGCAATGCCATCCTTCAATATTTCTATGCTCAATCCAATTCTCCTCCTGTTTTTGGTCTTGAGGGTATTTTAGTACCATTGTCAAATCCCTCCCAACCTTCTCCTTTGAATATATCCACACCCAGCTGTTTGAGGACAGACGGGAAATCAACCATGACCCAATTGTCGACAATTTTTTTGTTCTCGACCTTCCAGAAATCCATGTATCTGATTTCCACCTTTTTTCCAGTTGGTTTGACACCCATGAATTCACCCGAATGTAGTGCTTCTTGACGCCCGAAGGCTGCTCCCCATTCGCCCATGAACAATCGGGCCTCGTCAATGCAGACCTTCTCCGAAAAAGCTGCCTGAAATGGTTTTTGCCAATTCTGCTGAAATTCACGCAACCCATTCTTGATGCCACAGCCATAATTTCCCATCCATCGGAAGCCATCGGCAAAATACTCTCCAATATCTTCAATGCGATGATCATTCAATCCATCAACCATCTGTTCTATGACCATCCTGGTCTCATCGGTCCTGGACAAGTCCGCACCCTTCGTCATGACAGCCTGTTCCGGTCGTTTACCTGACAAGACACCCTCCCCCGTTCATTCGCGTGCAACCATGATGACCTGCTATCCCTTGACCGCCCCGGCTGTCAATCCGCTGACTATCTGTCTTTGGAAAACCATGACCAGTAAAAAGAGCGGGGCCGTGATCGATACGGCTGCTGCCACAGCCTCAACCTGATCAGTGGTTGTCGTCTCACGGTTGAAATATCCGGCGATTGCCGGAACCATGGTCTGGTTCTGGGCATCAAGCAAAAGGGAGGTGACCAGAAAGTCGTTGTAAGCCAGAAGGAAACTGAACAGCCCGGTGGTGATGACACCAGGCCACATGATGGGCATGATGACCCAACGGAAGGCCTGAAAATGCGTGCAACCGTCAACCCGGGCCGATTCATCGAGTTCCTTTGGTATGTTCTGAAAGAAGGACCGCAACATCCAAATTGTGAAGGGCTGGTTTATCGCTACCAATACCATGATGACAGCCAGCGGCTGTCCGTAAAAGGTGGGTGCGTGTTCCCCTAGTATGGGGCGTAGATATTCAGCGGAATTGACAAAGACGGGAAGATAACCCGATACCAGAACCGAGTGGGGAAGTGCCCTGAAAATTAGTGCACCAATCAAAATCCAAAAGGCGATGTCAAATCCTGATCGAGCCAGACCATAGCCTGCCAGCGTACCGATGGAGAGTGAAATCGTTACGACCCCCAGGGTGACGATTATGGAATTGATGAAATTCCGGTAGAATTCATTTTCGGCCCAAACGGCCAGATAATGCTCCGTGGTGAAGCCGATGATTGGGGTTCCCAGAAAACCTGTCAAGCCGTTGACAAAGGCCAGGATGGGTGGGAATAAAACACCGAAAACCACAACCACAACCAAGGCAACCAACAAGGCCGCCAGCAACCAGCCAACAACGATGAGATTGAAGGGAGAACACTTGCTGACCCACTTGGGTAGATGATAAATTGTGAATCGGTAGATGAAGTAAATGGCCGACAGGCCGATAAGGATGTCAAAGACCGACAGGCCCTTGCCACTTTCGCGGGTTGAAGGGCCGAATATGACACTTAGCGGGTTGGAAGCAAAGGAATCCAGAGGCTCCTTGAAACTCATCACGGCAATCCAGAATATGGGAAAGGCTGCGATTACACACCAAAAGGCAACAAAACCCAACGTTATTGCCTTGAGGCCAATTGGCATCCGAAGGGCTTTGGGTACCGACATTACAGAACCCTTGCCCGATGGTCGTTCCATGTCTTTCGCAGGAGTGGGATCAAAATAATGACGATACCGATCATGGTCAACATGGAACTGGCGGAAGCCCTCGATATGGACCTGTTGCCAGATTCATCCGGTACCAGAAAGTCATAGGTCAACCATTGCAGGGAAATGACATGGGCCTGTGATGAAAATCCGACAATTTCCTCAAATACCCTGTAGCTGTCCATCAAATGGATCAGTGATACAAAAATGATGAGGGGCATGAGGTGGGGTATAACAACATAACGCAATCTTTCAAAACGGCTTGCCCCATCAATTATGGCACTTTCCAGGGTGTCGTTATTGACTGTTTGCAATCCCGCGTAAAACACCACGAAGGCAAAGGGTGCTACATGCCAGACTCGATAAAACAGCATCATCAATTCTATGGTCCATGCCTGGGCAAACATGGCAATGTCCATCTGCAGCCACCATTCCAGCAGTACTGTCAAAATTCCATCACCGATAAAAAGCCATCTGATCGAGAGGGCACCGATTACCGGGGTAATGATGAAAGGGAGTAATGATACAAAAATCACCTGCCCCCTGATGGATTTGGCAAGGTTGTTGACCGCAACCGCAATGACCAATCCCAGGCCAATTACCAAAGGCAGTGAAATCAGTGTGAACGTCAGTGTAAATCTCAGGGCTTTCCAAAAATCGATTGCCATCAGGGCAGACCAGTTTAATTGCTTTACCGCTTCCCAGGCCTGATCTGGTCTAAGAATGTTGCGATAGCTTTCCCACCCAACGAAAATCGTTTTTTCCAGAACTCTGCCGTCTTCACCCAGAACGGGCCGGGTTTCTGATTCGGTTATACAGGTCTGGGTACCAAAACCAGGGGTGCAGGTTTCAATTTCAACGGTTTCAAAAATGGATTGGGTATTTTGGAAACTTTGTAAAAATACATTGACTAGTGGAACCGCAATAAAAATCAGCATAAGCAACAGTGATGGACCTGCAAAAGCTGCAAAAACCTTGAACTTCACCCAAAGGATTCCTTGTTTTCATGAATATCCGAGGGTGGAGAACCACCCCCGGAAATGTTCTGGTTATTGAATCAAGCCTGCTTCCTTGGCACCGACCAGATACTCATTCTCAATGTCTGCCAGAGTTGTGGCAGCGTCCTTTTCTCCAGTGATATAGGCAGCAAGCCCATTGCCAAGGGCATTGAAAATGATTCCGAATTCAGTGCTTGCGGGATATGGTGCAGCACCATTGGCGGCCGTTGCAAAGGCACCTTCAGCACTCTTGCCTGGAACAAAACCATCAATGATCCAAATGGCATCATCATTGTTTGCCTGAACCATTTCCCTGTCCATTCCTTCCATGATCAGACGGAAAGCGGCTTCTGCTTCTTCATCAGTTATATTGGAAGCAATTACAGTACCATCCCACCAGAGGGTTGATGCCGGACGAACAGATCCCATGGGCGCGGAAGCCATCGTGACCAAACCTACAACCTGACTTTCGGCTTCATCATCCATGGCAGCCGCTCTACTGGCCCACAAGTTGGCCATGGCTATCTTGCCTTGCTGGAATTGCTGTTGTACATAGGTTGAATCCGAAACAAGAATTTCTGGATCCATGTATCTCTTTAAGCGATCCATGGTTTCGAGAACATACATTCCTGTTTCATTGTTGATTGATGGTGACAAATCATCATTGATGAGTGATTGACCCTCTCCAAGAAACAGATTGACAAAATCCAGGGCGATGTTGAAACCTGTTTTCCAGGTAGCTCCCAGAGGATAATCAACAACACCTGCATCGGCAATCTTGGCAGCAGCAGCCAAAACCTCTTCATAGTTTGCAGGTTCGGCAATACCCAGATCATCAAGGATGTCCTGACGATACATCAGATGCTGGGCATTGACCATCATGGCAATCGCCACAACCTGACCATTTTGCCTTATGAGTTGATTCTCGGACAGTTGACCACCATGTTGGGCAACAAGATCATCCAGCGGACGAACCAGATTGTTGTTGACCAGCGGGACAAGGGTTGAATTTGATACCCCGCCAATGTGATAAAGCGATGGATTGGCGGCAAAGGCCTCAACCTGCTTGTCTCTGAATTCCTGATCCAGTTCGGCCTGGAAATTACCACATTCAGCCATGGCATCGGTTACGGATTTCCATGCCTGGAAACCGGCTGAAAGCGATTTGATTTCTACTTGGTTGTCATACGCACAAGCTGCCCACAAGGAACCGGGCAGCAATAGTGCTGCTACAACTGCGGCACAAAACTTCTTCATGCTTTTTCTCCTTTTCGACCACAAGATAGTATCAAGATACTAAATTGTGGAAATAATCATGACCCAAGGGTCGTTCGTGATTCCGATCATTAGTTGATCGTTATGACATTGCCCGATGCTCTTTCAAACACCTGGCAAATCGGTGCAGTTACGGAAATTGAAACATTTTCTCCAATTTTCGCCCTGTAATCTTTCCGTGCCTTGACCGAAACGAACGTATTGGCCACCTTGACTGTCAGCATGGTGGCATCACCAAGCAATTCAATGGTATAAATCGGGGCATTGATTTCGCCTTCCTCCTCCACGAGACAGGCGTCTTCGGCACGGAAACCAAGAGTGACCTCACCATCCGGATATGGCAGGTTCGTAATTTTTATTCCCTCGGCTTCAAAGACCTTGTTACTGACAGCCCCGTCAACAAGGTTCATGGCAGGTGAACCAATAAATCCTGCAACAAATGTGTTGGCGGGGCAATCATAAATTTCTTCCGGTGTTCCAACCTGCTGTACGATTCCCCCGTTCATGACGACGACCCTGTCAGCCAAGGTCATTGCCTCGATTTGATCGTGAGTTACATAAACAGTGGTTACCTGCAGTTCATGACTCAGGTTCTTGATCTGGGCCCTGGTCGAAACCCTCAGTTTGGCATCCAGATTGGAAAGTGGTTCATCCATCAGAAAAACATTCGGTTCCCTGACAATTGCCCGGGCCAATGCCACCCTTTGTCTTTGACCACCTGACAATTCGGCCGGCTTGCGATGCAGAAAATCCATCAATTCGACCATTTGCGCTGCCCTGTTGACCCTTTCATCGTGGGTGCTTGGATCAATTTTCCTGACTTTCAAGGGAAATCTTATGTTCTCAAACACATTCATGTTGGGGTAAAGGCCATAGGACTGGAAAACCATAGCCACATCCCGATCCTTGGGATCAAGATCATTGACCACCTTGCCGTCGATTACGACTTCACCTTCGCTTACCTCCTCCAGGCCGGCAATCATTCTCATGGTTGTGGTCTTGCCACACCCCGAAGGACCGAGCAGTACAAGAAACTCCCTGTCAGAAATGGTTAAATCAAATTTCTCAACTCCAACAAAATCACCCCATCTTTTGGTAACGTTTCTAAGCTGAATTTCTGCCATGATCCTTTGGCCTTTCCCCTGATTATCGTAATCAAAAAAAAATTTGCATACGATTGCAAAATACATTTAGTGAACCAATCGGCAAAAAGCAATTTTTTTCTGATTTAAATTTCAGGATTTTTTATTAATTGCTATAAAAACCTGTCGAATTCAGATCAGTTACATCACAATTGAGAAGAATTTAATCATTGGAAAATCATGTGGAAAGACAATTCAGGATCTTTGCAGCCGCCCTTTCCCCGGTTGATAACATGGGAAATCTCCAGGCGGGGAAACTGGGAGAATATTGTCAATACTTAATCAGTGAAGGAGGATGTGATGGCGTTGCACCGCTTGGTACAACCGGCGAGGGCACAAGCCTGCCATTCCATACCCGGAAAAGCATTCCGAAATTATTTTCACATCTAGGGGTGCATCCATCAGACATTATCATTGGAGTTGGCTGTCCTTCTCTTCAGGATACGGTGGAACTAATCCACAAATCCCTGGAATACGGTTATACCCATGTACTTGTATTGCCACCCTTCTATTACAAAAACCTGACTCCTGAGGGAATTTACTCCTATTTTGCCCGCTTGGTTGTGGCCGTAGGCAATTCTGAAGTGAGAATCCACCTCTACCACTTCCCTCAAATGAGTTCCGTTCCCTTTCCACCAGATATTGTGGGAAGGCTTTTCAAGGATTTTAAACCGATGATTTGTGGCTTGAAGGACTCGTCCGGAGATATTTCACAGACAAAAGCCTTTGTGAAAGCCACCGGGGGTATCGAGGCAGGATTTCATGTATATCCTTCTTCCGAGGAATTTATCCCCGAGGCAATTGAAATGGGTTGTGCAGGTATCATTTCGGGTTCCTTGAATGCCTTTGGATCACTTGCCAAAATGGCAATGAAGCATGATTTTTTTCCAAACCAACACTTTAGGAAGGTCGTGAAGGCTCGGCAAATGGCACAGAGTTTCCCACTTGTTCCGGCCATGAAAACCTATCAAGCAATAAGATCAAGCGACAGTTCCTGGGAAAATCTATGCCCACCACTTGTACCCTTGTCCAAAAATCAAAAAAGTCAATTCATATCGGATTTGGAAAAGTTGGAATTACTACCTCTGACCTAAGCAAAACCAACTTCAATATGATTTATGAATTTTTGGGAATGAGAGTTTGGAAGAACCCCCATTAAAGCATTTGAAAGTAGGATAAAATCAGGTTATATCGTTGTGTTAATGTTAGTCAAAATTACCCGATGTCAGGTAATCTGAAACTAGAAGCAACTGTTGACTTATGAAAGACTCCACAGTTTTTGACTTACTTAAAACCATGGGAAAATGTTCTTGAATTAGAGGTGGATCGTGCAATTTAGTGATACCGAAATTCGAAAACGATTGCGTTTGGGTGAGAATTACAGATGGGGGTTTAAACAAGTTGAGTTTAAGGGTGATCGAATTAAAAGTCCATCTCGGCAGGATTTTGCAGATGAAATGACTGCCTTTGCAAATGCCGATGGAGGCGTAATTCTATGTGGAGTAACTGACCAAGGAAAAATTCAGGGAATGGATTTGAACGAACTGGCATCCTTAGACAAGTTATTGGTTGAAGTCGCTAAAGATACAATTAAACCGTCTTTAAAGATCAAAGTTGACCACCGCGAACTGGATGGAAAAGCATACATATTAACTGAGGTAATTAAAAGTAATTCGGTTCATGATCGGGATGGAAGAGCTTATATTCGTGTTGGTGCCAGCAAAAACCGACTAGAGGGTGATGAACGCTCAAGTCTAACTCAAAACCGTGAACAAAGCCGATTCACGAGTTATGATATGCAAATCGTTCCCAATACCGGTTTCAATACACTTGATCCAAAACTTTGGGAACCTCTACTGAGTTTTAGTTGGGCCGACAATCCCCTTCGTGGACTTAAGAATCTTCGCCTTATTGGCGTTGATGATGCCGGTCAGGATCGAGCTACTGTTGCGGGAATATTGTTGTGTACTGAACGACCGGAAGATTGGTTGCCACAAGCTACGATCATGGCAACTCATTATCAAGGTCAAGATCGTGCTTCAGGTCAATTAGATGCTCAAGAAATTGTTGGTCCGCTTAATATCCAGATAGCCCATGCGGTGAAATTCATAAAACGAAATATGCGCAATGCGGCCAGAAAGGTTCCAGAGCGGAAAGATATTCCAGAATACAGTATTGCCGCAGTATTTGAGGCCGTGGTCAATGCTGTCTTACACCGTGACTATTCATTGAAAAAAAGACGAATAAGATTATCAATGTTTAATGAACATCTTGAGATTGACTCCCCGGGGAGTGTTCCAAATGGAATGACCATTGAAAGTATGGATATTAGCCAAGCAACGAGAAACGAAGTTATTGCTTCGGTCTTTGGCAGGATTCCTGTTGGTGATATTCCGGAGACGATTGACCGTAAGCTTTTGATGGAAAGGAGGGGGGATGGTGTATCAATTATCAAGAAAAAAACGTTTGCGGCAACCGGAAAATACCCTTCATATGAATTGGTTGATAAGTCAAACCTTTTGCTGAAGATTCCTGCAACGAAACTCGAATTCAATCCTGCCACCTCAACCATTAATGTTTGCTCGGATGGTCGTCCCTTAGATGGGGTGAATGTGCTTGCATTGTTCCCGAATGAGACTTGGCAACAAGCAACAACCAATGAAAATGGTGAAGCTGTCTTCAATCTACATACAGCAAATCTCCCGATGACAGTTTTTTCAGCGAAACATGGATACTCAGGGGAAGTAATACAAAATTGGTTACCTAGTCAGGGAGGTAAGGTGATTGAACTTACAAAAATGCCCTCGGGTGGGTCAACAATTTTTCCAAATGGAACTGGAAATTTACCCGATCTCAAGGGTCGGCTAAATCCTATTCTTGATACTAGTGATAGGACCTACTTATATGCTGACAATATTGCTGTTGAGGATGGACAACAACAACCTGTGACTTTCCGGCTGGGTAAACCGTTGAAACTTACAGATGCCTATGGAACAGAAAAATCCTTGACCATTCTTGCCATAATTGGACATTCATCCCTGCTTGTATATAGATCACTTGAATAATCAATATCAAAATAACACAGCTATAAATTTTGTTTTGAAAACTATATTGATGCAGCAGTCCAAGCCATAAGGGCCAATAATCCGGAAGAGGGGTATCAACTCTACAGTACCATGGTTGAAAGTCTCATCAATTCTTGGTTGATCAATTGAGAAAAAGGAGCCTTACCATACTGAAACCCAAATGAATACCTCTCTCTTTTCTGCTTGCACTGTTTCTGGCCATTCCAAAGTAAGTTGATGTCAATGCGGTTAATTTCTCTGGCCTTTCTCCATATTTTCAGAGTGGTATTGACATACGAAAATAAATCAACTGCTAATCGCCTGAAAGCCATTGACCCTACCTGCCTGTGACTCACTAGAATGATTTTAGGATTCTTGATCCAGATCTTTTACAAGTTTCTCCATGGAACCTTTTTGGGATAGTTGCTTGATAATTACAGACAGGATTTGACACATAATCAAATCAATTGCTTCTTTAAATTCTTTGGGTTGTAAACCATTCTTTGTGATTTCATTTTCCACTACATAATTGTCAAATGTGTATCCTTAATGAACTATCTTGCTTCGGGTGTGATTCCTGTATTGCGGTACATTTTCAATCAAGCTGCCTTCTTTTTTTCCTTCCGAGGATTCCAATTGTCATTGGCCGGATTACTTCTCTTCAGTTCCTCCACGATATATTCCCATGACCGGTCACAACGACCCGACCCGATCAATGGACGCATGCCCGGAATGGCCTGGCCACCTGCCATGCTCCAACGCATCCCCGACCTCTTCATCCTCTCCCCAACATGGGTCTTGTTGACGGCCTCCACATGACCCGGGCCAATCTGCCAACCCCGGCGTTTCAGATCCGCATGCCCCGAAGCTTCCGACAGATGCGCCGTCGCATGGTGACAGTCGACAATCTCCCCATCGACTTCCTAGCCGGACAGGAACATCCGGCTGTCCTTCGCATCAGCACTGGTCAAATCCGGCCGCTTCTCCATGATCACCTTGAACCCGTCCGACAGCCATGTCCTCAATGTCTCCTCCAGACGTTCGGGCATCCAGCCCGGACCGGTCGCATGCAGGGTCTCGCCATCACCGCCAGGAAAGGTGACCATCATCCTCCCCGGTGTTGCCAATGGGACATTCACCGGGACGAGGAAGAACACAAACACCGTCAAGAGACAGGACAGCACTCGCCACACCCTCGGGAATGTCCTCATTGCAACGGATATCGGCACGCGCCTTCACGGATGCATTCTGCCAGGACCGGTCAACCATCCGTGATAGTTTCTGTGACAGGTGCATGCTGCAGGAGAACCACCAACAAACCCGTCAAAAACATCCTTCCGGCCAGCAAGCCAAGGCCTTCATCAACGGGACAGACCGATGTGCCCACCATGCCGTTCCGATATCCGGAACGCGTGCACTCCACCTTGCCAAAACAACAGTGAAAGGTTCCGAAGGACTGGGAAGGCGATGCCAGGACCTGCCGCCACGCCGAATCGAATGGGTGCCGTCATCACGGTTCCCGACCGCATTCTCCAGTGGAGACAAGCTTGTGGACGGATAGGAATTGATATCCGCCCCGTTCTCTAGACATCTTTGGACATCGGTTAGGGTAGCAGATTCAAACCAGTCATAGTCGTGCCAGGCAGGGTCGGCCCGGTTTTCAGCCATGATGCAGATCCCCTTTTGTCCTCAAGGTCAGGTGAATTGGATATATGGGAATCGGTGTGGAATCCTGCAATATCCAGAAGGGACGTCCGGATGTTGGATGGACCAATCCGTTTTCATTGGATTTGCAGCCACCTTGGTATAAATGATGGTTTTACCCTAAACTTCTGTAAGGGAAGATTCAAAAAAATGGCACAGATGTTTTTTATGGATGAGAGCGGGCATGATCACAAGACCATGCCTTATGAGGTCCGAGGTGGCTTTTCAATCCACATGAGTAAGCTCTGGTCGCTTGTTCAAGATATACGGGCTTTGGAACTGCACTGCTTTGGCCAGAGACTTATTGAGTTTAAGGGTCGAAACTTCTTGGCAAGAAGAAGTTTGAATGGGCTTCCCAGGATAATGACTTTCCTGACGGCAGACGGAGGGATCTTGTCAGGAGGTTCTTTGAAAAAAAGGATAAGGCCAAAGGTGACCAGTATACCGCATACGGCCAAGCCTGTCTGAAAATGGCCCAAGGTATTGTCAAGCTTCTTGTGGATATGGATGCGGTTGTATTTGCAACTTCCATACCACGTCGAGCTCGCCGGCCAGCGAATAGTAGATACCAGGACTTTTTGCGCAAGGATCAGGTGTTCTTGTTCGAAAGATTCTATTATTTTTTGGAGGAAAAAAATGAACCCGGTGTGATTATCATGGATGAAACCGAGAGGATCCAGGATGGTCGTTTCGTGGTCCGGATGGAAAAATATTTTTCGAAAACAGAAAATGGACGTAAACGAGCGTGTCTTGTTGTACCAACCCCTTTGTTTGTTTCATCACATACAGCCATAGCTGTTCAGGCCGCAGATTTGTGCATATACGCAATCAATTGGGGTTTTCGTTTGCCAAGCAGGGGTATGGATGCCGAAACCCGTCCTGAAATTGCCGATATGTTCGGAGCAGGATTAAGCAGGTTGCAATACAAGAAACAAGACCATGGCCAGGGTTTTGAAACCTTTGGCATCACCTATGTCCGAAATCCCTACAAAGCTGGCCGGTAGGCGAAATAAAACGAAAAAAAAGAGGCAAAAAACCAGGGGACATTTCACCTGGCCGAGCCTCCGATAAATAGAATAGGCATTTCAAATCAAAACGTCAAGAAAAAATTGACAAAAATTCTTGTCTCCATCATGTAGGATAATATTGAAGGAAATCTGTCCGGAAGGGGAAGGGACCCGTGGATTTAGATGATCTTGCAACCGCCAGTTGGTCAGTGGCCGTGCAACTTCACCCGCGACAAACTGGCAGGAAATAACGTAATTCCCTGTTTCAGCCCGACTTGGTTGATCTACCGTATACTTGTTTTCAACCAGTTGTGGCAAATCCCGACAATGTTCCAATGCCCTATCTTCATCAAATCCTTCATACTCATTACCAACAGATCTAATCAGGTTATTCAGATTATGTCCGTATGGCCTCCCCCTAAGTTGTTCTTCAGTAAAATTCCTGCCACGAAGAGCTCCCTTCAAGGCCAGTTCTGCACCCAACAGGGCACTTTGGGTTGAACCACGTACGTCAAAAGCTTGACCGAATCTGAAGGTGGGGAACTGCTGCCTTCAATCTGATTAAACAATAGGGAAAAATCAAATATATCACAGCAGGTTGCCAAATAGGCCTGGTGATCCTCATTATTGGATTGCAACCATTTTTTCTGAAATGGTGTAAGGTCATTCAATTCCCATGGGTTTATTTCTTTCTTTCCATACCATATTGGCGCATGAATCATGGCTGCAATACCACGAAACATGAAGGCTCCACCATGACTTCCTCCAGATCGAATGTCCTTATCTCGATAAAATCGTTTGTGAAGATTATGAATGCGTTCAAGCAGTGGATCAGAACTTATGCCAAATGCTACAAAATCACCACCAAGTTTTTTCTCACTTCGAGCGGTATGGAATCAGACCGGGCGCTAGGGTCCGATCCTTTGCCAGAAGAGTATTTTCAAGCTCAAGAATTAATTCTAAAAGTTCTTGGTCGGTATGGTTTATTGTCATTTTATATCTCCTTTTAATTGGATTAATAAATTTTTGGACTTATTCCCTATAGGGAGTAAACGAGATTAAATTCATCTATAGGTATACATCAGCCGAAACCAGTCAAATCATGGATTCCGGAGGACCAGACGGCTGATAAAGTCCATTATGTCAAGTGGGGCAAAACAGAACCCCAGATTCAACAGCCTTCATCCCTCACCCGCATGATCGCCTGCCGGCTTGTTTTCATCGCCTTGGCTATGGCCGAGACCGTCTCCCCGTTATCAAGCCTGTCACGTACCTCCTGCCTCTGGCCTGGCGACAGCACTGCAGGCCTTCCGGGTTTCCTGCCCTTCGCCCGGGCATGTGCCATGCCGGCCTGCGTTCTATCCAGCATCAATCAAGATGATGGAGTCCCCGGGGGTGGTCTCCAACCCTCCTGCCGCTGAAAACATCTACCGGGAAAGAGAAAATTGGTGGTCGAGCCGAAATTGTATGAAAAAATTGGAATGGCGTGAGAAAATTTGTCTCACCACTGCCGAAACAATGTGAGAAAATGGAATTGATTTATTGTGAAAGACAACAGTGGGGTGCAATCTGGGCTGGAACCGATGGCTGACCCATCACCCGCCCCAGCCTTCGATAATCAGGGAGATGGTGGATATCGGGGGGAGGGGAAAACTACCTGCTCCAGGACCCGAGGCTGGGGAAGCCAAGGATATTTTCGGGTGGGGAACAATACCCTGGCCAATGGATAATCAGGCTGGGAGAATCAATGATGGTGTTGACAGAGCTGGAAAACCGCATGCTGGAACAAATGAAAGAGATGCAGCACGACATGAACAGGTGGGAGGAAACCTGGAAGAATTTGACAACAGAATGGCAGAAGCTAACCGGGTACTTGAGGAATTCAACCGAAGTGTTGAAGCAAGACGACGAAAATACAAGCGAATGGAGTGGGCAATTGAACAACTTCAAAAGGCGGTTGACCGCCTTAGAGCGGCAGCTGAAAGAATAAGGGAACATCTGACAGTCCGGATGAAGCCCAAAAGGGAAAAAAACCGGATGATCAGCCAAAGGGTGAATGGGAAAAGGCAATTTCGTTGGAGCCCAGACCGTCTTGAGGACAAGGCTATTCTTCAACTGGTAATCGGTACTAAATGAGCCTTTATTTATGTATATAATTCCCAAATTTTTCCATGGGCATACACAAATAAATTTTGCAATTTTCTAATGTGTGTGGCTATGGCCTTTTCACGACGGTTCCACCGTGGGCTTTTTCTTGAATCATGAACATGAGCAGGAATTATGGAAACTGGTACAATGGTCAATTCACATTACCTCAAGAAAAACCGAAAGCATTAACCAACACCCAAGCGATAGACAGTTTTGATCAGGTTCAGGAGAGCGGTTGACTTACATTTGCATAAGCAGCTTTAATCCAAACACCTTATCGAATGGAATTAAAATAGAAAGTCAGTAATGTTTGTTCGATATGAGGCACCTTTATGTAAAATGTGAAACTGGTGTAAATGATTCCAAAGATACTGATCAAGCTTTGGTTTTATTGATTTTTTTCAATTTTCATTGTTTTCGGCATGATCGAAGGCAAAACTGGCAGCGCCCAAAATTCCGGCAAGGTTTCCCTTGGTTGCTTGAACGAATGTAACCCGTTTATAATATTCCTCAATTCCAACTGATTTTGCTCGCTGATAGAGTTTGTCAATAAATCCCTGTCCTGCAGCGCTCCAACCACCTCCGAAAGCAAAACGATGGGGCGCAAATATTTGTACAACATTACAGGCCCAAAGTCCCAACCAATCTGCAGTTTCATTCAATTTACCAATACAGACAGGATCACCCTCGAATGAACCCTCGATTATATGTCTAACCGTAGGTTCTCTGTTTTCCCACTCATAAACCTTGCCCAGATAACTTTCAGGATATTTCCGTGCCAACTGTTTTGCATCCCGGCTGATTGCCACTCCTGAAGCGACCGACTCGATACAGCCCCAGCATCCCTTACGACATTGAAAAGTTAGGTTCCTGTCGATAATCATGTGACCGATATCACCTAGTGTACCATTACCCGTAGCGTGGATGCGGCCATGTTCGATAAAGGTCAAACCAATCCCCGTTCCCAAGGTTGCCAGAAGAAACCGTTCGGATTGCTGCCCTGACCCGTATCGGTATTCTCCCACTCCTGCATAGGTT
The DNA here is from genome assembly GCA_026710155.1 of Paracoccaceae bacterium. Taxonomy (GTDB): domain Bacteria; phylum Pseudomonadota; class Alphaproteobacteria; order Rhodobacterales; family Rhodobacteraceae; genus MPNP01. The sequence continues at coordinate 29,664 of JAPORQ010000071.1, forward strand.
GCATCATTTTCTATCCATACCGGCAAGTGGAGATTTTTCTCCAGATAGTCGGCAAGTGGAAAACGGTTTAAAAAAGGCAGGTTGCAAATGTCCGTGGCCCTGTTATTGTGGATAACATGACCTGGCACTCCGACACCGATAGCCTGTATTTGAAAATCACTGTGCTGCTTTTTCCATGATTTGATTTTGTTAACATAAGCATCCAATAGATCTTCGGGAGTATCAACTTCGTTCAATTTCAAAATCTCGTTGACAATTATGTTTCCATCGGGCTCCACGAGACCGATTTTTGTACTGCCGCCACCAATATCTATCCCCACTGAAACTGGCTTTTCAACCATCATGTGACCCCTTAATTAGGTTTCGAAACCGTTTGTCAAAAAGAATGTCAAACAAAGACAAGGCTTATTCCCTTGAGGAATTTTGATTGAACTGCAATTCATTACAGAACAGTGTAAAATTTTAACCACTGGTCAAAATAGCCATAATGAGTTAAACAACATTCGTTCAGTTATTAATATTTAAATTTTTTGTTCACAAAAGGAAAAATATCCTTATTCATCCAATCTTCTTCTTTTCATCCATAACCAAATTGAAAAAGTTAAAAAATGTCTTCTTCCAAACTATTAAATCAGGTCCGCTTTCCCAAAAACCTCAAATCTTTCGATTCCAGTAAGTTACGACAACTCGCTGATGAATTAAGGGATGAAGTCATTGATGTTGTCTCGGAAACAGGTGGGCATCTGGGTGCAAGCCTTGGTGTTATTGAACTGACTGTAGCCTTGCACAAGGTTTTTGATACACCAAAGGATATAATCATATGGGATGTGGGTCATCAAGCTTATCCTCACAAGATCATCACGGGAAGAAGACACCGAATCAGGACTATTCGCAAAGGGGGTGGTTTATCTGGGTTTACCAAGCGTTCCGAAAGTGAATACGACCCATTCGGGACAGCGCATGCCTCAACATCGATTTCTGCGGGTTTGGGTTTTTCCGTTGCATACAACATGCAGAACCAGACCAGATATGTCATAGCCGTCATTGGGGATGGAGCCCTGACGGGAGGCATGGCCTATGAAGCAATAAACCATGCTGGTTCACTAGGGTATAAAATAATCGTGGTCCTGAATGACAATAAAATGTCAATTGCGCCGCCCGTAGGAGCTTTGGCCAATCATCTGGTTGAATTGGCTGAAGAGGATAAAGGCAATGGCAAGGGTTCAACCAGAAAAAGGTCAGACAAGAGAACTTCCCTGTTTGAACAACTAGGGTTCAAATACAGTGGAACCATAGACGGGCATAGTGTCGATGATCTGGTATCCGAGTTGGAGAAGGTCAAAAATGCCGAGGAAGACGGTCCTGTTTTGATTCATATCCTAACTGAAAAAGGAAAAGGGTATAAACCGGCTGAAAAATCTGCAGACAGATTCCACGGCGTGGGACAATTTGACAAGAAAACCGGGCAAGCTCCCACAAAAATTGCGAATGTCCCTTCTTTCACCAAGGTTTTTTCGGATAGTTTGATCAAAGAGGCACATCTTGATTCAAAAATTGTGGGAATCACCGCGGCAATGCCCAGCGGAACTGGCTTAAACCATTTTGCCAAAATTTTTCCAGAAAGAACCTTTGATGTCGGGTTAGCCGAACAACATGGAGTTACATTTGCTGCTGGTCTTGCCGCCGGTGGTGTCAAACCTTTCGTTGCAATTTATTCAACATTCCTGCAAAGAGCTTTTGATCAAATTGTTCATGATGTCGCCATCCAGAATTTGCCGGTAAGATTTGCCATCGACAGGGCTGGTTATGTCGGTGCCGATGGACAGACCCATTGCGGTGCCTTTGATGTGGCCTATCTGGGGTGCTTGCCCAATTTCATCCTCATGGCACCGGCTGATGAAGCTGAATTGACGCATATGGTTGCAACCGCTGCAGCCATGGATGATCATCCGATCGCGTTCAGATTTCCGAGAGGATCGGGTTTGGGGGCCGAACTCCCGTACAGGGGGGAATTATTGCCAATCGGCAAGGGAAGGATTCTTCGGGAAGGGACACAGGTTGCCTTACTGTCCTATGGCCTGCCATTGGAGGATTGTCTCATAGCCAGTCAAACCCTCGAAAAACTGGATGTATCCACCACTGTTGTTGATGCAAGGTTTGCCAAACCTCTCGACAGGGAACTCATTTGCTACCTGGCAGCCCACCACGAATTGATGATTACCATTGAGGAAGGATCAATTGGAGGATTTGCATCTCAGGTACTTTCCCTCTTAAGTGAAAATGGTTTCATGGATTCGTCCCTGAAACTGAGGTCAATGTATATGCCGGATATGTTTCTGGATCAGGACAAGCCTGAATTGCAAAGGGAATATGCCGGTTTGAAACACACCCATATCGTTGAAAAGGTTTTATCCTCATTGAGAGATACTTCCGAGCATAGTCTCTTGGATAGCCTGGTCATCTCCGGAGTGGAATAATTCTTTCTGATCCACATTCAGCTTGGTCAAGATCATAAATCAATCCAGGCGCAATTCCTTTTTGCGCTTTCAAGGCTGGCATCAATAAACGCCATTCCCTCAAAACCATCCTCAATACCCGGATAATCTACCTCGCTTGGAATTGCCTGGTGATTGTCTACTGCATAAATCGCCCTTGCCGCTTCCAAATAGAGGTTGGCAAAAGCCTCATGATAACCCTCTGGATGTCCGGCGGGTACATGGGTTACCCTTTGAGCTTCAAAGGTTGTTTCCGTACTACCCCTGGTAATGAGATGCTTGGGTCTGTTCAATTGATATAACCAGAGTTTGGAGGGATCAGTGTGTGACCATTCCAGACTCCCCTGATCACCATAAACCTTGAAATTCAAACTGTTTTCATGCCCAATTGCAGCTTGCGAGACCCAAATCAATCCAATGGCATCATTTTCCATCCTCAGCTTTACGATGGCATTATCATCTACCCTCCTTGTCTTTATGAAGGCACTCAACTCCACAGAAACGGACCTCACCTTCAGGCTGGATACATATCTGAGCATATGAAATGCATGAGAACCTATATCGGCAATGGTACCTCCCTGACCGGATCGGGCTGGGTCTGTCCGCCATTCAAAGGCTTTCAGCCCCGTTTCCTCGATTGGAGTAGCCAGATGACCTTGAGGATATTCAACCTTTATCATTTTCATTTGACCAATATCACCCCGCAGAATTCTGGCCTTCGCCTCTCTGACCAGGGGATATCCGGTATAACAATAGGTCATCATGAATACACGGTTGGAACGCTGGACAACATCTTGAATCCCCCTTGCTTCATCGAGGGATATTGTCAAGGGCTTGTCACAGATCACATGGATACCCCTGCTGATGAATGACTTGATGGGGCCGGCATGCAGGTGGTTTGGTGTTGTTATTACCACTGCCTGGATACCATCCGTTCTGGCACTTTCCTTTTCAGCCATTTCCTCATAGGTTCGATAGTTTCTGTCTGCTGAAACACCCCATTCAAGTGCAGATTCAATGGAAACCTCAGGGTTGGAGGAAAAAACTCCGGCGCAAAGCTTGAAGCGGTCAAACATTTCAGCCGAGGTACGATGGACCTTACCGATCCCACCCGTCTTTCCGCCACCCAACATGCCATAGCGGATCGGTGTTTTGTGATAAGTCAAATCCTATCTCCTTCGCTTGTAAATACATAAAAGTATGAAAAAATCTCCTTGTTCGAAAGCATGAATTTGCCATCATGAAATTTACTGTAGATAGTAGTATATTTTTCTGAGTTAAAGTAAGCAAAATAACCAGAATAAACAAATACATTGCATGGAAATACTGTCCAGATTCGGGATTGGGAAAAATGGATTTTGGTCTGAGCGAAGAACAGGAAATGATCATTTCAACGGTCAGGAATTTTGTTGAAACGAAAATTTACCCGCACGAAAGCGAAATAGATAGAACCGGTGTGGTTCCCAGAGAGCTGGGGATGGAAATTGCAAGGAAATGCAAGGAAATTGGTTTTTTTGCCTGCAACCTGCCAATTGAAGTTGGTGGCGGTGGATTAAATCATCTTGATTTTACCCTTGTTGAAAGGGAATTGGGCCGTGGAACCCAGGGTTTGACGGTTTTCTTCGGTCGTCCCTCAGGCATTTTAATGGGTTGTACGGATGAGCAAAGGGAAAAATACCTGTACCCTGCTGTCAAGGGTGATAAATTTGATGCTTTGGCAATGACTGAACCCAATGCCGGTTCTGATGTCAGAGGCATGCAATGCACCGGCAAACAGGATGGAACCGATTGGGTAATAAACGGAACCAAGCATTTTATATCACACGCGGACATTGCCGATTTCGTTATCGTGTTCATTGCCACGGGAATTGAGGAAACACCCCGTGGTTCAAAAAAGAAAATAACTGCCTTTCTCGTTGACCGTGGCACCAAGGGTTTTGAAATTGCAAAGGGGTATAATTCGGTCTCCCATCGAGGTTACCAAAACTGCATATTGAGATTTGAGGACTGTCGATTGCCGGAAGCCCAGATTCTTGGTGAAGTCCATAAGGGCTTTGAAGTGGCTGAAACCTGGCTTTATGCAACCAGATTGACAGTTGCTGCCACAAGTGTGGGAAGAGCCCGCAGGGCGTTTGAACTAACCCTTCCCTATGCCGCTGAACGTCAGCAATTCGGCCAGCAGATTGGCAAGTTTCAGGGGGTGAGTTTCAAACTGGCCGACATGATCACAGCCATTGATGCCGCAGACCTGCTTACCCTCTCGGCAGCCTGGCGACTTGACAGGCATCTGCCCGCCAACCGGGAAATCGCAAGTGCCAAGCTTTATGCAACCGAAATGCTGGCTCAGGTAACCGATGAATGTATTCAAATTCATGGTGGGATGGGACTTATGGATGACTTGCCGTTTGCAAGGTTTTGGCGTGATTCCAGGGTTGAAAGAATTTGGGATGGTACCTCCGAAATACAGAGGCATATAATCGGACGGGATTTACTTCGTCCCCTGGGTGGTTAACTCCGATGGGGCATTTGAATAAAATTCTACGACCAAAAACAATGGCTGCCATTGGTGGCAGCTGGGCCGCCAGCGTTGTCAAGCAGTGTTTACTGGCAGGGTTTGACGGAACCATATGGCCTATCAATCCCAACCGAAAGGATATATTGGGCATACCATGTCTGCCATCAATAAGGGATATTCCCGAACCACCTGACTGTACCTTTATTGGTGTAAGCAGGGAAAAATCGATTCCAATCATAGAATATTTGGCTGGTGTGGGGGCTGGAGGTGCCGTATGCTTTGCGTCCGGGTTTACCGAATCGGCTGCGGAAGACAAAAGAGGACAGAAATACCAGGAAGAACTTGTCTCTGCCTCGGGTTCCATGCCTTTTTTAGGGCCCAATTGTTATGGCATGATAAACTATCTGGATGGAATACCTATTTGGCCCGATGTTCATGGCGGGAAAAAACATGACAAAGGTGTGGCAATAATCTGCCAGAGTTCAAACATTGCCATCAATATTACAATGCAGTCCAGGGGCTTGCCCCTTGGGTATGTAATAACTACCGGCAATCAGGCTAAAATCAGCATGGCTGCAATTGCAATTGACCTGCTGGAAGACCCGAGAGTAACTGCCATTGGGCTATATATTGAGGGTTTTGGCGACATTCGGGAGTTTGAACAGCTCTCCCTCAAGGCAAGAAAAAAGAAAATACCCATTGTTGTCCTGAAGGTTGGAGAAAGTGAACAGGCAACATTGTTGACTTATTCACATACCAGTTCAATTGCTGGCTCAGCAGCAGGTTCCCGAGCATTCCTAAAGCGTTTGGGATTTGGTCAAACCTCTACCATTCCCGAAATGATCGAAGCATTGAAAGTCCTTCATTTGGGTGGACCGCTTAAGGGTAGAAAGGTGGCTTCCATGTCCTGTTCCGGAGGTGAAGCCTGCTTAATGGCTGATCTGGGAAACAAAATCAACCTCGATTTTGTCGATCTCAATTTCAGACAGAAAAATGCCCTCAAAAATGCTCTTGGCTCTAGGGTTCATCTGGCCAACCCCCTTGATTACCATACCTATTTATGGGGAAACGAAGAGGAATTGTTCAAGGTATTTCAGGGAATGATGCTGGGAAATCAAGATCTGCTTTATCTGGTTCTGGATTTTCCCCGTACAGATAGATGTCAGGGGTTGGGGTGGGATGAAACATTAAATGCATGGCTCAAGGCGAAGGAAATGACCAGTGCCCGAACAGCAATTGTATCCCTCTTACCAGAAAATATGCCTGAAGACCAAAGTGAATACCTGTTAAGTCAAGACATCATACCTCTTTGTGGCCTGCAAGAAGCCCTTAATGCTACGAATATTTGTGCTGATATTGGTGAAGGATGGAAATCATCTGATCCTGTTCAAATTATCAAGGGTACCAATTCGGGTACGGTTTTTACAGCCGAAGATCAGAAAATACGACACATCCTATCAAACCGTAATGTTCCATTTCCAAGGGTTTATTATTTTGCCAGCAAAGTGGAAATCGAAAGCAGCATTGATGAATTGGACTATCCGGTTGTACTCAAGGCAAAGGGTTTGTTGCACAAAACCGAGTATGGGGGTGTGATTTTGAACCTTGCATCGGGTGAGACCTTGCTTGAAGCTGCAAACAGTATGGATTCCCCAAACGGATTCATTGTTGAAGAACAGATATTCAACGGTGTGGCGGAAGTAATGATTGGAATAACCAATGATATTGCTACCGGTTTGATGCTTACCCTGGGAAGTGGAGGAATCCATACCGAATTGTGGCAAGATATACAACATCTGTTGTTACCAGCCACCAAGCATGAAATAGCAGCGACTTTGGGAATGTTGAAAATATACCCTCTCCTTGAGGGTTACCGGGGCAAACCAGGGGGAGACGTGGATTGCCTGATTGAAACAATAGCCTGTCTAACCGATTTCGCCATTGAAAATCATGAAACATTGGTTGAGATTGAAATCAATCCCTTTATTTCATTGGAAAAGGGTGGATATGCCGTGGACATTCTGGCTCGATTTACAAATGAAAGTGACAAATTATGAAACAAGCGCCTGTAAAAACCCATATCGATGGAGGCATTCTGGAAGTTACAATTGACCGTCCAAAGGCCAATGCCATTGACCTTGAAACCAGTCGTCTGATGGGTGATGTCTTTATCGATTTCAGGGACAATCCCGATTTGCGAGTGGGCATTGTACGGGCCGAGGGAGACAGGTTTTTCTGTGCCGGCTGGGATTTGAAGGCTTCCATGGATGGGGATGCCGTCGATGGGGATTACGGTATCGGTGGCTTTGGTGGTATCCAGGAACTCGGAAACCTGAACAAGCCTCTCATTTGTGCAGTCAATGGTATTTGCTGTGGTGGAGGTCTTGAAATCGCCCTATCCTGTGATTTGATCCTGGCAAGTGCAAATGCCACCTTTGCCCTACCCGAAATCAGGGCTGGAGTGGTTGCCGATGCCGCATCTGTCAAATTGCCAAAAAGGATACCATACCATGTTGCCATGGATTTACTTCTTACTGGAAGATGGTTTGATACGGATGAAGCCTTGAGGTGGGGAATCGTCAAGGAAGTGGTTTCATTCGATCAACTCCGGGAAAAAACCTGGGAACTTGCCAGATTGCTGGAAGCAGGACCTCCACTAGTTTATGCCGCTACCAAGGAAATTGTTCGGGAAGCTGAAAATCTCAGGTTTCAGGATGCACTGAACCGAATTACCAAACGACAACTGGTTACCGTGGACAAGTTGTATTCAAGTGAAGATCAGAAAGAAGGTGCCAAGGCCTTTGTTGAAAAACGAGATCCCGTTTGGAAAGGCAAGTAGAATTAACTTTTTATTATTGATAGATTACCTGGTTTTTAGATTTTACCGATTATCAACGAAGTCTTACCCTATGGGGATGTTGTTTTTTGTCTTTTTCTAAAATTTCCAAATATTGATTGATCCTGTTATTTGATTACTTCTCATCGGAAAATCTTTAAGTGCTAGGTTGTTTTGCCTAAAATAAATATTCCTTTCATTGACTTGCTCCGCTATTTCCAGAGTTGTCATCCAGTTGTTACAATTTTCAGTCAATATGGCAGCAATTTCTTCATTAAGTGTAGTTTGGTTCACTTTTCCCCTTATTTTAGATTTCCGAATTTAATTCCCAATTCAGCCATATATCAGCGGCTTATATATTAACGGTTTAATATGAAGTTTTTGTTTAACTTCGTCCTTTCCAGAGGGTTTTGGTTTATATAGATGAAGTTGACAAGCAAATGCAATTTAATCAGGATCCATAAAGCCATCAAGGTGCCCCCTGCAATGGAAGCCGGTTTGACCGATACCTTGCACGATATGGAATGGCTGGTTGACATGATTGATGCAAATGCTCCAAAACCGAATAGACCGAAAACCTACAAAAAATGATCTTCAAACTGTGCCACTACCCAGCAATATGGAAAATATACCCAATCATTGATAAAACATTGATAGAACGAAATGTCAAGTTGTAATCTTGGAATTGTTACTTACAAGGCTTTTCTATATGATTAACGATTTTGGAGGAAAAATCATGTCTAATTTAACTGAAGAAATTAAAACCTATGAAGAAAAAAGGCATGAACTTGAGAGAGACCATTTTGGCAAATGGGTAATAATTCATGACAAGGAAATCGTTGACTTTTATGAATCATTCCAAGATGCCGCTACAGAAGCTGTTGATCAATTTGGGGCTGGACCTTATCTGATAAGGGAAATAGGGGCTGGACCGGTAACACTTCCTGCATCTGTTCTTTATAACCCCGTGGCAAGCCATGCTTGAAATTGGATTTAATACCCCTGTCCATTTAATTCGTTTTGGCCCTACCGTTGATGTTTATGTAGGATTTGACCCCGAATACAAATATAACCAGAAAAATCCAAGAGAACCTAATCTGCCTACTATCAATAATAAAGCATTAATAGATACTGGTGCCTAGCGGCAGTTGTATTGATTCTACGGTTGCAATTACCTTAAATCTGCCAATTATAAATGAACAATCTGTAGCGGGTGTTCATGGGGCGGGTAAAGTTAATGTTCATTTAGCACAAATTTATATTCCAGCACTGAGTTTTATCCTATATGGAGCTTTTTTTGGAGTACATCTTATTGCAGGGGGGGGCAACAACATCATGCTCTTTTGGGACGTGATTTTTTACAGTATATGACTATGGTTTATAAAGGCAATACAGGTTCTGTTACTCTTTCTAGGAATTCTTAAAATTGCCGAGTGAATGTTCACTTAAGTAGATAATCCCCTAATTTTTACCACTTTTTATTCTTCTATGGATTTAATATCCCCTTTTCCTAAGGTGGTTGGAGATGCCTAAAAACAACTTTTTGTACTACCATTTAATTTAGCGAATTACAGTTACAATAATACACTAGTGGTACCATAGAATATTATTGTGAAAGGAAGGAAGGGGGAACTGAAGTTTTTCAAATACATAAAGAGGAATATGAAGATTGGAACCCGAAGAATTAAAGCAAATTATCAATAACGGTGAAGATTCGCATCATGTGTTCAAAACTAATATTACAAAGGGTATAACTCTCGCAAGAGAAATAATCGCCTTTGGTAATAAGCAGGGTGGAAAAATATTTATTGGGGTAAATGATAAAGGTGAAATTGAAGGACTTAACCAAGATGATATAAATCGCTTGAATCAATTAGTACCTAATACAATTACTAACCATATTCACCCACCCATTAGGATTGCTACCCAAAACATACAATTTCAAAATGGTATGGTAATGGTTGTTTCGGTACCAGAGGGATTAAGCAAACCTTATATGGACCATAATTCATCAATCTTCATTAAAAATGGTGCAAGAACACAAGAACTACAAACTCGTGAAGAAATACAGCTGATTTTTCAAACTGACGGATTGGTTCATGCTGATGGCATACCGGTAAAAGGTTCGACGATAGCTGATATAAGTACGGATTTTTTTGAATCTTTTTTTATCAGAGAATTTGGCGAGAAATTAAGTGATCAGAATATTTCATTCCCGCAAATTCTGGAAAATATGAAACTGGCGAAAAAAGGGGAGATGAATTATTCTGGAATACTGTTGTTTGGTTCCTATCCTCAGAGGTGGTTGCCTGTCTTCAACGTAAAAGCAGTATCGTTTCCTGGGATAGCTTTGGAAGATGAAAATTACTTGGATAGTAAGGATTTAGAAGGCAGGTTATCCGATATATTTCAGAAGGTAATCAGTTTTTTATTGACCAACATTCGTAATATACAAAACGGGCAAAGTTTCAACTCTATTGGCGAACCGGAAATTCCAAGAATTGTTTTTGAGGAATTGGTAGCCAATGCTTTGATCCATCGAGATTACTTCGTTTCTGCTCCAGTAAAAGTTTTCGTTTTTGCAAATCGAATTGAAATCACAAGCCCAGGGCATTTGCCGAATAATTTAACAACAGACAATATTAAAATGGGTATCTCTAATGTTCGAAACCCAATACTGCATTCATTCGCTACGAAGTTATTGCCCTATCGTGGATTGGGTAGTGGAACAAAACGAGCCTTAAGAGCCTATCCCGAAATTGAATTCGTTGATGACAGGGAAGGTAATGTTTTTAGAGTCACAATTCATAGGAATACGAACCTATAATTTTTTCCAAGATTTGGCAAAATTGGTTTTAGTACCCACTAATCAAGCTGATTAGTGTATCTTTTCTGATCATCGTCTGTGTGGATGATGTTTTCCCAAAGGGGATGGGGTACAGGGTCCTTTTTGGTAAAGAAATACTGCCTGAATATCTCCAGGTAATTCTTGTACTGATAACCCTCATTTCTTTGTAGGTATCTTTCCCGGTTGGAATCAAAGTGCTTTGGCAATTTGTACCAGGGAACTTCAGGCTGCATGTGATGAACCAAATGAAAATTGTTGTTGAGAAAGAGGAAGGCCATTGGTCCCCTGTCGTTAATGATGACAGTTCTACCTCTAGGTTGCTCATGTGCCCGGTGTTCCAGATAGGCTCGTATTTTGAGCATGCCAAAACCAAGATAGGCAGAAACAACATACAACCACAATGGAATGGTACCTAACAACCAGATCCATGCCAAAACGGGTATTATACCGACCAGATGCAAAATCCAGGCTCGGGTTATTGACCAATCTCCCGACCTTGCATTTCTGTAATCCTCTAGCCCAAAGACCAACAAGGATATGGCCGGTCCAATCAATATTCTTCCTGACAAGGTATTATTGAATAACAATATTTCCTGAATTGGCCGTGAAAGTTTATTCCACACCTTGGGGTCCAGGTAATTGGATTCTGGATCCTCATAGGGATCAGTCAAATTTGGATCATAATGATGTTTGAGATGAGCATCCTTGAACCTTTCATAGGGCACGAACAATCCAACTGCTGGAAATACCAGTGCCTCACTCCACCAACGATTGGGTAGTGGATGACCATGAATGACCTCATGTTGAAGGGAGGAATGCAAGGTTATAGACAAGGTTAGGAATATAAAGCCCAAAATAGCTGAGAATTCGTAAATGATTGTCGTGCCGAACCCCCATATGGCATAGCAAAATACCATTACCCATAAGGTTGGCCACTCAATTCGGCTTGAACTTGAAGAGAACGTATTCACAAGTTGGTGCTTTCTAACTCATTGTGAATTTTAGCATAATATGTCTGGTGTTTCTTGATAATATTTATGAAGTGAAAATTCCTTCATCAAGCCATTGGTCAAATATATTCAAAGCCTTGTCAGCGAATTCCTGATCATTTATGTGACAATCCAGCTCGGTCAGTTTCACGGGCGGTTTACAGGAGTTCCTGAATTCTTCAACCAGAGCCATTTGTGCTTCGGGATCATAAAATGGTTGCCCTTCCTTGTCCCACCCCTGAATTCCCACCTTGGGGACAATCAGATTGACCGGAACCCTGGATTTTGAAATGCGGTCACAAATTTCCCTGCCAACTCGACATCTTTCCTCTCGTGTCAAGCCTGCTGAGCATATGAGCCGATTATGGGCATGGAATTCTCGACCCTCAAATACTGCAGGAGGATCTTGCCAGGTTGGAAAATCAATCAGATCGATACATCCTGGTGCTACAATTTGAGGTGTATTTGATAGTCCTGCACCAAGCATCCTGCTTTCACCTGCACTAAGTACAGACCCATAAACAAGGTTGGTTATTTCTTGTGGAGCAAAATCCATAACACAGGAAAAAACACCCTTTCTGGCCAAGTTATCAAAAGCCATGCCTCCCATGCCTGTTGCATGAAAAACCGCCAGTTCAAAGCCTCTTTTTTCAATCTCCGGCAACAATTTGATCATGTAAGTCAATACGGTAGATCCAAAACTGGTCATTCCGACAACAGGTTTTGATCTGTTCCATGGTTTTGCCGACCGGGCTGCACCTAAAACTGCTCCAGCAGCAAGGCTGAGTGATGACTTGCAAATCGAGTTCAATCCATACAATCCACCTGCCCACAGAGTCATTTGTATATCTGCCGCAAGGCGGGATGGGGCAATCATGGGTGAGAATGAAACGGTCGAGACCACTTGCTTGGGAATGCCAATGGGTAGTGCCTGACAAACTTCCAAGGCCAAATCAGTACCCATTGTTCCACCCAAAATTATCACTCCATGCATCTGGTTTTCGGTATAAAGATCCAAAGCCAGTTTGGTGGCGCCTTTGGCCATGGCTTGCATGGCCTGATTTTCGTCATCGAGGGAAATGATTTCCGGAATTGTACTCCCTCCTTGGGCAGCTACTTCCTCTTTGGAAATGTCAACCACGGAAACAGGCTCTCCCAAAACCCCAACATCCATGCGGATTACCTTGCCACCTTCGGCCTGAATACAATCCGCCATAAAGGACAATTCGCTATCCTTGGTATCGTAGGTTCCAATTATCAGGATGGTTTTTTGTTCATTGGGCATTTTTATGTGGATAACTTTCTTGTTGTTAACTGTTAATTTTCAAATCGAATATGCGTTATTCAAAGATTTCATTCACTATTCATGATTCCGAATTCTGAACATTACACTCAATCGAAACCATATGGGTCATATTACATCTGCTTCGCTGTTAATCCTCTTTTTTTCGGGCAGGGGACATCAATTGCAGGTTTCGGAGTATTTTACCCCGATCATCCAGCATGTGTTTTCTGCGGTTGAATAGAAGCCTGCCAAATTTGGATGAGGATTTTCGGTAAGTCCATTTTCTTTCCTTCCGTGGCTTCCATTCCCTCATTACCCGCAGGAAATGAACCAGAAGCACAATGATGATTACGGCAAAAATCATTGCTGCAATCGGCCTGTCTATAAAGTCCAGAGGTTCCTTGACCCTACTCATGGAACTACGAAACTTCACCTCCATGATACCACCCAGAACCATGCCAAGAATGATTGGAATAATCGGAAGTTTGAGTCTCCGCAGAATGTAACCCAATAGGCCAAAAACAGCTGCCATGGCACAATCGGAAGGGTTGTTCCGTAATGAATAGACACCCACAAACCCCAAGGTCAAAATACACACCCCCAGATACCTGTTTGGTATCCTGACCAGTTGAACGAGGAAATTGGTTGCAAACATCAGGAACATGACCACCACCACATTCAGTATCAGGAGAGCCAGATAGAGAGCTGTTACAAAATCCAATTGGTAGAGAAACAATCCCGGTCCCGGAATTACATTGTGAACATAAAATACGGATAGCATCATTGCCGTAAGAGCCTCACCTGGAATCCCCAAGGCCAATAGGGGAATCATGGCAGCACCAGGTACCGCATTGTTGGCAGTTTCAGATGCAATGAGGCCTTCAGAAGATCCATGGCCAAATGCCTTTGGCCTTTTGGAAATCCTTTCGGCCGTAGTATAGGACATGAATTGGGCTGTAAACTCACCAACACCGGGAATTATTCCCATCACCACTCCAAAGCACCCTGAAATTCCAGCCACAACGGGATGTCTGGATAACTCCCTGAACCCCTGAAACAAGTTTCCTCGTACCTTGTTCACCCGTATCTTGACATCATCCCCACTCATCAGGAAGTAGGCCTGGCTTATGGCAAACAGCCCCAGAACCACAACGATGAGATCAATGCCATTGGCCAGCCAGCTTTGGTCGAAAGTGTACCTGCTTGAATATTTGACCGGTTCAAGACCAACTGTATTGAGGAAAAGCCCGAAACAGGCCAACATGCCTGCTGCGAGAATATTTCCCCGATGGGCAATGATGACCAATACAAGTCCCAGAAGTGCAGCCAGAAAAATTTCCCTTGAACCAAAGAGGGGAGCTACCTTGGCCAGAATTGGGGCCATCAGGATCAGGCATATGACCGAAAAGATGCCACCAAAAAAGGATGCGGCATAGGCCAGACTCAAGGCCCTGCGAGCTTCCCCGCGGGTAGTCATCGGGAAACCTTCGTAGGTTGTCAAGGCATTGACTGGCGTTCCAGGGGTATTGATCAAGATTGCCGGAATTGCCCCTCCATACATGCTGGAACCATAAATGCCGAGGAGAAGGGTAAGTCCAACTATGGGCTCCATGGAAAAGGTTGCCGGCAGGAGAATTGCAATGGCAACAGCGGGACCAACTCCCGGAATTGCCCCGATGATTACGCCTCCAATTGAGCCACACAAAATGGCCAGAACGACATCCCACCTCGCAAGAACATCAAACCCAAGTAATATGTTTTCCATGATGAGAAACGATTAAAAATTCAGGATCAAAAAATTTCGGATGGCGTCGGGAAAGAATTCGTAGAGGGCAGCGCCTGGAATCTTGACCTCAAGAATAACCTTGAAAAATATGACTACGGTGAAGACAAAAAGAGCACCACAATAGAAATGGAATGGTTTCCGGTACCCCTGACGATAAATGAGGGGGAGTACAAATACCAGTGTGGAGGGCAGGTATCCTACAATGGGTACGAGTGATACATATATCATGAACCACAATACAAATTCGATTCCCCTGATCCAGAGAAGCGCTTCCTTGAAATCCATCTTTTCCAGTTTTCTTCGGGGTAACCGCCAAAAATGAAGTACTCCGAAAACTACCATCCCAATGATTGATACCATAGGCCAAAATCCCGGCTGCTTGTGCCATGAAGTTTCCTCTACCCTGGTGGTCTGGTAAGGGAGCAGAAGGAACAGGATCATGGCAAATCCCAGAAAACAAAGGGCAAATACGGATTGTCCCCGGGTTGCTTTGAGAGGTGTTAGTACTTTAAGTTCAGCCATTTCATTCTGACTTGAGGAAATCCATTAACTACAACGATCTGGGCATTCGGAATTGCCGAATTTCCAAAAGATGGAATTCATCCAGTAACTACCATGGGAATTACTGAAGATCAAAGCCCCATGGTCCGGATGCACACCAGGGTACACTGAAGGTACCCTGGAAAACTTAAATTAATTGGATAGGATTTGACCAATCCTGTCCAGGGTTTCGATGTCTGCCGCAATTCTGGCCGCTGATTCCTCGGCATTTTGCCAGTAGACAATTGCGCCTGTATTGGCAGAATGTTCCATGGCTTTGTCACCCTTGACGGATTCCATGGCCACAGCTTCTATTTTCTGACGTACCTCATCAGGAGTTCCCTTGGTTACAAAGAGGCCATTCCACAGGGAAATGTTCAATTCAGGTTCCAATTCCCCAATTGTGGGAGTATCTGGTGTTGTTGAAATCCTGTCATCGGTAATCGAGGCCAGAACGGTAATTGAATCCAGACATGGGAAAATCAACTGAAGGGTTGTGTTGATGACATCCGCATCTCCTGAAGCAAGGGTGTTGCAGTCAATGGCATCAAAGGCTGCATCGGATGAGAAACTGAAATCATTCAATACGGCATAAGCCTTGGTAACACTGGTTGGTGCAAGTGCATCACCGAAATGGGCCAGGGTTACATCATTTGACTTGGCATATTCAGCCAACTCTTCCATTGATTGATAGGGTGCATCCCCTGAGGTTGCAATAACAAACGGATAGGTCAGAAAGATTCCGACAGGGTCAAATTTGGCCGGAGTCAATTCATCAATGCCAATTTGATGACCAAGGGTAGGTACGCCAATGACAAAGGAACCGATTACCGAACCGTCACTGGGTGCTTGGGCAACTTCTATTGCCCCCGGAAAGGGTCCACCCCCTCCACCTGGCTTATTGACAACACCTGCAGAAACTCCATAGGCTGATTCAAAGTCCTCGGCGATAATACGGGTCAAGACATCCTCCGAATCACCCGGAGGAAAAGGTACGATGAAAGTAACCGGCTTGTTTGGATACTCAGCCGTGGCTACTCCCATACTTAGAAAAAAGCCGCCCATGATTGTCAATGCGGCGAAAAAATACTTCATGTTATTTACTCCTTTTGTTTCATCCAATTTTTGAAACTAAACAGATTTCTCTGTTTTTTCAATTAACCTATAAATGTTGCAACTGCAACTAAGCACCCTGATCAAGGTTTGTGTTGGTTCTCCTTTGCTATAGTGCATCAGCTACCCTTGTTCATGATCAACTCTGCAAAAGAGCGTCATCCAGAAACAAATCTTCAAAAACACCGAGCGGTTTGGCATAATCCCATGAGCAGGGAATCGGCCGGGATGAACAAGCATTGCCCATGCGAAAAGTACCGATTCGGCCAAATCTTCTTTTTTTGGAGGATTAGCCGCATAGTCTGTGATGAACATGTCGTCTGCCGCTGGGCATTGTGCCACTTTCTTGCACGAAGATATTTTTCATCTAGCGTAGCGTGAACGCTTTCATGAAACACCGTTTCTTCCAAATCGTGGTTGTGAATGCGTGTACGGATGTTGTCTGAATAAAGAACAAAGAAATGCCCTCCGCCTCACCAAATGCAGTTTCATCACCCTTGTGTATTACAACATGATCTAGGTTGGTACGCATGATCGTAGGGGCTTTCCTATCGCTTGTGCCACTGGTTATACTGATTTCATTGCCATGGCTTGTGAGTCAAAATCAGAATGTGCCCAAAGACCGACTGAAGTACCATCCTTGTAATTGGCTACAAAAATAAATGTCTCATTGTCAAAAAGCCTGTCACTCCGTTTGTTCGGCATTTCGGCACGATCTGTCCCAATATAAGCAAGGTGGAAAAACATGTTTCAATCAGATGTACGTATGAATTCCAGACCGTTGGACACTATCGAATTCGGGAAAAGAGGTTTACTAATTGCAACAACAGATTGAAAAAATAGAAAACAAATCAACAGTGAAAAAATCTCGACATTATTATTTGCTTTCTTGTATTCAAACCTATTGATATCCGTATCATATGGCCGCTAAGGTATTACAGAAGGATTGCCAAATCAAGTGTTTGACTTTGCTGCGACCTATGAGACTGTTTTGGGATACAAAGATATTGTTCGTCATTTCAATAGTTTCCCAAGGAAGAATAAACTGAAAAAGTTCAAGTGCTGTAACTCTAAATTCATTGGATGCCGAATCTAATAGTCCAGTACTGTCAAAACCAATCCATCCAACTGGTCAGTCACCTTGATTTGGCAGGACAAACGACTGTTTTGAGTTCTCTCGGCCTCGGTAAAATCCAACATGTCATCCTCAATATCGTTTGGTTCACCAACCAAATCATAACCTTCATCCGCTACAACAACATGGCAGGTGGCACAAGCCATATTGCCTCCACATTCACCGATGACCCTCGGTACATTGTTGCTGACAGCGGCCTCCATGAGGGTAATGCCTGTTTTTACCTCTGCTGTTATTTCCTCTGTTGGAGATATTTTCCATGTGATTTTGGGCATTTCTGCAAATTCCTATATATAAAAGATATAAAAATCCCGGAGTTCTTCCCCCTCAAGATTTTTGGTTTTCCTAAACTCTTTTTCCTTCATGAATAAAAGGTTGTCCACAATCATTCTACCTACTGCTTTACCAAGTTCCAGGTCATTTTCCAAATCCTTCATTGCCCGTCTCAAATCCGGGGCAACCCTGATTTTTGTGTCAGTGTGATCGAAACAATCACCCGTTTCCGCAGGTTGTAACTCGTACCCATTTTCATAACCGAGTCGGGACGCTTGCAGAACTGCCGCTACTGCAATGTATGGATTGGCCGTGAAATCAGCCATGCGATGCTCTATACGGGCTTTCTCTCCCCCTTCCATGGAAATCCTGGCTGTAACACCACGGTGATCACCTCCCCAGTTCTGCCAATAACCCGACAAACATCCCTGTTGCAGCCGTGCATATGAGTTGGCCGTGGGTGCAAGTATTCCTGCCAAACCCTTATGATGGTGCATCAATCCAGCCAGGCATCCCTTGCCAAGATCGTTCAAATTGTCGGATCCACCTGTCTCACCGTTTGAAAGGGCATTCTTGCCGACCTTGTCAGAGAAGGAAAAATTGATATGCATGCCTGATCCACCGGCAGAGGGGATGGGTTTTGGCATAAAGGTAAGCAACACTCCATATTCCAGGGCGATTTCCCTAGCCATGAGGCGAAACAGAAACATGTCGTCAATGGCTTGCAACGCTTCATCATACCTCAGGGTGAATTCAAACTGGGGGGAATCGTATTCGGCAGTGATCATTTCAAGATGAAAGCCCATTTCATGTGACTTTTCCCATATGGCATTAGTAAATCGAAGCGGATCGGTAAATGCTCCGGTACCATAAACGACAGCACCCGGGGTTCCGTAGGGAGTTAATTCACCATCCGAACTTTGTGTAAAGGCAAAAGCTTCCATTTCAATACCGACCTTGGGATGGAGAGCATGTTTTCTCCAATCTTCAATGGCCCGTTTCAAGGCCGCCCGGCCACATAATTCAAGTGGCTCTCCATGATGATCATATAATTCACCGATAACCACCTTGGTCTTCTTTTCCCAACAGTCCCTGATATCCCTTCCCAGATACCTGGCCTCCATGTCAGGAAGACCCTCCATCATCATTGCACCGGGTGCATCCAAAAGGTCCTTGTCATAATGAACCCCAAAGGTACTTCGGCAGAATCTGGAACAGCCATCCTGGCCGCCCTTGTATTGCAGATACTTCCCTCTGGGAATGCTTAAATTGTCACAAAACAACAATCTCAAACGAACATCTGACAAATTAATTCACCTCTTCAAATTTGGAGCAAATTTTCTGAATTGTTTCAATTTTCCAATAATCAATCAGTTTTTCCTTGGGTTCAACTAAATCAAGTCGATTCTGACAGGAAGTGTTTTGATCCCACCGATAAAATTGGACCGAAGAAACCTGATCGGGCCATTCAAATCCACACGGGATACACGTTTGCAAAATTCCTGCATGAGGATTTTGATCTCCAGACGCGCCAGCCAGATTCCCAGACACAAATGGGGCCCTCCCTGTCCGAATGCCATGTGCCTGTTGGGAAATCTATATAAATTGACCCTGAATGGGTCATCGAAAACCGTTTCATCCCTGTTGCCTGAAACAAACCAGTAAAGTACCTTGTCGCCCTTTCTTATGTTTTTTCCGTGCATTTCAAAATCCTCGGTGGCTGTTCGCCTGAAATACATTGTTGGTGAGGCCCACCTGATAATCTCGTCAGGTGCCGTTTCCCAGATACCATCCTTGTCCTCCCGCAATTGCTGCAACGATTCGGGTTGTTGACTGAAGGCATGGATGGCCGCGGCAATTGAATATCTGGTGGTGTCATTCCCGGCTGCGACAAGCAGGCAGAAAAAATTCCTGAATTCGTTTTCCTTAATTACGGTCCCATCCTTTGCAGGTCTGAGAATCATGTGGAGTATACCCTCGGTATCTCCCGCCTTTTCCTTGGCATGCATCAAGTCCTTGGCGTAATGATAGAGTTCCATTCCTGCCGGTGAGTTAAAGGGCATCATCCGAAATTCATCAGTGTCCATTCTGTCCAAAAGATGGCTGGTGAAATCGGGATCGGTATTGGCAATCAGCTCATCGCCTTTTGAAACAAGCCACTCAAGATCGCTTTCCGGCAGACCTATGATTCGACCCAACATCCTCATCGGCAATTGCCGGGCGATTTCCTTGGTGGCATCGAATTCCTGCAAAGGCAGGACTTTGTCCAAAATATCCTTGCAAATGTCCCTGATCTGGTCCTCATACTGATTCATCACAGTTCTGGTAAAGGCACCTGCAACCTTGATGCGTGTCTTGGTATGCTCGGGAGGGTCTGTTTCCTGGAATGTCCTTCTGGCCAAATATTCCTCATAGGATTGATCCTCCATGCGAATTCCACGTGCCGAAGACAGCAATTTATAATTGCCATTGAGTTTCCAGATATCCTCATAGCGGGTTACATTCCAGAATCCCTTACCCTTATCCCATTCGGTCCAGCTTATCGGATCCTCCCTCCTCATTCTGGCAAAGGTATTGTGTGGTGGACCATCAACAAAGCTGTCATAATCCGATAGGTCAGCCTGGCCGTTATCCAATGGCACCCAGACCGTCATTTGATCCATCCGAACTGACAATTGAAAACTACTGACATGATTGAACCCGGAATGATCAAACCCCTTTTACCTGCCATCATTCAAAATAACATTCCACTGTACCGAGGGGGCCAAAATCGCCGAAGAAATCACTTCCGGAAGGCGCTTCAATCGGACGAATGAAACTCCCTGCCATGATGATGTCCCCTTTCCTGATAAACTTGCCATACTCGGCCAATCGTCTGGCAAGCCATAGAACGCTGGTTATGGGGTCGTCAAGGATACCGGCACCCAATCCTGTTTCTTCCACGGTACCATTACGCTTGATTATTCCTCCTACCCACCTTGGATCGATATCCTCAAGACAAAAACGGTTATCGGCCAGCACGATGCCGGCATTGGCGGCATTATCAGCAATGGTATCACAGACATTCCTGTACGTTCTGGTTTCAGGGTCATACCGGACAACCCTTGTTTCCAGAATTTCCAACGCCGGGGCAATATGTTCGGTTGCCTCGACAATTCCATCCCTGTTTAAATCCGAGGTGGCCAGATCCCTGCCCATTATGAAAGCGATCTCGGCTTCTATCCTGGGTTCAAAAAAAGTGCCGTATGGAATTCTAGAACCATTGGGGTAATACATGTCATCAAAGATGACCCCACTATCAGGTGTTTCAATTTTCAAGGCCATTTGCATGGCTCTTGAGGTCAGTCCGATTTTCCAGCCAATCTGTTTTCGGCCATCCTTCAATTTCAGCTCAACCAGAGCATCCTGGATGGCATAGGATTCATCAAGGGTCAAACCCGGATGCCTGTTGGAAAGCAGATCAATCTGCCTTTTGGTCTTTTCGGCTTCAAACAGATCAAGGGCTGCCTTTTCAATTTGTGTGCTGGTCAGCATTGTTCTTTCATTATCCGATTTTGCAGGCAACCCAGGCCGTCGGCCTCTATTTCGAGCAGGTCACCTTCCTTGAGGAACAAGGGGGGATTGCGGAAACTGCCATTTCCTGTAGGCGTCCCGGTCAAGATTACATCTCCCGGTTCAAGCGTGGTGAAGGTTGTGATATACTCGATTATCCTGGCGAAGGTAAAAATCATTCTACCGGTTCTATCCTGCTGCATGACTTCACCATTCAGTCTGGATTCCAGGTTAATGTCCGCAAGCTGTTCCCGCTTGGTATAACGTACAAACCACGGTCCCATTGAACCGGATTTTTCAAAATTCTTGCCCTGGGTCACATTGAACTTGCCATGTCGTATCCAATCACGGATTGATCCTTCATTGGCAAGGCTGATTCCGGCTATGTAATTCATGGCTCTGTCGATTGGAACACGCCGGGCTTCCCTGCCGATCACGATGACGATCTCGGCCTCGAAATCTAGTTTCTCTGACTCCCTTGGTATGAGTATCGGGCGATTGTGCCCTACAAGCGATCGAGGGAATCTGACAAACAATGAAGGGTTTTCCGGAGCTGGATTCTGGTCATTGAATTCTTCATTTCGGCCAGGATAATTGACCCCCACACAGATTATTTTTCCCGGATCGGGAACGGGAATATCAAATTGAACCTCATCAAGGGGATAACTTACATCCCGCTTGCAGGCAATTTCTTCCAACCGATCGAAACCGTTCTCGATGATGACATTTTTGAGGGTCTTCCATTGGGGGAAACTGGTGGAAAGTTCAATGATACCCGTTTCGGTTGCCTTGCCGAAATATTGCTTGCCATCCTTGCTGAATGTTACATATCTCATTAGTTTTCTCTTCAGGGAGCCACGATTGGCGTACCTGCCTGCAAGGGTTCCTTGACTTCTGCTCCTTCAAACAGGCTGCCCTCCTCGAACCAGGAACGAGGTGCCGGTTGACCCCAAAGGGTTTGACGTGTTGGATCCTTGAGATCCCATTTTATCGGTTCGTGATCCGGATCAATGGTCTGGTAATCACAACAATACAATTCTATCCGGTGATTGTCAGGATCCCGTATATAGAGAAAAAAGGCATTGGAAATCCCATGACGGCCCGGCCCCCTTTCAATATTGCCAAGATACCCACTGGTTGACATGACATCAAGCAGATCAATTATGTTCAGGGGGTTCATCAAGAAGAAGGCAACATGATGCAATCTTGGTCCACGCCCGTTGGTAAAGGCCACATCATGAACCGTTCCCTTGCGGTGTAACCAGGCTGCCCACATTCTGCCGGATTCTTCATCCTCAGTATACTCCGTCAGCCTGAAACCCAGATTGTTGTAAAATTCTGCCGATGAATCAACATCTGTCGAAAACATGTTTACATGATCAATACGGAGGGGCTTTGCACCCTTGTAGAACTGGTATTTTTGATGGATGGTCGGAAGAAGATCCATCCGGTAATAGAATTCAAGCGGCATCCCATGATTGTCCCTGACTTTGAGTACCTTCCCTACATGGGGTTTTTCGATCCAGTCAACTGCATGACCCCGTTCCTTGAAATAATTTTCTATCCCGGCCAAATCCCGTTCATCAAAAACCTTGAACCCCAAACCCCTGCATTGTGGTGTTGATCCCTTGCTAAGGATTATGGAGTGATGTTCCCGCTCCTCCATGCATCGAAGGAATAGCTGGTTGTCACTCCGGGCGGTGACCACCAATCCCAACAGGTCCGAGTAAAATTTTTCCGAAGTCCCAAGGTCTGAAACTTCCAAATCAACATAACTCAACCGGATTATGTTGAAGGGAGGATAAAGTACCGGTGAAAATTGTGGCATGATTACAGATTGCCCGAAATACCCAATTGGGGTATCCTGTGGTTGCCCAGGGCCAAGCCAACATGTTTCTGTTCCATGTAGAACTCAAAGGACCAGTCCCCGCCGTCCCTGCCAATTCCGCTATCCTTGATACCTCCAAAGGGTGTGGGCAGATGTCGGACATTTTCGGAATTGACCCAGATCATGCCTGCTTCCAATGCATTTGAAACCCTCAGGGATCGGGCCAGGTTGTTGGTCCAGACATATCCCGTGAGGCCATACCTGACATCATTGGCCAGGTGAATGGCTTCTTCCTCATCACCGAATGGAATGACCGTGAGTACAGGACCGAATATCTCCTCCCGCGAAATGCGCATGTCTCCGGTTGCATCCGTCAAAAGGGTTGGTTGGACATAACATCCTTCCTGGCCATGGCGTGAGCCTCCAACCTCAATGGTTGCACCTTCGTCCCGGGCAACCTGGAAATAGGATAGAACCTTGTCCAGATGAACCTTGTGAATGAGGGGGCCTACCTCGGTTTTGGGATCAAGCGGATTGCCTACCTTGATGCTTCTCACTCTGGCAGCCAACCCGAAAGTGAATTCCTCGGCAATTGATGACTGTACAAGAAGGCGGGAAGAGGATGTACAACGCTCACCGTTAAGCGAATAAATCATGAAAACAACGGCATCGAGGGCCCGGTCCAGATCGGCATCATCAAAAACGATGACCGGATTTTTACCACCAAGTTCAAAATGAACCCTTTTCAGTGTATCTGCCCCCTGTCGCATTATGGTACTTCCGGTCTTGCTTTCCCCTACAAAGGCAATGGCCTTGATATCAGGATGTTCGGTCAAGGCGACGCCAGCCTCCTCTCCCAAACCATTGACCAGATTCCAGACCCCGGGGGGCAATCCCGCCTCGTGGGCAATTTCCAGCAGCAGACTGGCTGTCACGGGAGAAAACTCGGCAGGTTTGTGAACGACTGTACATCCGGCAGCCAAGGCAGGTGCTATTTTCCATGTTGACAGCATGAATGGAGTATTCCAAGGGGTGATTATTCCGACCGGACCAATGGGTACCCTGGTTGTGATATTCATGAGAGTCGGTGAGGGAAGGTGCTTGCCGTCTCTGGCCTGGGGTGCCAAATCGGCATAATAGCGAAAATTTTCGGCTCCCCGCAGTGCCGCCTTGGACATGAACCTTATGGCCTGTCCCGTATCCCAGCTTTCACAAAGAGCTATTTCCTCAGCCCGGGAGACAATCAAATCGGCAATCTTGTGAAGAATCTTTTTTCTGGCCTTGGGATCGGTATCACGCCAGGCGGGAAAGGCTTCCTTCGCTGAAATGGCCGCTTTGTCTATATCTGCTGCATTCCCCTTGGCGACAGTGCAAATGAAACTGTTGTCAACAGGAGTGAAATTATCAAGGGTTTCACCTGAACTGGATGGAATACTTACGTTGTTGATTAGATTTTGCAATCCCTTGCTCTGAAACCGTTCCAACAAGGGCTTGAGGTTTTTCCGGTTGACTTCGAAACTATCCATTTTGCTTTCTGGCAAGATGTTCTCTAATGGAGCTTGTCTTGGGACTGAGGGCATCATTGATATGTTGCATTTCCATCGAGAGCGAAAAGGAGTGTTTTTTCAAACATGATTCCAGGAATTCCTCAACCGCACTGTAGATATCATTGACCGCTTGCTCCCGAACCTTGAAGGGCCTGCCCTCCCTGACCCGGGCCATGATATCCACGAAACCATGTTCATCACCACCATCCGCAATGGCATAATGGTTACATCTTATTGTTCGGACCCTTATGCCCGGCATGGGGAATACACCGGTATCAATGGCTGCCCGGCGAATGGTATCACATAATTCATCCAAGTCAATCCATTCCTCGACATTGGCTGAATGTTCCACTGTAAAATGCGGCAAGAATTACATCCCAAATCAGTTATGACATTGTTTGCTTATACAACAGACAGCCCTTCGGAAAAAGCATATAGCATATGATCGACCTCTTCAGAGGAGATGATCAGGGGAGGAGACATGAGTATCTTGTGCCCAGCGATCCTTACATTGACTCCCGATTCATAAATCTTCTGGTGGATCATGGCCATGGATTGATTGTCAAGTGGTGTTTTGGCTGATCTGTCCGATACGAGTTCCATACCGGTCATCAATCCCTTGCCACCCCTGACATCACCGATGACATCCATTTTCCTGGCCAAATCCCTCAGCCCATCATAGAGCTGCTGTCCTCTTTCCCTGGCGTTGTCCTTGAGTTTCAACCGCTTGGTTTCTTCCAGGCAGACGATACCGGCGGCAGCACCAACCGGATGTCCCGTATACGTATAACCATGACCGATCGCACCCGCCTCCGGGTCGGCTCCCTCAAATACTTCGGCAACCCCCTCTGAAACCATTGTCGCACCAAATGGAAAATAACCTGAAGTTATTGCCTTGGCGATGGTCATCATATCCGGCTTGATGTCCCATAGGCGAGAACCCGACCATTCACCCGTACGGCCGAAACCGGTAATCACCTCATCGGCAATGAACAAAACACCATGTCTGGCACAAATTTCCCTTGCCTGTTTGTAAAAGCCGTCAGGAGGAACAATCAAGCCACCAGCGCCCTGTATGGGTTCCATGATAAAGGCTGCCACTGTCCCCTTGCCCTGAAAGAGAATTTCATCTTCCAGAGCTCCCAGACACAATGTGGATAGTTTTTCGGGATCACTCTCGTTGAAGGGGTTTTGATAGGCATTGGGAGAAGGTATGTGAAAGCATCCTGGAAGGAGGGGCTCATAAGCTTCCCTGAAACGACTGTTTCCATTGACGCTGGCACCACCAAAATGGGTTCCATGATAGCCGAATTTGACACTGATGAATTTGGTCCGATTGGCCTCACCCCTGATTTTGTGATATTGCCTGGCCAGACGCAAGGCAGTTTCAACACTATCCGAACCACCGGAAGTAAAAAACGATCTGACCATCCCTTCCGGCCTGAAAAACTCCTTGAGGAGGTAGGAAAGTTCTATGACCTTGTCATTCGAACTACCTTTGAAGGTTGAGTAATAAGGAAGAGCATTGAGCTGATTGATGATTGCATCCTTGACGGGTTGGTTTGAGTATCCAAGATTTACATTCCAAAGGCCTCCGACAGCATCAATGACCTCGTTACCCTCGATATCCTTGATTCTGACTCCCATGGACTCGATAAATATCGGGGGTGGGTTTTTGATGCCGTCGGCAGGGTGCCCCATCGGATGCCAATTGAATTTGGCATTGTTTTCCCGCAAAAAATTTGAATCAAACATTTGAATCCCCTTCTTATCAAGCAGAACCATACAATGGTAAAATCTAATTGAAATCCAACTGCATTTTTATTCCCGGCACCACACAAAGCATTTCAAATAGAAGTTGGGCTCCTATCAATGCCGTATTTCCGGTGGTATCGTAGGGCGGCGACACTTCAACGAGGTCACCCCCTACAAGATTCATTCCCAGACATCCTCTAACGACTTCCAACCCTTGAATGGTGGTCAATCCGCCAAGCTCAACAGTTCCCGTACCTGGGGCGAATGCCGGGTCCATGCTGTCAATGTCAAATGAAAGATAAACAGGTGTTTGACCCACCTTCTGGCGAATATCATCCATTAACGGCTTGAGGGACTTGTGCCAGCACATTTCTGCGGTATATACCTCAAATCCCTTGGCTCTCCCCCAGTTGTAATCGTCGGGTGAATAGCCGGAACCTCGCAACCCTATCTGGAACGTTTTTTCTGGAATGATCAGTTTTTCCTCCACAGCTCGCCTGAAAGGAGTTCCATGTGCCACCTTTTCACCGAACATGGCCTCGGAAGTGTCCGCATGGGCATCAACATGGACCAAGGCAACAGGTCCATGTTTTTTGGCAAATGACCTTAAAACCGGATAGGTCAGGGTATGATCTCCCCCCAAAATCAAGGGTTTGGTGTTGCTATCAAGAATTTCATCCACACCTTTAGTGATAATGTCACATGTTGCCTTCAAGTTGAAGGTGTTAATGGCAAGATCGCCATAATCAACAACCTGGAAAGATTCAAAGGGTGCAGCTCCTGTTCCCATGTTGTAGGGCCTTATCAGACAGCTTTCAGTCCTGATCTGCCTGGGACCATGTCTGGTGCCCGCCCTGTTGGAAGCTCCGATATCCATCGGAATACCAACGAAACAGACATCCACATCGGTTAAATCAGTGCTGACCGGAAGCCTCATCATTGAAGGTATGCCACCAAATCTTGGCATGTCGTTGGCTCCCAAGGGCTGGTTGAAGTTTTTCGAAGCAGACATTCAATTTCTCCCCGTTCAATTTGGTTCAAACCAAAAAAACTAAAATTTCCGACCTTGTTATTTCCAAAAAGTGATTGGTTAAAGTAAATAGGCAAGATCACTTTAAAATATCAGATTATTTACGCGTTTATTTATTTTGTGGCTTCTTGCAACAGGGTTCTTCCCTCCTTTAGTATTCGTTTCTTGTGTTTTGGTTTTCTGGTGGTCTTGTAAAGGGCTGAGGTAACCAGGCCGGCAGGGACCGCCAATACCCCCATACCCGACATCACGATGATTGAAGTGAATATCTTACCTCCCGGAGTAATTGGATACAAGTCTCCATAACCCACCGTAGCAAGGGTAATTATTGCCCACCACAGACAGGATATAATCGAAGAAAAACCCTCAGGCTGAACTTCATGTTCAAAGTGCCAAATTCCTGCCGCAGAAATGAGTAGGACAATTGATGAAGCAAACAGGAATATTACAAATTCCTCTTTCATGTCCATCAGGGCATCACCAAAACGTACCATGGCATTGTCATAACGGGAGAGTTTCATGATACGGAAGATTCTGAGCAGCCTTACAACCCTTATTATACGCATATCTATCGTTCCCATGGTCAGGATAAACGGAACAAGCGCCAGCAGGTCCACGATGCCAAAAAAACTGAATATGTATCCCGATTTCCTCGGAGCGGTCAAAACCCGGAGAATATACTCCAGAGCAAATATTCCAAGAAAGATATATTCCATACTCCTTAGGTAAAGCCTGATTTCTTTGGGTAAATCTGGAATTGAATCCACTATCAGTAATAGAATGGAAAGAATAATGAGAATAATAATGGACCATTCAAATGCTCGTCCTGCTTTGGTATCATGTCTTTGTACTAATTCAGTCAAACTAGCCATGGGTATTCCCTCACTTCATAAAATTTAGTGGATATATACATATATCACTTTCATTTTGCAGATATCCATGCAAGGTGGAAGACTGTACAAATTGACAGTATTATCAGGTTATGAGGGTTTTAAACTTGGGAGAAGCCTAATTTCACGGAAGGTTGTCAATTTCAATAAA
Organism: Paracoccaceae bacterium; assembly: GCA_026710155.1. Lineage (GTDB taxonomy): Bacteria > Pseudomonadota > Alphaproteobacteria > Rhodobacterales > Rhodobacteraceae > MPNP01. The sequence continues at coordinate 58,232 of JAPORQ010000071.1, forward strand.
ATCAAACATTTCATTGGTGAAAAGAACATTTTCGTTTTATTGAAAGGGTTGCGTTAAAATATACTTGGGAATTTATTGAGGTGTGTTTAACTTGCAACCGAAGATCAGTTAATTTGAAACTCAATCCATGTGTCAGATTTGGCTGATATAACTTTGCATACTAGATTAGATTGGAATGGTTCTGCAAACAACGTGAAAATCATCGAATATCAAATTTGAATTATGAATACCCTGACCGAAGCATTCCTGCAATCTTTCCAGCTGATGATTACCCTTGACGAAACCCTTGTCGAAGTGGTTCTGCTTTCGTTGTCGGTTACTTTCAAAGCCGTTTCACTTGCTTGCCTTATTGGACTTCCCCTTGGTACCGCCCTGGCGGTACTTAAATTCCCTGGACAAAAAACCCTTGTTGTCCTCTTCAACTCCTTCATGGGCCTGCCTCCGGTTGTAGTCGGACTAGTTGTCTATTTGATACTATCAGCCAATGGCCCCCTCGGACCTCTCGGTTTACTGTATACCCCAACAGCCATGATCATAGCCCAGACCATACTGGTAACACCCATCATAGTTGCCCATTCACGGCAGATAATTGTTCTGCTGGCCGAGGAATATGATGAAACCCTCCGATCAATGCAGGCATCCCGCATGGATATTATGGGAACCCTGTTGTGGGATTCACGGTTTTCCCTTTTTACGACAGTCCTTGCCGGTTTGGGGCGGGCCTTTTCCGAAGTGGGAGCTGTGATGATTGTAGGTGGCAACATCAATCATTTCACCAGAATCATGACCACGGCCATTGCCCTTCAAACTTCCCGTGGGGATCTTGCCCTGGCCTTGGGTCTGGGTATTATTCTCCTAGTGCTGACAATCTCGATCAACGCCTTGGCTTATGGGCTAAAAACCACCTGGGAAAAGCATTCCTATGCCTAAAGCCAAAATACTGGATCTTAATGACTTCTCCGAGCAGAGGAAGCAACAGGCTTCCATCATCTGTTCATCACTGTTCTTTCAGCGAGGTAAGAAAAAGATACTTTCGAATATTTCAATAACCATCCCCAAGACAGGCATAAGTGTCATCATGGGCCCCAATGGTGCCGGGAAATCTGTCCTGCTGCGAACCATCATCGGGTTATTGAAGCCGGACTCGGGCCATGTCATTCTCAATCCTGAATTTGCCGGAAAAACAGCGCTGGTCTTTCAAAGGCCTGTTCTCATTAGAAGAACAGTCTATGGCAATCTTCATCATGCCCTGGGTATTGCAGGTGTTCCGAGAAGACAGCGCAAGAGCAGGATTGAAGAACTCATTGCCATTGGAGGACTCGCCGGTCTGGAAAACCATCCTGCCAGATCTCTTTCCGGTGGAGAACAGCAAAGGCTGCAAATGGTCAGGACCCTATCCTCCAATCCCAAACTCATCCTGCTTGATGAACCCTCGGCAAGTCTTGACCCACAATCAACCCACGCCATAGAGGAAATAATCAAATCCACTTCAGACAAGAACGTCAAACTGGTTCTGGTAACTCATGACATCGGGCAGGCCAAGAGATTGGCTGATGATGTTACCTTCATTCACAAGGGAAAGATACTCGAACAAAATTCTTCACCAGACTATTTCAACTCGCCATCTACCCCTGAAGTTAAATCCTATCTTGAAGGGGATTTACTGGTTTGACTAGAATACTTGCTAGATGGGTCGGGCTGGTATTCCTCCTTCTTGGTACTCCAGCACATTCTTCTGATGAATACATACTATTACAATCTACAACCTCAACTCAGAATTCGGGATTGTATGAGTTTCTATTGCCCCATTTCGAGGATGTTTATGGGGTTAAGGTCAAGGTTGTTGCCGTTGGTACGGGCCAGGCGCTTTATAATGGTTCAAGGTGCAACGGGGATATTGTGATTGTACACTCTCCTGCGGATGAAAGGGAATTTGTCAAAGCCGGATACGGCATTGATCCCCATAACCTGATGTACAATCGGTTTGTGATTGTTGGACCAAGCTCAGATCCAGCAGGCATTGGCAAGATTGAAACTCTTCAGGAAGCATTTGTTAAATTAAGCAAGGGTCTGGCACCTTTCATATCACGTGGAGATGACAGTGGTACACACAAGAAAGAACTTTCCTTGTGGGCCAAATATGAAATTTCTCCGACAGGAGATTGGTATTACGAAGTGGGTTCAGGCATGGGAGCAACCTTGAACATAACAGTCGGTTTGGAAGGATATACCATAACCGATCTCGGAACATGGTTGAGTTTTGCCAACAAGTCCAACCATGTAATACTCTATGAAAATGGATCAGAAATGTTCAATCAATACGGAATTATCATGGTGAATCCCGATCATTGTCCAAATGTCAATTCCGAACCTGCCCGGGAATTCCTGAATTGGATGGTTTCACCAATGGGACAGCAATTGATCGCGCAATACAAGATTGATGGAAAACAACTCTTTTATCCCAATGCCTCCCCCAAAATGTACAAATGATGTATTTTGGCTTTCCAAGGTGAGGTATAAAGAAACCACAATGATTTGGTTTTGGACCTGAACCAGTTATCATGCAACACAAAGTTCAAAAATTCCTGGCTATCTAATGGGTATGATATTACTGGAAATGTGAGAGTCCATTGGCAATGTACCCTGCCGATTATCAAAAATCGGGGGATGGATCGAAATCATTGCCATAATCCCCTGAATTGGAAGGTGGCTTGTCAACAATCCGTTCCATGGCAGGGTTGTTCGGTAAAGATTTTTTGGCACCTGCTGCAAGCATGTGCGAAACCAACTCCTTCCAGTTGTTTTCAGTTGCTATTTGCAGAGGCGTGCGCCCCCAGGCATCCCTGCCGTTGATGCCATGGCCAAGTTCCAACTTCTCACCAAGAGAGTCAAGGTCACCGGAATAGGCCAACCTGTGAAGTGGTGTACCAGTCCAGGTAACAGCATATGATTGCAAGGATGGTATAGGACACTTAAATTCTGCTGGGTCATCTGGAATTCGATCCAAAAACCCGTAGCGTTGTAAAAAATCAAATGTCAATTTATCAAGTTCGCAATTGGTGATTTCTACTACCAACTGCTGATCTTTGCATTTGCTATTGATAATTGTCCTAATTTCACCTTTACTTCGTGATCTCGGTCCTATTTCGGCCATAATTTCACCGATAATCCTTGGATTGGATTTAAACATTCCAAACCTGCTATTGTAGTAATTAACACGGCGTTTTGTAGCACGATGCTTGACTGCAATTGGTTCAACAGCAGACAAATCGCCATCCGTTTTCAGTAATTCTTCACCAATTGACCTCATGGTATTCTCAACATGCTTGGGCCATCCATCGCCCCATCGACCCATGCGATCACCCCATTCGGAAGTCAACTCGGGAGTGGACCTGACATTGAAATAGTCAATGAACTTCGCCAGGGATTCTTTGACTTCCGGTAAAGAAAGGGGTTGCAATTGATGAATTGCTCCATCTCCAAAACGAGGACTTGCCATCTTCTCCTGAAGTACCGCCTCACTGTTTGACAAACCGGCAAGTACCGGGAATACAGGATATCCATCACTACCCAGATGGAGGTCTAGCAAAACCCTCACCACTTCAGGATTAGTTTCACTGGCTATAGTCTGGATTTCATCAATCAGCAACAGAATGCAGTATTTCTTTGGAAATACCGGTTTGGCCTCCGATGAATTATCCAGTCCCAAACCAAAACCGAATGCTGAAACAGAAGATATTTTACGAAGGGCACCATGGACCTCGCCCTTGATCTTGGCGATGGTAATTTTCCTATCAAGCTCTTCTATCGTTTTCTGGATTTGCCCAGCCAGATAGTCATGGGAAAGCCTATTAGGGTTTGAAACCATGACCGGAATAATCTTGTAACTTTCGGTTTGATCATTCAACTTCTCAATACAGTTTTGCTTGATTTTCTCCAACAGGGAAGTCTTGCCGATGCCAGGGGAACCTTGAATGATCTGGGTTTGCCCACCTGCAGGATTTTTTGTGGGATCATTCAAATAATTATTGCTAATAATCTTGCTTTTAATTTCAACCCTAAACTGTAGTCCATTACGACCCGTAAAGAAAGGATTGATATTCCGATCCTCAGTATACAAAAATACATTTAAACCTTCAGTATCGAATGATTTGGCCATAATGAATATCCTTGCTTTTTGTTGTCATTATACATGAATTGACCGAATTTGGTGAAAGTAACGACTACTTTATAAAATTAGATGTGGACAAAATGGAGCGGTTCCAGCCATCAATAATTACAAATGGAGGGAGGAACAAAGAAAGTATTGTGTTACAAATTATCGTAAATTTATTGGAATTTTTCGGTATTCGGAAAAATTAAATTCTGTCTGACTTCGCCTTGCAAATTTAATCTGATGTAAATTCGAAAAGAATTGGATAAAAGGGTTCAATCAGAATTACTGCGTTTCAAAGAGTTGAGGCCTGCTGTCGATAGCAGGCCTCATCTTGAATTTACATTAGTTGCAAACCCACTTCATTGTGTGGAAATTGAACTCAAAACTTTGCATGGGTACCCATGTGAAGCCATCCATGCAGTTTGAAAACGCCTGTTGGCTGGTCTGCGTCAAAAGATAAACATCGGACTGATTGTCAACGAGGATATGCTGAAGTTGCTTGTAGATTTCGTTTTGTCTGTCAACATCTGCAGTACCACGAGCTTCGTCGATCAGGGCATCCACCTCATCACTCAGAACCCATTCCATTGAGGCCCAGGTACCCTGTGCTGCTGAATGGTACTGCGTGAAGAAGAAACTATCAGGTGAAGGATAGGTCGCACCATAAAACACCTCGTTGATTGCCGGAGTGGTTTCTGCCCTGGCTGCCAACTCGGTCATCCGATTCCATGGTTCGGGTTTCAGAATGGTATTAAATCCTATTTGATCAAGATTGGCCTTCATCAACAGGGCAATCTCTTCCTCGAAGGCAAGCCCTGCTACAAACATGATCTCGACATCAATTGGTCCACTATCAGCATAGGAGCTTTTCTCTACGTGCTCCCTTGCTTTTTCCAAATCGAATTTGGGTAATTCCAGATCATCAGCATAAGCCCCGGCGAATACGGGAGGCATAGGTCCCGCCAGAGGTTCACCTGGCAACAGAGCTGAACGAATGGTATCATAATCTGTTGCATAGGCTATTGCCTTGCGGATATCGACGTCATCGGTGGGGGAAGCCTGATGATTGAGCTTCAAATAAAAGTTGGTGGCAGTTGGATAGGAAATTATTCGATAACCATCCATCTTGCCGATAGCATCATAGGTTTCGATGGCCTGTGCGTCAGAGGACATTGACAGTTCTCCCGCGGCAGCCAAAGCCTTGACAGTTGCTTCTTCATGGGTGACGATAAACCTTACCTTATCAATGGCTTGATCATCCCAACCCAGATGATAACCATCATACCTTTCCATGGTCATGGTCGCTCCACGATCCCAACTCGTCAACTTGAAGGCACCTGCTCCCAAAGAGTTATTGGCCAGGAAATCCTGGGACCAGGGATCATCATCGGACATGTTTTCCATGGCAGCATCACTATTGATGACAAACAGGATTGGAGTTGTGGTCAAAAATGGGGTGTAAATCTTGTTGAGTTTGAACTCGACAGTGTTGTTGTCGATTTCCGTTACCGAATTTTCATCAAGCACACCCTCAAAAAGATAAGAAGGGCCCTCGTTCAGAGCCAGCAGGCGCCTGACAGAATAAACCACATCCTTGGCCTCAACCGGAGATCCATCCTGAAAAGTTGCCCCATCCTTGAGGTGAAAAGTATAGGTAAGCGTATCCTCTGAAACTTCCCAACTGTCTGCCAACAGTGGCTGAATGGCTCCATCGCCGTCAAGAGTGGTTAGGGCATCATACATGTTCACCCCAGCCATATACTCTGTGTAGTCATTTATTTTTGCTGGATCGACGGTTCCAAAAATTTGAACCACATTTACCGTAGCAACATTTTCCGCCTGGGCTGAAAAGGACAGAAATGGAACTGTACCCAGCAACAGTGACATTAGAAAGTGTTTTATGTTCATCTTTTCTCCTCCTACAAAATTAAAGGAAAGTCATTTGTGTCCTTGTCAAGCATTTCAACCAGACCAAACAATCCAGAATCACCCCATCATGCCTGGCCGATTGAAATTTGCTCATTGCAACTAATGACCAACTCCTCTATCAATAAAGTAATGACCGAATAATGTAAATAATAAAGCTTGTATCATAGAGGCTCATCTCAACAGTTAATGGATTCTATGGGTGCATATTCCTGATCATAGCCAAAATACCTGGGTCCAACAAGTTCCAAACCCTTTTCTGAACGCCATTGGGGATCACATGGCAAGCCAAATACAATAACCCTGAACCCGTATCGTATCTGTTCAGTGGTTATGGGGGATCCTGTTTCCAAGTCCAAAAGGCAAATCAAGTCTGGAGTCATGGCCCTAACCTCACCCTGTTTTGTTTCAGCCATTAGAAATTCATTCTGAAATCTCAAGATCAATGTATTACCATCATGCGTTCCTATCCCTTCAATTTTAGCCATTCCGCGGGCGAAACCGCCCTCTGTACGACGTTCTACATCAATAACCCTGCCCTCAAAAAGACTGATGCCATTAAGTTCCGATTTCAATCGCTCAGCCGGATTTCGGTTGACCGATTGCTCGGTATAAATTATCTTTCCTATGGAATGGATAAGTGACAATGAACCTCGCAATACAGCTTTCTTGGCCTCAGCTCCTGTCATCGGATACAAGGCAACCAAACCTGTTCCACCCATCTCCACGGTAATCACACGAGCAAATTTTTCAGTGCTGAGATTGTCAACCGTATTTAGTACGAGTGAGTTGCCCTTCTCATCCGCAATAACCATGGGACAGGCTGCAATGTTTTGGATTGTCATGGAAACCATCTGCAATTCAGGAAAAGCCCGACCCATGCCATCACCATCAATAATCGGAAGTTTGGCCGAAGCAGCTACGGCAATGGGTATGGTTGAATTCAATCCCCCCGCTTCAATGCAGAAGACAGCATCTGCCTTGTGCCCCAGATAGTTCTCCAGACTGGTCAATGCTGCCCGGGCTTCATCGCCACGAGGAAGTTTTTCCAGCATCACTGTTGGAGCTCCCATCATGGCAATTGGGACCACAAGAGCATCGTCATCCAAAGAATCAACATTCAATACCTTCACCGGTCCGTTTTCGCGAATTGCCTGTTCCGACATTAACCTGCCAATATAAGGATCTCCACCACCCCCAGTGCCCAAAAAAGCACCACCAAGTGCTATGTTGTCCATATCTTCAAGACGGATTTCATTTATTGGATTAGCTGCCATTGTCAATTTCCTTCCCTAGATGAATTACGAACCAATGGTGTATAGATGATTTCAGGATAACCAAATGCTGCCGGACCAATGACCCCAAGTGCTTCTTCTGAGCGCAGCAGGTCATGGCAAGGTAGGACCAGTATGGCAACCCGCTGGCCATATCTCAGCATTTCAGTGGTTATGGGTAAGCCGGTATCTGCCTCCAAGACAATAATGAGATCAGGTACACAAGCCCTTACCTCACCATCAAGTTTAAACACCAGAAATTCGTTTTGCAGGTATATTTCACCTAACTTGCCATGAAAATCCCCGAAACCCTCGACATTGACATGTCCGACTGCGAACCCTCCCTTGAGATGCCGTTCCAGATCTATGATCTTGCCGGTCATCAGTAATTGACCATCCTCCTTTTCCAGTATGGTACTGATTGGATCTGAATTATTGATTTGACTTTCCAGTACGGATCGTCCGAGTTGCAAGGCTTGGGTAACTGTATTTGGTATCGCATACCGTTTTACAAAACTGCCACGCATGGGGGCAAGGGCGATGGCTCCTGCAGCACCCATTTCAACAACAGTGGCTCGTGCAAATCTCTCCAAGGCAATTTCACTGGTCGTATCCCGGATAATGATTATGCTTCCCTTTTCGTCAGCCATTGCCGAAGGTGTGGATTTATGACCATAAATCGACCAGGTACACATCTGCATCTCAGGGAATGCACGTCCCATGCCATCGCCATCAACAACAGGTATGCCCGCCTGTGCTCCGGTCAGCATTGGTTCCATGGCATTGGCACCGCCAATTTCACTTGAAATCACTGCGTCAATCTTGTGTCCTGTTTCTTCTTCCAAAGCATAAAGTGCGCGAAGACATTCTTCACCTTGTTCAATTTTTTCCACTCCGACTACAGGGGCCCCTATTCCACCTAGGGAAACAACCCATGCATCATCTGACAACTCATGCAGGGGAATAATATTGATCTGACGACCTTTCCTTAATTCCTTACGGCATCGTAATTTGCCGATGTAAGGGTTACCACCACCTCCGGTACCTAGAATGGCAGCACCAATCTCGATGGCTTCGAGATCTTCAGACGTTACCTGACGCAACGACTCATCCATCAAGATCACCAACAACTTTCAGACGAATGCGTGTTGCATTACCCGGCAGATAGGCAAGTGGTACGTCTTCCTGATCCAGCACCTCAATGCTGTCGGCTTTCGCACCAGCTGCAATCGCTTTCTCGATTGCCTCATTTCGAGCATTCTCCAGAGCAGCATCCCGAGACATCTCGGTAAGATTGAAAATGCGGTCAACTTCACCTGAAACTTGACCTATGGCTGCACCCACCGCGTTGGCCACGGCAAAATTTTCTGGTTTTACAACCGGAAGAATTCCGACGGTTTCAGGAATTAAAATCGAACCACCCCCTACTGCCAGAACCGGAATTTTTTCTGGTGAAACCCTCATTCTTTCAACCGCATTGACAATCATTTCATCAATCTTGTTCTTGTAATTTCGCAGCGTATCCTCACCGAGCGCCTTGGCAGGCTCGGCATTACCTATATCAGCTATTCCAAGACCCACAGCAACATCAGTTGCTGTCAAGGTATCGCCTCCAAAAAGCAACCCTTGTTCAAAAATTCGGTACCCTACCGATTGCGGACCGATCTGAACGGGATTGCCTGGCTTGATTTGGGTACCACCACCCAAGGCTATGGAAAAGACATCGGGCATACGGAAATTTGTACGCACTCCCCCAACTTCAACCGTTGTGGAAGCAGGGCGTGGGAAGCCCTTGATCAGGGCGCCCACATCTGTAGAGGTACCACCCACGTCACAGACTATTGCTTCCATTTCACCCGTCAAATATGAAGCTCCTCGCATTGAATTGGTAGGTCCGGATGCAAAGGTCAGAACAGGATAGCTCTGAACAAACTCCGTCCCCATCAGGGTACCATCGTTTTGGGTAATGAAATACGGACAACTCAATCCGACCTTTTTCAGCGCATCACTAAATGCCCTTATCGCTTGCGAAGACAATTGGCGCAAGGAGGCATTCATGATGGCAGCATTTTCACGCTCAAGAATACCCAGGCGACCAATCTCGCTGGAAAGTGTAAAATCGGCATCCGGAAGTACGGTCATCATGATTTCCATGGCTTGCTTCTCCATGGTATCATTTACTGGACTGAATACAGAACAAAGGGCTACCGAACCTATTCCCTTGCTGCCAATTTCCCTTGCAATATCCTTTAGTTCCGTTTCATCAATTTGGGAGATTTCCCGACCGTCAAATTCGTTACCTCCTTTGGCCATCCAATAACTGTTACCCACGGCTTCACGAATATCATCCGGCCAATCCACCATTGGTGGAAGACATTGGGCTGCTGGCAAACAAAGCCGTACAGCTGCCGTTTTTGACAGGTGCCTTCGTTCAACCACAGCATTGGTAAAGTGAGTGGTACCAATCATGACCGAAGAAACTTCATCCCCTTCTATACCGGTATTATCCAGAGCCATCCTTAGGCTTTCGATAATTCCAGACATTACATCTTCGGTAGTTGCCGTTTTTACTCCAGTCAAAACCTTGCCGTCTCCCATGATAACAGCATCTGTATTGGTTCCACCTACATCAATACCAATTCGAAACATGATGACTCCTTCAATCTGTTAATTCTGTTGTAGTTGTAAGCACCGCATTCCTTTCTGCCTTTGAAACCACTGGTTTCAAGCGCTCTTCCTCAACAGAAATCACCGGGATTGAGGAAAGCAGTGCACGGGTATATGGATGTTGGGGATTTGCGAATATATCCCTGGTTCGCCCCTGTTCACATATTTCGCCACGAAACATGATCGCTACACGATTGCAGAAATTACGCATCAGGCTGAGATCGTGGCTGATAAACACATAAGTCAGGTCAAATTCGTCACGTAATCGGTGCAACAGGTTGATGACCGAATTCTGAATTAAGACATCCAGTGCCGAGGTCGGCTCATCAAGAACCAGTATCTTGGGATGGCAGGACAGTGCCCTTGCGATAGCTACCCGTTGTTTTTGTCCACCGGACAATTCGTGTGGATACATTGACGCATAAGAGCGTGGCAATTCAACCATATCAAGCAATTCCTCGATTCGGGAGTGGTAATGTTTGGGCGAAAAACCAGTGAATTTCAAGGGAACTTTCAGCTGATCAGCGACCGTACGCCGCGGGTTGAGTGATGAGCCGGGATTCTGGTATACAATCTGTACGGTTTTTCGAAACTCGGTAGAGCCATGAAATTCGTCCAAATTCTGATTGTCAATGGCCACCTCTCCCGAACTCGGCTTGTGAAGGCCAAGAAAAATCTTGGCCAGTGTCGTTTTTCCTGATCCACTTTCACCCGCTATACCAAAAATATCTCCCCGGCCAATATCCAGGGAAACTTCCTTTACCGCATGATTAATCTCGGTTTTACGGCGAAAAATGCCAATTTTTCGGGAGAATATCTTGTTGACTCCACGTATTTCAATGGCATTTTCTTCATGATGGGTATCAGCCACATCCATTACCTTGTCCCCATACAAAGGCAAGACGCTATTCATCAGTTCAAGCGTATAGGGATGTTTGGGTGATGCAAAAATTTCATCCTTGATCCCCTGCTCGACAATTCGCCCCTTCTGCATGACATAAACACGGTCTGCCATTTCCCGAACCACCCCCAGATTGTGTGTGATCAGCAGGAGCGTGAGACCTTCCTCAGAGACCAGGGTGTTCAGCAAATTGAGAATTTCTTGTTGGGTGGTGACATCCAGGGCTGTCCCGGGTTCATCGGCGATCAAAAGACGTGGATTGTTGAGAAGGGACATGCCAATGAGAACACGTTGGCGCATACCTCCCGAAAGTTGCATGGGATAGGAGCCAAGGATGTGTTCACCATCAGACAGTTGTACCTTTTTCAGAGTATCGATGATATGCGATCGACGGTCAGTACGGCTTCGGGTTTTATTATTTCGCATATCTGCATAGCGTACAATATCATCCATCTGCCGATGGATGGTGAGGACTGGATTAAATGACAAAAGTGGATCCTGGAGGACAATTGAAATACCAGTGCCCTTGAGACGATTGCGCTGTTTTCTGGAAAGCGTCAAAAGCTCTTGCCCCTCATATTGTATCGAACCATTTTCAACCTTACCGGGTGGCATTGGCAAGGTTCCAATTATGGTTCGCATCGTAACCGTTTTTCCTGAACCTGATTGACCGATCAAGGAAACCCTTTCCCCGGCATCCAAGTGAAAGTTCAGATTGTGCAACACCTTGGTTCGCTGACCATAAGTGGTGAAACTCAAATCAAGGCCTGATACTTCAAGGATGCGACTACTCATAACTCAACATCCATCATATCACGCAAGCCATCACCCAACAAATTGAATCCCAGTATCACATACAGAATGGCAAAACCCGGCATTAATGCCTCCCACCAATATTCCGGTAGGTATTCGGAACCTGTGGATACCATGGTGCCCAAATCCGGTGTGGGAGGCTGTACGCCTAGACCAAGAAATGAAAGGGCCGCTCCAAAGAGGATAACAAAACCCGCATCTAGCGATGTCTTGACAGCAATAGCTGAAATACAATTCGGCAATAGTTCTCGAAAGAGAATATGTGCATGACTTGCCCCTGAAACCTTGGCAGCCTCAACGTAATCCTCTGTCATCTGTCCTTTGGCAATGCGATAGATAAGCCGGGTGTGCCAAGTCCACCATAACAGTGTTATTGCTATCATTGCATTTACAAGATTGGGTGACAGCACGGCGGTGACAGCCAAGGCCATGGCAAGGGGAGGTATAGCCAGCATGACATCGGTAAATCGCATGATTATCCATTCAGTCCAGCCACCTGCATAGGCCGCTGTCAAACCCAAAAGCACACCGAAAGGTACGGCTATGCCTAATACCCCTACAACCAGGCCAAGCGAAACCCTGTAGCCAAAAAGAACACGACTGAATATGTCTCGGCCGACATTATCTGTCCCCATGAGATAATCTCCACCGGGTGGACTATGTCGATTAAGAAAATCAACATGAGCACCTGCCGATTCTGGTGATGGAGCTAGCCAAGGCGCAAATATGGCGCCAATAATGACCGATATGATGATAAACATTCCAATGAGAGCAGAAGGATTGTACTTGAAACGATACCATGCCATCTGTCCACCACTGAGTGTTCGGACGGCCTCATCCTTGATCACGGGACCATCACTCATTTACGTGAACCTTCCCGTATACGGTTTCGTGGATCAATGAATCCAAGCAAAACATCAATTACCAGATTGGCTACTACAAAAAAGATACCGGAAACCAGGACGACACCGATAACCGCATTGAGGTCCTTCTGTAAAATTGTTCTTACACCATAACTGGCAATGCCAGGCCAACTGAAGACGAATTCCACAATGAATGCGTTCCCGATCAGGGAAGCGAATTCCAGTCCAAGAATAGTCAGGGGGGCAATTGAAGCTACCCTCAACATGTACCGAATTGTAACCACCTGTTCGGGAATACCGTAGGATCGGGATGCTTCAATGAAATCTCGACTGCCAATCTCAATCATGGCCGATCTGGTAATACGCATGACTTGACCGATTCCAGCAGCAGCCAGGGCAATGGAAGGCAAAAACAGATGTAAACAGGCACTAACGAATACATCTCCCCGACCAGCTAAAAGTGAATCTATGGTCAGGAGTCCAGTTTTGGTTGCACTGAATTCCAACCCAGGGTCAAGACGCCCGGTCACTGGAAAAAAGGTAAGATAATAACTAGCCAGTAACTGCAGTATGATCGCAAGGACAAATCCAGGTGTTACGACCCCAATCAAGGAGATAATCCGGGTAATATTGTCAATCCAACTGTCACGATAAACAGCCGCCAAAACACCAAGAGGTATCGATAGTGAGATTTGCAGGAAAATTGTTGCCAATACCAATTCAAAGGTAGCAGGCAAGGCCGCAACCAGATCATCCATGACCGGACGACTCGAAAGCAGGGATTTCCCCAGATCACCTTGCAAGAGACCGGTAAGGTAGTTCCATAATTGTACAAGGAAGGGATCATCCAAACCCATTTCACTGCGCATTTCAGCAACCTGATCGGCTGTTGCCAAGGGTCCAAGTGCTATTCGTGCAGGATCACCAGGTACAACCCTGGCAATGATGAAGATCAGGATTACGAGCCCCAGCAAAACAAGCAATAGGGCAACTGTTCGCCGAACCAGATAAGCTATCATTAGCAGTCAACACTACCATTAAATTGGGTTTTTCCATCCATATCAAGCCCACAATCCTAAGAGATGATCTATTGTCTTTACATTAAATTGTTCTGCTATCCAATAGTTTTTCCCCGAGTTGGGATTTTACAAATTGTTATTAAAAAGAGGATTATATATTTGAATAGATTTGGCAATTCATTGTTTGATCATATATCTCTTGGATGAAGCGTTTCATCCTTTGCAATTTTCCTTCCGATCCGGATAATCCCACCTGATGAAACTTGGAGATGTCGCAGATATCCGGATTGGAACCCAGTTGAATAAAACCTCCATGGTCATGACAGGGGAGTATCCTGTCA
>JAPORQ010000015.1 GCA_026710155.1 Paracoccaceae bacterium
ACGGTCACATAGCACGGGAATCCGTGCAAGTCAAGGAAAAAACGGGGAAAGGCCGTGCAAGCCACCTCCCCCTGTGTGCCTGCCAAGCGGTGGTGCCGTGGATATGGATGCTTTTCAGGAAATGGGGGAACAGGCATGCAACCACCCGAAAAAAGATGTGTGGATACGGTAGTTCCTTGACTTGGTAGTGTAGGAAATTCTGCTTGCGTAATAAAAGTATATAATTCCCTAAACTTGACCACATCAGCATCAGTTGCTGTTCTTCGAATTACACTGTCTTATAGAATCAGAGTCATGAACATTTCAAATATGTGATGTAATGGAAAAGTTGATCCTTGACATCAGGCATTTTTATAAAGAAGTCTGTGGGTAAAATACCAAACAACTACAACTTTTTGGCATTACAGAGAGGTAATCCGATGACGAATCCCCAAACCCCCCTTAGGCTTAAGCAAGCTACTTTAGATGATCGGGACAAAATATTCAGATGGCTGGCTTGCTCGGATGCTACTGCCGAAATGCTTGGACCGCCAACTTTTCCTGATACACCGGTGCCCACTTATGAGGAGTTTTGTGACGACTACAATGATGAAGCCTTTATGGATCATGGTGATTTCCGCCTGTTTCTGATCGTTGTGGGTCAGGAAGAAATTGGTGCGATCAGCTATTTCATCAGAAAACAGGTTGCCGAACTGGATTTGTGGATTGCCAGTAAACATAATTGGAGCAAGGGATACGGTTCCTTAGCATTGATTACTGTCATTGGTAAGCTGAAGAGGGAGGAAAAGCCGGATATCCTGATCATCAGACCCTCGGCACGCAACAAGCGTGCAGTTGCATCATATCAGAAGGCTGGATTTGAACATTACAACCCGGATAAGCACGACATTCCACAATGGTGCCTCACAGAAAATCTTGATTATGAAGATGCGATTGTATTGGTACAATTTGCAAATGATCAAATTCACTGAAGGGAAATTGGATAAAGTGAAACCTCCTAATTTTGAGCCTTTTTCTTGAAGAAGTGACCGTCGAATTGCTATAAAGGGTGCGTAATGCTCTTCAGGAAAGGGATGAAATAATGGGAACCCGTAAAGATACCGTTTTTTTGGTCATTGATGTTCAGAATGATTTCTGTCCTGGTGGAACCTTGGCAGTACCCGATGGGGATCAAGTCATTGAACCCATAAATCAGTTGTTGTCACAATTTCCTGCCAAGGTTTTTACGCAGGACTGGCATCCCGGTGTACATGCTTCATTTGCATCGAACCACAAAGACAAGTCTGTTTATGACCTAATACCATTGTCTTACGGGGACCAGATATTGTGGCCGGATCATTGTGTACAGGGAACGAAGGGTGCCGAATTTCACAAGGATCTCCAAACAGAGCACGCTGACCTTATCATCAGAAAGGGCTTTCGCAAGGAAATCGACAGCTATTCGGCATTTTTCGAAAATGATCGGAAAACCACAACCGGTTTAGATGGATATTTAAAGAACAGAAACATGGCAAAAGTTGTTTGTGCCGGTCTGGCCACGGATTTCTGTGTTTACTACTCGGCCATCGATGCCAGGAAACTGGGATATCAGGTAACCGTTTTGATGGATGCCTCTCGTGCGATTGACCTGGATGGCTCTTTGGATAATGCTTTGAATGATATGCGATCAAATGGTATTGTTCTCTCCACCATTGCTGAATTACTGTCATAATCACTTTTCATGATGTTTACTCCCAACATTGACATAGCTACCAGGGTCTATAATCATAATTGGAAAATAGACCCCATCGTCAGATCCTTGATTGACACCGATTTTTATAAGCTGCTCATGTGCCAGTTTATCCTGGATAATCATCCCAGGGTCAGGGTTGTGTTCAATTTGATTAACAGAACGGAAGATGTTCCCCTGGCAGACCTGATCGACCAAAGGGAATTGGAAGAACAGCTTGATCATATCAGAACACTCAGGCTTTCCAGGGGGGAATCTACTTGGCTAAGGGGGAATGTATTTTACGGCAAAAGGCAGATGTTCCGACCGGAATTTATTGATTGGTTCGAGAATCTCCAACTGCCACCATATCACCTTGAAATCAGGGATAGCCAATTTGAACTGTCCTTTGAAGGTCTTTGGCCAGAGGTGATGATGTGGGAAATTCCGGCTTTGGCTGTACTGACCGAACTTCGTTCCCGCTCCATTCTCAAGAAACTGGGGCGATTTGAACTGCAGGTTCTTTACGCTCGGGCCATGACTCGCGTTTGGGAAAACACCCTGCGTCTCGGCAATCTACAAGATCTTCGCTTGGCTGATTTTGGAACTCGAAGAAGACATTCCTACCTTTGGCAGGATTGGTGTGTTCAGGCCTTGAGTGAAGGTTTGGGGCATAAGTTTATAGGAACATCAAACTGCCTCATTGCGATGAGAAGGGAAGTTGAAGCCATAGGTACAAGTGCCCATGAACTTCCAATGGTATATTGCGCCCTAGCCGATAATGATAAGGAATTGGCAGATGCACCCTATCAGCTTTTGCAAGATTGGCAGAAGGAATATGATGGAAATCTAAGGATAATTCTAGCCGATACCTATGGTACGGAACAGTTACTGAGGAATGCCCCGTGTTGGCTTGCAAAATGGACAGGTATCAGGATTGATTCGGGAATGCCGGGGGAAATGGGGGAAATTGCCCTTGACTGGTGGAAGCAAAGGGGAGAGGATATCGGCCAGAAACTGTTGATCTTTTCCGATGGGCTGGATGTAAGCACCATTGAGGAACTTCATAATCAGTTTTCGGGGCGTGTAAGATTGAGTTTTGGCTGGGGCACCCTGTTAACCAATGACTTTCGAGGTTTTGCACCGGATGATGGGCTTGCACCCATCTCTTTGGTTTGCAAGGCTGCAAGCGCCAACAACCGTCCCACCGTCAAACTCTCTGATAACCCAAGAAAGGCCATGGGGCCAGAGAATTTGATAGAACATTACCGGAAGATTTTCGAAGTTGGCACTCAGGTTCCAGTGGAGGTAATTGTCTAAGAGTTTGAATCATAAGTCGCGATTGTGCTGATTCCATTCCTTTTTCCTCTATTACACAGGCAATCTGACGCATCAGAAACCGGCAAGCCGCCAGCGTCACCCCCCCCTTGTGCACTTGCCAAGGTTCTTTCATAATCCCTGGACAGGTGACGGCATCTTCCCGTCCACGAAAAGGTTCGTTCCACAACCCATCGCCTGGGAAGGGCTTCGAAACCCTTGCTTTCCTTCACTTTCCGGACGATTTCAATATCGGCACTGATATCCAGATCCTGCAGGGCCTTTGCCAATCTGGGGCTAGCATATCCGCTGTCAGCCCAGATCCTGGTGATCCCCGGAGCCTTGGCAAGAACCCCTTGAACAAACCCGGGAGCACCATCCCGGTACTGGGCCGGAGCAGGATGGACTACAATCTCTAACGGGAAACCTTCAACATCCGTCATAACATGACACTTCCTCCCCTTTATCTTCCTGTAAGCGCTGCAACATGCGGGTCAGCACACCCGACTTCGATCAGGCATGAAAATAGTTACAGACAGCGGAAAACGGGGGATGGGTATCGGGCAGGACACGCCACTGGCATCCGGTGCCAAGAAGGTATTGCATGGCATCGACAAGCCGACGCAAATTGGTCTTATGGGGCCTTCCCATATGCCCCTGCTTCGGCAGCAAGGGCTCAATCAGCTCCCATTCGCCATCAATCAGGTTGTATTGCATGTGATTGTTTATTCGCCTGTATTTTTCCAGGCGACCTTGCTACAGTTCATGGTTTTCCTCCATATTCAGGGATAAAATCGAGGATCGTAGATAACCCCCAAAAGGTCCGCTTTCAACTTTCCAGACTTATGGAACAAGCTCTAAGAACCTGTTCCATAAGTCGAACAATGTAGCAAATTCAATACATTTTCAGACAAAACCATTTTTGATCCCAATTCAGTTCTGAACTTCAGGTCAAGCAGCATCATTTTTATTTTTTTGAGAATTATGATTCAGTCTCTAAGGGAGTATTATGAAAAAAGAGGGTTGGATTTGGGTGTAGATGAGAAAATTGACCTTCAGATAATGGGACCATCTCGATACCTCATGATCAAACCATTGTTGGATCGGGCCTACTCGGAACTAATCACAGGTTTGGAGTAATACACTAAAAAGGAACAGATGTTCCATTTCGACTGCATGAAGGACATGGGCAGCTGGTTTGACTACTAATTCCCATCAATTTCGAAAAACATGAAGTAAAATATCCGGAAAAAATACCGTATAATAAGACAAGCAAGGAGGTATTTATTGTATTATGTTAATTAAACGGGTTTTACATGTTTTCGGATACCACCGGGATGATCCCGGTGATTGTTAAGAAAACGGCCGTTTGTTTAATGGGTTACACTTCATATATATAAGGACATGATTTTGTACTCGTGATTTTTTTTGCATTTGGCCTGATTTGGCTTAAATATTGACCATGGAATGTCATTTGTTATCATGACGGGAGACCGAATTGTTCGGGTATCGATGGGAATAAGGGTGAATTGCATTGGAATTTGATCGGGAAGGACTGCAGGAGTTCGTTGCCAGTGGTGACAAATCTCCCCCGCCGGTATTTGTTGGCCGGAAGGAAATACTCCAGGATATAGAGGCAACCTCAAGGCGATCATGGAAGGGATCGGAAGCCTTGGTTCATGGCAACCCCGGTGAGACACGTGTCGTCCAGGGTGCCCCGGGTGCGGGTAAAAGTTCTATAATTGTCGAACTGACCAATCGGTTGCAGGAAAAAAACAGGGATTTTGAGGGAACCCCTTCTGCTCCTGTTCCACGGGTTGTAAACATTTCTCCCGAAATGGTGGTTGAGAACCTTCCGAGTGTACTTTCCATTCTGGCTGGAGCAGCAGGATTAAGCACTTCCGCCTGGTGGAATCTCAATACGAAAATCAGTGCCGGTGCCACTATCGGTGTTGCACATTTGGAAGGGGAGGTGGGGAAACCCTCACGGAACCAAAAAAAACCGGAGAGTATCAGTGAACTGGCTGAATTGTATCCTCCCCATAAATGGAAGGCCCCGGTGATTGTCGCCATTGACGAGGCACAGCGCTTTGATGGTGGGCGCTTTACAGCTCATGCCCGTTTCCTGCAAAGCATTCATGACAGTAAACTGGGTCTCCCCCTGATGCTTGTGTTGGCTGGTCTGGGAGACACGGCAGAACGGGCAAGTGACATGAGTTTGACCAGGGGTAAGAAAGTCCATGAAATCGGATCCCTGGACCCTGAAGAGGTCGGTGGGTTCATGCTGTCCTGTTGCCGCAGATTCGGGATGAACCCCCTTGGTCATGAAGAAAGGATTATGGAACTGGCGGCTCCGTGTGAGGGATGGCCACGGCACCTCCATTTTGCCCTGCAGACATTGGGACGGGAAGCCTTGAAGGCTGATGGTGATCTTTCGGGAGTTGCCTGGAAAAAGATCCGGCAGGAAGCTGCCCAAAGCCGGACCCGCTACTACCAGGGTCAACAATCGCCAACAATGAAAATAGCCTCTGCCTTGGTCGGCAAGGTTCTTGTTGAATTTCAGAACAAGTCCAAAATCACTGATGTAATCAATGCCATTATCAACCATGCGGGGAGCAACAACGGTGTTGAGTGGCAGCTGCCCGTGGATATGACACCCCAATCCTTGGTCTACCATCTGGTTCACCAGGGTGCATTGCTGGAAAATGTGGATAACACCATATCCCTGGGCATACCCTCTTTCCGTTCCTATCTTATCGAGACTGGGGGATTCACCCTGGCCCCACCTACGGATGACATGATCCGGCAGGCACGCAACCACTGCCGGATGCACGGTAAAGCCCTACGGGAATGGCGTGAACAGGGGGCACTGTTGGACAAGGAGCTCCAAGCAGCTGAACAGTATATAACAAGGAAAAGGGATGAACTCGACAAAACCGGGATACTTTCCTTCCGGAGGAAACGCCAGCTCCAGGAAGATCTGGCCAAGGGGGAGAAACGGTTGGCCGACATCAGGGACAGGCAACGAAAGAGGCCACCACCACCCCTGCCTCCCAGCCCCACAACCCTGGGGATTGCACGTTGCATGACAATTTCCGAAGTCAAAAAGGTGGCTGCTCTGGAAAAAGTGAAAGAATTGGAGAAAAAGCAAATTTTCCTTCCTGCAAAACCCCCTGTATCAGCAGGCTATGTAACTGAAGTAGCTCCTGCTGAAACCCTGTTGTTTGTCGTTGGCAACCAAGCCCATGTGATGCCCTCCGGCAGTCATGGCCGCAAATGGCATCATTTTGCCATCTGGGCCGGCAAGGACGTGGAACAGCTGCAAACCCTGAAGGTGGCCTTTCCCGAAACAAGGATTGTGGTTGAACCTGGATTGCGATCAATTTGGCCCGGCAATATCCCGGCAGTGGAGTCCGAAGAGGCGAACCGGTTGATGCACGAGACAGGCCTGTCCAGTCATTTGCAGGATGTGGATTTGGCTAGGGATGACCCGGGAAATGTAAACGCACCCGCAAGTGACAACCAAATGGCAGTGGGGCGGGAAAAGGATCCCGAAACCGGTTTGGGCACTCCCAAAATGGGGATGTAAAATCCGGATGAGAGGAAAGGGATCGCCCAAATGAAAATGGCTGACCTGGCATTGTTTGATTAGAGGAAAACCCTACTCAATAAGTTTATTCCCAAAACAAGCGGAT
Organism: Paracoccaceae bacterium; assembly: GCA_026710155.1. GTDB lineage: Bacteria > Pseudomonadota > Alphaproteobacteria > Rhodobacterales > Rhodobacteraceae > MPNP01. The sequence goes on from JAPORQ010000015.1 coordinate 6,721, forward strand.
GTCGATCATCACCCACACCAAATCAAACCCAGTGGCCCCCGAATGTAATCGACCATGATGAATGGGGTGATTTCATGGAACAAACCAAGGTGAGAAAACAATGCTGATTGGATACATGCGGGTCTCGACCCATGACCAGACAACCGACCTGCAGATGGATGCGCTTATCAGGGCAGGTGTTGCTCCGGACTGGATATATTCGGATACAGGTTCCGGAACCAGGAAGGACCTGCCCGGCTGGAAAGATTGCAACAAGGTCCTGAGACAGGGTGATACACTGATTGTCTGGCGTCTCGATCGGCTGGGCCGCAGCCTTCAGCATCTCGTTGGAATCGTTGAGGATTTGACCAGAAGGGATGTTGGCCTCCGGATTATGGAAGGACAGGGTAGCAATCTGGATACCAATACCTCAGAGGGACGGATGATGTTCCATCTCTTTGCTGTCTTGGCTGAATACGAAAGATCCCTCATTTCCGAACGCACCAGGGCAGGGCTTGCTGCCGCGCGGGCACGTGGACGGAAGGGCGGACGTCCAAGATCACTCACGCCAACCCAGGTATTGGGGCTGGCAGAAGCCATGAAGGACCGTGATGCCAAGCCCAGTGAACTGGCCAGGGAATTGGGGATTTCGATTCCAACGCTTTACAATTATGTGTCGGAAACGGGTGAATTACGACCAAACGGACTCAAGGTCCTGAAAGGAAAGGATGGCAAGTAACTCACAAATAGTACCAAATGAAAGTCACAAAATATAGGGATTATATATTTGAATACCCATTTACCACAGGTTAGCCGATTTGGTGCAAATTTGTTGATTTTTGGCAAATTCCTGAAAATACCTCTCACGGAGAAGCCCGTAGAGTGCAATGGATTGTGTTCGAGGTATCTGAACACCTCCAGGAATTGACATTTTTGCAGTTTGGTCACTCAAGTATATAATCCCCAAATTTATGGTTTGCACATGGATAAATTTCCTGTAATTAGAAATTGTCATCCAATCCTGTATCCAGTCACAGGAAAAATGGCATAATCATTTGAATCAGAAATGAACCCTAGCAAAATAATTTTCAGGTTATAATTTGAACTGTTCCGTGAAAGAAGCTATTTCATATACCGGTTCAATTTTTCGATGGCTTTGTCAGCTATCTCTTGATATATTGCCCGAAGCCATTTGCCGATTTAAGCTCTAGAATAATCCCCACGGAATGTTGCAGGATTCCTCTGATTAATAAATATCCAGTGCGCCATAGCCAATTAACCATAATGACTGCTGACTCGTACAGGACAGACCTGCCAATAGAATTCCGGCGTTTGGAAATGCAACCATAGTCAATGAAGATAATTTCCATGATAAGGAAAATCCCCTGGGATTCGCTGGACACCATGCTTGACCGGCTCAGCGGCAGCAATGCCGGCACCATTCCCAAGATCTGTCATCACGGGCCCAGAGAAATCCGGTCCGGGGCCCGTAAGCTGAAAGGGGCACCAAAGGAACTGGCGGCCTTTCAGGCAAGAACCTATCATGACCGCACCCGGGGCGGTATCTATATTGGTGGTTGGGGAAGCTGGCAACGGATCCTCGTGGATCATCCCGAAATCCGCTTTCTGGCCAATGTCTATGATCAGATGGACAACGAGATTTGCGCGTTTGTCCGGCAAATAGGGGCCGACGATTCCCTGACGGTTCGCAGCTTTTCGATTCGGGACCGTGATTCCCGGGCTCCCGCAAAATCCTCTTACATTATTTACGATGACCTGCCCTCGGAGGAGAATGTCCGCCCCCTGGTCGGTTTTCTCAAGGAATGGCAAGCGGCCGGTTTTCCGTCCCTTCTGACCTGCTGTTCCGCCGGACTGTTTCGTTCACCGGTGACGGCGTTGGCGGCTCACGGCATGACAACCGGTGATCCCACGGTGTCGGCCATCCGCATGGTCATGTCCGGCATTTTCGGGCATTCCCATCTGGACAGCAACTGGGAGATTGCCCGCATTGCCGATCCCATGCTGGGCTTTGGAGGCCGGCTCCATGCGGCGGTTCTGAATGTCCAGCGGGCCACGATTGAGCGCAACAGGCTGCTGGGGGAAGATGCGACCCCCGGGGAATTGCTCGAACGGCTGCAGGAGATTTTTGCCAATCCCTGGGATGAGGAACAGGCACTTGAATACAATAAGAGACACGGCCAGTTTTCGAAAAGTTGCTGAATATGAAGATTTTCAAGTGTTGGTTGTATTACACTCCGGTTTTGGATCCAGACCCAAGCATCCGCAACCGCTATCAATGAAGGAAACTTCCATGAACCTTTTCCGGAAAACCAGAAACCTTACCACTTCGCTGCACTCCTGGGCTGCAGGAAAACCCTTGCTGCAAAAAATGGTTCCCGGACTGGAAGGGGCCAGCTTCCCCCCGCCTCAAGATAAAATTTCCCTTGACGACATTGAACCCTGGCCTTCCCATGAGGTGGAAGCCCTTCTTGACCGGATCAACCCCACGGATGTCGGGGTTGTTCCCAAATTCTGCCATCATGTCCCGGGATATGATCGTAATTGGATGAGGCCCGATCGGCAAGCGGTCCAGAAGATCCTTCTTCCCTTCCATGAAAAACTGTATGGGGATCTGACAAGGCCAGGTATCCATGTTGCCGCTGGTGGATCATGGGAATATATCCTCGAGGACCACCCGGAGATCCGCTTCTTCACCCTGGTCGGTTGGCATTTGTACGGCGATGATTTGGAAGCTGTTCATGCACTTCAGGGAGAGAAGCCCCTGACGGTCCGCACTTTTGAGATTGAGGATTGGGATAACCGGGAAGAACAAAAGGAATACCATGCCCCATCGGAAGAGAATGTCCGACCCCTGGTTGATTTTCTCAATGAATGGCAAGCGGCCGGTTCCCCTTCCTTCCTGATCCGGTGTGCGGCCGGCCAATACAGATCGGCAGCCACCGCCCTGGCTGCCCACAGCATGATGACCGGCGATCCCAGGGTTTCGGCCATCCACCTGATCATTGCAGGAATCGATAAAATTGACAGCAACTGGGAGATTGCCCGCATTGCCGATCCCATGCTGGGCTTTGGAGGCCGGCTCCATGCGGCGGCACTGAATGTCCAGCGGGCCTACCATGAACGGAATCGCCTCTTGCTGGAAGGCACAACCCCCGGGGAACTGCTTGAACGGCTGCAGTACATTTTCGAAAATCCCTGGAATGAGGAACAGGCCCTTGCCTATCACAAGGGCGAGGAATTGCCAGGTCAGGAACCCTGAACCGGGTCGGGCCTTACTTCGGGAGGTGACAATATCAGGTCGGCCGTCCGGCGACCGAGACCGGACAACCATTCCGGCCGGTGGACCGCAACAAGTTCACGACCCAGGCCGGAAGCACGGAACCCGAATGATTTGATTTCCCCGGCAATTTCCTCCCGTTCACTGCCTGTCAGGATCCCCAGGGCCAACCGAAGTGATCTGGGATCCTTTTCGGCAGCCGTGCACAAATCATAGAGGTCGCGGGGGACAAATTCCCCGTTCCCGTACATCCCCGTACCCTTTACATGGTTGACATCCAGGATGTCCAGCTCAAGGAAACAATTCCCCATCTCGAACATCCCTTTTTCACCCTCTCAAAAAATCCCAATCCTAAAATATGGTGCTTATATACCTGGCTAGCCATAATCGGTTATTTCCCCTTGAACAGGGATTCCGCAATCGCTTTTGCCCTTCGGTGAATTTCTTCGGCAATTGCCTTGTTTTCGTTGGATGAAGGTGTCTCCTTCTCCCGATTTTCCAAACTTTTTGGTGTTTTGGCTAGCCAGGTATATAAGCACCATTCAAAATGAAGCAAGTGGACCATGAACGAGATCAATGCCGTTGCCCAGTTCGAACGCGAACTTCTCATTGAACGGACACATGCCGGGATGGCACGGACGTAGGGAAAAAACCGGGAAGGCCTACGGTGCTGTTGCCGGACCGGAGGCAGGAGGTACGTGACAGGCTTGAAGATGGGGAATTGGTCCCGGCCATCGCCAGGGCAATGAAAACAAGCCGGCAGACCATCATGCGGGCGAGGGAGGATATGGGTTGAGGGTACCGGGTTTGTAGTACCTTTGGAGCGGTCGTGATTAGTTACAAAATATCCTGCGAGGGTTTGCCTTTTTCTGGAAGCTCCAATCCATTTGAAGCTACCATGTTCAAGACCAAACGAATAAGCTCTGTTGTATGTTGCCTTGTTTGCTTCAAGAAGGCCAAATTGACGGGTTTATCAAAATATTCAAAATCCCTTTTGAAGTATAAGGGTTTTGTAAAACCATTCCTGTCAGGAGATGGCCAAAAAGCGTGGCAAAGCATGTTTCTGATATCCACTCCTTTCTTGAGATGATCCAACAATTCCTCCAAGCCATCGGTTTTGGAATTGGGATAATCCCTTATTGCTTTTTCAAATTTTATAATCAACTGCCCTAGTTGATCCGATAGAGCCTTCCCCTCTTCGCTATCCCACTCCCGGACCTTTTCCTCCATTTCTTCGAGGGAGTAGGTTTCTACTGGGTAAACCTTATTGCCTGTGAACAAAAAACAGGCCTGGAACAATACATATTCCAGACAGCCGAATGTTGCAACGCACCCACCAAGGGCATCCTTGACGAGCCTTACAATGGCCATACTTTTGTGGCAATTGACTTGAATTGACTTACCCCCATTGACCGTCTTTCATTTCGTGCTTTTGAACCCGGTTCATCAAGCCTGGTGATTACGGCTTCCCGCCTTGCTTCCCAGATTTCCCGAACTTCATAATCTTTTCCAAGCATAACCAGCATGACACTGTCGAATTCCTTGTCAGTATCTATTTTGGGTACCCTTCCTGGATTTACTGAAACAAGGCGTCGTGCTTTGACTTGTATTCGAGAACCATCAGAAGATCGAATGGCATCATATCCTTCTTGGCGAGCCCCCGTCAACTCCAATCCCATGATTTCCGAAGCTGCAAATTCCCCAATTTCACCTGTAATCCCGAGGGGTTTTCCTGTCGTTTCGTAATACTCTATGGCCAATTCCTTTACTTCTTTCAAGATTTCCCTTACCGGTCGGGTCATTTTGTCACTTCGCTGTGTGCAATGTTGGAATTTCGGATACATCAACCGTCCTGGAAGCATGCCATTCGTCATGGGCGCCCTGCATCCTGATCCAGAGGCCAGCCCCATTCCCGAAAAGCTTGCCGAGACGAACAGCTACCACCGGACTGACCGGCTTTTGTTCTTTCAGAATGGCATGCAGGTGCTGACGGGAAATACCGAGCAGACAAGCTATTTCGGTCTTTGAGTTCTTGACCGCCGGTAATACATCTTCACGAAGAAGAGCACCAGGGTGGGTTGGACAGTGATCGGGATTCCGCTTCATCATTTTTTACCTCCTAGTGGTATTGTTCATAGTTTACCATATGGGCATCCCCGTCTTCAAACTCGAAAGTAACACACCAGGGACCGTTTACATGAACCGTATATCTTGTTGGTGTATAACCCTTGAGTGCATGAAAGTCGAATCCCGGAAGATCCAAATCCCTAGGTTGCAATGCATTATCCAGTGCATCAAGCCTACGCAGGATGCGTGCGTGCATTCTTGCGTCGATCCTCCGCGACCTGCCTGTTTCCCAAAGATCCCTGAGATGTTTGTTGACAAAGGACACGATCATGCCAATCAGATAGTCAATTTGCCTGTATATGTCAACTGATAGAAGACATTTTGTTTTGTCGATGAACCGCAGGGAATGCATAAGGAACCCGGAAAGCAAGCCAGGCGAATTAGCCAAGGAACTTGGGATCTCGATTCCAACGCTTTACAATTATGTGTCGGAAACTAGGGAATTGGTTGCAATCCAGCAGGTCCGGTCAAAATGGATGCGGGTCCGGATGAAGGCGTTCCGGGCGGCGTTAATCTACCACAGTGGAAGGCTGGTTTCCCATGCCAACCGTCTTGTTCTGAAATTACCTGCGACCGGAAGTGGAGGGCTGGAACAAACTGTTCAAACTCCGGGTCGGATTTTGCCGGTTGTAGAACCAACACCAGATAGCCGCAACCAGAATGAAGTCCCTGTCAATCTAGGAGGCGCAAGGTAATGTTTCAGAGATCGGTTTTGGTCGCTGGTGGTGGAAAATTTGATTTTGATCAGGAAAATCGAATTAGATGTTGGAAATGTTATACAAGCCAAAATATATGATTTAGCCCTCCGATCAGGGTTCATCAATTACTTGACAAACGTACCGCAGAACGTAAATTTCAATTTCACAGAAGCGTTGGTACTCGGAACCAGAAGTTCACTGGGCAAAAATTCTTTGATGCTCAACCCCGGTAGTCAAAAATAGGAATCCCGAATAGCAAAGTTAATAGTTGAAGTTAGGACTAGTATCCCGCCATTATAGATTTGATGGGTAGGGTGACTTCATTTTCATCCGGGCATCCTCCGCCCGGAACCGCCAGTCTGTCGCCGCCGCTTCTTCATTGCGACCCTCCTCCCAGGCCCCCACTTCCGCAATCATCGTTTCCCGGTCCGGCATGCGCTGCCTCAGACACCGTGGGGACAGGACATTCATCTCCATTTCGGCCATGTCCGGCCAGCTGCCGTGCTTCGGGGCATGATGAACCTCGAACCCTTGAAACAGGCGGGACGCTTCCCCGGGTTCAAGGGTTTCGTACAGGGTCGACAGCCTGTGGGTGTTCAGGCTGTCCATGACCAGGACAATCCTCCTGCCGGGAAAGTGGACATCCGCAAGGTCCTGCAATACCCCGGCACAATCCTTCCTGGTCCGGCGGTCCGTGACCTTGACATGCCGCCAGCCTTCCAGGGGGGCATGAGGCATGAACAGGTTGGCCGTTCCATTGCGCTGGTATTCACAATCATGACAGGCCGGCTGGCCGGGCCTTGCCGGAAGCGGCATCCGGGTTTCCCGGACCTGCTGCTTCGAGGTCCCATCCAGGCAGACCGGGACTTCACCATCATCAAGGTCCCGTTGGCAGACCCCAGGCACATCCTCCATGGCACAGACGAAATCGGCATTCTCCCGGGGAGGTGTGACCCAGGGCTTCAGGTCGTTTCCTTCAATGTCCGTCGCACCGTTTCCGCCGACATGCCGTCTGCAATCTCCAGTTCGACCAGACGGTCACCCAGCATCCGCATGGTCCATTCCGAACGCCCGGAAGGAGGCTTCGAACAGGCCGGCCTGATCAACACCGCTTCCCCCTCGCCATCAAGGAGGCGTTTCCTGCGGTTGACCTGTTCCGTGCAGGACAGGGCCGCATCCGGACCTTCCATGACACATTGCCTGCGGACACGCCCGGGCGTCGCCATGCCGACCCCGACAATACCCGCAATGGTTCTGTCGTGGCAACCACCGTCCTTGTGACCTTCATCGGCCAGAAGAGGAACAGGGGCCCGTCGGCGATACCGGACCGACCCTTTTCCACTGTCCACGATCCGGCGCAATGGCCGATGTTCTTCCGGTGTCGGCCCAACCCGGCAAATCCTCCTGTTTGCCTGTTCCATGACTTCCCCACTTGAACCAGGACGAATACAACCGCCAAAATGGGCAGGCCGGTGTTCGAATCGGTTACTGCCCTTGATGCTTGCTTGCGGAAAACACAAGGTGAAGGGGAGGAATTTGCAAACCGCTGGAGTTGATGGGGCATGACCATCATATCAAATGAGGCGAGATACTAGATTGGGGAACAAACCGGCCTCTCGCCTGCAACAGTCAATGCCTGCCTGCGGAAAATGGAAGGACATGGCATGGTAAAAGAGATTACAGGGCAGAAAAGAAACAGGCTTTATTCCTATCCAGAATATATGCGAATCATGAACACGGGAACTGAACCGCCAAGCTGAATGGATAGGTTCGTGTTTCAGAGGAATCAGGAACTTCGTCCCCATCACAAGCCTCCATCCGGAAAAATCAAAAAGGGGATGCTGGCATCATGATAACCCCAAACGATTCTTTGGCCCTTCACGGCCATCATGAGGAGAGTCTTTTTGCCCTTCTTATCGATTCCACCAAATCCGGTTCAAATCATCCCGTTTGCCTGGATCAGTGAATCGTCGGTTTTTTCATTTCCTCCGCCAGCAATTTCCTCAGTTCGGCATGTCCTTCCATACTGATGATCAATATGGCCGGATGGAAAAACCGTGGCATGTTTTGGGTCGTGAGACCCGGCATCACCCTTGACCTGTCGATCCTGCGCGGCCTGCCCCCAGCCTGCAAATCTAGCATTTCAACAACAGGTCTTTCAATTTTCGTGTCCTGGTCCAGATCGGAATGGACCTGCCACGCTTCAGGGATACCGAGCCCGGCATACCTTGCCGGCCGGTCCCGGTCATTGGGGGTGATCTCGACATCAACCACGAGATCGGGTGGGGTCCGGTCACAGAACTCCTCGGATGCCTGCCTCCCACCGGATACAAATGCCTCGATTTTTTCCTCGGCCTTTTTTCCAACATAGAAGGAATTGTCGGCCTCGATCCCGGTCCGCGGAGGGTCATCCGGATGCCGCCAGCGGGTTCCGCGCATCTGCTTGATCCTCTTCCCCACTACTTCCCCTGCAGCTTCCACAATGTGATCGACGGCCACCATGATGTCGGCATTCGTACCCGACCTATTGATCCAGGAAACAATGCCCTCCCTAGTATCGATGAGCATCCTGCGGCCCAGGATGTTCCAGTCCGTGATCCTGCAGTTCATGTATTCGACCATTTCCGGATCCAGACACAACTGCCAGAAATCCGACCCCAGGGGGCCAGTCCAGTGATGTTCGGTTCCGGTTTCAGGGATTTTCATGGTTTTGATCCTTTTTCTGTTCCTGAATATAACCATCATCGTCCTATTAGGCAATTGCCAACTTTCCAGTCATGACCGGCAGATGGAAACCGTCACCGGTATCCGCAATCAGGCACCGGCTTCCAGCAACAATCGGACAATCCCCTCCCGCTTCAAGCGTTTTGCCATTTCAAGCGGAGTCGGCCATCTTTTTGCCACCCCTTCGTTTTCCCAGCTGCCGGGATTGGCCCCGGCCTCGATCAGGAGTTTCACGGTTTCCGGATTGGCATTGAAAAAAATGGCCAGCCTGAGGGGCGGCTGATCACCATGCAGGCCGGTGGCTGTGATACTGGCTCCATGTTCGAGAAGGGCAGATACTGTCCCGGCATTCCCGTTGGCAGCTGCGATCTGCAGTGGGGTGTACCCCCTGCCATTGATGCAATCGACCGTAACCCCTCTTCCCAGAAGCATTCTGGTGACATGTGCATTGCCACAGAAGGTGGCCATGTGGAGCGGCCTGTTGTCCCCGTCGAGCCTAGACTGGTCCAGCTGGCCATCATCTTGGAATTCAAGGAGCAGTTCAACCACCTGGTGTGCGTCCCGGCATTCGATGACCCGGTAGAGGGGCGTTTCACCATAGGCATTCACGGCATGCATATCGGCACCCCTTTCCAGCAACAACCGGATGGTGTCCAGGGTAATCCCCGGCCAGTTCACGACAGCCAGTTCAAGCGGTGTGAATAGTCCCGGCTTCTCCCGTGCCGCGAGATCCACACCGGCCATGACAAGGAGCCTGGCAATCCGGTTGACGGTCTCCAGCCTTTCCGGGTCACATTCGCCATGGGTTTGATGCAGGGCATAATGCAGGTGGGTGATATCATCAATATGGCTGGTACCGCAAGGTACACCGGATGTCAAGAGTCTTTCGACTTCACCAACGTCACCAGTACTGATGGCCCGGGACAGTGGTTCGACCCGAAAGGCTGCAAAGGCCCTGTCCAGCCGCGCCTGTTCCCTTTCCCGCTTGGCCCGTGCCAGTTCTTCCCTAGCGGCTTCCATTTCCCGGTGGCATTGCCATGGGCTTTCCATCATCCTGTCCATGATCCTTTCCCTTTTTATCCATTCGGGGCCTGGCCATGGGATAATGACAACAGGGATCACATCGGCGGGACACCCTCCCCGAATCCGTTCATGACCATGGGGACCATCGGTACGCCAGCCGTAATTTTCATGCTTTCACCGGTATCGTCACTATCCATGAATGGTCCCTTGCCTTGTCATCAAAATTAAACAGGGGCATTCCACCCCTTGCCGTGAGAAGAGATGGGCTTTCTTCCAGCGGATCCAAATGGTCCTGCCCTTTTTGCGATACCATGTTGCCCTTTGGTCACAGAATATGTGGCAATGGATGTCTGTTGTTTTATTCCCCGATCGCCGAGCAGGGATATTCGGAAACTGACAAAAGGAAAAACCTTATTCAAATTTTATGCCAAGGAGGTTTCAAATCCAATGAAAACGGATTGGCCCGTTCATCATTAGGATGTATTTCCCGGATATTGCAGGATCCCGCCCTGATTCCCATATATCCAATTAACCCAAACCGTCTTGAAAAAAGGGAGCTGCGTCATGTATGAAAACCGGGCTAACCCTGCCTGGCACGAATACGACTGGTTTGAAACAGCCACCCCTTGCCGATTTCCAAAGACTATCTCAAGGCCGGAACCGATGTCAATTCCCATCCTTCTTCAGGATTTACACCACTGGAGAATGTGGTCGGGGACACCCCGGATCCGGAAATCGTCAGGACCCTCCTCGATGCCGGAGCCAGGATACCCATATGCACTCTACCTTGCCATCAGGAGGGACAGCCATGACAGGGATATCCTGTAGATGCTGATTGGCAAGGGCCGACTTCAATGCAATGGATCCGGACGAAAAAGGCTGCAATCCCCTCCGGATTGCTACCGGTGAAAACAGGCCGGAAGAGATACCCTTCATGAGGATCTGGCAAGGGGTGAAACGGCCTTTGACTGGTCCCGTCGCAAACCTGGCTCATTACAGTCAATGATCGGGAATGGCCTGGATCTCGCCTGGTGGGACGGGGTTGGCTTCTGCATCGGGCGGTCCAAAATTATGGCGATTATATACTTGTTTCCCCAAACATCAATTTCAAACGATTTTCTTCTTTCACAGCACCCTTCAATTCTTCTTTGAAGGGTGCTTCATTATGACCTTGGCATCATTCTGGGGGTATCTTGAAAATGGAAAATTCCTTGAAGCAATGTGTACATTTGACCTTGGATTTAGATGCTTTTTTGGAAAATGGCGAAACAAGTATATAATCGCCTTTCGAATGGTATTGTCGGGCAGGGGAACATACATCTCCATGCCCCTGTCCCCGTATTCCTTCAACTGGTCGCCACTAGCATATCCGGCATCGGCTAGGCCAACCAATCCTTCGCTTGCCATGGCAACACCCCTCCCCAAAAAAGGGAATTATTGCATTTGTCGTTTATTGATTGCATGATTATCGTAAATTTCATAAACTGAAGAAGTTTCTCATCAAGAGATAATTTTAACAACTGATACCGTAAAGCTGGCCTCAAATAACTGAACCCGGTTAAATTCGGATGAATATGTCGAGCAATGAATTCACCTCAATCAAAAGGGTCTCCCAAGACTCCTGAACGGAAAGTCCGGCAGCAAACAAAAAAACTCAGGCCTTCAGGGTATTGGAGTCGGACCCGCAAATTGGTATTCAGGGTTGTCTGGGCCTTTGGTTGGCGAATGGCGACGATATTGTTCATCATTCTGGCAATATCCACCATATACTTCTATTCTTCCCTGCCGACGGCTGATAGCCTTGTAGATGGCCGAACCAAGGGATCCATCACCTTCTTTGACCGCAACGGGAAAATATTCTCCTGGTGGGGTGAGCAGTTTGGAGGTCAATTGACTGTCGATACGGTTTCTCCCCATTTGATCAATGCCATAATAGCCGTCGAGGACAAAAGGTTTTACAGACATTTGGGGATCAGCCCAAGAGGTATCATCGGTGCAATAATCATCAATTTGAGGGAAGGCAGGTCACCCTTTGTCGGGCATGGAGGTTCAACCATCACCCAGCAGGTGGGAAAATTGCTGTGCTTCAACAAACCCTATGATTCCGAAAAATGGCCGGAACCAAGGGATTATGAGAAATCATGCCGAACCAATGCCTTGTGGCGCAAGGTCAAGGAAATTCCCTTTGCCCTCGCTCTTGAATTTAAATATACCAAGGATGAAATCCTGATGGTTTACCTGAACCGGGCTTACCTGGGAGCCGGTGCCACCGGCTTTGAAGCTGCTAGTCAAAGGTATTTTGGCAAGCGTACAAAATCCTTGACTATTGGTGAAGCAGCCCTTCTTGCTGGTTTGCTGAAGGCACCATCCCGATACGCACCTACCAGAAACCTTACGATTTCCCAGCAAAGGGCCAATTTGGTGGTTTCCCTGATGGAGGGTCAAGGATACATTTCTCCCAATGCAGCCAAGAATGCCATCAATAATCCTGCCCGGCTGTTTCCGGAATCCACCAACAAGTCTGGCGGACATTATGTTGACTGGATTTTGCAGACTGCCCCGGGGTTTCTCACTTATGATACCCGTGAGGATGTAGAAATCCAGACCACCTTCGATCTGTCCATACAGAAAGCATTGGAAGATGCCGTGAGGGAAGTCTTTTCCACCAAGATCTATAAAGGGTCCAATGTTGAACTGGCGGTCGTAACAATGTCACGAGATGGTGCGGTTCTCGGAATGGTGGGAGGCAAGAACTTTGAGGCTTCGGGATTGTTCAACCGGGCGTCCAGCGCCTATCGGCAAACCGGTTCCCTGTTCAAACCCATCGTTTTTGCTGCCGGTCTGGAAACAGGTCTGAACTATAGGGATACCTATATTGACGAACCTATTTCCGTTCGTTTGCGAGATGGCAAAACCTGGACACCCAAAAATTATGAAAGCAAATATTTTGGAACAGTTACTCTAACCGAGGCAATGGCCAAATCCTTGAATTCTGTTGCCGTCCAGATTCTCTTGGGGGTGGGACGAGACAAGGTAGCGTCCATCGCTCGCAGACTAGGTCTGAAAAGTCAATTGGTAAGTGGCCCAAGCCTAGCCCTGGGAACCTCCGAAGCAACTCTTGTGGAGATGACAGGGATTTACACGGGTATTCTGAGTGGGGGCTGGGAAGTCATACCTTATGGTATCGAAGAAATCAGACTAAAGGGTGAAGATACCGTTCTGTTCAGCTTGCAGGGTCAATCCGGTCAGAGGGCAATTTCCGGTTCTACTGCCAGACAATTGGTTTACATGTTGAATCAGGTCATTGAACAGGGTACGGGGCAAAGGGCCAAGATGGAAAATTGGCAAAGTGCAGGCAAGACGGGAACGACACAATCTGCCAAGGATGCCTGGTTCATCGGATTTACCAGCAATTATGTAACGGGTGTCTGGATGGGTAATGACAACAACAGTCCACTGAAGAATGTAACCGGTGGTGGCCTGCCCGCCGAAATCTGGCGTTTGGCAATGGAGAAAATTCACAGTGGAATGAAGCCTATCCCCCTGCTTTAGGGAATTCTTCTGTCGTAAATCAAAGATTCTCCTTTGAGGGGTATTGTGGCTGTGGTAATAGGGATTCTCTGCCAAGTGAACTTTATTTGGCTTTCGAATTTACTTTTTTTGGAGTTGGAAATGAATACAATCAACAAGAATCTTGAGAAAATGGGGGTTGTTTTACCTCCCATGCCAAAGCCCCTATTCAACTACATACCCTATGTCGTTGTTGGCAACCTCGTTTATGTTTCCGGCCAGGTTCCGCTTGAGGGAAAAGATATGGCCAAGGGCAAGTTGGGGGATACCATGTCGATTGAAGAGGGTGCCCAGGCTGCCAGAATCTGTGCAATCAACCTTCTGGCTCAAGTGAAGGATGCCTGTGATGGTGATTTGGAGCGCCTGGAGAGGGTTGTGAAACTGACAGGTTTCGTAAATTCGACACCCGATTTTGGCCAACATCCGGCAGTTGTCAACGGCTGTTCCGATTTCTTTGTCGAGGCTCTCGGTGAAAAAGGCAGGCACGCGCGTTCGGCGGTTGGCATGGCCGATCTTCCCTTCGGCATACCGGTCGAGGTTGAGGGGATTTTTCAGATCAATACCGGTACATCTTGCTGTTGATGTGAAAAGGCCTGCTTCGGAATCAACTGACCATGGATAAGCCACTTGATATTAAAGTAATTGCCTATCAGGCCATCAAGGAGATTCCTGCAGAAGAATGGGATGCCTGTACCAGGTCAGATCCATCCCATGAACGGGCAATAGATCCTTTTACCAAACACAGTTTTCTTCTGGCCCTTGAAGAATCGAAGTCGACTTCGCCCGAAGCAGGTTGGGTACCCATACATCTTGTGGTTACCGGGGGTGGTGATTTTATTTCTGTCATGCCCCTGTACGTCAAGTTCAACAGCATGGGTGAATTTATTTTTGACTACTCATGGGCCCAGGAATACCAACACATTGGAGAATCCTACTATCCCAAATTACTGTCAGCTATTCCATTCACACCCGCCTCAGGCCAAAGGTTTCTAGTCAAACCAGGACATGAATCCATTGGTTTCAGCGCTTTGGTACAAGCCTTGAAGAGTATTATCAAGGGTCAATCCCTGTCATCTGCCCATATCAATTTTTGTACACCTGAAGAGGTGGAGCATGGTCAGGAATACGGATTGTTGCATAGAACGGGCTATCAATATCGGTGGACCAATCCGGGGTATGGTGATTTTGATCAGTTTCTGAACGAATTGTCATCCCGCAAGAGACGGAATATCAGGCGGGAAAGGAAAAATCTTCACGCTTTTGGTGGGAAAATCAAGCTTTTGAGCGGTAATCAAATACAGGAACACCATTGGGATTCATTCTGGTTGTTTTATCAGGAAACCGGTACGAGGAAATGGGGCTACCCATACCTGACAAGGGAGTTTTTCAGCCTTGTGGGGGAGTCCATGGCCGATGATATCCTGCTCATATTGTGTGAAAAGGACGGAAATCCCATAGCCGGGGCACTTAATTTCATAGGTCGGGACAGACTGTTTGGCCGTTATTGGGGATGTACGGAATATCATGACTTCCTTCATTTTGAATTATGTTACTACCAAGCAATGGATTATGCCATTCAACATGGCTTGAAACATGTTGAGGCCGGGGCAGGTGGGCATCACAAGCTGGCCAGGGGATATTTACCATTCGAGACCCATTCCCTGCATTGGATAGGACATCAGGGATTTCATCAGGCCCTTGATAAATTTCTCAAAAAGGAAGAGAAACTGGTTGTGGAGGAAATCGAGCAATTGACGCTATCTGGCCCATTCAAGAAGGAGTATTGAATCATGGTGGAATTACTTACAGGAGATGAACGGAGGGTCATGCTGGCAGAACTGGAGCAATCCGGCTGGACATACCTTGATGAAAAGGATTCCATTGCAAAATCGTTTAAATTCAAAAATTTTATCGAGGCCTTGGGCTGGCTGGTGGAAGTTGGTTTGATTTCGGAAAAACTGAACCATCATCCCGAAATCCACAATGTCTACAACCGGGTCAGGTTGACCCTGACCACTCATAGTGCCAAGGGTTTGACAAATCTTGATGTTCGGTTGGCCAAACGCATTGACAAGCTCAGGACAAGCCCTGATCAAACAGGTGTCTGAAAATTATTCAGGTGTGACATGCATTAAATCTGTTCCAGCAGGGTTTCTGCAGCGGAGATTTCACATACACCCGGACTGGATTCGACGTTGAGCTGTTTGACAACCCCATCCTCAACATACATCGTGAACCTTTTCGATCTTCCAACAAGTCCCACGGCAGGGGCTGAAAATTCCATCCCTATCGTTTTGATGAATTCACCCTCTGCATCACCTAAAAGCAGAATGCCTGATTCCTTTAAATCAAGGTTTTTCTCCCAGGCTTGCAAAACAAAGGGATCATTGACCGAGATACAGATTAGCTTGGTTATTCCCCTGTCGGCAAGTTTTGACGCATTCCTGACAAAACTAGGAACATGTGAAACTGAACAGGTTGGGGTAAATGCTCCTGGAACGGCAAAAATCACGACCTTTTCTCCCTCGATCAATTCATTCAGCGAGACCTCTTCAGGACCGTTCAGGCCAAACTGCAATAATTTTGCTTCAGGCAGCCTGCTTCCGATTGAAACTTCCATAATATTCCTTCATTTTTCTTTATCACAAAATATACAATGATTAATTTACTTTATATTGTATTGATATCATTTAGGAATGATTTATGGAAAGGATAGTTGTCGTCGGAGGAGGCCAGGCTGGATTGTCAGTCGTGTCAAAATTACGGGCATTGGATTATTCAGGCAAGATAACCATGATTTGCGGTGAACCTGAATTACCCTACCAAAGACCTCCTCTTTCCAAGAAATACCTGACCGGGGAAATGGAAAAAACAAGGCTATACCTTCGCCAGCAATCATATTACACGGAAAATGACATCGACTTGATGCTGGGTATCCGTTGTGAGGAAATCAATTTGAATGCCTCCTGTGTAAAAGCTAACGGTCAATCAATCCCTTATGACCATTTGGTATTGACCACCGGCTCTCATCCAACAAAACTGCCGGCCAGTCTTGGAGGTGATTTGGGAGGTCTTTATTACATCAGGGATCTTGCCGACATCACTGCCCTGCAAGCTGAACTTGAAGAAAACAGAAAGGTTTTGGTTGTTGGTGGAGGATTTATTGGTTTGGAAACCGCATCTGCCCTGATTTCCAAAGGTTTGCAGGTAACCATCGTGGAAGCTGCTGAAAGAATCATGCAGCGTGTCGTTGCACCAGAAACATCTGCTTATTTCAGAAACCTTCATACCAGCAAGGGTACACGATTGCTGGAAGGTGTTGGATTGAAACAATTGGAAGGTAACGAAAGGGTTCAAAAAGCCGTGTTGTCAAACGACAATGAATTGGATGTCGATTTTGTCATTGTCGGTATAGGTGTCCAGCCGGGCATCGCGCTGGCAAAAGAAGCAGGGCTCGACATTTCAAATGGCATCAGGGTCAATGCAAAGGGGCAAACCTCACACACCAATATCTGGGCATCAGGTGATTGTACCTTCTTTCCGTGGCAGGACACCTTTATCAGGTTGGAAAGCGTACAAAATGCCATCGACCAGTCCGAAACGGTGGCAGAAAACATAATGGGGGCTGACAAGGACTATGAATTTGTACCATGGTTCTGGACAGATCAATATGAGGCCAAGCTTCAGATTTCCGGCTTGGGGAATGGATATACAAGCATAATTACCAGACAGGGCAATTTGGAAGATTCTGTCAGCTTCTGGTATATGCGGGATGATGACCTCATTGCTGTGGATGCCATAAATGATCCAAGGTCCTATATGGTTGGCAAGCGTATCCTGGAGCAGGGAATTACCGTTGATGCTGAGACTCTGGGCAACCCCGACAGCGATTTAAAGCAACTTCTGAGAAGCAAACGTTAGCCAGGACCGATAACCCAAAACCAGATATGGAATAACTTTTGACTGTCAAGGACACTGTTTGATGCCTACCTGCTGGATTTTTGCCGGTCCTAACGGCGCAGGAAAAACAACTTTTGCATTGGATTATCTGACACAGCTATCAGAGAATGTCAATTTCATTAATGCAGATCTCATAGCTGCTGGAATTTCACCTTTATCACCTGAAAGGAAATTGCTCACAGCAAGTCGCTTGTTTCTGAATGAACTCGAGAAATGTGTGATTGATCAAAATGATTTTGCTTTTGAAACCACATTATCAGGTCGCACCTACCTGCGGTTTATTGATCATCTTCATGCTAATGGATGGATAGTTGTTTTAATCTATCTGGCACTGCCCAATGTTGAGTTATCAATAAATCGGGTTGCCGAGCGGGTTAGTCGCGGTGGACACAATATACCAAAGAGGGATATAGTCAGACGGTTTTCCCGAAGCCTTCAATTGCTGTTAAACGAATACTGTCATATCGCAGATGAATGCCTTTGCTATATGAATCATGAAAACCCACCAAAACTTGTTTTTGTACAACAAGGCATTGATCAGTATATAATTGATGAATACTTATTCCGGATTCTTCAAGGAATTGGCAAATGAATATTATAAAAACAGACTCTCCTCCAGCAGAAGCCCTCCAACATTTGGAAGGCCTTCGCCAGGCAGTCAGAAAGGCCTTGGAAGAGAAGTGGAAGCTAGGTCACTATGCTGTCGTATGGGAGGATGGCAAGGTGGTCAAGAAAAGTGGTGATGAATTGAAAAAATATATTTCCAATGAATAACATTTCCATGGTTTGGTTGTTGATGGGAAATTGGGTTTGGTATCAGACCCAACCATAAAAAAACCATATCATTATCTTGCGAAATCTCATTTATACCTGAGAAAAATACCAATCACCTCTGAAAGTGAACTAAAACCAATCCAAGTGAATTATAAACAATATAATTTCCCTGTAGGATTGAAGATAACGATTTGTCCATCGTTGTTATGAGATTCTCTCAACATTTACATTACAAATTGTGAAACATGCGAATTAGTGCAGGCAAATATAAGGGATTGAAACTTCATACCCCTAATCCTCAAAAGGACAGAAAAACACTTAGACCAACTTCGGGCAGGATTCGTGAAAGCATGTTCGATATTCTGACCCATGGTCCTCTGGGAAATCTTGTTACGGATAGCTCAGTTCTGGATTTATTCGCTGGTACGGGTGCGCTTGGCATGGAAGCCTTGTCAAGAGGAGCAAAAGCTGCCACGTTTATTGAAAGGAATAAATACAACCTTTCACTACTCGAAAGAAATCTCTTCAAAGCCCAAGCGATTGATAACTCAACAGTATTACATGCAGATGCAACCCGACTTCCTCCCAACAAGGGGTATTCACATGATTTGGTATTCCTGGATCCTCCCTACCGGCAAAACCTCTTAGAAACTGCCATACTAAGTGCACTCAAAGGTGAATGGTTGGCAAATGAATGTATTCTTGTCATTGAAAGTGGCGCACCTGTTCCCTCTAGTTCCCATTGGTCAGAGCAATTTGCAAGAAGGTATGGTTCAACCTACATCACCTTGGGTGTGATTGAACTTCATTGAGTGTTGCTATTCCGATTAAAACTGCTTCTTGCATGTTTCATTAATTTTGAACAAAGGATTCTGGTAGTAGAAAAATTATGAACATCGCTATTCTTTTAACCAGTAATGACACTTCAGAATTTGCATTGAGGTTTCCTGATGATGGTGAAAAATTCATTTCCATCCTTTCACCACATAGACCCGACTGGGATTTTCACGTAATTCCGGTCATGGATAATGTTTTTCCCGAATCCATTGACCAATATGATGGTTATGTAATTACCGGAAGCCCTGCTTCCGTAAATGATCCCAAGGTCTGGATAGACAATCTTTTGAGATTTATCCAAGAGCTGGATGAACACAAGAAGCCAACGGTCGGATGTTGTTTTGGACATCAGGCCATTGCCAAGGCACTGGGTGGTAAGGTAGATAAAAACCCTTCGGGATGGCAAGTCGGAAGAGCTGAAACAGATTTTCATTCGTTTAAAGATTGGAATCAGGCTGATATTGCTTCCATAAGTCTATATTCAGCCCATTGTGAACAGGTTTTTGAGTTGCCCGAAAAAGCGATGCCCGTTGGTTCCAACTCTTACTGTAATTTTGCTTCCTTTAAAATCGGGGATCATTTCTTTACTACCCAATATCACCCTGAAATGTCCTTTGATTTCATGTATCAACTCCTAGATTACATGCTTGATAATAATGAGATTGATCAAGAACTTTGGAAAAAAGGCAAGAACCAAATCAAGTCCCAAAACGAAAGTGAAAAATTCGCTGGGTTGATGGTGAACTTCCTTGAGTATTCCTTTTCAAAACGTCAGGAAACATAGATGGATGAACAATTGAAACAGCGGCTTGATGCCGCTTTGGAGATTTGCAAGGATGCCGGAGAGCTGGCGCTGAACAGATTTGGAAATCTCGAAAATCTGAAAGTTGAAAAAAAAGGGGTACAGGACCTGGTATCTGAAGCGGACCGGGAAGTCGAAGTTTTAATTCGGGATAAATTGTCAAAATATTTTCCTGATGATGGGTTGATAGGCGAGGAATTTCAAAACAAGGGCCCTGGAAACTCACCCTATTCCTGGATCATTGACCCCATTGATGGTACAGCCAATTTCGTGAGGGGAATTTCGGTCTGGGCCGTGGTATTGGCTTGTGTAGATGACCAGGAAACTCAAATCGGTGTTGTATATGACCCAGTACATGAGGAAATGTTTTACGCCTGTAGGGGGCAAGGGTCCTATATGAATGGAAAACCCAATATTCCAAGTTTATCACAGGGTTTACATGATGGTTTGGTCGGTGTTGGGACATCAACCAAGGATGCCAAAAGCAATATTGCCGATATGCTAGCTGAGTTGGTAAAAAGGAATGGTATCTTTAGTCGTAATGGTTCCGGAGCTATCAGTATAACATATGTGTCTTGTGGCAGATATATCGGTTATCTGGAAAGCCATATGAATGCTTGGGATTGTCTGGCAGCAATGTTAATCGTTGAGGAAGCAGGAGGTAAAGTAATGTATCTGGATTTACCTGATATGATGGCCAATGGTGGAAAGGCTATTGTGGCTAGTCCTAATCTGGTTCAGGAAATTATTTATCTTTCCGAGCACTTGTAGAGATCTCTATTTGGTGGATTGATTGTTTCAGGGGGTGCATATTCAAGTATGTAATCCCCATTTTTTTATTGGAATGGTCTATTTTATTCTTCGGAGGCTCTCCCATGCGAATTGCCGGATGGAGTAATTACCTCTTTTTTTGTTCTGCCTATCGACCAGCTTTACAAGGATTGGAACGAAAGCCAAAGGATTTAAAGCATTGGTCATTTTCTTAAATCCTTTGCTTACCAATCAAGAATTGCTTGACCTTTGATAAGCACAAGGCCATATTATCTCCCCTAGGGGAGCGCAAGAAACTGGGCGACCTTGGTTTCAAGTGTCGCTCAACTATTTTACTCATTCAGTATCTTTTCCACGATTTCCTAGTATCCCGCCATTATTAAATTGGTGGAACTAGATACAATTATTGCTTGTTCAATTCCAGAAACTGGCATTAATACCATTTCCAAAAAGTAAAGACTCATGGTGAATTGGAAAATTGGATTGAAATACCAGTCTCAAGATCATCATATTAAGAACTTAAATGGGCTAAACCGTTGTAAAAATTGTGGTAAGAAAATCATCATGATTTAGAGTTATCGATTGATGGTTACTTTTGAGAAATGGTCTAATTTGGATGTAAAAAAAACCCTGATATTTTTACTTGATATATTTTGATCATAGATGATGAAATCTTTACGTAAATAACGATAGAACTTCTTTTTCTTCTTTGCATATTTCCAATATATGCCAATTGTTTTTGGCGATATTGATTTTATTAACCGAGAGTGAAGATTGGTTTAATTTTTCTATATAACATGTGGGGATAAACCAAAAATCTATTTCCTTATCTCCATTGTCTCTTTGAGACCTTACACCGACTACAATATCTGACGTTTCCCTGTTCTGTATGTACTCTTTAATACCAGACTTGTATTCTCTGTCAGCACCGCCTCTAATTCCTCCCCTAAAAGATACACTGCCACTACCTGAAACAGTTTTAACTTGAATTCTAATAATATTCGACTTGTCAATTTCGACAACCAAATCATATGTTGAATGGGGCAAATCTACTCTCGACGCATTATAACCTCGCTCTAGTAATGCAGCAAGCAATCTATTCTCATTTGCAAATCCTTTTGCTGATGCCAGCTTACCCTTTTCCGTAATCTTCATTTCTTTAGCACCAAGATATGATCGTCATTGATTCTTTCCTCTCTAGGTACCTTAATAAAATGGTTGATAATTCCGGAAATAAAATTTTTCTCAACTTCAAATCCTATACTAGGGGCAATCTCCTTGAAGTATCGCCAAGATTCAAATCGAATACCTCTGACAAGATTATTTCCAATGACGACAACATATCTTTTTCCAGGCTTTAATACTCGGTAAACCTCGCGTAAATTGCTTTCCATATCATCGATATACTTCGATGCAATATAGGCCCTTCTCGGATCTAATTCATAAATACTTTCAATTGTCTTATTGGCTTGTTTAGAAGTGGTTTTATGTAATTTCTTATAATCCTTTGCTACAACCACTTCCGTACCGACATGTTGCTGTTTTAATTCCTTCAGGGAACCCGATGCAAATCCAAGCCAATATAATTCCAACTGATGTGTTCTTGGATAATCTACTGCATTCATGTAAGGTGGCGATGTTAAAGCCAAATCAACACTATCATCTACCAAAGCATTTAAATTTCTTGCATCCAAATCATCAGGAATATAAACATCCCCTTTTGGCTTAGCTTGGGCCAAACCAATCATGCCTTTGGTGTTGTTTTCTACTCTTTTCAAGAACAAGGAAATAGCGTCCCCTTTGCTTACTTTTTTGTTGAGTTTTTTTCTAATAACTGTGCGGGTGCAATTATTATCAGCTTGTGAAACAGCACGAATTACTGATGAAAAGCATACGAGGAAGAAATTTTTAACTTCTTGTGAATGGTCTAATTCTTGTATGGTGAATTTTATGTAAGCAAGTTCCTTGAGTATATATGGTTTAAACCAATTGTCACGATAAGGAAATTCAGGAATTCCATTTACAAATGACTTGGTTTCATATTGATTTATTAAATCGAGTAATTGATTCTTGGCAGAAATTAGGGCTTTTTCCTCTAGGAAAGTGGTTTTTGCAGTAGAAACAAATCTTGAAAATTTGTCTACATCTACTCCGATACTGTTCCTACCAAGCAATGAAGCTTCCAAATTTGTTGTTCCGCTTCCCATAAATGGATCAAGTACCAAATCTCCTTGTTTTGAGTATTTTTCAATTATCCATCTAGGTAATTCTGGAAAAAATTTTGCAGGATATTTGTGTATGCTATGGGTATATAGCCTTTGATCCTTGCTAAGAAATAAAAATCGTTGATTATTCGCAACAGGCAAATCAACCGGTATTGAACCTGTAACTTTAAGTGCCTCAGTCATGTTCCTTTCTCCTAACAAAGGTACTTAAATTACTTACAAACTAAAATTACTACTTCAGTAACTTACATGTAGTAAAAAATTATTCGGTAATTTTTGTGCCGATATTTAGTTCTATATTTGATTGGGTTAATTATCTAACTTGGGTTAATAGGTCAAATTTCTCATCAAAGATTCGAGTTGATTGTAAGTATATCATTTAACATTTAATCAAACAGACTCCTCACCAGATTTTCCCTCTTCTCAAGAAAACTGTATTTAAGGTTGAGCCTGTTGGATTCCACATCCTTGATAATTTCACTGATTTTATTCCTGTTCCACCAATCCGTAGTCAGGGGGAGACCCTCAAGGTTTGAAAAAATGGTTTGATAAAGGTTTCTGTGTTCAGGAAAATCAAAACACAGGTTGGTGGCATTGCCAGAATAATTTCCCTTGGGTTCAACCCGGAATATTTTTCCGAGTTCCTGACGGTTGTTGTAAAAGCTTTCAGCACCAAATTCTTCCTCACCATCAGGTCTGAATTGTTTCTCTTCATAGGGAAAAGTGAAATATCCCCTTAGGGCATGAACATCAAATCGGCTTCTGAAAAGTCGAATGCAAACAATCTCTTCCTTGCCGGAATTTACCCTGAAACAAATACTTTGGCCCTTTAACTTGTTCCCGATCAACAAATTTGTCAGGGCGATTGCCACCCGACCAGACGGTACGGCTACAGGTAACTTTGTCAAGTCAACATTTCCCTTGCTCATGACAACGCCTCTTTGCAGAACTCCATATTTGTCCCTGAAGAGAGAAAGGGCACCCAATCTGTGTTGATTTGCTTCCCCTATGGCCGCTAAATGATTGCCGACCAGAATTTGTACAGGTGTCTTGCGTTCCATTTGACTTTGTTTGTTGAACTCCTTCAGATGCCGTAGGTTTTCACCTGAATAGAGGCCCATTTGAAAGCGGATGGAATTTTCAGGCATGGCAACCAGCCTGTTAAGAAAAATCTGACTTGGTTCCGAATCTCCCGGAGAAATTATCTTTATTCTGTAAGCCTGGGGTAAATGGGCAAACTGTATTTTTGGTGGAAACAGCTTCACAATCGTACGAAGGGACGTATCCTTGGTTGATCCATCATCAATTTGAATAACAATCCCCGGTTTGATTTTTTTCAACAGGCTAACCAGTCTTTTCAGGATATCGAATTTGCGTCTAAATCGATATGGTTGATCGTGGAGATTATCGATGGCATCCCCAAAACTGATACCCGGAGGGAGCAAATTCTGTAGATATGTTGCCAGATTGGATTCCAAATGCTCCCCAAATGGGGCAAATCCATCAATTCCGTCTACAATTCGTGATTTGCCAACGAGGCTACTCAGTTCCTCACTACTGATTGGTTCTTCGTGGAAATGGTGAATACCGGTTGCAATGTACAGGGGTCTTAAAAAGGCTGAGGAATCAATGTCGCGATGGTCTATCTCCTGTCCGGAATACAAAACATTTGCCTTGATGTCGATATAGCCTTCCAACTCCTTTGGTTTGAGAGGATTCGCATTGATACTGTCCAACTCTTCGACGATGGCTTCGAATTCATAGCGTAGTAAATCAACAAGCTCTGTCTGCTCGGATGAATTCAGGACAATGGATCGTGATAGAACTTTATTGGCAAAGGATTGTGAGAGACTACTGCTTGTATTGATGGTTTGGTTTTGGCCAAAATTTATGGTATGGTTTTCCTGCTCACCATCCGTGCTGATCGGACCACTGAAGCCAAGCTTTCTGGCATAAACTGGATTGGCTTCAATCACCTGTCTGGCCGCCTGATCACCAATTATGTTCAGGAAATCGGGTATATCGTCAAGCAGTAACGGATGAGATCGATTGCCGTCGACACTGGCTCCCATTGCCCGAAGTTTGCAATTCCTCTGCTGCATGATCCGCATTTCCGGAACCAGGCCGGTCATTACGGATACAACCCTGGGGCGGTGAACCTGACCATAACGATTGCTTCGACCCTGTGATTGGACATACTTTATTATGTCAAGCGGTGTTTCCATTTCAATCAGCGAACGGGGCCTTTGATCCTTGAAATCAGCCGAAGAGTGGTAGGAGCCACCCGTAGCACCAGCCATATTGTACATCAGTACATCCAATTCGCCATTATTGTATCTTTCAATGATTTGTTGCCGACCCGTATTCGGTTTCCTGATGATTTTATTGTCCCGATAGGCCAGATTACGTCCTGAAATCTCCCCAACCTTGATCTCCTTCTCAGCAAGTTTGTCTATCAGGGAATCAATCGGTGAAACAGGCAAATCAGGATCGATCAAATCAATTTTTTCATCGATTTCACCAGCCAATTGCTTTATATCCTCATATTGGTCCCTGGCATCTACCTCCTCGTTGGCAATGGTAATTTTGTAAATGCTGTCGGTAACTCGCCTGATCTGGTCAGCCAGGGTTAAATTCAACTCCTTGGATTGCAGGATTTCATTGCCGGCGGCAACCAGTTCGTTCAGAAGGACTTCGCCGGTTGAATGAAAGGATATCAGAGGCTTGCGGCCCTCATTGATTTCATTGATCACCTCGGACACAACCTGATCAATCTTGACGGCATTTATCATCAGCCTGGAAAGTCGTGCCAGATGGCTCCCCGGAGACATGCCGTACTGGTTTGATGTTTCAGACTCGGTTTGAGCGGTGGCCCTGTCAAAGCCATTGTTCAACAACCAGGTATAATGATTTCCCTTGGCCTGCCCCACCAGGGCACTTACCCTGAGTGAACAATCAAGCACCAGTTCTATCAGCGGGGAAAACCTGTCCATTATACCCTGATACCTGACTATGGTTTCATCCCTCGGCAGCCTCACCTGAAAATCTATGTTCGACAGATCATGATCCCGACGCAGGAAAACACCATCTTCGGCCAACATTGAAGCAAAACTCTCCTCGGCTGATTCACCTCCCGCAAACTTGATTCTAAGGATATTGTTGAGTCGATAACCCTCGACATTGGGCAAAAGGGGCTTGTACAGATCCCCATTATACTGGTTCCTCATTGGGGTTGCCGTCGAGAAAATGACATTGGAACGCCCAACTGCCCCGATCATGTCCCTGATGGCCTGACCTGTATGTGAACGAAAGCTTATCGCATTCTGGGACTCGTCTAGTACGAGGAGTGTGTCCTTATCAAGTGCATTTTTGGCCCATTTTCTCGAAGGTGCATCCTCACCCCGAAACTGCGAATAATTGGTGATGATAAGATTGCATTCCGCCGGCCATTGTTCGGAGAGGTAAAGTTCCTTTCTCAATTTGGCAGGCAGGGTCCGTATATTTTCAACTTGGCCAATACCTCTTGCTCCTTGCCCTTTCATGGGACTGTCATTGCGGGATAGGGTAACGGTTTTCACCGCCAGAATGATCGGCTTCAATTGGTCAAGAACATTTATACTTCTGAAATCCCGCCAGACATCTGGGATATTGATTTCGGTATTTTCCGTGAAATATATTACCTTCTTGCCTTCCCTGATGGCTTTGGCAGAAATTGCGGCCAGGCTTCTGCCCTTGCCTATACCAGTCTGATCGGCCAGCAAAAATCCCCTGTTTCTCCTCCGTGCAACCTCGGCCATTGCGATTGCATCAACCTGCTCCGCGATCAGGACTTGAGCCAGCTCCTCCTCTGTCTTGCCGAGCCATTTGGCCACGACACAGTCAACACCACCCTCCTTCTCGAAAACCTTTGCCACACGAGACAGGGCAATGGTGGTTGAATTCTCCAGTGCCTTGGGGATCATGGTATAAGTCTTCGATACCTTTGACAGAGGAACATAAATCCTTTGCCGATCGTTTTCTTCCAGATCCTCTGCGCCAACTCCTGGCTTCTGGTGCTCCTCTTCCCATTCGATTATTCTTTTCTTGGATCTGAGTACTTCCTGGTATAGTCGGTCCAGATCGTTTAATCCATCGACCTTGAAGGTTCGTTTGACTGCCTCGGGAACACTTTGGTCAACATGTACCCTTTTGGAACCAATGATTAGAAGGGTCGTGGGGTCGCCACCATAATTTCCGATTGCTACATGGGGCTGGATTTCAGCAACAATTTCAAATGTATAGGTTTTCCCGATCTCGTGCCTGATGTCGTCCACGGGCCTTGAGGACGCTTCATCTGAAACAAAAAACAGACTTCTGCCCTCTGCTTTTCTTTGGCCCAGAATGTTGGCAATCCTCTCCGCAAGTTGCTCGGACCGGGCAGTGGTCAGATCGTAAACCTGGGTTTGAAAATTCTTTTTGGCATATATCCTTGGCAGCCCCTTGGCCAACCAACCCGTACCAAGATAGTCAATCTCCTTGTCTTGGCGGGTCAGCCTTTTGAGCAAAATCAACAAATTTATGGATGGTAACAGCCCCTCTTCACTATCTGGGTCAGTTTCAATCAAGGGTCCGAGATGTTGGGCCATCCTGACTGCCGTGTGGTAACTCTTGCGATTTCCTGAATTTTCAACTGCCTGTTGAAGGAGTTGTTCAACCAATTCCTCCTTGATCGCAGCCATGAATTCTGTTTCATTTGGTTCGCCTTCTTCCAGGGTTTCCCTTTCGAGGGCGGCAGACATCAGATCCCGAAAATCGCTTTCCCTGATCGAGTGGTCCCTGGCCATATGTAGAATACTTGCTGCAAGGGTTTTCGAGTCTTCAATGGATTTGGCCCGCAAATAATAGGTGTGGTGATGATCCCTTGATTCCAAATGAAGCACGGGAACACCCTCCCTGTTGTTTTTCTTGCTGTACCTGTTGCCGGAAAAGTCATTGAAGATATCAATACCATGGGAGTTTTGGCCGATATACTGCAATCCGGGAGGTTTCCGGTCGTCAACCAAATGCGGGTTTTGGTGTTCATCCCACTCTATCTCCGTCAAGGAAATCGAACTGTTTGATTCGTCACCGCTTGCAAGATTTATCTCCTTGCCCCCAAACTCCCTAACCAATTGCCGGAGTTCCCGGTCCCAACCCTTGTTCCTGATAGGGAGGTAAAAGGTTTGTTGATTGGCAATTGCCAGAAATCCCATCTCTCCTGCCATTTGCCTGAGTCGCTCAAGGCAGTCCTGATCATCTGCCCGAAGTAACAGTCCGGTGCCTCCATTTGTTCTCGACACGTTGTACAAGGCAATTTTACCCCCTGTAAATTGAAACCATCGCTTTGGTGGGTTATCATTGGTTATCTGGGACAAATCGAACTCCATGTCTTGATTCTGTTAAAGCATTTTGATTTACCAGGATGCAGATCAAATAAAACACCTGCAAGATTGACTAAGTAATTGGAAAAACACAGGGTTTATTACTCGGGTACAAGTCCACTATTTTCATTTTGCGGAGTGTTGTCAATTATCTTCGTCATTGCGTTGTCATTTCTTTTTTCCATTGGGCTGGTCTCTCGCACCAGTGATTTGTTTTTTTCAATGACGGTAAGGGTTTGAGAAACAAGGTTACGAAAGCCTGTAAAGTATCTCTGGATGGAATCCCCATCAGAAGGGGTTGGTACAAAATCCCTTGATACGGCTGGTCCCATTGATCTGGTTTTGGTCACAAAACGACTTTCCTGTCCATTTTCGGATTTGTAACTTTTGATCATTGCCGTTGATAGGGCATATCCGTATGTAGGCACTTTTGGCGGTTCAATTTCCAGGTCTCGGAAAAATCTTTCTATATCGGAAGTCCAAATACCTGTCCACCCATATTCGGCAAAAGCACCCTTGGCATTTTTATCCAACCCGGCAAGAAAATACTTTTCCAATTCACTGGTTCTGGCATTTTTTGATTGTTTCAAGGCTGCTTCAATTCTATAACCGATACCTCCCGTGCAGTAATCCCTGATAGCAATACTGGCAAAAGTTCCGTTGTCAATTGATTCGGCTGTCCCGGGACTGACGAATATGGTTTCCAGGGGAACCACATCTATTATTCCACCCCGTTGGTGTGCGAGTTCAATTTTTGAAAGGATTGGGTCGGCAAGAGCATTGAAGGAAGCTTCCTCTGTCGGGATTGGTTGACCATCCTTCCATCCCCTCCATAATACCATTGTTTCTCTTGGTTCATTCGGTACAACAATTCGCAGGAAGGCAGCATTACCATTCGAAAAACAAGCTTTGACAGCCTCGTGCACATCCGAAGGCTGTTCGTTGGATTGGGCATTGTCGGTATCCAGAATAAAGGCCCTGTACATCGTTGCATTATTTGATTTGAACCTTCTTATCCCTCCTCCAATTTCAAGCACTGGAGCAATTTGAATTGGAACGTTGACCTTGAGTTCCGATTCCGGATCGGCAAATTTGTTTACCCAGTTTGCCTTGAACTCGTTGTTCAATTCCCGGACCGTACTGAAAGCCAGATACCCCTCGGGAGGTGTATGAATTTTTTCACCCGGCCTGGCAATGTCCACAAATTTCGCAACCTTATCGTTGGAATGAGTTCTGTTCAAGCATACCGAAACCACCTTGCCCTGAAGTGGACCGCCTATAACCTCACCCTCGACAGCACCGGGATAACAATCTGCAACATTCCTATCTAAATCATATCGCTTTACTTTGAGTACCAGGTTCCGATGATACTTCGCCCTGTTGGGGCTTGGCCACTGTTTCATTACTCTCTCCATTCATTTGCAATTACGGCAAACTTGTTGCCTTTTTCATTCATTGTTCCTCGGAATGGTGTAAGTAACCTCAAGTTTCGAAAATTTAGTTGTGGATAACTTTTTTAGGCTTTTCAACTTGACCCGGTTGTTGAGACTTTCTGCCATACCGTTACTGACACAACTGCATTGATATTTCCCAATAGTATGGTCCCTGACCATGCGTTCAGGTTCCTTGATTGGTTCCAGACGACACCCCCTGATCTAATTGAGCCAACAGTTCCACCCTTTCAGGACCAAGCCGCGATGAATGTATTTCCACATAGTTTGTGAAGAAATTACACTTGCATTTCACTTTCCACTTTATAACTGAAATCAACGAAATCCTCTAAAAGGGTAGAAAACCCAAGTATTTTTAGACTGGAGTGGAATAAAACCCTAAAGTAGGTTAGGACCGATCCCAAATGGTATTAAATAAAATAATTGATGAGATATTGAAAAAATCCAATAATATGAGGGATCCTGTTTTTAGGGGTCAAGCTGATGAAAATTGGCCTCTTGAATCGGCAGCAGTTAGGCGATTAAAACAAAACAAGGGTGAAGACATTGATTTATCAAGTGAGGTGGAAAGTTATGAAGCGAATAATTTGTATCACCCATATCGAACTATAGGAGATGAGAACCAAGGAAAGCACCAAGTATTAAGTCTTCTTCAACATCATGGTGCCGCAACTAATTATCTGGATTTTTCTTGTAATGCACTCACAGCACTTTGGTTTGCTTGTTCAAATACTTCAAACGAAACAAAAAATCGTAATGGCAAATTATTCATTATTGACATAGGACCTCCTCATCCATGGGCGAACGAAGATGAATGGATAGGGGAAGAAGAAAGTACAATGGAAAATGAGGGGGAAGAAGAAAGTACAATGGAAAATGAGGGGCGAACAGGGGAAGCAGGGTATTTGTATTTATATCGTTACCCAAATCAAAACCTTAGTACCAGGATTGTTTCTCAACAAAGCATATTTCTTAAAGGCTTTCCCAACATTCCTGAAAAAATAACTACGCAAATATCTATAGATGGAAAAGATAAGGAATCTATTCACAAGGAACTTAAGCAAATAGGTATCTCAGAAAAGATATTGTTTCCTGACTTGTCAGGTTTTGCATTACAAAATGGACCAGATAAACCTTTATAAGTCAATAATCCGGAACTTGAAACAATAAGGTAAGCAAACGAATGGAAATCGCATCATTAGACGAAATAGAAATTTCTAAATTTAGAAAAAAAGGTGACTTGGCTTTCAGAAAAAAGTATTTTGCCAAAGCACTAAAAGCCTATCAAAATTTATCTGATGTTGACCCAGATGCATCCGAACCATTTTTTTTGAAGGGTAATGCTCTTGCAGCACGAAAAAAATATCAGGAAGCGATTGAAGAGTATGATAAGGCGATAAATAATGAAGGCAAACCTTCTCCAAGTGATTCAAATTGGCCAGATTGGATAATTGATTTCAATTTGGTAACCTGCCATTACAACAAGGGAAACGCCTATGCTGCACTGGAAGAATATCAAAATGCCATTGATGATTATGAAGAAACATTGAATATTGCCTTGGACGAACAGGACGATCTTTGTAATAAACTCATTCGTGATACCCATTACAACAAGGGGAATTCACACTTCCTGCTCAATGAATTCGACAAGGCTTATGAAAGTTTTTCCCTTTCAGGTTTGAGAAGTCAAGCCCTACTTGGTATGGGGAATTCCAAATTGAAATTGGGAGAGTATCTGGAAGCATTGGAAAATTATGACAAGGGAAAAGGGCTGGCACCAAAAAGATCAGCTGTTTCTTGTTATAAGAATGCCTTATTAGCAAATAAACTAATTCAAGCAGATTGCCCTAATCCCATGACTTTTACAGGCAACACCGGTAATTTTGGCAACTGGGGATTTGGTAAAGGTTACAAAGGGTTGCCTGGTATTGAAGTTTCTTTAAATTAGGACTTATAAAGATAGGAGGCCTGAGTTCCTGTGGCCTCCCGGCCGGGAAGGGGACATGCCATCCCCCGGCTTCGGAAAACTGTTACTGAAAGCCTTGGGACCGGCACCTCCTCTGCCGAAGACCGACGGGAACTGATGGGGGGGGGGGAGCATGGATTGGGGCAGGGCCAGCTTGGAGGCTGCCTTGACAGGCTGGTGGATTGATTTGTGGTCAACCTATCTTTATAAGCCCCTAAATTAATGGTTCTTAGCCCTTAATGTTAGACGAACTCGGATTTTTCAGTAATCAAATGAAAGTACCAATGTTGCTGTTGAAGATTGAGTGTAATCCAAGGAAGTAATGAGCAAACTAACAGCAAAGCAATACTCAAGCAGATATTCGGTTGTGTTGATAGGCTCAATCTTGTTTCCAGGAGGTTACCGGAAGACTAACCCACCTTTATTGATGAAGAGCCAATTTTTATTGACCAGAAAGGTTGTTGGACCTGAATTTGATCAGTTTCATGCCTCGGGAAATGCCACCTCCAAATTGACTGAAACCCCTTCCCATTGAGGATGAAAAGGCTTTTCCACCAGCTTCGAATTTTTGATACTCACTCCCGTACGGAAGTTCCATATCACCTCCAATCCATGACAAAACCCTTTTCGGAAATTCCACAATGAGTGAAAAACTGCGCTCGATTATGGCAATGTAGGCCATGACCAGAAGGAAACCCGTGGCAATCAGGCCAAATATTCCAACAATGGGCGATGAGTTCACCAAGGCACCCATGGCAAAATAGAAACCGGTATCAAGCAATCCTGTTGTGATCTTGAACAATATCATCCCCACGAAGTAACCAAGCACCATGAGTGGAGGGGTAGACAGCAGACCGAAGAGAATCAGCCATCCCCTTTGCCCGAAATTGCCGGACAGACCCTCCCCATCCATTCTGAAATGGGCCAATGCCCACAGCGAAGATGCAACAACCGCTTCCACCACAAGCAGAAAATAGCTGGCAATGCCAACAATCCAGAAAAAGAAGGGCAGCAGGGGAAGGATGAATGACAGGGAAATGCCAACTGCCACCAGAGGACCGGCAATAAGGAATGTAACCGTTGTTGAAACTGAACTTGCAAGCAGAGATGCCACCGAACTTCCCACTATCAATGCACCTGCCGCATCAAGATACCAGTGTCCGATATTCACGACTCCAATTATCGGATCATCACTCCATCTGGAAGGTGACAGATTGGCTATCATGGATTCTATACCCCCGACAAATCCAACCTTCCAGATTTTACCCAACAATCCCCCTTCACCGTTGGTGGTAATCCCAAGGATCGAATCAGGTATCAAAAAACCGGAAGTCGCAAGACTAATTGTTGCCCTCTCCATGTTGGTGTTCAGGACATTCCAGATTCTGCCGGTTTCAGCAAGGTGAAGGTATTTGCCCTCATCCACTGTTCCAAACAATCGGCCGAAAAAGCCAATTTCATCCGTTTCCTGAACAATCGAACGGTTCAGGTTATTCGCTTCATTATTGATATAAGTGGATTCGCTTGCCCCCAATGAAGCCTTGAGAAGTCCGGTCAACTCGGTATTCAATCTGGCAATGGTCATATACCAGTTTCCTGCACCAAGCCATCCCTCACCTGAACATTGTGAATAACCACCTTCAAGAGAATTTGGAGCATTGCAATTTGAACCGCCAATATAGTCCTGGATTATCCTTCGTGCCGACCCTTCCTGCAACTCATTACCCGTGACGAGTTCCCTGATATTGTCGTTGCCGTTTGCCAGACGAAGATTTACATCAGTGAATATTCTCTGAATGTCCGGTGTAATTTCTGGCGGTTGTTCGGATTCATCAACAAAAGCAGTCCATTGTTGATTGATGATCAGGTTTATTTGTTGAATGAGAGAATTGAGTACCTCCCGGTGTAGTTGATTGAATTCATGTGTTATGGGCATGGCATAAACCGGGTCAAGACGTGTAATATACGAGGGTACCTCAGGTAGGGCATACGAACCACAGATGCCTTCATCCCTTTCACCCAGGTAAGAGATGTAGATTGTGTTATTTTCATGGACATTTTCCTGGAATTCGATTCTTGTGGCACTGCCAGCCACTTCCAGCTGGTAATTCGCCAATTTGGTACACAGCTGGTTCCGGTAAATCGTTTTGAATACCTCGGGATCCAGCTTGGAACCTGAAATCACCATGGGGATGTCACCTGAGATCAGCTCCTCAGCACCAAATTTCCACAATTCCGAGGCCATGACCGTCGATCCTTTGACCAACCAGGCAACGGAGGATTGTATCAGATTGTATCCTCCCAAACCTGGTACCGGCAGCAATAATACAATTGCAAGGAGGATTCTAATCGGAGCCCATAGGGAAGAAAACCTTCCTCCGAATATAATTCCCTCATGGGCTGTCTGGAGCAGGGCAACTACAATATTGTAGAACAAGATCACACCTGCCACGCCGATCACTGCAAGATTGATAACACCGATCAATCTTGAAAAGAGAGTCGCAGTTCTCTCATTGCCCGGGGTTGGGAAAATGGGGCCAAACAACTGGTTCAACAGCATCGAGCTGTAGGTATCACCGTATGGAGTGCTGAAATAATCACCGAATTGAGAAATACCATTCTCAATGAACGTACTTTGCGGGAGTGCCTCCTGGGTAAGGACAACCAGCCCCACTGAAGCAAAAAGGGCGATTTTTAATGTTCTGGAAATAACAAAACCTGAATGAGTGAATTTTCTTCAATTCTCATCAGGCTGGTGAAACTACCAAATGGTTTTTAATAATTATCCATTACGGCATATGATAGTTTTTTTGGGGGGGGGATTATATACTTGTTTCCCCAACCTCTCCATCTAGTCGAAGAGAACCATTACAGCTGCTCCTAATACAGCTGCAAAAAGTGGGATTAATATTTGCACCATCCATACTGCTGTTTTAACTTTACCTTCTGCAAGCATTTCTTTTGTAACCATTGTTTTTTCCAAATTTCTAATTTTTTCTTCCACCCGTCCAAAATCTGTCCTCAAATCCGAAACGTCCCGCTGGCCGAATTTATCAGGATCTTTCTGATAGTCTTCCTGATTCATGTGGCATTCTCTATTGTTTCAAGCCATTCCCATAATGAACCAGGAGCGTATCCAGCATAAGAACCATTGAGTTTAAATACGGCCCCTCGAACTGCTTCATCGTCGTTATCGCCAGATATGGAAGAATAATCTGAAATTTGACTTGATAGATCATTACTGGCTACAAGCATTACTCCATCCTTCATCTGGTATACATTTTTCCCATACCGGTTTTGAAGTAACGATATTCCTTTTTCTGCACCTCTTATAAAAACGACAGCATGAATATTTAATGACACTTTTTATCTCCGTTAATCATTTTCTTCATTCAACCTACTTTACTTCTTTACCCTAAACCGCCAGCCCTTCTTTGGCGGTCGTTTCATCATTGCCTTGGCAACATTTTGGGGAGTGTCCTTGATAATCTCAAAATTCCTCATGGTATTTGGACTGGTTTTTACGGACTTTGGGGTGTTTGATCTTGGTCATAATACCCTTTTCTTTATTGCTTTACCATATGTGATAATTTAAGTTTGAGAGTTTCCTGTTTCATTAATTCTTTGCTGCAAGAAAGATAAAACCTTCTTAGAATCCAGCCACATTTTCATCCTACCCCATGCTTGGATCTGTTCTTAATTCAATTTCTCCGAGCTGGATATTTGAATTTCTAAATATTACTTTCTGATCATCCATTTGATTCCAAGCCCGTTTCTTGGAATGCAAACAATCATTCTCGCAAAAAATTGAAACACACTCATCAGCATCAAAAACATGAAATTCTTTTTGATTAATATGGGCCTTAACTTGATTTATATCCGAAGGCAAAATTACAAGAAAATCAACCTCACCAGCATCAAAAAACACCTTCATGAAAAAAGCTTTTAAGATATGGGGGTTTTGAAGTTCTTGGGATAATTCCCTCATTGATTTTTGCAATAATTCTTTAAAGTCCCTGCACCTGTAGGCAGTTGGCTTGTCCTCTTTCCGAGGCTTGGTTTGAATGTTCTTGGATCTGCACTTTGGGCATTCAACTCCGTCTTTCCATCGGTTCTTGATGAACCATTACTCGGCTGTGTCATTGTCGGGAAACATCCTCTGAAGTTCCATAAGTGAAATTCCCTTGCGGTCATGTTTTCAAGGTGCCTTTGCCATTTTCATCTTTCCTTGAGACCCGAATTAGTTTGCCCATGATTTATTGATTTTATTTACACTTATCAAGTGTTTTGTGAAAAAT
Source organism: Paracoccaceae bacterium (assembly GCA_026710155.1). Classification (GTDB taxonomy): domain Bacteria; phylum Pseudomonadota; class Alphaproteobacteria; order Rhodobacterales; family Rhodobacteraceae; genus MPNP01. Next base: position 42,623 of record JAPORQ010000015.1, read on the forward strand.
ATTTGGGGAAACAAGTATATAATCCCCTTTTCTTTGGTGGGTAATATTCATATTAAAGATGGAGTCCAATCCAAGAAATCTCCATGAAAAACTTATTGCAATTTAGACCCATGAGAATCCCCAAAAAAATAAATTGACTCTCATAATATGAGATCGTATTATCATATTATGAGAATGGAAAGGTTATTGCGATGAAACAGAACATCGCAGGATCACAGAGTGTCTATCGCGCCATTGCGGTCCTGCGAGGAGTTGCCGCAAACAATGAAAATGGCATAACCGCAAAGAATCTGGCAGGGGATATCGGATTAACCATTCAAACCACCCATCGGATTTTGCAGGTCCTGGTTGATGAAGGTATGCTTACAGTTGATCCCTTTTCCAAAACATATCATCTTGGGCTCGAAATATATCAAATGGGTAGTGCTGCACATGTCTTCACCTTAACCGATTTTCTTGAAGGCACATTGCAGAAATTGTTTGAAAAAACATCTGAAACAATCTTTCTGTTTATACGATCAGGTACTGATTCAATTTGTTTGCGGCGGTTGGATGGAAAATATCCTATTAGAGCATTGACCTTGACAAGTGGTTCACGACGTCCGCTTGGTGTCGGGGCAGGAGGGCTTGCTTTACTGGCCTCATTGCCCAGTTCCCTGCGCGACAGAATCATCAAGTGTAATCTTGCCAAATATCCATATTATTTTCAAACCAGTTTCGAAGAAATACAGCAAGATGTACTGGCCACAAAATCCAAGGGCTTGTCTTTTAATGATGGCCGTGTCAAGGATGGCGTTCGTGGAATTGGAATGGCCACAGGGCCAAATGATAACCCAGGGTTGTGTGCCATATCCATAGCCACATCCGATAATCGCATGGCAATTGACTACAGAAACCTGCTTGAAACTCTGCTCAGAGACGAGCTTAACCAAATCGAATGGGATTTATTTTCCACTAGAAATTAAAGGAGAAAAAAATGAAAAAAATAGTTTTTTCGTTGTTTATGATGTTTTGTATGATGGGAACGGTATCCAATGCCGGTCCTGAAGACAATTCGCTAAATATTGCCTGGTCGGGTGAATTGGCAACGCTGGATCGATATTACAACACCTTGCGAGAGGGTATAATTGTAGGCCGACTGGTCTGGGACTCGTTGCTGTTTAAAAATCCCGATACTCTGGAATTCGAACCGTTGCTGGCCAAGAGTTATCGGTTTGTTGATGAAACAACCATAGAGTTTGACCTGCGTGAGGGCATTACCTTTCACAATGGCGAGCCCTTTGATGCGGATGATGTGGTCTATACGCTGAATCGTATGTCCAATCCTGACAATGCTGTATTGACCCAACGAAATGTCAACTGGATTGCCAATGCTGAAAAGTCGGGACAGTATAAAGTCAGACTTACAATGAAGAGACCTACACCAACGGTTCTGGAGTTTTTGGCCGGACCGCTGCTTATTTACCCAAATGAATATTATGAAGAGGTTGGGCCTGAAGGCATGGGTATGGCGCCAATTGGTACAGGTCCTTATCGTGTTACTGATTTTGATCCCGGAGTTTCAATAACCTTTGAACGTAATGAAAATTATTTTGGTGACTCCCCCAAAGGTATTCCCCAGATTGATACAATCCGTCAAAGGACCATCCCGGATAATAACACACAAATTGCTGAATTGCTAGCCGGAACCGTTGACTGGATTTGGAAAGTACCGACTGATCAGGCTGAGAGACTTGCCGGCCGACCCGGTATAAAGGTTCTCAACGAACAGACGATGCGTATAGGGTATCTCAGTTTTGATAGTTCAAATAGAACCGGCAATAGTTCACCTGTCAACGATGTCAGGGTAAGACAAGCGATTGCCCATGCCATTGACCGGGAGGCCATAGTCAAGGCACTTGTTGGGGGGAGTTCAGAGGTCGTGCACTCAGCTTGTCACCCGGCACAATTTGGTTGTGAGCAAGATGTAACAATCTATGATTATGATCCGGCAACGGCTAAACAGCTTCTGTCCGAAGCAGGTTATCCCGACGGATTTGAAATCGACTTTCATGCTTATCGAAACCGGCCCTATGCCGAAGCTATAATGGGTTTTTTGGATGCTGTTGGAATTAAGCCCAACCTTGTTTACTTAAAATATGCGGCATTGCGTGATCAAGTTTATGAGGGCCAAATAGATTTCAATTTCATGACCTGGGGCAGCTATTCATTCCACGATGTTTCAGCCATAACCAGTCATTTCTTCAAGGCAACCCCAGATGATTATGCGCGTAATGAGACGTTGATTGACAATTTGACCATCGGCGACAACTCAGTGGACCGGACGGAACGCGAAGAAGCTTATTCCAAGGCACTTAAAACCATAGCCGACAATGCCTACTGGGTGCCCTTGTTCAGCTACAATGTCAACTACGCCTTTCATGAGGATTTGAATTTTATTGCCAACCCCGATGAAGTTCCACGTTTTTACAAGGTTGACTGGAAATAGAAAGATTATCTCGGGAAGGTCTGAAACATGGCCTTCCTGATACCTGAAAAAAAGGCAGAACGAAATGTATGTATTTGTTCTGAAGCGTATAGGCTTGGCGTTTCTTGTTGCCTTGTTTGTATCATTAATCACCTTTCTGATGCTTCGGGCCGCTGGTGATCCAGCCATCGCCATGGCGGGAGAAGGGGCGTCGGAGGCCGATATTGAATTCATTCGGGTTCAGTTCGGTTTTGATCGCCCATTAATAACCCAATATCTTGATTGGTTGTCCAGCGCCCTTCTTGGAGACTTTGGAACGAGCACTTATTTTACGACCCCTGTCTCCGAACTCATTGCCGAACGATTGCCAGTTACCCTTAAACTTGGTCTGGCTTCACTGATTTTTGCCATCGTCCTCGCTACCCCGCTTGGTATTCTGGCGGCTGTCTACCCCAATTCCATAATTGATCGAGCTGCCTTAGCCCTTTCTGTTCTCGGACAAGCATTGCCTAATTTCTGGTTTGCCCTCATGCTGATCGTTGTCTTTTCGGTAATGTGGCCAATATTGCCACCTTCGGGCAATTCGTCATGGATAAATTTCATTATGCCAACCATGGTTTTAGGCTACTATGCAACCCCGTCTATTATGCGACTTACTCGCTCAGGCATGCTTGAAGTGTTACGATCTGACTATATTCGGACCGCTCGAGCCAAGGGATTGTTACCCGTACAAATAATGTTCAAGCACGCGTTGCGTAATGCGATACTACCTGTTGTCAGCCTGTCAACTGTCCAGTTTGGCTATATGCTCGGTGGTTCAATTATCATTGAAAGTATTTTCGCCTTGCATGGTATAGGTCAATTGGCTTGGGAGAGCATCTCCCGTGCCGATCTCCCGACTGTCCAAGCCATTGTTTTGATTATATCGCTCATTTACGTTGGGCTTAACCTAGCCGGCGATTTGATCAATGCATGGCTTGATCCACGAATTAGAGTGTCCTGATATGTCAGAAAAAATCACCAGTTTCGTAAATGATCTGCCGGAGCCACAGCTTCTATCACCTCGACAGGCGATGGTTCTCAGGGCCAGGAACCATTCTGGATTCCTTCTTGGATGTATTGGACTCATCAGTATCATATTGCTGGCATTGGCAGCTCCGATCATTGCTCCTTTTGATCCATCCAAGCAGGATTTACTGTCCCGTTTGCAACCTCCAGCCTGGTACGAGGCAGGTGATATGGGCCATATATTTGGCACCGATCAACTTGGGCGAGATTACCTTAGCCGTCTGCTTTATGGTGCCCAGCTATCATTGATCATCGGGTTTCTGGCCATGATCCTTTCAGGTATCATTGGTACAACTCTCGGTGTGATAGCAGGTTATTTTGGTGGTTGGGCTGATCTCATCATTACCTTTATCATTACGACCCGGTTGTCGATGCCTGTTGTTTTAATCGCGCTGTCCATCGCAGCCATTTTTGGTTCATCACTTCAAATCGTGATATTGATATTGGGACTTCTTCTTTGGGATGGCTTTGCCGTGGTTGCACGATCGGCAACAATCCAACTTAGAGATGCCGAGTATCTGGTTGCTGCCCGGGCACTCGGAATGCCATTATGGCGAATCATTCTATTTGAGCTCTTGCCCAATCTCAGGGATTCATTGATTGTCGTGGCGACATTGGAAATGGCACATGCCATTTTGTTGGAGGCAGCACTCTCTTTTCTTGGTCTGGGGGTACAACCGCCCCTACCTTCTTGGGGATTGATGATTGCAGAAGGAAAAGACTATCTATTCTTTGAACCTTGGTTGATTATGATTCCAGGTGTTGCCCTGTTTCTGCTTGTTATGTCAATCAATCTTCTGGGTGATGGTTTGCGTGACATTACCTCGCCGGATGGCCGTTAATGAAATTACTCAATGTCAAAAGAATGAGTGTTGATATTGCCACCCCAAACGGCATTTTGCGGGCTGTTCGTGAGCTTGATCTTCACCTGAATTCCGGAGAAGTCTTGGGTATTGTTGGTGAAAGTGGTTGCGGCAAGTCCATTGCCACCTTGGGAATCCTGAATCTGCTTCCCAAAACAGCCTCACGCAAAGCTACCTCAATCGACTTTGAGGGAATAAATCTGACGCAGAGTTCCCCATCACAAATGCGGTCTATTTTGGGCAATGATATAGGGGTGATCTTTCAGGACCCAATGACGGCCCTGAACCCAACCTACACGATAGGAAATCAGCTGGCAGAAGTTTATCTTCACCATCGCAGAGGAAATCGAAGGGAGGCCGAGGAACGTTCCATATATCTTTTGAACAGGGTCGGAATAACTGCCGCAAAAAGCCGTCTGAAACAATATCCCCACCAACTTTCTGGTGGACTTCGTCAACGAGTTGTCATTGCCCAAGCGTTAATGTGTGAACCTAAATTGATTATTGCCGATGAACCGACAACGGCCCTTGATGTCACGGTCCAAGCTCAAATATTGCGTTTGATCAAGGATATTCAGGTCGAAATCAAGGCTGGTGTTATCATCATTACGCATGATCTCGGTGTCGTTGCCCAAATGGCCGATCGTATTCAGGTCATGTACGCAGGACAATCCGTGGAAACAGGCAAAACGATCGATGTCTTTACCAATCCAAGGCATCCCTACACACAGGGCTTGATGGCATGTATGCCAAATCCCGAAAAATCTGATCAATTGGGACAGATCAGAGGAATTGTTCCTTCACTTCTTGGTGAAATGACGGGTTGTTCCTTCAGGAACCGGTGCGATTATGCCAGCCTTGCTTGCCGTGAATCAATTCCACATCATGAATTAAGTAATGGTCAGGGCTGGCTTTGTGTTCTTCCAGCGGAGGATACAGTCGCATGATGACCAATAGCATTTTATCAGTCAGGAGGGTTTCAAAAGTATATCATGTCAAACAGGGGATCTTTGCCGGCAAGTTACCACTTCGGGCCTTGCAGGATGTGGATTTTTCACTTGACCATGGGCAGGTTGTAGGCCTTGTTGGAGAAAGTGGATGCGGCAAATCAACTTTGGCCAAGATTCTTCTTGGTCTTTCAATGCCGACCGAAGGTGAAGTCTACATGCATGGCAAGCCGATTAGAGATATTCGTGTACAGGAACGTGCAAAAATAATACAACCGATTTTTCAGGATCCTTTTTCGTCATTGAACCCAAGAAAAAACATTGCTCAGATCGTTGGGTTGCCACTGCTTTTGAGAGGATTTGAAGGTGCAGAAATCCGAAGCCGTGTTGGCGAAATGTTGGAACGTGTTGGTTTGCCTCAACGTACTTTGGGATCCTTTCCCAGTCAGATGTCTGGTGGCCAACGTCAACGTGTCGCCATTGCCCGGGCCCTGATTGCCAAACCTCAAATCCTGATTTGTGATGAACCCACCTCGGCTCTTGATGTATCTGTACAATCACAAATTCTTAACCTCTTGCGGGAACTTCGAACCGAATTAAATCTCAGCTATTTACTGATTAGTCATGACCTCTCGGTGGTCCGTCATATGTCAGACAGGGTCATGGTCATGTATATGGGACGTATCGTTGAATATTCTGATGTCGAGACACTTTTTGAGACACCACAACATCCCTATACCAAGGCACTCCTGGAAACAATATTACCTCCTTCACCAGGTCAGGGATTGCCAAAACTTCAACTAAGGGGAGATTTTCCCAATCCCATCAAGCCCCCTTCTGGTTGTGCTTTTCATCCAAGGTGCAGCCTGGCACAAGGCAAATGTCAAAATGTTCGACCTGTGCTTGAAGGTTCTGAAGTACATAAGGCTGCCTGCTTCTTCAAGGAAACAATCAATTGAACAGATTTCTTTTATCTCTTCTTGATGCACCAAGGGGGATTTCAGGTGCTCAAGGTGTGGCTGTATCACAGCACTATAAAGCTTCACAAACCGGTGCCGAGATTATTGCTGCGGGCGGTACGGCAATGGATGCTGCGGTGGCCATGGCCTTTGTGATTGGTATTGTTGAGCCCTGGATGAGTGGACTTGGGGGTACTGGCTACATGCTTGTTGGCCGTTATGGCGAAACGCCTGAAGTCATTGATTTCTCAACCCGTTCACCACTTGATTTACCAGTTGAAAAATACATGGTGGTTGGTGGCAAAAATGATATGCATCCCTGGCCTCGTGTGGAAGATGACTTTAATACCAAGGGAGCTCTTGCCATTTGTGCACCAACCATAACCCCTGGTCTTGAACTTGGCTGGTTGCGTCATGGGCGTATGCCATGGGCAGATTTGGTAAAACCTGCTCGGCAAATTGCCATGCTGGGACAAACCATTGATTGGTACACCCAATTGATAATTGCTTCGGCTGCAAGTGATTTACAATCAGATCCGGATTCAGCAAATCTGTTTTTAGAACCTGATGGTACTGGCAGGGCGACAGGATGGACTTCTTTGATATCAAAGGAGATCAAACACCATAAGCTCGCAGATAGTTTGGAATTAATAGCAATCAAGGGTGCCAAGACACTACAAAATGGCGATCTTGCACATGCCATTGTATCAGATATCCGTCATAAGGGAGGGGTTCTCAAGATTGAAGACTTTACAGCAACCAAACCTTCAGTTCAAAAACCAATTCACATCAAGTTCAAGAATGAAAGCCAGTTATGGACGGTGCCGGGATTATCTGGAGGGCCAACCATTGCAGCACTTTTAAGTGCATGGGAGAAACATGGATCTCCTGATATCGATAATCCGTTACCAAGTGTTTTATCAGCACGATCGGTCTTGCACGATCGTTTTTTGCATCTTGGCGACGGTTATGAAGATGCGACTGCACCTAGTTGTACGACCAGCTATTGCGTTATTGATTGCTCTGGCCTAGTCGTAGCAGCAACGCTTACCCTGGTATCAATATTCGGCTCAAAAGTGATATCACCAAGCACAGGTATTTTAATCAATAATGCAATTTCATGGTTTGATCCGGTTGCAGGCAAGCCAAATTCACTGGCAGCCGGAAAAAAACCTCTTACTAACATGGCCCCGAGCTTCATCCAGACCAATGATGGTAACCTTACAGCTCTCTCGGCAGCTGGTGGACGTCGAATCGTACCAGCGCTTGCCCAAGTTGCAGCTTATAATTTGCTAAGTGGTAATAAAATGGAGTCTGCTTTGGCCAAACCACGTCTGGATCTAAGAGGTGATGGCATTACAGCTGATGCACGATTTCCCAAAGCAAGTTTGGAACAATTAAGATCTAAAGTAAATGTAGATTTGGCGCTCCCGAATGTTTTCCCCTATCACTTTGCAATCGTCAACGCTGCTGAATACAGCAAAAGTGGTAAAATTACCGGATTTTGTGAACCTATGTGCCCTAATGCAGTAACAACAACTGTTTCTTGATCAAAACTTGGTCAAAGTGTAATAGCCAATTAGGAGTCTATTCTGGAAAGGAGCAAAATCCTGCACCAGGGAATTTTTATACAAATCCTAAGACCATGAGAAATGTTTTGAATAAAACCTTCTGTGAAATATCTGAACGTTAAATTTTCTAACTGTTAGTCGAAACTTTCTCAATAAATAATTCTTTTACTTCCCAAGTAATATTGGTTTTTATTCCCATTTTCAATCCCACAAAACCGCCATCTTTTTCCCATACCCATTGCACCTGTATTTTTTATTACAAACCTATTTAGTGCCTGCCCAGAAAATACCCTGTTTTTGAAAAATTCGCAAAATCCAGGTAGCCGGATCACTCCCGTTTCATCGAAAACGGATGATCGACATCGCTCCCCTCCCACATGATCCGGTGGTGCAGGATGAAACCGCATTCATCCTCGACGATGCACACCGGAACGCCCGGTTCAACCGGAACACCGGTCTTGCCCCTCGAGACCCACCGCGTGTGTCGCTCGAACATGGAAAACACCTTCTCGTCATGGGGAATGGTCTCGCCCTTGAGCAGACGGCGCACAACCCGGTCCATCCGCTTCCTCGCATCGCCGATGTAACTGCCGATCAGGTCCGGGTTCCCGCGCCAGGGCAGACGCCTGAACCGGGGATCCTGCACCCCTGCCAGGGTGCCTTCGGCACGATCGACAAGGATCTGCCACAAATCCATGCACGGACGGCCAGGGTCATGGCCGACATGGGGAGCAGGATGCTCCTCCGGAAGCGCAATGTCCTGTTTCAACAAATCCCCTGCAGGCCAATCAGGAGGGTCGGCATGTCATCCCGACACTTCCGGTTGATCCTGATGTATCCAATGTCGATGTCGCCGAGTTCGGAATGGGGCTTGATGACGTGTCTCATGGGTCAAGACCCTGTGAAGAATGATGGATTCAGGATGAAAAAAGGCCCTGAAACGGGTAATGCGCCGTGACGGAACCGATCTTCATGGTAACATCCCGATTCCAAAACCCTGTTGGCAGAAGGGCAAACACGGTTTGTATGCTTTTCGGGCAGACACTATATAAGCACCAAACTTTGTGTTAACACTGAATTGATAATACAAATTTATTGTATCTTAGTCAGAAGTTTAACGATAAAAGTACAATTGACCACATGCGCCTTGCACCGAATTAAGAGATTGAGAGAATTTGTATGGATAGGTTGAAGATGCACAGCCCAAATTTAAGTCAAGAAAATATAGCTGGGTTAAGAGAATTGTTTCCTAGCTGTGTTGTAGAGGTCAAGGATGATGAGACCAAACAGTTAATCCTCGCAATCGACTTCGATCAATTAAAGCAGGAGTTGAGTGAACAAATCGTGGACGGTCCGAAGGAGCGATATAGGCTCGACTGGCCAGGAAAGAAGGAAGCACTGGCAAATGCAAATGCTCCTATCAAAAAAACTCTACGCCCAGTACCAAATGAGAGCGTTAACTTCTATTCTACGAAGAATCTTATGATTGAAGGTGATAATCTCGACGCACTTAAGATAATACAAGACTCATTTCTTGGATCGGTAAAATTAATTTACATTGATCCACCCTATAATACTGGACGCAACTTACTATACAAGAACAATTTTCATTCAAGTAAAGAACAGTTTTTGAAGGATTCTGGTCTGATCGATGTAAATATGGAAAGGCTTGTTTCAAACCCCCAATCCAATGGAAGGTTCCATTCTGATTGGCTGTCAATGATGTATCAGCGACTTAAAGTTGCAAAAAACATCCTTGCGAAAGACGGTGTGTTAGTCTGTGCAATAGATGAAAACGAATTTGGTACATTATCAGTTCTGATGAAGGAAATTTTTTCTGGTGCTGCATGGGAGCATGCATACATTACAGTAGTGCACAATCCACGCGGTCAACAGGGTGACAATTTCGCGTATATTAATGAATGGCTAATTTTTGTTTACCCTAACGGAGGTAAAGTTATCGGCGATAGGAAAATAAGTGATAAGGATGTCAAATGGAGCCAATTCAGAAATTGGGGTGGAGAATCCCTAAGAACGGATGCAAAAAACTGTTTTTATCCTGTTATGGTGAGCAAAGGAAAAATTATTGGCTTTGGTGACGTGTGCCCGGACAATTTTCATCCCGCTCAGACAGAATGGAAGGAGAAAGTTGCATATGTCTATCCAATTGATAATTCCGGGATTGAGCGAAAGTGGAGGTACGCCCGTCAGAGCGTGGATAAAGTTGCCGAAATGTTGCATGCTAAAGAAAATGGAGACTCATACCAGATTGAAATTGGAAAGACTTTTGGGCCCTATCGAAGTGTTTGGGACGATAAGCGGTACGATTCCAATGAACATGGAACAAAGCTATTGAACAAACTTGTTGAGGGTTGTGAATTCACATTTCCTAAGAGTCTTTGGGCAGTATATGATCCGATTGAAGCCGTGACCGGTAATGACAAGGAGGCGATTATTCTGGATTTTTTTGCAGGTTCAGCTACCACCGGACATGCTGTTATGAAGCTAAATGCCACTGATGGGGGTAATCGCCGCTATATTATGGTTCAAGTGCCAGAAGAGATTGATCCTGACAGTACACCCTACAAAAATGGATTCACAAGTATTGCAGAGATCACCAAGGAACGTCTCCGTCAAGCAGGAAGGCAGATTTTGCAAGACAAATTCCATCCAAACTGGAACAGAGATATTGGTTTTAGAGTGCTTAAAGTTGATTCCTCAAACATGAAAGATATCTACTATCACCCCGATCAAGTAAAGCAATCTGACTTATTCGGAATGGTCGAAAATGTAAAGGAAGGCAGATCAACAGAGGATTTACTTTTTCAAGTTTTGGTAGATTGGGGTGTTGATCTAACCCTGACTATCTACAAGGAAACCTTGCAGAACAAGATTGTTTACTCTGTGGATAGTAACACTCTTGTCGCTTGCTTTGACCTTGGGGTCAGTGAAGATTTCGTGAGGGAACTAGCAAAGCGTAAGCCTCAGCGTGTAGTTTTCCGAGACGGTGGTTTTGCCAGTGATGCTTTGAAAGCCAATGTGGAACAAATTTTCAGTCAGCTCTCACCAACATCCAAAGTAAGGTCGATTTGAGGGTTTCGATGAAGTTCAATTTCAAGGTACAAGACTATCAATCCTACGCTGTTAACAATGTAGTCGAGTGTTTTAATGGACAACCACCTATATCTACCTTGACCTATTTCATGGAGCCAGGCAACACTACACTTGCAAGCATCTTTGAAGAAGGATTTAGAAACCCTCCACTGAAACTGACCAATTCTCAGATATTGAAGAACATTCAGGGGATACAGCGCCTGCAGGGTTTGCATGTCTCCCCTTCATTGACTGATTTTACAACCTTCAACAAGCGTGGTGAACGAATGCCTGCTTCCTCAGTCTATAAACGGGATGCGTTAGCCGCAACTGATATTCACCTTGATGTTGAGATGGAAACGGGAACTGGTAAAACCTACTGCTATATTAAGACCATTTTCGAGATGAACAAGCGTTTTGGCTGGTCTAAATTTATCATCATGTCACCCTCGATCGCTATCCGTGAAGGGATATTTAAAACTTTGCAGATCACTGCTGACCACTTCTCCGAAAACTATGGAAAAAAGGCACAGTTCTTTATTTACAATTCCAAGCGCTTACATGAAATTGAGAACTTTTCAGTTAACTCTGGTATTAGCGTAATGATAATTAATATCCAGGCGTTTAATGCACGTGGTAAAGACAATCGTCGAATTTATGAAGAACTGGACGAATTCCAGTCACGAAAACCCATCGATGTAATCGCTTCGAGCCATCCGATTCTGATTCTAGATGAACCTCAGAAGATGGAAGGCAATGCTACTACAAATGCCTTTCAGAAATTCAAACCTCTATTTATCCTTCGTTACTCGGCTACTCACAGAACCTTACACAATTGCATTCACCGACTGGATGCACTGGATGCTTTCAACCAAAAGTTGGTGAAAAAGATAGCAGTAAGGGGCATCGAAGTCCGTGGTCTATCAGGGACAAATGCTTACCTTTATCTTGAGGGGATTGATATCTCGAAGAGAAATCCAGTTGTTCGGTTAGAGATAGAGGAGAAACTTAAATCCGGTGAGATCAGACGACGCCTTAGAAAATTTAAGCATCATGATGACCTATTTGTCGAATCAGGTGAAATGGAACAGTATCGTGGATTTAAAATCAGTCAAATTGATGCTGTGGAAGATACGATTGAATTCACAAATGGATTGGTGATCAAGGTAGGTCAGGCTAATGGAAACATATCTAAACAGGATATTCGTAGAATCCAGATAAGGGAGACAATCAAGGCTCACTTGGAGAAGGAAATGCAATTATTCTTACAAGGAATCAAAGTACTTTCCCTTTTTTTCATAGACGAAGTAGTAAAGTACCGAGACTATAATCGGGAGGATGAGAAGGGTGAGTATGCAAGGATTTTTGAAGAAGAATATTCCATGATCAAGGAAGAGTATCTGTCGGATAATACTTTCGTTGACAAATCTTACCACAATTACCTTAACAAGACCATTCCAGCTAAAACCCACAATGGGTACTTTTCTATTGACAGGAAAACTAACCGCTTTAAGGATCCAACAATTCGTGCTCGTACGACTGAGTCTGATGACATCGTCGCATACGACCTTATTTTAAAAGACAAGGAACGGCTACTTTCCTTCTATGAACCTACACGGTTCATATTCACGCACTCTGCACTCCGGGAAGGGTGGGATAATCCGAATGTGTTTGTCATGTGCATGCTCAAGCATAGTGACAGTACTATTTCCCGGCGACAGGAGGTGGGAAGAGGTTTGAGACTTTGTGTGGACCAGCATGGTGATCGCATAGACCATCCCTCCATCGTACATGATATAAATGTGCTTACGGTTGTGGCAAGCGAAAGCTTTAGTAATTTTGTGATGCAACTCCAGAAAGAGATTGTTGAGGCCCTTTCATCCAGACCACGTAAAGCTAATGAAGAGTATTTTACTGGTAAGACATTGATCACAAATCAAGGCCTGGTTGAGGTAACTCCATTGATGGCAAAGCAAATTTACAGATACCTGTTGAAATACGACTATTCTGATGATTTAGATCAAATAACAGAAGAATACCACAAAGCAAAAGAAGACGGAAGTCTAGCAGAACTTCCTGATGCTTTAATTGTATACAGTGATCAAGTGTATCAACTTATAGATACAGTGTTCAATGAAGCACAGTTACCTGATGTTGATAATGGACTTAGATCAAAGATAAATCCCCTCAATAGAAAAAATTTTCAAAAAAGGGAATTTCAGGAACTATGGGATCGGATTAATCGCAAGGCAATCTATAGAATTGATTTTGATTCTGAGGAGTTGATCCAGAATTGTGTAGTTTCTCTTAACAATCAACTACAAGTATCACCTTTGCAGTACAAAGTTCAGGTAGGTGTTCAGAACGAAGGCTTGACCGATAGTCAACTAAACAGTGGTGATGGTTTTTTAATAACAGACACGACAACTGAAAGGGCGGATTCCATCCGATCAAAGGTGAAATATGATCTTGTTGGCAAAGTTTCGGAAAATACCCAACTTAAGCGTGAGACCGCTGCTTCCATACTTGCCAATATCAACTCGCAGACTTTTAAAAAATATAGGCAGAATCCAGAACAATTCATTAATGAAACATCTCGAATAATTACTGAACAGAAGGCCACAATGGTAATTGAGCATCTGACATATGACGAAATAAATGAGAGACATGACATTCAAATTTTCACCAAAAACCAGATTGGCATTGATTTTTCCCGTGCAACATCGAAACTCAACAATCACATTTACGACTATGCAGTTGTGGAATCAGATGTTGAAAGATCGTTTGTTAAGGAGATGGATACGAGCACTCAAATCGTGGTTTACGCCAAGCTTCCTCGTGGGTTTCTTATCCCAACCCCTGTAGGAGATTACAATCCGGATTGGGCGATCTCATTTAAGCAAGGAAGCGTTAGGCATATTTACTTCATAGCTGAAACGAAGGGTACTATGTCATCAATGAAGTTGCGGAAGTTAGAAAAAGTAAAAATTGAGTGTGCACGAAAATTCTTCGACAAAATCGGGAAACAGACCGTTGTTGAACGCGTGAAATATGATGTTGTTCCGAATTTCGACAAATTAATGGAGTTAGTTGGTCTTCCAACAGAGAAAATTGATCGGATCAGTTAGTCTAATGGAAGAAACTTGACTATTCAGTGTCTGCCCAGAAAATACCCTGTTTTTGAAAAATTCGCAAAATACAGGTAGCCGGATCACTCCCGTTTCATCGAAAACGGATGAACGGGAACATTTTTTTCGCTGGAAAACCTCAGAATGAAGGGCATTTTTCACGTGAAACAGTCCGTTTTCGACCACCCCCTGGCACACCTCTCCCGTCCGTTCCCTTCCGAACGGTCTTCACTCTGTTGACGGAAACGGTCGACAGCAACTCCGGGGTCAGAAGGCCCACATTGTCAACAACCGACTGGTACGAATACCGGCGCCTGTCCCGGATATCAGCATGGCCCGGGAACCGGCGGAGGGTCCCGCGCTCGTTGACTGGGTCATGCAGACAGTCATGATCGCAGTTCAGCCCCTGCAGCATGATGCCCATGACAGGGATCTGCCACAAATCCATGCCCGGACGGCCAGGGTCATGGCCGGCATGGAGAGCAGGATGCTCCTCCGGAAGCGCAAACAGGCGCGACCGGATTGCCCTGTTGCAATAAATCCCCCGAAACGGGCAATGAGCAGTGACGGAACCGATCTTCATGGTAACATCCCGATTCCAAAACCCTGGTGTCAAGAGGGCAAACACGGTTTGTATGCTTTTCGGGCAGACACTATTTATCATCGTGACAATTACATTCTCGCAATCAGTTTCCATACAATAGGTGCCGCAACATGGCCTTCAACATCGAAACAATCCACAACCAAAAAGGCCACAGGGTCACACTCCTCAGGGAAACCTAGTGGGAAAGAAGCATGACAACAAAGCAGACAATCGTCAACCTTTCCAGACTGCTACACCAAGAAACGGCAACTGGCTCCCCTCCTCCATCAGAACGATGATCCCGAAAGGGCACTCAAATTGCTCAGGGTCAGGATGGACTGGGCTGTTCCCGTGGCCGTGGTAGGTCGGAAAAGGCCGACTTCTGCCGTGAATCCCTTTCCAAAGGGGATTAAGGAATAGTCTTGATCAAAAAACAAAGCAAAGTTCAGTTTAGATGACTGGACTTGTTCTCCCTGGCAATCGTTTAATACTCGAAAAACCTTGATAGGTGCACTTCCTGCACCAAGGCATTGGCTAAATTTTGAAGGACCGCCATAGGATATACTGAATCCAGAAGGATGGTTTGAACCTATGTCGCAAAGGAGTTGACAGGTGGCATTACCCACTATATTGGTGGAAAACCCTCTTAATCTAATTGACACCAAGAATTTCCAGCATCTCATTGTTATTGGAAATTCTTGCCAGATCAACCGGAGACAATCCTCTTCGGTTCTGTATGTAAAGGTCTGCTCCCAATTCCACCAAGGCCTGTGCTGCATCTAATGACTCCGTACTTACAGCGAAGTGCAACGCTGTTAACCCATTTTGATTTCGAGCGTTGATTCGGGCTTTATGTGAAACCAGAAGTTTGATGATATCTGGTAAATTCTGATGTGCGGCATATTGAAGGGGTGTCGTGCCAAAAGAATTGCGCTGGTTTACATAAGCACCATTTGAAATGAGGATTCGTGAGATTTCCAATGATTTCCCCCAAATAGCGTAATGAAGCGGTGTTTCGCCCTGAGTATTGTCTGCATTCACAAATGCTCCATCATCAATGAGAACATCTGCTGTCTTTGGTGAGTTCGCAAGTGCTGCAATATGTAGTGGTGTGTCTCCATACCTTCTCCATGTATTCCATGAAAAACCGGTATCTGCCGTATTCAAACGTGCCCTCAATTTTCTAGTTAATAAATTTTCATCGGTCTTTGTTGTTTCATTGACATTTGCCCCTGCATTCACCAAATTCAAAGCGATTCCCGGTAAGTCTGTAGCTGCAGCCCAGTGCAGGTCTGTCCAACCGTTCTCATCAACTGCGTTGATGGACGGTTTGCGATTAAGCAGATCATAGAATTGTTTTTCCTCATCTTGGTTTGTTGAAACCATCTCCTCACCGGCCAGAATGGACAGGAATTGAATAAACACATCTTCAACAGGAATCGTATTTAGCTGTCTAGCTGTTTGGGATACAGAAAGAATGTCGACAATATTGTCATGACCCCGGCTTTGAGCGATTGATATTGCCGTATTGCCATCTGGTGCCTGAATACTCGGATCTGCCCCCTTTTCAACCAGCAGCCGGGCGGCCTGAACATCTCCGAGATCGGCTGCATAAAACAATGCGCTCCATCCCCGCCTGTCTTGTTGATTGATATCAGTCCTTTCCCTCAAGGCAATGTCTATCCTGTCAGACCTGCCGTTTGAAGCTGCCTGGTATAGCTCAAGCACTGTCATGGTGGAGCCTTTTTGAGCCGAAACCGGTAATGAAAGAGCTTCATTTCGCATTTCGGACAAATTGGATTCCGTGAGCACATCCACAATCGGCAGTTTGTGATCTTCAAGAAATAATCGGTAGGCCGCCCCGGTCTTGGGTCCCCAAAAACCATCTGCCACACCTGGGTTATATCCGAGTTGCAAAAGAAGAGATTGGGCTTCACGTACAAGTTCACGTGATGTTACCAAACCGGATGACGAAGGTATGTTTGTATTTTTCCCTGCTTGCTTCGGGTGCCAGCTCTTGGCAATTTCATTTGCTTCGGCAAGCTCTGAATCGGTCATGTTCTCTTCAAGCTTTTCCCTTTCCTCAAGGGCTTCAAAGACCCCACGACTCGATGCAAGATTGAACCACTTGTGTGCTTCTATTTTATTTCGCAATACACCCAAACCTTGTCCGTAAGCCCTTCCTAGAGCCAACATTGACATGCCATCGCCCTGATTGGCGGATTGCTGCCACTCCAAAACCGCCTCATTGAAACGATACGCTTCCCAAGCTTCCTGTCCCTTCTCGTAGTCACTTCTTGCTTCTTGGGCAAGCAAGGTGAAAAATGCAATTATGAATACACAAGCAGGTGAAAAAACCAGTGAGAGACTTTTGCTTGAATCATGAAAGTTCACTTTTCCATTTACTCCTGCACCAGTGCGTGTTCTGTGGTTTGGCGACTTACGAAAGTCAGAAAATAAGTAAATCACATAAGAGAACCAACTTAAAGGACCTTTTTTCCTGACCTTTTTAGGCATTTAATATGTGTTATCATATTCGGTCAATAATTTCAATTTTTTGATAAGTGGCAATTTAATATGTCGCCTAGAAATCCAACCAATCCCTTGCTTGGTAAAAGTGTGCACCTATCATCGTCAGTGGAATGCGAAGATGTCGCCCTCCCGGAAATTTTTTCTGGGGCATTTTGGCAAATACATCAAAACGCTCGGTATTGCCTTCAATTGCCTCGGAGATCAATTTCCCGAACAAATGGGCGCAATTGACACCATGGCCGCAATAGCCATGGCCATAATATATTCTGGCCCCGATTTTTCCCAATTGGGGCAGGCGGTTTAGGGTTACTGCAAACTTTCCCCGCCACGCAAAATCAATACCTGCATTTTTCAGGGCAGGAAACACCTCGTGCATTCTGGCCAGCGATCGAGAACCCGTTTGGGTTTTACTTGGACGACCATAATCAGTGGAACTTCCAAATAACATTCTCCTGTCGGCTGACAACCTGTAATAATCTGGAAGAAACCTCACATCAAATACCGAGGCATCAGAAGGCATGACTTCCCTTGCTAGTTCATACGGCAAGGGTTCTGTGGCCACGATTTCGGAAAAAACGGGTAAAATTTGCCTGGATATCCGATGTCCCTTCAAATTCAGGTAGCCATTGCATCCTAAAACCAGTCTAGAGCAGTGTATGCTTCCGTCTGGTGTACTGACCTCAACCCTGTTGGATAACTCCCTAATGGCCGTGGCAGGGGTGTTTTCAAAAATTTTCCCTCCCAGCTGTTCCAAAACCCCGGCTTCACCGAGTGCCAGTTTCAAGGGATGGAGGTGGCCGCTTTTTCTATCGATACAACCGCCACAATATAGCTGGGAACCGATATGCCCTGCCAGACTGTCCTGATCCAGATACTCGAAATCCCCTTGATTGTTTTGCTGTCTTGCATTGACCTCTATCTCCAGTCTTCGAGCCTGTCTTGTGGTTATGGCGAGAGCAAGATTGCCATGTTTGAAATCACATTCAATGGCATATTTTTCCATGAGATATTCAATCAGACCAACTCCTTCCTCAAACATCTCATGGGCCAGTTGGGCTGAACTAGAACCCAGCAAATTCCTGATACTATCTATATTGCCAGAGAACCCGTTTATCGCCTGACCCCCATTTCTGCCCGAAGCTCCCCATCCTATTTTCGCACCTTCGAGAACAATGACCCTGAATCCATTCTCGGCAAGGAATATTGCCGTGGATAATCCGGTAAAACCTGCTCCGATAATACAAACATCGGTCTCAAGGGACCCCCTCAGGGTTTTGGGTGTTCGAGAAATTGAAACGCTGTTGGCGTAATAGCTTTTTGGATAGGAACCATCGGAATAATAGGGTGGAATTTCCCAGGACATCAGCAGGCATCCAGATATGCTTCGATTTCGGCAGTGGAAACCGTTTTGGCAAGTTCCTCAAATTCATAGGTTTTGGTGGTTATGTACATGTCGATAAACTGGTCTGAGAAAATTTGTGCCATTTTCTTGCTGCGAAAAAATCTGGTTAGGGCAGCTCCCCAATTTGGTGGTATATTATTCAAGGATCGTTTGGCAGTGAACCCGGTGACCGGATCTCCGGGATCAGTTTTATGTTCCAGACCGTTAAATATCCCTCCCAGTACAACCGCAAGTACAAGATATGGATTGGTATCCGAACCCGCCAGGCGATGCTCTATTCTTCTTGAATCCGATGGCCCTCCAGGTATGCGAATGGCGGCTGTCCTGTTTTCCTTGCCCCAACTGGCGTTAACCGGTGCCAATAAACCTGGAAGGAATCTCCGGTACGAATTTAAATGCGGGGCAAACAACAGGAAGCAATCGTCAAATTGTTCCAATAGACCTCCAACGGCGTTTTTCAATTTCTCCGGACCATGTGCGACTTCATCATCAAAGATATTTTGGCCGTGTTTGTTCAATATACTAATATGGACATGCATGCTGCTTCCGGCGCTTTCACCATAGGGTTTGGCCATAAATGTTGCCTTGAAACCGTGTTTGGCGGCAACTCCCTTTACTATTCTTTTCATCAGGAGTGCGTCATCGGCTGCTTTCAAGGGATCACTGGTATGCTCCAGATTGATTTCATACTGCGAGGGTCCATTCTCGGAAGAAATCCCTCCTGTATTTATTCCCTGCTTCGAGGCAGTAGTTTCAATTTCCCTGAAAAAATCTCCAAGATCATTCAACTCATCGAGGGACAGGATGGAATCCCTCTTCAGTTGCCTGTTTTGACTCTCCAGAAAAATTGGCTGGGGTTTGATTGAATCCTTGTCAGTCAAATAAAACTCTAACTCGAAAGCAACAACAGGAAACAAATCATGGCTATGAAACCTTTGTACCATGGTGTACAATTCTCCCCGCGGGTCTCCAGGAAAAACCGAGCCATCCTCATTAAGCATCCAGCCATGAATCAAATGGGAGTTGTTCGTCAACCAGGGCAAGGGAAGCATTTGCCTTCCCGTAGGCATGCACATCAGGTCGGAGTCACCACCTTTTCGAACATATTCATTGCTCACCCTGTCCTGGCCCCAAATATCACAAGCCAGAATTGATCCGGGCATTCTTATTCCCTTGGTCAGGGCGTTCTCAAGTTTGCTTTCCGGAATCCACTTACCACGCAAGATTCCATTATGATCAAATACACCGAATTGATAATTTTCCGATTTAACCTGCTTAGCCATGCCAGAATTGAGATTTTCGACGAATCTCGTGCTTGTAGTTAAAGTTGCAAAACCAACTTGTTTTGCCAGAATGAATTAAAGCCAGGGGCTTGAGGGCCTCTGGTATATGTCTTGAATTATTCCTGATATACTATGCGACCCTCAACCTCAGGCGCCACTTTGCCCCTGGATGAAATGTAATTGAATACCTGTACAGCATCCAATACACCGGCATATTCATTGACGATACGCTTTTGATCAGCAAACATGCCATAGCCATCCCCACCACCTGCAAGGTAATTGTTTACAGCAAAAACGAATGTTCCTTCAGGGTCTAGAGGTGCGCCATTTTGGGTTACCGCAACAACCCTGCTTCCAGGTTCAGCATTCGGATTTACAGCGACATTGATACCTGATATTTGGGGAAATCTGCCAGATCCATCCTCGATTCTGCTGAATCCATTCTCCAAGGCATCAATGATTACCTGACCGGAAACTTCCATGACCACCGTTTTGTTACCAAAAGGCAATTCACTCTGTATATCTCTGCGGGTCAAGACACTTCCGGCCTCATAGGTTCTATCGCCCCTGATTCCACCACCATTAGCAATACTGATATCTGCACCGGTTGCTTCCCTGATGGCATCGGCAACCATATTGCCAAAGGCAGCTTCCTTGCCCCGGATTGTTCCCCTTCTGGTATCAAGTGGGGTTTCGGTTACACCCAGTTCCACATTGAGTTGTTCATCCAATTGACCTTCATAAATGGCAACAGCCGAAGCCACTTCTGGATCTTCTTCGTATCTGATACTGTCAAGAATCCTGTAATCGGCATTCCAAACCGTTTTCATGCCATCATCATCCTCTTCTTGATCAAGGTAGACATCAATAACCGTAACAAGTTCAGCTTGCCCTCCTGATTCGACAAAAAGGGTGTCATTCGAAAAGTCTGCTATTTGGGTATGGTCATCACCACTCAGCAAAAGATCAACCACCTCACTCTCAAGAATAATCCTATCCTCGACCGTGTCTGTATGGGCCAATGCTATAACCAAATCGGCTCCTGCTTCCCTGAGTATTCCAGCTTGTTCTTCAGCCACAGTCAAGGGATCGAGAAAAGTATATTCTCCAGGACTTGATTTCTCAAGGGTCCCAACTGTTGTCAAACCGAAAATGCCAATCTTGAAATCTCCCGCTTCCACCATGATCGAATCCAAGGCACCGTCAATTATGTTACCATCTGGATCAACGGTATTGGTGCCGAGAACCGGGAAATTCGCCTCTGAAATCCTTATCTTGGCAATCTCGGAACCAAAATCGAATTCATGATTGCCCAATACCATGGCTGTCAAATTAAGCTGGTTCAGCAGGTCTATCATGTGGGCACCCTGATCCAATCCGGACATCAGTGAAGGTGAAATTGTATCACCTCCAAATGTGACCAGCACATTTTCGTTGGCCATCCTTTGTTCTGAAACAATGGTTGCCAATTTGGCGACACCACCCCGGCCGCCCTTGGCACCCATTCGGTCCAAATCATTAAAATGAACGATGGTCACCTTTGTTGCTTCTGCCATGACAACAGTGCCGGTAAACATCAATGGCAAGGCCATGACAACCACCAGCCATATTAAAATTTTTTGTTTCAACATGATTTTATTTTTCCCAGTAAACAAAAAAACTAATTCCCACAGAAAACATACTCGAAAATTCGGTTTTGTGTTTTAATTGTTAGTAACTTCTTGATAAATTCGCTTCGATTCTGCAACCAAAAAGCATATCCGGTTCCCTATCTGTTAACTTCCGGTTATCCCATCTGCATTCGTCTATTATCGTAAACTGACTTTACGGTAATGGCAATGACATTCGACATATAAATATTTCCTGAAAAACGCTCGGGTAATGTCAAAATTGGTACTTGACCAGGAAAGAAAAACTCGATGCAATATGGATTTACGTAATCAACCAACGTGAAATCGAGAATTGTTATAGTGAAGTACGAGGCCATGGGTCAAAATTTGTCGCAATACCAGATTTGCACCCATCAGGAAATTAAAATACATGAAGCACCCGAAGACAAAATCTACCTCCATACACCAAATAAACTTATCGGTATTGGTGTGATCTTGGTTATGATTCCCAATCCTTGGTCCAAGATATTGGGCTTGGTTTCAATTGGAGCTGGCATTGGTTGCGAAATCTACGACCAGTTTCAGTAGATAAAGTAGTTTCTGGTGGGAAAACACAGCCTAATAAGGAATCCTGTTACCGACGGTCACTCATTTGGAAGAATCAAGAATCTGAAAATTCCAAGAGAGCCTCAACTTGCCTCGGTAGAAGCAGAAATATATCTTTTTCTGGGCTTCCACAAGGGTACGGGGTTTGGTTTGAGACATATCCGGCACGAACATGGAAACGAAATTCTGAATGCTGGCTTCTCCCGCATAGAGGATTATGTTGCCTCGATTGTACGCCCAGGCACCCAACTCTACTAAACAGGCGAATCATGGAAATGCCGCATGCCTGCGTGGAACTGGAGTGGGTTGGGGGTACTTGAATGCCAGGAAAATAATAGGTGCGGCAAGCACTGGTCGATAATTACGGCCTACATAAGGAGGAATCCATATGGTCAGGAAGTCGGAAAAATTCTTTAACCCAAAAAGAAAAACCGCACAGTACTGTTTAGTACCGTGCGGTATCTTTTCTCGCAGTAGAAGCGTTCCCTTAGCACATTGGGTCCGGAAGCCACCCGAAGTGTCCCGCGAAAAGACCCCCTTGCCGAGTCCCCCGTCCTAAACGCGAAGGCCAATGGGCAGGTGATGCCTTCACAAAATGCTCTTTACGGTATCTTCATCATATACAATCATACTTCAGCAAGTCAAGAATTTATTTGCAATTACTTGTACTGGAAACAATGGACTTTCTCAAAACCAGTGACCAGGCGGTTTCAAATCCAGTGAAACCAGATTGCCCCATTCATCATCCGTATGTTTCTCCCGCCCGTTCCAGAAATTCTTCAGCCATCTTTGGATTGTTGGTCCAATCTCTCCAATGACCCTGGCAAATCCTGCAGGGACCTGATCTGCCTCTCCAACCCCCGGCCAATTGAGCATTCA
Organism: Paracoccaceae bacterium; assembly: GCA_026710155.1. Classification (GTDB taxonomy): domain Bacteria; phylum Pseudomonadota; class Alphaproteobacteria; order Rhodobacterales; family Rhodobacteraceae; genus MPNP01. The sequence continues at coordinate 65,614 of JAPORQ010000015.1, forward strand.
AAATCTTCTGATTGCCGGACAAGCACTTCAGATTGTTGTGCAAGTTCTGCACAAGCATGGTCAAACGGGCTTCCCACTCGTCCCAATCCTTCTGGATTCTGCCAATCTGGTCCAGCAACGCCAGATCGATGCCTGTTCGTGCGTCCAGTTCCTTCTCCTTTCATTCGATCCAGACATACCACCGGCCATTCTTGTCCGGTTGCAACTTGCCGTTCATTATGCAACCACCGATTGACTCCTTCGTCCCCGATGATCTCAATCACCTCATTCCGGACGAGGGACCATATCAAATCCTGTATCCATATCCAGTTCAGCTGAATGTTCTTTATCACCATCTGAAAGATCAGCACCAATCAGGCTGCCATCATCGAGATAAACCAACTCCGGAGCTGCAACTTGCTTAAGGGTTATCAGGTCTTTTACAATTCCCAGTCGATATCTTTCAAGATTGCGTTGACGCCTTCTCTCACATGCCTCTCGAAATTTCTTCTCTGCTCAGTGCATATCCCCTGCAGTCGGTTCCGGTCTTCCACTGCTTCTTCTGCAATATCCTGGACAAGTCGAGGAGTGAATTCCCTTTCATAGATCAATCCTATCAACCTGATGGCACGTTTGCTTTGCGGAAACCTGACACTGATGGATGTGTCGGCTTCCCTTGTAATGGTACCGATTTCAGCCAGACTGGCCCTGATCCCGTCACGATTCCCGACCATAACACTGAAATTCTTCTAGCAAAGTTAAATCGAACGAATATTCCTCCCAACCTCATGTCAAACCCTTTCTTATAGAATCTGGTCAAGTCCCTTGCACCTGTTTTTGTAGCAAAATGTAGAATACCCTGATTTGAATCCTTTCGCCAGCAAACACCTAGTGGTTATTCCAGCACCTTAAATCATCACTTGGTGATTGATTTCATGTGGTTATTAGTGAATCGGTATGAAGAAGGTGTTTTATTCACAACAAAAACTGGTTGAAAGCGTTTTCAAAATCGCTCTAAAGTTGAATCCTTGCCGGAATAATACTAACTTTCATTAGCGGGATTATATCAAGTACTCTTTGTTTGGTGAGTTTTCCTGCAAAATTCTAGAAATCAATGTATTTCCTCAAAGGTAATCAGTTGGAGTAATACGTAAATGTTGGGTGTCGGAAACCTTACGAAAAAGCTTTTTGGATCCGCCAATGACAGATTGCTGAAATCCGTCCAGCCATTTGTTGTCAAGATCAATGATTTCGAAAGTCAATATGAAAAGCTTTCCGAACCGGAAATCATTCAAAAGACCCATGAATTCAAAACAAGGGCTGCAAACGGTGAATCCTTGGATGATTTGCTCCCTGAAACCTTTGCCCTGACAAGAGAAGTGGGCAAGAGGGCGCTTGGGCTACGCATTTTCGATGTCCAGATGGTCGGAGGAATTTTCCTTCACAAGGGAAATATCTCGGAAATGAAAACCGGTGAGGGTAAAACCCTTGTTGCAACCCTTCCAGCTTATTTGAACAGTCTTACAGGCGAGAATGTCCATATCGTTACCGTAAACGATTACCTGGCACGAAGAGACTCTGAATGGATGGGAAAAGTCTATTCCATGTTGGGGATGACGGTGGATGTCATAACTCCTGATCTCGATAAGAACGGCAAACGCAAGGCCTACAGTACTGACATAACCTATGGAACAAATAATGAATTCGGTTTTGATTATCTTCGTGACAACATGGTTCCAACTCTTGAAACCATGGTGCAAAGGGGACATCATTTTGCCATCATTGACGAGGTTGATTCCATCCTGATCGATGAAGCCAGAACTCCTCTGGTTATTTCAGGTCCGGCCGGAGACCGCTCCGAACTATACAATTCAATCCAGAATGTTATCCCCTTGGTTGAGCCCGAGGACTATGAGCTGGATGAAAAAACAAGAAACGTTACCCTCACTGACGAAGGCAATGATCATCTTGAGATTATACTCAAGGAAAGGGAACTCCTACCGGAAAACCAATCATTGTACGATGCTGAATCGGTTACCCTAGTTCACCATGTAACCCAGGGATTGAGAGCCAACAAGGCCTACTTCAAGGACAAGGACTATATCGTAAGAAATGGACAGGTTGTCCTGATTGACGAATTTACCGGAAGAATGATGACTGGCAGAAGGTTGAGCGAGGGTCTGCATCAGGCCATTGAAGCCAAGGAAAAGGTCCCCATCCAGTCCGAAAACGTTACCTTGGCGTCTGTAACATTTCAAAATTATTTCCGTTTGTATTCCAAACTTTCCGGAATGACAGGTACGGCTTTGACCGAGGCTGAAGAATTTGGGGAAATCTATGGTCTTGGTGTGGTCGAGATACCAACCAACGAGCCTGTGGCCAGAATTGATGAAGATGATCGTGTTTACCGCACTTCAAAGGAAAAACACCATGCCATACTCAACGCCATCAAGGAAGCCCATGACAGGAAACAACCCATTTTGGTTGGAACCACTTCAATCGACAAATCCGAAACCCTTTCAAAGATTCTAACCAAAAGCCGATTGAAGCATAATGTGCTCAACGCTCGTCATCATGAACAGGAAGCCAGGATCATTGCCGAAGCAGGTACTCCCGGAGCCATAACCATCGCCACCAACATGGCGGGAAGAGGTACGGACATACAACTGGGCGGCAATGTTGAAATGAAAGTTTTGGAAAAACTTGAAGAGACTCCTGAACAGGATCCCACCGAGATCAGAACCAAAATCGACCAGGAAGTTGCCAAAGACAAGCAAGCCGTCATCAAGGCAGGTGGCTTGTTCGTACTGGCTACGGAACGCCATGAATCACGGCGAATTGATAACCAGCTCAGGGGACGTTCTGGGCGACAGGGTGATCCGGGCAAATCATCATTTTTCCTTTCATTGGAAGATGACTTGATGCGAATATTCGGTTCGGAACGTTTGGACAAGGTGCTCAATACCATCGGAATGGAAGAAAATGAGGCCATCGTACATCCATGGGTCAATAAATCCCTGGAAAAGGCCCAACGCAAGGTTGAAGGGAGAAACTTCGACATCAGAAAACAACTTTTGAAATACGATGATGTCATGAATGATCAGCGAAAGGCCATTTTTTCCCAGCGTATGGAAGTGCTTGAAAGTGAGGATGTTTCCGACATAATTGAAGAAATGCGGTTAGAGGTCATTGATACCTTTGTTGATCAGCATATACCTCCAAAATCTTATCCCGATCAATGGGAAATGATAGAATTAAGGGAAGCTGTACTTAAAAATACCGGTGTTGATCTTCCCATGGAACCATGGTCTGAGGAAGATGGTGTCGACGAGGAGATCATACGGGAAAGAATATACGATGCCACTGCTGGGTATCATGAAAAAAGAAAGGCGGAATTTGGACCCGAAATAATGGGCATCATGCAAAAGCAACTGCTTCTGCAGGCCATGGATCATCATTGGCGGGAACATTTGGTTGCCCTGGAACATCTGCGTTCCGTAATCGGGTTCCGTGGTTATGCCCAAAAAGACCCACTGAATGAATTCAAACGGGAAGGTTTCGGGTTGTTTCAGTCCCTGCTTTCCAATATCAACAATTCGGTTACCCGCCTGGTTTCATTTTCCAGGCCTGTTATTTCTGAACCTGGAAAACCTCGGGAAGCAACTACCGGTAATGGAAAGACACCAGTCTCAAATTCAGCCCGAAAACAGCCCGGATCAGGCATTGATTCCAAAAAGCCAAGAAACACCCCTTATCAGAAACCTGGAAGAAACAAACCATGCCATTGCGGTTCTGGTAAGAAATTCAAACATTGCTGTGGACGGCCGGGACAACAGCTTTAACTCAAAAACTATAAGGCTTAGACCTTTTCTAAAGCCAATCCATGGAACTTGGTTCTGAGTTCTGGATTGGATAAAGGTCCCTGATCGGCGAACAAAAAAATAAAAAACCATTGGATCCTTGTGACAATCGGCCTTTATGCTCTTGTCACACCATTGTAAAGGGGATTACATATTTGAATCTACAGGGTTTGACAATCAATCCACCATTTTGTCAGGATGATATTCAAACTGCATCTGCCC
>JAPORQ010000026.1:0-106154 GCA_026710155.1 Paracoccaceae bacterium
TGTCGTTGACGGCCTGAACGGTGGCGGCACCTGCCGGAGACAAACACGGGGCGGTCTTCGGACCGCCGCGCCGGTGGCGATGGCTTTCATCCTGCCGGAAGGTGGACGGGGAATTTTCAAGCCAACCCACCATCAGGAATCGCATGGGCTTTCACTCCTGGGCAAACAACCGTGAGTCAGCCATAAAAGGGGCTGAAATCAGGGGGGGGGGGAAGTATATAATCCCCAAAATTTACCAAATATTAATACAATAGCTGCAAGTGAAAATAAAGAGCTGAAAGTAATTGCTAAACCCACACCAAATGAAGGGCGAATTACAACTTTTTATATTGCTGATGTTGAATTGGTTTAATAAATCATTTGGGAAACAAGATTTTAAATTCCTTATCCTAATAGTTCATTTCAAAAGCGCGAGGCACACATTCGAATTGGTGAAACTCAATCATCAATATGTAATTGATATAAAAAGATGGAATCAATTATTCACATGACGTAATTCCGTTTTACTGAGAATGTTTACCTTATCCATTACCAAATTCCATGACAATCAACAGCCAATAAATTTTTTCGGGATCAAAGTGAGCAACTGGAGTAGTTCCAGAGCAATCTTTTTCAAGTTTCTGATGTGATTTTACCTGGTTATTGAACCGGTTCTGAACAAATCCTGTTAGTTTGATGCAATAAGCAAGTGACCGTAAGGTTGTGGGGTGAGGTATGTTTGCAGATATTCCATAGGTGTTCCAATTCGGTGAGTAATACCGAATAGATAGACTTTAAAGAACTGGATAGTCAAATCAGGTGTAGAATTTGACCGTGGATGATAATTGAACCAAATTAATTTGGCTTTCTTATCAGGGCCTCAACTTTTTTCTTGACAACATGCAAAAAATAAATAACTAGTTAGTTACTTATGATCCAAAGAGTTGAGTAAAGCATCCCTTTGGATGAATGATTTAGATAAGGAGTGAAATATGTCTTTTATCAAAAAGTTTATTGAAGCAGAGACCTTTTCGCGCAGGAATTTTCTTCTTGCGAGTGCATATGGGATCTCTGGGGCGGCAGCAATGCGCATGTTTGGGCCTTCGCCAATCATGGCAGCAGAGTATAATGACCCCACAATTGCCTGGAGTTATCGCAACCGGACTAATCCATACTGGAACGAAATCGTATCTGGTGGTGAAGCATTCGTTGAAAGCCTCGGCAAATCAAAGGGTTTCCTGACCCATCTGATCAATGAAGGTTCATCGGAAAAATCTCTTGCAGACGTGAAGGCACTACTTGCCAAGACAAATGGTGAGCTTGCCTTGGCCATTGATACCAATGATGCACCAAATGCCCGCCCTGTCGTGGAGGCATGCGTTGATGCAGGTGCTTATGTTTCAACACTCTGGAACAAGACCGATGATTTGCATCCATGGGATTTTGGTGATCATTATGTCAGCCACATGAGTTGGTCAGATGAAGGTCCAGCCGAACAAACGGCCCGTATCCTTCTCGAAGCCATCGGAGGCAAAGGTGGCGTTGTTCACCTTGGCGGGATTGCATCAAACAACCCAGCCATTGAACGTCTCAATGGTCTCAAGAATGCACTGAAAGACTATCCAGATGTTGAATTGCTTGATGCCCAGCCTGCTGACTGGGATACCCAGAAGGCAAACCAAGTCATGCAGGGCTTCATTACACGTTATGGTGACGAAATTTCCGGCGTGCATTGTGCTAATGACACTATTGGTTATGGCGTTCTTGAAGCATTGCGTGCCGAGGGTATGGATGTTCCCATCGTGACATACGACGGAAATCCTCAGGCTGTAGACCTCGTGGCTGAGGGCAAGATTCTTGCGACCGTGTTCACAAACCCACATTGGGGAGGTGGTATTACAGCATCTCTGGCCTATCATGCTGCTGTTGGTCACTTCAAGCCTTCTGAAGAACCACATGAGCATCGGGAGTTCTATGGACCAACAATCTTCATCACTCCTGATGATGCATTGGAGTTCAAGGCCAATTACCTTGAAAATGTGCCAACTTACGATTGGACTGATTTCTGGGGGCCATCCAACGGACAGATCATGTACAAGTGATCCAATTCACATGAAGGTGCGGCATTTCAACTGTCGTACCTTCGCACTTAATCATCACTATACATTGTGAAATAGTTTTGACGCCAAAGTGTTTGTATCGGGGAGGTGAATGACTGAATTCGTGACGGGTGGTAACAGCCCACACATAAACACTTTGCGTAATATCATTCTGAAGTGGGCACCGCTTTTTGTACTTGCTTCATTGGTCTTGCTGTTTCCGATATTTGAATGGCTTGAGGATTTTTGGCGAGGCAAGGACCACTTCTACCTTATCGACTCACGCTTTTTTTCCATACGCAATGCTTCTCGTATAGCAGTTGCAGCGACACCTGGCCTGATGATTGCCATCGGTGTGACATTTATAATCATCATGGGATCAATTGACCTTTCCATGGAGGGAACGGTCTCGGTCAGTGCGGTCATCTTTGCCTTTGTATTTATTGCCCTAGGCGGAACACTTGCAGGTTGGGCTTGGTTAGCGATTCCCATTGCGTTGGTTGTGGGTGGGATCATGGGCTTTATCAATGGATTCATTCATGTAATGTTCAGAGTTCCGTCATTCATGGTGTCACTGGCAATGGGTTTTGTTGGAACAGGATTTGCCCTGGTTTTGACAGGTGGTGATCGCATTCGGGTTGAGGATGAACTCTTCCGCTCGTTACTGACAGTTCGATGGCTAAATTTCCCAATCATGTGTTATGTCGCAATGCTGGCACTTTTGGTGGCATGGTTTATCCAATCCCGCACAACTATAGGTCGAAACTTTTATGCCGTTGGTGGTGGTGAAGAACTGGCTATCGCAAGCGGTCTCAATGTGTCGCGTGTTCGCATCATGGGATTTACTCTTGCCGGTATTTTCTTTGCTCTGGGCGCACTGATGGCTGTCGGGAGAATCGGTATTGCAGAAACCGCGACGGGCAATAATTTCATGTTTATTTCAATAACTGCCGTTGTCGTAGGTGGGACAGCATTATGGGGTGGAATTGGCGGTGTTCTTAATACGCTTGTCGGTGTCCTGATCGTCAATGTCATCAATAATGGCATGGTCGTTATCGGCCTTCCAAACTGGTTGCAGGATGGCGTCCTAGGTGTCCTCGTAATCACGGCAGTCGTATTATCAACCAATCGCAAGACAATAAGTTTCGTGAAATAGATCAATATCGATGTTCGAACTCAAGACAATTGACAAGCACTTCCCTGGTGTTCATGCCCTGCAGGATGTTGATTTTCATATCCATAGAGGTGAAATCGTTGGTCTGGTCGGCGAAAATGGTGCTGGTAAATCAACCTTGATGAAGATCATCTATGGGGCCTATCAACCCGATGGTGGCACAATCGAAATTGATGGTAAATCAGTCCGTTTTCAAAACCCACGCCAAGCAATGGATAATGGTATCGGAATGGTCTTTCAGGAACAATCCCTGATACCAAACCTGACAGTTATGGAAAATATTTTTCTCGGTTATGAGAATCAGTTTGTCAAATTTGGAGTTATCAATTGGCAAGCAATGTCAACTGCCGCCAAAGAGCAATTGGCCAAAGTCAAGCTTGATATTGACCCGAATACCATTACAATGGAATTATCCTTTGGCCAGCGCCAACTGGTCGAATTGGCCAAGGTTCTAACCTTGGAAGAGCGGATTCAAGGGCACCTCGTGATCCTGCTTGACGAACCAACTTCAGTGCTTGCCGAAGAAGAGGTTAATCTCCTATTCCAGATTGTCCGAGATCTAACAAAGCGTGCATCGTTCATCTTCATCAGCCATAGAATTGACGAGGTTCTCGAGTTGTCCGACCGAATCTATGTCATCAAGGACGGCAAAATCGTGGATGTTGTTCAACATGACGAAGCCGAAGTCACCGCAATCCAACAAAAGATGGTTGGGCGCGATATTGACAAGGAATACTACAGGGAGCAAAAGCAAAAACCATACAACTCATCGGAAGTTCTTGTCACGTTCGACAATGTTAGTCTTGATGGCATCTATCGGAATATATCCTTTGACCTTCATGCCGGCGAGGTGCTGACCCTTGTGGGAACGGAAGGATCAGGCCGGGAGGGTATTCTTCGGACCTTGTATGGCATGGAACAATGCACTTCGGGTTCAGTCAAGATCAAGGGAGAAAAGGTCACGCACTTTTCGGCAACTGCCGGTGTAAGCCGTAGTATCGGTTATATCCCACGGGAACGCAAGATTGAAGGGATTGTTAACGGGATGAATGTCTACGAAAACATGACACTCTCCCAACTAAAGAATTTTCGATACCTGGGTGTCATGAACGTACCAAAGGAAAAGTCACTTGCAACCGCCTGGATTGAACGGCTGGGTATAAAAACACCTTCAGTTTATAAGGATTGCGGAGATCTCTCCGGTGGCAACCAGCAGAAGATTGTACTGGCGAAATGGCGATCTGGTGGATCGGAAATTATCCTGCTTGATCACCCTACTCGGGGGCTTGATATCGGCGCAAAGGAAGATGTCTATGAAATGATCCGCGAGATGTCGGATAATGGTATAGGCATACTGCTTGTTGCTGACACGCTGGAAGAAGCCATTGGACTATCACATACGATTATGGTTCTTAAGGACGGAGAATTCCAGAAAGGATTCGACTGCAAACCCGGCTCCAAGCCCTCACTTTATGACCTTGTCCACCATATGATTTGAGTTTTATCATGTCTTTTAAGTTCTTGAAACCGTACTTTCCCTGGATCACATTGGTTATGCTGACAATCATTGTTGGAATTGCCAATCCGGGTTTCTTCTCCCCTGCTGGAATGATTATTCTCATTGCTGATATTGTACCACTTCTGATCATGGCACTTGGTATGACATTCGCAATCTACATCGGTGGCATTGACCTGAGTGTACAGCAAATCGCCAACATGATTACGGTTATCACTACTGTTTATCTTGCCCAATTTGGTATCTGGGTCGTGTTCATAGTCATCGGTGTCGGAGCACTTTTCGGCACATTGTCCGGTTACGTAACAACAAGATTTTACGTACCGTCCTTTGTTTCGACTCTTGCCATCGGATTTGTTGCCCTGTCTGTTGCCAAATGGCTCTCGGGTCAACGTGCGCTCTACATGGACGCCACGTTTCGTGATAATAGTTTTGGATGGGTTTTTGGCAAGACCTGGGGTATTCCACATGAATTGATCATTGCCGTAGTCTTGGTTCTCCTGGTCTGGTTTCTTCAGACACGCATGTCGTTCGGGCGTGCCTTGAAAGCCGTTGGATCGGGTGAGTTGGCAGCTGTTGCCTCCGGCTTGAATGTCAATCGGGTCAAGATACTTGCTTTTTGTGTATCCGGTATCTTTGCTGCCATTGCCGGTTTGATGTTTTCGGTCAAGCTCTCAGGTGGTGATGCCCAGCTTGCCAACGGATTTCTCCTGCCGGCCATTGTGGCTGTCCTAGTCGGTGGAACACCCCTGACCGGTGGTGTCGGTGGGGTTATTAATACGGTGTGCGGTACACTCATCGTGATGGTGATTCGTGCTGCAATGGTCTATCTTGAAGTTGATGCAACCCAACAACAGATGGTCTTCGGCATCATCCTCATCATTGCAATTACATTGACCATTGACCGCTCCAAACTCCGGGGTATTGTGAAGTGAGTGCAATGCGTGCTGCCGTTTTGATCGAACCAGGACGGTTTGATGTGCAAATGGTACCATGTCCACAACCAGAATCAAGTGAGGTTCTCATTCGCATTGCCCGAACAGGGATTTGCGGGACTGATCTCCATATTTTTCATGGAAACTATGCCGCCGAAAGACTCCCAATGATACCAGGTCATGAATTCTGTGGTCATGTAGAGAAACTTGGGGCCAATGTTACCGGCCTTCATGAAGGTCAGGCCGTTGTCGTGGACATGAATATAGGCTGTATGCGGTGTTACTGGTGTCGAAGGAACGAGATTTTGAATTGTCCTGAAATGCAGCAGATCGGAATCACAGTGGATGGGGCATTTGCAGAATATATTGCCGTTCCATCAGATCGTGTAATCCCCGTGCCAAATGATATATCCGTTGCCACTCTTGCCTTGGCAGAACCACTGGCGTGCGTGATTCGCGCAGCACGCAAAGCACAAATTACATTCGGTGAATCGGCTGTCGTGATTGGTGCAGGCCCTATTGGCAATCTTCATGTTCAACTTTTGAGAACAATCGGGGCGGCTCCGATTATCGCTTCTGATATTTCACCGAAACGCATAACCATGGCAAAGACCGTCGGAGCCGATTTTGTGATTGAAAGCGTAGGTGATCCATCTCTCTATGCCGATGCCAAAGCGCTACTTCGCAAAGGTGGACATCTTGTTGCCTTTGGCCTCACTGGCCCGGGAGAAACGCTTGAACTTGATATCCTGCAGACGATTCTTGAGGAAAATTCAATCAAGGGATCTGTTGCGGGAATGGGACAAGACATGCACGATGCAGTGACACTTCTTTGTTACAACCGGATCAACACCGAACCCTTTATCAGAGCAAATTACGCACTCGAAGACATTCAGAACGTTTTCGAAACCATCACCGAACGACCACAAGATCTCAAGACTCAAATCGTAATGTAAACCAAGGGTATAGTATGATGAAAACCGAACTCTACACATCAAAACCACAGGGTAAGATTCCCAACAGTCGGTTTCCACTTCTTGTGCACCGAAATTCAATTCCTGGCGGTGGAGCCGAATCGGTCAGGGCACGATTTCGTGAAAATGGCTGGTTTAACAACTGGGACTACCCAGGCATTTATGATTATGCGCATTTTCACTCGACAACCCATGAGTGTTTGGGGTGCGCTGCTGGCTGGATGACATTCAGTCTTTCTGTTGGCGATGGCGGTTGGACACGTATCCAGATCAAAGCAGGGGACGTGATTGTCATGCCAGCGGGTGTGAGTCATGAGAAAATCGAAGCATCCAGTGATATTCATATGTGTGGAGGCTATCCTGACGGACGGGATTGGGATGACATCCAGGAAGCATTTCTCAGCGATGAGAATTACATACACGCCTGCAAGCGGATCATGATGTTGCCCATTCCGGCAAGGGATCCGGCAACTGGGCTTACCATGCCCGAATGGCATTCTGCCCTGTCTTCAGTTGAAGGCGGCTGGAATGACTGGCGAACAAGCCTGGATGCCACAAGCTAGTACCTGATAAATAAATTCTGTTATTGGTCAGTTATCCAGCTTTTAGAACTCATCAAATGGAAGAATATCTGTTTGTTATCGCTTGATCAGGGATTGAAGAAGCAATGAGTAACTAAATGGTTACGTAAAGACTATGAAATTAATGCCCAAGATTAGAACTGCCGAAGAAGCAGTAAAACTTATTCAGGATGAGGCCGTTGTGGCCGTGAACTCCTCAAGTGGTTTATGTTGTCCAGATTCTATATTAGAGGCTCTGGGAAAACGATTTGATAAGGAGAGCCACCCTAAAAACCTGACAACAATACACCCGATTGCAGCAGGCGATATGTTCGGAACCAAGGGCGTTGATCATATTGCCAAAAAGGGACTGTTGGGCAGGATTATTGGAGGTTCGTATCCTTCAGGACCCTCGAAAGCCGAACCTCCTGCAATTTGGAATATGATACTTGCGAACCAGGTATTGGCATACAACGTGCCTTCAGGAATCATATTTGACATGTTACGTGAAGCTTCCTCCAAGCGTCCCGGGGTACTTACAAAGGTCGGAATGGATACCTTTGTTGACCCGAAACTGGAAGGCTGTGCCATGAATGAAGCAGCTGAATCCAACCCTATTGTCAGAAGGACTAAATTTGAAGGTGAAGAATGGCTTTACTTTCCAGCAATCGTACCTGATGTTGCGATAATCCGGGCAACAGCATCCGATGCCTGTGGGAATCTCACTTTTGAAGAAGAAGGTGCTTACTTGGGAGCGCTGGAAATGGCACTTGCTGCTAAAAACAATGGAGGTGTTGTTATTGCTCAGGTTAAAAGGATCATCCATAATGCCTCCTCCCAGCCGCATAAAGTACATGTTCCCGGAGCTTTTGTTACAGTAGTCGTTGAGGCCCCAGAACAATTGCAGACTACGGCGACTCCATACGACCCTACCATCTCGGGTGAAGTCAACCTTGATATTGATAACCTGGAACAAATCCCATTTGATTCAAGCAAAGTCATTGCCCGAAGAGTTGCCCAAGAGCTCAGGGAAGGTTGGGTTGTTAACATAGGTTATGGAATTTCGGCAAATGTTCCCCGCATTCTCATAGAGGAAAACAGGCACGGGGCAGTAACCTGGGTCATTGAACAAGGAGCAATCGGGGGAATACCGCTACTTGGATTTAAATTTGGCTGTTCTGCCAATGCTGAAGCATTCGTGCCCTCTCCAAACCAGTTCAGTTTTTTCCAATCCGGCAGTTTTGATGCTTCATTGCTTTCCTTTCTACAGGTTTCCAACGATGGATCGGTCAATGTCTCCAGACTCAAGTCAAACCCTCATCGTACCGCCGGTGCCGGTGGCTTTGTTGATATTACAAGCAGGGCAAAAAAAATCATCTTTAGCGGCTATTTTAATGCTGGTGCGAAGCTAGATGTCAGGGAGGGCAAACTGGTCATCGAGAAAGAGGGCAGGATAGCTAAATTTGTAACTGATTTGGATCAGATATCGTTTTCTGGTGAAAGAGCTCAAGAGCAGGGTCAGGAAATAACATTCTTGACGGAAAGGTGTGTGATCAAGCTCAAGGGTAAGGGGCTGGTTGTAACTGAAATCGCCCCTGGAATTGATATCGAACGTGATATTATTGATCAAGCAGAAGTTCATTTGTCTGTAGATGATCAATTGAAGGAAATGGATTCAAGATTGTTTTATCCTGAACCATTAGGTCTGCAACTTTGAAATTGACGGTTGGGAAATGTACGCATTGATAACAATTCACCAACCCATCGGAGGAATTGGAATTATGGCGGCTAAACTGATTTCTGAGGCTATTAGCTCATGAACAACAAGCCAAATCAAACATTATATTTTTCCAACGAGTTTAGTTGTTCGTTCAACAACAGGTCCACTTCAAAGTCGGCATTTCCAGTCAGAAGTTGAGTAGCCATAATCAAGTAAAAGGAGGAAATTCAATCATGAAAACTGTTGGTCATTTAATAGGTAGAGCGCTGAAAGCTTATGGCGTACCATATATAACGGGATTGCCTGGGCATGGAAACTGGAATTTACTTGATGCTTTCAACGATCCGGGTTCGGATATTCCTGTAATTCAAACAATGCATGAACAAGCTGCCGTGCATATTGCAGATGCACACTTTAGAGTCACCGGCAGCCCGATAGCGGTTTCCACATCAATTGGTCCTGGTGCAGCAAATACTGTCATGGCGTTGGCCAATGCCTATTGCGACTCGACTTCGCTTTTGTTGATGACCGGGTCAACGGCGACACATATGCGGGGTCACGGCGTTATGCAGGAACTTGATCGAGAGAACACCCCCGATTTCACTAAAGTTACAGAACATGTAACGAAGCGTAACTTTGACATGATTACGGCAAACAGCGCACCTTTCATAATACATCGGGCATTTAGTGCAATGCTCACGGGGAGACCGGGTCCTGTCCATTTAAATATTCCCCTTGATATCCAATCGGCTGAAACGGACATTGATGTTCAGGAACTGTCCAAACGGATACCAACAGGTCGCCTGCGAGCTGACAGCCTTGCAATTGAACGGGCGATTGAACTTTTGTTGAACGCCGAACGCCCTTGTATTGTCGCTGGTGGAGGAACAATCACTTCTAACGCCAGTGGTGCCTTGAAAAGGCTGGTTGAAAGGCTTGGTATACCGGTGGTATTTACCTGGAACGGCAAAGGTTCGCTTCCTGAAGATCACGCAATGAATGCTGGTACAGTTGGATGGCCTGGAAGTTTGACCGGGAATACGCTTGCGGGTGAAGCCGATGTTGTTATGTCTCTTGGCTGCAAGTTTACCGATTGGTCAGCTTCATCATGGCGGAAAGGCGTTAGTTTTTCAATTCCGGAAAGTAAGCTGATTCACGTGGATATTGACCCACGTGAAATTGGTAAAAACTATCCTGTAGAAGTGGGAATAGTTGGTGATATCTCCTTGGTATTGGAGGACATGGATGCAGGAATTTCTAACACTCAGGCGAGTAAGGCATATGAACGAAGATCTGCCCAACATGACAGGTTGTCCAGGTTGTGGGGCGAATGGGACCAACTCATGGTGCCCAGACGCAATCACAATAGTATCCCTACGACTATGTTGACCACGCTCCGAGAATTGCGAAAAGCATTGCCTCGTAATGGGGTCGTGACCGTGGGATCCGGGCATCCGCAAAGTTCTACAAAGCAGGATTTTCCAATTTATGAACCGCGCACACACATAACCCCTGGAAGTTACTCGCCAATGGGCTTTGCATTGCCGGCGGCGATTGGAGCAAAGTTGGCCAAACCTGAAGCTCCGGTAGTTTGTATCATCGGTGATGGCGATTTTATGATGTGCATGCAAGAATTGGCAACATGCGTTATGTACAACGTTCCGGTCGTATTCCTGATTCTAAACAATTCAGGTTATATCTCAATTCGAGATGGGCAGGATGCATTGATGGGCCGCAACATCATTTCCGAATTCTCGCATCAAGGAAAAAACAATGAACCTTATTCGGTCAATTTTCCAGATTTGGCAAAGTCGTTTGGATTGGATTTTGCAGAGCAGGTGAGGTCTGTTGATAAAATCGCTCCAACCATTGAGGCGGCACTTAATTATGGTGGGCCTGCATTGGTTGAAGTGCCAATTACAAGAGATGTAAGTATTGCTGCGGCAAATGTTGTGGGTTGGTGGGATTTTCCACCTATACCAACTGCACCACAGGCAGTTCTTGATGATTATGTTTCTGGTATTGAGGCAGAACAGCACCAGGGTCAAGCAACTTCAAGTGTCAAGATTGTAAAAGCTGAAGGTGCTGTAGGTTAATAGGTAATTGAGATTGGAAACAATCCGTTTAAGTCATTTGCCGACTATTTGGAGTGTCAAACCAAGTTCAGTGATGATTTCGGTATTTCGTAACCCAACCGCACACTTCGGGATAATCCGATAGCAGTCAAAAGTGCTTCGGGTAAACGGTGTCTAGATTATTTGGGCGTTACCCAAAAAAGAACGCTCTGTATCGGTAAGAATAAGTGTATAGGATTTTGTTGCTGAATCTCTTGGCATGATCAGTGATTTTACAGACTTGAAAATAGTTCGGCATAACGTGTTACCGACTGGGTATTCTGATTGTACTTTACAAAATTCCAACCAAGGGGTTTGGTGTATTGACAAAATAATTTACTTAAATAACCTAGCAGATATAAATCAAGTAGTGAGAGTGCATCGTTGATGAAGTTGGTAAGATCCGGAGTCTCTAGGCATTGAAAGTTGTGCGATCAGGCAACAACTATTGCCTGTTTATGAGAGTTGACTATTATGAGCAAAATACATCTGGAATTTGATGACAAAATTGCAGAAATGCGTCTAGATAATCCTGCCAAGCTTAATGCCTTGACATCTGCCATGTTGGAAGCAATTGAAAAGTATTGTGCAGAAATCGAGCGAAGGGAAGATGTACGTGCACTCCTGCTGACTGCTGAAGGAAACAAGGTGTTTTGTAGTGGTGCTGATATTTCGGACTGGTCCCAGCTTAGCCCGTTCGAATTTGCCCGTCAGTGGATTCGTGAAGGCCATAGGATATTCGACCGGTTGGCACGCCTTTCCATTCCTACCATTGCCGTACTCAATGGCCACGCTTTTGGAGGTGGACTCGAGCTGGCAGCAACCTGTGATATTCGGGTGATGCATCCTACCGCAACCCTTGTTCTCCCGGAAACAGGAGTAGGTATCGTACCCGGATGGTCTGGCACGCAAAGGCTGGTACGCCTTTTGCCTGAATCTGTCGTTAAGGAAATGGCTCTTTTTGGGCGTCGATTATCAGCAAGCCGTGCCGAACAATTCGGTTTTGTAGCTGAGGTCTCGGAAACCCCATATGATAAAGCAGTGGAAATTGCCAATTCCATGGTAAAAACAAGTCCCTATGCCACGGTTGTGGTCAAGCAAATGATTCATGCTGGAGTCGGGGAAGACGCAGCGGCTCTTCTCGAAGCAATGGGTGGAGGAATGATTGCTTCAAGTATGGATAAAGCAGAAGGAGTAGAGGCCTTCAGGGAAAAAAGAAAACCAAACTTCAAAGGCCAATAATCAAGCAGGAATTGTTGAAATCTTCAAAAGTCCAACTTGTTAATCTATGATAATGATGTCCAACAACCAAAAGAGGATGGACAGGAATTCTGCGGTCTGGTTGGTCAGTAATTCATCCTAATCATGTCAGAGGCTTTTTCAGCAATCATGACAGTTGGAGCATTCGTGTTCGATCCAATTAAACTCGGCATTATTGAACTGTCACAAATCCTCAGCCCATCAATACCATAAACTTTCAGCTGTGGGTCTACCACTGACATTTCGTCTATCCCCATTTTACAGGTACAGGTCGGATGATAGGAGGTACGACCATATCGGCGAGCATAGTTGACGAAGTCCTCGTGTGCTTTGACTTCATCATTCGGATAGTGGATTTTCTTGATATACTTTTGCAATGATGGCTGATTGAAGATTTCTGTGCTTAGCATTACACCTTTTGCTGAAGTCTCTTGATCGTAAGGGTGACAAAGATAGTTGGGATCAACAAGAGGATTATCACGAGGGTCGTCAGAAACAAGTCGAACAGTTCCACGGCTTTTCGGCCTTAACGTGTATGAATTAAGTGTTATTCCTGAACCGGAAGGAATGGATGGTACTCCCTCTTCCTTACCCGCACCAGCAAGAAAATGAAACTGCAAATCAGGTACAGGAATGCTTTGATCGCTATACCAGAACCCACCTCCTTCAACGATGTTGGAGGTAACCGGTCCCGAATTATAGAGCAGATATTGCAAACCGGCCTTGAACATCCCCCATGGTCCATCGTAATGATCAAGGCTATAAGGTCCATTAAGTTCAGCAACAATATCGACTCCAAAATGGTCGTTGAGATTCTCACCTACCCCCGGCAAATCCTGAACAATTTCAATGTTGTGCTGTTTAAGATGGGATGCGGGTCCAATTCCGGAAAGCATCAACAGTTTGGGAGTGTTGATTGCACCGGAAGTTATGAGAACCTCAGTTTGTGCCAAGGCGCGTTCAACATGACCTCCCTTCTGGTACTCAACCCCCATTGCACGACCTTTGTCAAAGAGGATTCTCAGAACTTGAGTTTTGGTTAATACAGTTAAATTTTCTCGATTAATTATAGGCTTAAGGTAACCCCTGGCTGCCGAACAGCGGCGGTTGTTTAATACCGTCAATTGATAACATCCGGCTCCTTCCTGAATCGGGCCATTAAAATCTTGATTATAGGGGATGCCGTTTTCTTGGCAGGCTTTGACAAATGAATAGGTAATCGGCATTGGACTATGAATATTTGAGACTCCCAGAGGCCCATTCGTACCATGCCAATCACCGGAATAGGCACTATTTCCTTCCGAACGAACAAAATATGGCTTTACTTCTTCAAAAGACCATCCCCCACACCCTTCTTCATGAGCCCACCGATCATAATCAGCAGGATTTCCACGAGTAAAGACCTCGGCATTTATTGAACTGCCACCCCCAAGGACCTTGGCTTGGGTATAGGAAATTTCCCGGTTTAATGCATATTTTTGAGGAACGGTCATTAATCCCCAGGTGTAGGGGCCAGAAGTCATTTTGGCAAAACCAATGGGAAAGTGGATCCATGGGTTATTGTCATTTCCACCGGCTTCAATGAGAAGAATGTTAATTATCGGATTTTCGGAGAGCCGATTTGCCAGGACACAACCAGCAGTACCCCCTCCCACAATGACAAAATCAAACGCTTTTTTCATAGCTAAGAAAGCACTTCCCAATATTTACTGCAACACAAAAATGTTGTTAAAATTTACTGTATTATGGCAATATAACTATAAATGTAAACAATTGGTTACTTGATTTTTGTAACTATTCAGAACTGATTTTATTCTTATGAAATAACTTAACAATCAACTCGAAAATAAAATTGGTTTTTGATTGGGAGCAGCGGAGATTGGTCTTTTGACCATATTCAAAAAGTTGTTGTGATATGGAAAGAGTAAATTTGAGTCGTACAAGAGATTCGGAATCAACCAAGAGAAACATACTTGCGGCCGCGAAAATGGAATTTGCTACCAAGGGACTAAGCGGGGCAAGAGTGGATGATATTGCCAATGTTGCCAAAGTCAACAAGCGGATGATTTATCATTATTTTGAATCCAAGGAGAATCTGTTCAAACAGGTTATTGAAAAAGCCTATCTGGATATAAGGGAAGCAGAGCTTGAGCTTAACTTGGAGCATCTGGATGCCAAATCTGCTTTGGAGACTTTGGTGAGATTCACTTGGAAATACTATCTGGACAATCCAGAGTTCATCCGGCTTGTCAACAGCGAAAACCTGCACCATGCAAGACATTTGAAAACCTCAAAAGAGGTTGTCCAAGCCAATAGAAATTATGTGGGGCTGGTTCAATCAATCTTGGACCGGGGAGTGCAAGAGGGTGAATTCAGGGATCAAATTGATCCTGTAAATCTAAACATAACAATAGCAGCAATTGGTTATTATTACCTCAATAATCGTTTCACAGGTTCCATCATCTTTGAAAAAGACCTGATGGATAGCGAAGTTCTGGACAAACGGCTAGAATTCAATATTGAAACAATTCTGAAACTTGTCAGCCGATAATTGAGCCATGTCAATGGTAAATTTGATGGCGTTTCAGTGATGCCGGGGAATTTGGTTTCGCATCAGGCTTCAGACAAGTTCATCAGACCACCTTGGTATTCAACCGACTGTCAACAGGCAGTTAGAAAACGCTCCTTGATTGTGTCCAATACAGTGTGGGGATGTTGTTTCCACCAATTGCCCTGGGAAAAGACCTCAATTTCGTAAAATCCATCATACCCGGTTTTTTCAATGGTATCACGAATCCTTCTGATTTCGGCAATCCCATCCCCCATCATCCCGCGATCAAACAAAATATCTGATGTTTCACGCAGCCAGTCGCAAAGATGAACTCCAAAAATCAAATTCTTGTCGGATATTCTCAAGAGTTCTGAATCGAAGGCAGTATCCCACCAAACATGGTATACATCAATTGCTAGTCCAACTGATGGATGATCAATATTTTCTACTAGTGTTATTGCATCACGGACCGTTGTCAGACATGAACGATTTCCACAATACACAGGGTGGAGCGGCTCAATTGCCAACTTAACACCTTCCTTGAAAGCCAGATCAGCATGTTTGGAAATTACATTGGCAATGAAATCCAAATTGTCATCAAGAGTGCCAACTTTAGGATCGTACCCACCAACAACAATTGTCACCACTTCAGCTTCAAGCTCAGAAGCATACTCAATCGTTTTGCAAAATTCTGTGCTGAGTTCTTCGTAACCTTGTGGAGCTTCGGGTCCAATTAGGTAGGGTGTCCGGCAGAGACCTGCTACTGTAATACCATTTTGGCAGGCATACCGCCCGACTTCAGCAGCGTGGTTCAGGTCATTGAATTCACGAATCCAAAATGTGATCCCCGGTATCCCTTTTTCGCAGCAGGTATCAATAACCTGATGAGGGTTCCAGCCGGCTCCTTTTCCAGCAACTATGTGCCCCAAAGTTGCCGTGTTCAAAGCCAAGCGTGAAAAGTCATTGAAAAAATCACCCATCAACCCATCCCATATAATTTAAGTAAAGATTTCATCCGGTAAACAGCCAAGTCAGGCCGGTTGAGCAAACCAGCTTGGTCAGCTAGCTTGAAACAATCGACAAAATAGGGCAGGGAACGCATGGCATGGGAACCATTGATCATGATGAAGTGCTCTTGGAAACCATTCAACCAGGCCAAGAAAACGACCCCGGTCTTGTAGTACTGGGTAGGTGATTGAAATATGTGTCTTGCCAAAGGTACAGTTGGCATGAAAAGCGAATTATAAACCTTGAGGTTGTTCTCACTCAAAGCGTTGAGAGCTTGGGTACAAACTGGTGCAATTGGGTCAAATATCCCCAGCAGGGCATCCGAATAACCATGATCATCTCCAGCGATCAATTCTGGATAATTGAAATCGTCTCCCGTAAACATCCTGACTGTTGCAGGCAATCTTCGACGCATCTCGATTTCCTTGTTCTTGTCAAGGAGAGACAGTTTTATGCCTTCCACCTTGGATGCGTTTTCCTCAATAATCGTCAAGCAAGTTGCTAGAGCCTGTGACCAATCGGAAGCCCCCCAGTATCCTTCCAATTGGGGATCAAACATTTCACCTAACCAATGGATTATCACAGGCTTTTCGCAATGGTCAAGTACAGTCTTGTAGACCCGAATGTAATCATCCGAATTCTTGGCCAATCGTGCAAGAGCCCTGCTAGCCATGACAATGATTCGTCCATTCAACTTTTGGATAGTTTCAACCTGGGTGAGATATGCCTTGATCACTTGATCAACATTTATGGTTACATCATGGGTCAAATGGTCTGTTCCTGCCCCATTGAATACTGTAGCTTCCGGGATTTCGGTTAAGGTTTGCCTGATCAATTCAAGGGCAGTTGGCCAAGCCAAACCGCCACCCCTTTGGGCCGTGTCCATTGCTTCAGCGATACCAAGGCCCAATCCGGCCAAATGGCGACGAAAAGACAAAGTGGCATTCCAGTCCAAGGAGGGATTGACGGAAGGGTTAAGTTCTGAATAAGGGTTGGCAACCACATGGGCAGCCGCTAACAATTGACGAGGAGACGGTTTCTTGAGAGGAACATGACCCAATGGATTATCGATCAAAGTGTAGTCAAGCAGATTGCCCTGATTGTCGGGTAGTTGAATAATCATGATTTTTAATACCTCGGGACCAATAGCCCACCGTCAACCGAAATGGTTTGACCAGTAACATAAGGAAGTCTGCCGGTGGCAAGACTGGCAATCGTAATTCCCACCTCATCGGGTGTACTAATCCTTGGAATCAAGGTCAAGCCTTTTTCAGCACGGCGGGAATAATCTTTGATCACACGCGAGGTCATATCGGTGTCAACCAATCCAGGTTGAACATCATAGACATGGATGTTTTCACGACCTAGACGGACTGCAAGTGCTTTCGAGGCCATTGCTGCTGCAGCTTTGGAAACGGCATATTCGGTTCTTGGTTCTGCGACCGCCACCGCATTGGATGAAGTGATGTTTATGATTGAGTAGAATTGGTCTGCCGCCCGGTCTGACTGAAGGAGATGGTGTACAAATTTTTGACTCAAGAAAAACAATCCCTTGGCATTTACTGCATGACATCGATCCCAACTTGCTTCAGAGATATCAAGTGGATCCCCACGTTTCAAGACGCTAACACCGGCATTGTTGATCAGAGTGGTGATTGGTCCAAGGGCATTTTTGATTTTCTCAATCCAGAACGAGTGACATTCTATATCGGCTACATCAAAGGGCGCTTCCATACATGCTATACCCTCGGACCTGAGCATCTTGGCAACCTCAGCCAGCTCCTGGTCAGGTTGAAGATCATTGATAGCCAAACTGAACCCTTCTTTGGCCAATTGAATGGCTGCACCCAGTCCAATACCCCTTTTGGCGCCTGTAATGAGTGCAACGGGGTTAGTCATTCAATGCTCCCAATTTGTCCAGTTCTCGAAAAATGATTGTTCTCTGAATTTGATTGGTACCCTCATAAATTTGGGTAATTTTTGCATCCCTGTAAAGACGTTCGACTTCAAATCCACGAATGTACCCGGAACCACCAAAAATCTGAATGGCATCAGAGGTGCGAACAACTGCAATGTCTGAGGCAAAGCATTTGGCCATTGAGCAGGCTTTCGTTGCATTTTCACCATTATCCATTTTTATTGCAGCTGAGTGGACCAGCAGCCGAGCAGCTTCAATATCCTTTGCCATATCCGCGATCAACCATTGGATGCCTTGGAATTTGGCAATTTCGCGACCAAACTGCTTGCGTTGACGGGCATAGTCTAGTGCTGCTTCCAAACTAGCTTGGGCAATACCGACTGCAAGTGAAGCGATCCCCACGCGTCCTTTGTTGAGGACATTCATCATGATTGGAAAACCCTGTCCTTCTTTTCCCAGAAGTGCATTCTCGGATAACAGGACGTTATCAAAAGTCAAGGCTCCCACAGGGCTTGCACATTGCCCCAACTTACTTTCCTTATTTCCTTTTGTTACTCCATCTGCGTTCAAATCCACAATAAATACCGACATACCTTGATGGCCTGCATCAGGGTCAGTTTTGACCAATACAAATCCAAGATCGGCTATCGGTCCATTATGAATCCAAATTTTCTGGCCGTTCAATAACCATCCATTATCCGTCTTGGTCGCAACGGATCGTATCCCGGCAACATCGGTCCCCGCTTCGGGTTCGGTAATACAATAAGCAACAATCTTTTTGAAGGAGAGAACATCTGGAAGAATCTGTTTTTGTTGTTTGGTGGTTCCATAATCAACGAGAAGGGAGGTTATGAGTTCTACGAGACCGCATTGATCAGCAACAGAAGCGTAACCTCGGGAGAGTTCCTCCATAATCAAAACATAATTTAAAACATCAAGTCCGGCTCCTCCCAAATTTTCGGGTACACAAATCCCAAAAAATCCCAATTTCCCCAACTTCCGGTAAACTTCGATTGGAAAACATCCTGTTTGATCCAATTCATTGGCTATGGGGCGGATTTCGTCTTCAGCAAATTTCCGAGCGAGAGACTTTAATTCTTTATGATCTTCTGTTAAATTCATATAATTAACCAGTTAGTTACTTTTATTGAAAATAATCCTTACCCTCTGAGATTGCAATCCAAAATAAGGTATCCGGTGAGTGAAAGAAGCCATTTATCCGGAATTTACAGCGGCAAGGATTGATATATGAAATGAGATCATTGTGGTACAGGTGGAAAAGGAAATAAGGCTGATAATAATGTGTATCAAGGGCAAAATTCCATCCCCTGCATGGGTCAAGGATTAATTCAGAAAGAGAGGAAAAGTAAAATGGAACCTTCTACAAAACAAAAATTCGGGCGGGTTGACTTGGAGGTAACTGCTTTCGGGTTTGGAACGGCGCCAGTGGGAAATATTTTTCGTGAAATTGATGAACAAACTTCTGACGCCATGTACCAAGAGGCTTGGGACCACGGCGTGAGGTATTACGATACCGCCCCCATGTATGGCCACGGATTGTCGGAACTCAGGACTGGTCATTCGTTACGCTGGAAAAATCGTGATGATTTTGTCCTCTCTTCAAAAATTGGCCGCATCCTCAAGCCCAAAAGAAAGTCCGAAATTGATTTTTTTCCTTGGAACAACGCAGCTGCAAATGTCATGGAATTTGACTACAGCTATGATGGCACAATGCGTTCGTTTGAGGATTCTCTCCAGAGAACGGCCTTGGAAAAGATGGATATTTGCTTTATTCATGACATTGATGTGTTTACCCGAGGAGATGAACAGCCTGAAGTGTTCAAGCAGGCTATGGATGGGGCATGGAAAGCACTGGAACAACTTCGGTCAGAAGGTGTTGTCAAGGCAATAGGTGTAGGAGTCAATGAATGGGAAGTCTGTCAGGCAGCACTGGAGGCAAGAGACTTTGACTGCTTCTTGTTGGCCGGCCGTTATACATTGCTTGAGCAGGATTCGCTAAACACCTTCTTGCCTTTGTGTGAAAAGAGAAATGCTGCAGTCGTCGTAGGAGGAGGCTTTAATTCCGGTATTTTAGCAACCGGTGCAATAGAGGGTGCGAAGTATAATTACGCACCAGCACCACAGGAGATGATGCAAAAAGTAAGTAATATTGAAAATGTTTGTCGTGATTTCAAAATTCCACTTGCTGCCGCAGCACTTCAATTTGTAGTGGCTCATCCGGCAATACCGAGTTTTATTGCGGGAACCCGAACAGTTGAGCAACTAGACAACAACTTAAAGTGGTTTAGTTTTCCTATTCCGACTGAATTTTGGGCAGAGCTCAAGGGAAAAGGCCTGCTTCGAGAAGACGCGCCAACTCCAGAATAGCCCTTCAGTGAGGTAAAAGCTTTGTTACATGGAAATTTTCTTTTGAATTTGTGATTTATTGTATTCATAAGGCATTTTTTCTCTTTTTTTTCTGGTGCAATGATACCTGCAACAGAATGTTGTCTGATGTGTTGTTTTAGATGGAGAGGAATGTAACCGAAAGATCACATGGATGATATGTCACTTGGCTCTGGGAGGATAGCATAAGATCTTTATAGAGACTTCTGTAAAAGGCGAAAATTCCAATGATTCAAGGCCGATTGAAACCTTATCGACCTTTGGTGCATGCTCTATAGAAGGGAGCTGATACGAATTGGTGAAACCCTTTTGTTGAATCGGTGTTGGTATACTGTTATGGATTCAAGTACCCTCATGACATAGTTCCTTGTTTCGGAATAAGGTATGTGTTCAATCCAATCAATTATGCTATGAGTGCTTTCACCTGGTTTTCCAAGTGTTTTCAACCACCCGCTCAATCTGCCGGGCCCTGCATTGTATGCAGCAAAGACCAGAACATTGTCACCATCAAATTTCTCAAAAAGTTCCCGCAAATAGGCTGAGCCGATTTGGAGGTTGTATTCCTGGTCAAGCAGTACTTTCTTGATTGGTCCCCTGATGCCCAAATCGCCAGCTATCTCCTCTCCGGTGTTGGGCAAGACCTGCATCAATCCCAAGGCGCCCTTGTGGCTGACCGCCTGGGGCCTGAATTCGGTTTCCTGTCGAATTATGGAAAGTGTAACTTCGGGTTTGGTTGGTAAATTCTGTGTGGCCAGGTCGGGAATTGGATAGAGGTAATCCAAAATCATATCACCTTGTCTTGTACCTTGCTTGGCTATTTTGACCATTGAAAAGTTGGCTCCATGTGATTCGGCTAATTGGGCAAGGGCAGCCAATCCTTCCCGGTCAAGTTCTTCAGCTTTATGGGCAAGGAACCAACCCGCAAAAGACTCTATTCCTGCCGAATGGAAAAGTATGGCAGCCCGTACCACTTTTTCCCTTTGTAACATTTTGACTGTTCGATTGTTGACTGGCTCTCGGGAAATCAGGGTTTTGCTGGTGGGATAGTTGATTTTTTCAGCTGACAACTGACCATAAAAGGAAGTTTGGAAACGGGCTCCAAACTGGTAGGCAATCTTGGCATCTTCATTATTGCCAGCTGACTCATGGGCAACTCCCAACCAATATCCTGCCCTTCCCAATCTTACAGGTGAATAGGAAGGATAGGAATAGGAAGGCCGGATAACCTCCTGATAATAATTGTAAAAGTGCCCCAAGGCCCTTTGGGGGTCTTGAAGCTTTCGAAGTGCAATAAACCCGGCCAACCATTCAAGGTCAAGGTAACTATTTCGCTGTTTTCTCTCCCAAGTGGGAATATCAGAGTTGGAAAGCCATTCCAGAGAGTTAAATCGATCATTTTGGGTCAGGAAATGCTTCGAGGCTATGTCATAGGCCAACTGGTTTTTTTCCTCTCTCATAAGGGCATGGGCAAGACGATATCTCTTGCTGGCCCAAAAAATCGGCTTTCCAAGATTTTTGGCCGAAGAACTTCGCTCCAGCAGCAATTCCAGTGCCGATTGATCATGACCGTGATGATCTCGCCACAAGATACGGTCATAGGCCAATCCCGGGTCGGTAATATATTCCTTGGGAATCCTGTTGATCAAATCATTGACACCCTCGTTCATTGAATCCAGTGAAATCCTGGCCTTGTAAAGGAACTGTTGTTCTTTCCTGAGATAAGGGAAAAGTGTTTCGGCTTCCTCAATACGGTTCAGCCAAAGCAGATTATCCAATCTGGTTTCCAGCAGGGGAATTGTGTCAGAGGGATAGTTCTGGATGACATATTCCAGATCATCGTCCGAGAAAGGCAGGGAAAGTATTGCGTTTCGAATGACACTATTTGCTTCCCTTGGTCTTTGCAGTTTTCCCAATGCTTCAGCAAATCTGATGGCACCTGAACCATTTTGTGGATTGTAGTTGTTGAAATAATCCACGACCTGATTGGGATTTTCTTCACCCGAAAATGATTTTTCACCAGTTTTCCTGAGGATTTTCAAGCCAGGCCATTCATCATTTTCCGCGAGAAAGGCACGATAGGATTGCCAATCATCAATACCGGTCCGCAGGTGCAACCATCGTACAACATCAACAGCCACCGAATCTGTAACTTTGTTGGCATATTGATAGGCTTCCTCCCATTTTTCCCTCGAAGCATTTTCAAAGGCAAGATTGAAATTTTCTGTATCCTGCTTGCTGGGACTAGCCAGGGATGATGTACAAACAAGGAGGGCAATCAGTATTCCCCCAACAACTTGCCAAAACGGTAAAAAAATCATGTAGTTCACACTTATTTACTCTGCTCTTTTTTGTTTTTCATTCTATATTATCTTAGTTGAGGCTTTGCAATTATTTTTACCATTTCATTTATTTATTAATATCAAATTACGGATAGTAAGATGTTTTCTGGATCATTACCTGCACTGGTCACCCCTTTTAATTCAAAAAAGGTTGATTGGAGTACGCTTGAAGCATTGATCAAATGGCATATCGCTGAAGGTTCCAATGGTATTGTGGCCGTTGGTACGACAGGTGAAAGCCCAACCTTGAGTCATCAGGAACACGAGGAGGTTTTCAGGGCGGTTATCGAATACACTGGAGGTAGAATACCTGTAATTGCCGGAGCTGGTTCAAATTCAACGGAAGAGGCATTGGGACTTGTTCAAGCTGCAGAGGAGACGGGTGCAGATGCAGTGCTGGTAGTAACACCGTATTACAACAAACCTACGCAAACCGGATTGTACGAACACTTCAGGGTATTGCACGACAACAGCAATGTTCCAATCATCATATATAACATCCCGGGCCGCTCGGTCATTGACATGGCTCCGACAACCATGGGGCAGTTGGCCAAATTGTCAAGGATAATTGGAGTAAAGGATGCTACGGGCGATGTTGTAAGGGTATCCCAGCAAAGGGAAACTTGTGGCGAGGATTTTCTGCAACTTTCCGGCGAGGATGCATCAGCCCTGGGTTTCAATGCCCATGGAGGCAGGGGGTGTATTTCCGTTACCGCCAATGTTGCACCTGGGTTGTGCTCCGAATTCCAGCAAGCCACCTTGCAAGGTGATTATCAAAAGGCTCTCCATATCCAGGATAGGCTGTTGCCACTGCACAGGGCCATATTTATTGAACCCGGACTGGTCGGTGCAAAATTCGGTCTATCAGTCTTGGGAAGGTGTTCCGAGGAAGTACGCTTGCCATTGACACCTCTTGCCAAATCGACAAAGCAGAAGATTATTGAAGCCATGAAGTCGACCGGAATTATTGACTAGATTTCTTCCTATTTCGAAATCATTCACGATTTAATTACAGGTGGGTTTCAAAGTTTTTATGCACTTTTTATGTGACTTATTTTGAATTAACTTCTTGCAAGGCAAAGGCGGGAATACCAATTTCCATACCTTGTAATGGTCTTAGATCTAATACAGCTCCAAATGGCAAAAAAAAGTATTCAAAACGATTATAATCAGAACCCCAATAAACCATAGCACATGCCATTGGGGCACCTTTTCCAATAGCACCCCCTTTTTCCAAAAACTTTAGTCGGGTATCATAAAGGAATACAACACCTTCAGCAGCACCAAAAACAAACTCCTTCCAATGCCTTGTGTTCGTGGCTACGGGTACAAGTGCCAAAACCTCAGCCCCAAAATGCAAATGTGTGTCTTGGCATTTCTTAAACCAATTAATTATACTTGTCCCTCGTAATCTATCACGCCCGTACGGAGGATTAACAAATACTGTTGGGGCGTTCCAAGGCAAAACCAAACCATCAGATTCAGGAAGTCTATATTCACTATTTGCTCCGACTACAGAATATTCATTTGAACAAGGGTCTAAAGCTATTTCACCACCAAAGAATTCCTTAATTACTTTCACATATTTAGGTGGTGTACACCAATGGAGACTAACTGAATCAGTGTTGCTACGACCTGCAGTCATAGATTGCTCCTAGTTTTCCCTCTTGGCAAGTTTGTTTATAATGCTTCTCAAGGATTGAATTGTACCTTCTTCTGGGGTTATGAGATTAAACCATTCTTCGATTTGATCAGAATTAGATGAAAAATAATTTTTTATTATTTTATCAGTTTTTAAGTCAATTTTCACTTTGGTAAATATATTATTACCCCCAATTTTTTTGTAACTATTGTTAAAGGCCTTTTTTACAGGTCTCATTTCTTTTCTGGGATTGAGAATAAGTTCATTGGTAAACTCTCTTAATCCATCATCAGTAAGAAATAGTAACCAATCATAGGAATTGGCCAATATACTGAGTTCCTTATTTTTATTTTCTGCAGTGAACCAATTACCATGATTGCTCACAATTCCTATGGTAAGTATAAAGCCTGGATATTTTGAAGGGTTGCAGATTATCTCTTCCTGAAATTCTTGATAAGGGAGATTAATAAGGTTGCCGGATCGATCTTCAAAGATTCCTTTGTACTTTCCGTCTTTCATTATAAATTTTTGTAAAGAGGAAACTGAGTTGGCTACATATGAGCCCTGTTTGGCCTTTTCGATTGTTTGTGGTCCTCTGCTTTGTCCTTCCTCAACACCTACCCGTTTACATTCGACAATTGCAAAGGGGTTTTTGGATAAATGGCAGATATTTATTGAGCAATTTTTACGGTAAAAATTATTTATGTTTGCTATAATCAGTTTATCATTGGATTCGGCAAGTCGTGCTGCATTTCTAAGTACATAATTTCCAGAACTTCCAGAAATTAGAATTGGATTCCTTTTTAATATATTCTCTGTAAAATCCCAATGTTCTGCTAATTTTTTTACTGTCAAAGGTGGTGAATTAAGTTTGAATGCAACCATTTCTTTTTGTAAAATTGGATGAAGGGAATATTCTACATTATGAGTAATATTAGGGTTGCCAAATTCTGGCACTTGACTTTCGATAACTATATGATCGGTTAACCCCCAAGACTGAAGGACATAGTAAGCGACGATCTCTACCAAAGTTCCCAAAGCCCTACCAGCAGCCTTTTTTGGATCTTTCCTGTTAGAAAATACATTATTTGCTAAATGTTTCTGAACTTCATCAATAGAAACATTTTGAGATATTTTTCTCAATTTGCTTTTCTCACTTCGATTATCGCTCTATAAAAAATCAAACCGGTCATTGGCACCAGATATAACTAAGCTTGAATCATATGTCACAAAAACATTAAAAATGATGCTGCCTGATCTGAAATTCAGAACTGATTTAGAACCAAAAATGTTTTTTTATCTGGAAATGTAATCAATTTACTACATTTTTGGACTTATGGAACAAGCTCTAAGTAAAGGAACAAAAATTTTGAAAATTATTCATCCCATATGATTTATTAGAATGATAAGTATCTTCTATTAACCAGACTTTGTTATAGAATGATTTTAGGAAGCAAACTGAAAATTTGCTTCAATTTAAACGAATTACCAATTGCATAATGAGAGTGTAGTTAGATAGGGTTCCAATGTCCCTAATTAATCAATCAGTATTACACCAAGTTATGATGAATTTAGAATATTTTATTATGAGAGAATGGGTAATATTAACTAATTCTGAAATTAACATAATAGTAAACCAAGAATACATAAGATGCATTCTTAAAGTATCTATAAATCAGCCTTAAGTACCAAGATAGAAATTATAATACTTACATAAATTTACCAACATAAAAGCATTGGACAAGGTGTGTTATTTTAATTGATGGGATAGCCTTGAGCGCTGAATAATTGGGGATTTTTGAACAGAACTGGTATAGGTTCAAATGAGAATATAATTTTAAAGCAAGAATCCCATTTTGAACAATGTCCAAGTCCCCAGAAGAAAAAAACTACAAGATTCTTGCCGTGAATAGGCGTGCTAGGCATGATTATTTCATCGAAAGCGAATTGGAATGTGGCATTATGCTTCATGGATCCGAAGTCAAGTCACTTCGTACCGCGCAATGCAACATAGCTGAAAGTTACGCCTCTGTCGAAAACCAGGAATTGTGGTTGATAAACAGTTACATAGCACCATACGAAAAGTCTCGCAATTTCCGGCATGAAGAACGACGCAATAGAAAACTTCTAGTTTCAAAAAAGGAATTGGCCAAATTATGGTCGAATACCAAAAGAGAGGGAAAGACTCTGGTACCACTGGTCCTGTATTTCAATCACAAGGGTCTGGCCAAGGTTAAAATTGGTATTGCCAAGGGAAAGAAACTTATGGACAAACGCCAAACCGAGCAAAAAAGAGACTGGAAACGTAATCAGCAAAGGTTACTTAAACAATCAATCAAATAAATGCTCACAAGGTCATTTTGCCTGTTCATTTTTTTCTTCTTTTACGTAATATGGTTGTACTGTGAATAAAGAAGTGGATGCCGGTATGGAAAAAGACGAGCCTACAAGATTGGTGTCAACTGATTGGTTGGCCGAACACAGCATGGACCCGGATTTGAGGATTCTGGATGCTTCATGGTATTTGCCTGGAGATAATCGCAACCCATTTGAGGAATATTCTAGGTTCCATATTCCCGGGGCACGTTTTTTTGACATAGACAAGATCGCTGACAGGAATTCCCGTCTTCCGCATATGGTACCTTCTCAGGAACTTTTTGCCACCAAGGTAAGAACAATGGGCATTGGCAATGGTCACCAGATAGTGGTCTATGACACGGCCGGTATTTTTTCATCACCCCGTGTCTGGTGGCTCTTCAAGTTGATGGGACACAAGGACATTGCCGTTTTGGATGGTGGATTCCCCAAATGGCTTGCGGAGGGAAGGGAAGTGGAAGATGTATTTCCACAGATCAATGAAAGACACTATTATTCAAGAAAACAAGCCCAATTGGTAAAATCCCATGCCGAGGTCCAAAAAGCCTCAAGTGAAGGATCCCCACAAATTCTGGATGCGCGCTCCAAGGCAAGATTTATGGGTACGGTACCAGAACCCCGTCCAAGCCTGAGAGCCGGTAATATCCCAAATTCAATAAACTTGCCATACACCAATCTACTGAATAAAAATGGTACCTTGAAGGAAAAAAAGGATTTACTAGAAGAGTTCGAATCTTCCGGTCTTGACCTGGATAAGCCAGTTATAACTTCTTGTGGTTCAGGTATAACTGCTTCGATACTCTTCCTGGCACTTGACATGATCGGGCATAGAAATATCTCCCTTTATGACGGTTCCTGGGTAGAATGGGGCAGTACATAAAGCAACTTTCTGGATATGATTTCAGTAAAAATAACAATTGTTTGATAGGATTAATCATGTTTGAATCATTAACAGCCCCACCACCGGATAAAATCATTCAACTTATCCAGAAATTTCGTGAAGACCCTAGGGAGCAGAAGGTTGATCTAGGTGTAGGGGTCTACAAAAATGCCAGCGGTATTACCCCTGTCATGGAAGCAGTGAAGGAGGCAGAATTACGCCTTTGGAATTCCCAGACAACCAAAACCTATACATCTCTGGTTGGTGAAATCGATTTCCATGAGGTCATGATCAAACTTATTTTGGGTGGTTCCGTTCCCAGAGACAAAATAGCAGCAGCCCATACTGCAGGCGGAACGGGTGCAGTTCGCATGGCTTTTGAAATCATCAAGTTGGCATCACCGGAATCATCAGTATGGATTTCCAATCCCAGTTGGCCCAACCATAGGGCCATATTGGAGTTTATCAATATGAATATAAGGGAATACTCATATTTTGACCGGGATGCCAAATCGACTGATTTTTCGGGAATGATGTCGGATTTGAATGATGCCAGACCGGGCGATGCCATTGTGCTTCACGGATGTTGCCATAATCCGACGGGATCAGACCTCTCCCACGCACAGTGGGAAGAGTTGGTAGAGCTTCTGTTGCAGAGAAAGGTAATTCCCATAATTGATTTTGCCTATCAGGGGTTTGGTGATGGCCTGAACGAGGATGCCAAAAACCTGAGAATGATTGCTTCCAAATTTCCGGAAACGCTGATTGCAGGGAGCTGTTCGAAGAATTTCGGCATTTATCGCGAACGAACTGGTATCATGCTGGCGGTTGCCCGGGAAAGCAAGATCAAATCGGTTATCCAGAGTGTCCTGTCGTCACTGAATAGATTGAGCTTATCCTTCCCGCCTGATCATGGTGCCCGTTTGGTTTCAATGATTTTGAATGATGATGAATTGTCTGTTCTCTGGAGGGAGGAACTGGAGGCAACCCGTAGGAATCTCCAGGATTTAAGGATTAGATTGGCTGGTGAATTGAGAGACCTGACTGGATCCGACAGGTTTGGTTTTCTAGCTTCCCACAAGGGAATGTTCTCATTGACAGGGTGTACTCCGGAACAGGTTGTGACCATGCGTGAAAAACATGGAATTTATTTGGTTGGAGATAGCCGTATCAATGTTGCGGGTCTCAATGAAGGCAGCATTCCCCATATGGCCAGGGCAATGGTGGATTCAGGCATGTGACTTGATGGGCATGATCTAATTTTCTGGTTCAAGGCAACTATATTGCTCTGGTTGTATTTTTCCGCAATTGCTAGTGGATTACAGTATAATTCAATTGGATAAACCATGAATTTTCCCGTTATGGTAGGTATCGCAGCGATGGCCTTGACCGTTGTTGCTTCCAACATTCTTGTACAGTTTCTGGTAGGCCAATGGTTGACCTGGGGTGCATTTGTATATCCCATTGCATTTTTGGTCACGGATCTGATGAATAGGGTTTTTGGACCCAACGCTGCGAGAAAGGTGATTCTTGCAGGATTTCTTGCAGGTATTCTCTGCTCCCTTGTTGGATCACAAATTGAGGGTGAATTCGGTCCATTGGTCACACTCAGGATTGCCGTCGGTTCAGGTACCGCCTTCCTGATCGCCCAACTTCTTGATGTATCAATATTTGATCGATTGAGAAAGGAAACATGGTGGAAAGCTCCCCTGGTTTCCACCCTGATTGGTTCCACGGTAGACACTTTCCTGTTTTTCTTTATCGCCTTTTCCAGCCAACTGACATTCCTTGAACCGACAGCCGGTACAGAATGGGCAAATGAACCGATGATGCTTTTGGGGTTGGGGCCGGAATTACCCTATTGGACAAGTCTTGCGACTGCTGATCTTGGTGTGAAATTGACAATTGCCCTTTTCCTCCTGATTCCCTTCAGGACTTTATCCCGGAAATTGGTTTCACAATAGCATGTAGATTTATTGGTTATGGGATGTTGGTATCATGGTAAATCTTCAGGTAGTTGATTGGAGTTCATTGCCTGAGCCAATTGATGATGGGGCTGCAACACATCTGTCTGGAATGGTTATGCCCGATGTGGAATTGCCTTCAACAGATAATGAAATGGTAAATCTTGGCAAAATCAGGGGCTGGTCTGTCCTTTTTTTCTATCCCATGACAGGACGGCCTGGTACACCATTACCAGACGGATGGGACGCAATACCCGGGGCAAGGGGATGTACTCCTCAAACCTGTGCGTTCAGGGATTTAGCCAAGGAATTATCTGCAAAAGGAATCAGGGCAGTTTATGGGATTTCCACTCAAACCACCGAATACCAGCTGGAAGCAACCAAGAGACTTCACCTTCCATTTCCATTACTCTCTGATACTTATCTGACACTGACAAAAAGATTGCAACTTCCGACCTTCAAGGTAAACGAAATGGTACTCATCAAAAGATTGACACTGGTTCTGAACAATTCGGAAGTGAAACGATCATTCTATCCGGTATTTCCACCTGATCAAAATCCTGCTGAAGTACTCGGGTTTCTGGATTCAACCCATATTGAATCATGATCAAATGACAATTTGATTCAGATAAAAACCTTCCGGGCAAAAAAATTCCATAAATATGGATTTCCGGTCTTGATTTATTGGTCAAAAAAATATAGAGATAATTTGCAAACGCGTTCGATAGGACCAACTTCTTTTGGACGGCAAGTCCCATGTTGGTTCCTCTACTCGCCTTTGCACAAAAAAGGATCGAGGAACGTATGAACAGCAAATCGACATCTTCCCCAAGCAGCAATGGCTCAGGTCCCTCCAAGGAGGGCGCCCCCGTTGGGTACTACGATCTAAGTACCCATATCTCTAGGGACATTAAGCTTGATTATGGCAATGTACTATTGGTACCAGGTAAAATGACACGTGTTACCAGCCGGAAACTGGTAAATCTGATCTGTCGCATTGATTTTGTACGAACAAGGAATTCGCATTACGAAGGTGTACCAATCATGGCTGCCAATATGGATGGCGTCGGTTCCTTTGACATGGCCGATGCCTTGATCAGGCATCGGATATTTACCTGTCTGGCAAAAATGCATTCCGAGGAAAACCTCATTGAATTCTTTTCGGAGAATCCACAACGTCGAGATCATTGTGCGATCACGGTGGGATTGCGACAGAATGACAGGAAAAAGTTCAGAAACGTACACCAACGATCCGGACCAATCAAGTTTGCATGTCTGGACGTAGCCAATGGTCATACCCAAAGATTCGTGACATTTCTGGAGGATTTCAGAAACGAGTTTCCTGATGTTGTCATCATTGCCGGGAATGTTGTTACTCCGGAACAGACTGAAATACTGGTCAAGGCTGGTGCCGATCTCGTGAAAGTGGGTATTGGTGGTGGCAGTGTCTGTGAAACCAGAATCAAGACCGGTGTGGGTTATCCACAGTTTTCGGCCGTGCTGGAATGTTGTCAGGCAGCCCATGAAGCAGGCGCCAGAATAGTAGCTGATGGTGGTTGTACCTGTCCTGGTGATGTGGCCAAGGCTTTGGCCGCTGGTTCTTCTTTCGTCATGCTGGGCGGAATGTTCGCCGGACATAAAGAAGGGGGTGGTCGAATTGTTTCCAGGAGATTCAATACCGGTGAAATCAATGGGGAAGGCAAGCCGATATTGAAGGAAGCCAAATTTGTAGAGTTCTACGGCATGAGTTCCCAAATTGCCAATGACAAGCATTTTGATGGGCTTCAACCATGGAAAACAAGTGAAGGTCGCGAGGTTCTCCTTCCTTTCAAACCATCCATTGATGAAACCGTTCAGGATTTGCTTGGCGGTTTGCGGAGTACCTGTACCTATCTGGGAGCAGAAAATCTGGTTGATCTTCCCCAACAGGCAAGGTTTGTACAATGCCATGATACCCACAATCGGGTCTTCGAGGATTCCCCGATCTCCGATCACTCCATAAGTGCAATGCTTATCTGAGAAAGGTGTTCTGGTGATATTTTGGTACCATGGCACATTTTGCCTGATAAAAACCCTGTCAAGTGAATATTGCAGGTTATTGTGATCTGCAACCGGCAGGGGAAACTGGTTCAGCCAGCCTGAATTGTTGCTTCAATTCGTTCTGAAATTTCCTCAATCGAACCGATGCTTGAAACATGTTTCAGAATTCCCGCACGGTGATAATAACCTGTGAGCGGAGCTGTTTTCTGATAGTATTCCAACAATCTTGTCCGGAAGGATTCCTCATTGTCATCCTTCCTTTGCATCAAATCACCCCCGCAGACATCACATATGCCCTCGATCGTTGGTGGCTGATAGGTCTTGTGGAACATTGCTCCACAGCTTACACATGAAAGTCTTCCAACTATACGTTCAATCAATTGATCGACATCCACCAACAGCTCGATGACCATGTCCACCCTGGCACCTGCCCGGGCAAGCTGTGCCTCCAGTGAATCGGCCTGATTCAAGGTACGGGGATAGCCATCGAAAATAAACCCCGAATTCCTTTCAGCTAATTTCTCCCTGATCAGGGAATTGATGATTTCATCGGTTACCAGTTCACCGGCATCCATGATTTTGGCTACTTTTTGACCTATGACTGAACCTGACTTGACGGCTTCCCTCAGCATATCACCGGTGGAAAGTTGAACCAAACCCAGGTTCTTGACAAGTATTTTCGACTGGGTGCCCTTTCCGGATCCGGGAGGTCCCAACAATATCAGGTTCATCTCAGGCGAGTCTTTTTCTTGCGCTTTCCACGAAGTCGAGACTTGTCAATCAAACCCTCGTATTGATGAGCCATCAAATGCGACTGGACCTGGCTTATGGTATCCATTGTCACCGAAACGACGATGAGTACCGATGTACCCCCAAAGTAAAAGGGGACGGCCAACTGTGCCCTGAGTATTTCGGGCAGGAGACAGACGGCCGAAAGATAGGCTGATCCCAAAACCAGAATTCTGATGACAATGTGTTCAAGCAGATCAGCCGTGTTCTGCCCCGGACGAACCCCCTTGATGAAACCATTCTGATTCTTGAGGTTCTCGGCCACATCCTCGACCTTGAATGAAACATTTAGGGTATAGAAATAGGCAAAGAATACAATCATGGCGACAAAGAAGGTCAAATAGAGCGGTTGGCCAGGGCCAAAATAGGCCAGCAGAACCGACATGAAGGTATTTGTGGAATTGCCCGAAAATGTGGAAACGGTTGTTGGCAGCAACAACAGCGAAGAAGCAAAAATCGGTGGTATGACTCCCGAAGGATTGATCTTTATCGGCAGATAGGAAGAGCCACCCTGGAACACCCTGTTGCCCTGCTGTCGTCTCGGGTAGTGAATCTGTATGCGCCGCAAGGCACGTTCGATGAAAACCACGAAGGTAATGGTCGCTATGACCATGAGTATGACACCGATGATGACCAGGGGTGAAAGGGAACCGGATCGCCCCTGACTGAAGAATTGGGCAAGGGCCGAGGGGATTTCGGCAATGATGCCGGTGAAAATGATCAATGAAATGCCATTTCCGATTCCTCTGGAGGTAATCTGCTCGCCCAACCACATCAGGAACATTGTTCCTCCAACCAAGGTGATGACACAGGCAATCCTGAAATACCAGCCCGGATCGAGGGCCAACTCGCCGGTTTCAAGACTGATGGCCAAACCATAGGCTTGGAATGTGGCAAGAAACACCGTCCCATAACGGGTATACTGGTTGATTTTCTTGCGCCCCTGCTCACCTTCCTTTTTCAATTGCTCAAGGCGGGGCACCATGGCAACCATGAGTTGCATGATGATGGAGGCTGATATGTAGGGCATGATGCCAAGGGCAAAGATACCCATTCTGCCGATTGCACCGCCGGTAAACATGTTCAGCATGCCACCCAGACCAGTGGAGGCGGCATCGACAAATTCACGAAGAGCAACCGTATCAATACCTGGCACGGGTATGTAGGTACCAATTCGATAGACGATCAGGAGTCCAAGGGCAAACAGTATTCTTTGCTTTAGTTCAGTAGCCTTGCTGAAAGAACTCCAACTGAGATTCGAGGCCATCTGTTCAGCAGCTGAAACCATTTAACCATCCTTTTGTTTCATGGATACGGGATAAATCTTTCCTCAATGGGAAATAAACCAGAACCATAGTAATACTAATACTTATAATTTAGATTCCAAGTCAACAGGGGATCAAGTAGTTTTCAGGGACCCACCGATTTTTTCTATTGCCTCGATGGCGGACTTGGATGCACCGGCAACCTCAATGTTTACCTTTGAGGTAATCTCACCCTTGGCCAATACCCTTATGCCGTCCATTGGACGCCTGACCAGACCACTTTTGATCAGGGCATCACTGTTGATCACCTCATCAGGATTCAGTTTGCCATTATCAACAAAGGCCTGGATATTTCCCAAATTCACCACAAAATAACTTTTTCGTGAAGGATTGTTGAACCCCCTTTTGGGTAATCTTTGGTAAATGGGCATCTGCCCACCTTCAAATGACCCAAGTGCTACCCCAGACCTCGATTTCTGACCCTTGTGCCCACGACCACAGGTCTTGCCCTTGCCGGAACCGGGACCACGCCCCACCCTCTTGCGATTCTTGGGGGTGAATGTGTCGTCTCGCAACTCATGTAATTTCATCATCTTCTCCTTGCAGGACCTGTGTTATCCAGTCTTTTTTCCAATTATCATGATGATTGTTTTGTCTTTTCTTCAATGATTTCCACCATGTGGGGAATCTTGTGAACCATTCCCCTGATTGACGGAGTATCCTCAAGTTCCCTGACCCGATGCATCTTGTTCAATCCCAACCCCTTGAGAATGGCTTTTTGCTTGGCCTGACGCCTGATCGGGGAACCGATCTGCTTGACAACGATTACCTTGCTCATGATTGACTCCTAACCACCAGAAGATTGAAGTTCGGGCTTGCGATTGATCTGGGATACTTTCAAATCCCTTCGACGGGCCACCTGCCTTGGACTGGAAATCTTCAACAGCGCATCAATTGTTGCCCGTATCATGTTGTAGGGATTTTGGGATCCAATTGATTTGGCAACCACATCCTGAACACCCAGCATTTCAAATACGGCACGCATTGGACCACCGGCAATGATACCCGTACCTGGGGGAGCGGTCCTGAGAACAACCTTGCCGGCACCATGGGATCCCTCCATGTCGTGAAAAAGGGTCCGGCCCTGTTTCAAGGGTACCCGATGAAGGCTTTTCTTGGCATTTTCCGTGGCTTTCCTGATTGCTTCCGGTACTTCCTTGGCCTTGCCCTTGCCAAAACCCACACGTCCATTCTGGTCGCCGACAACAACCAGTGCTGAAAAACCAAAGCGCTTGCCACCCTTGACGGTCTTTGAAACGCGATTGATTGCCACCAACCGTTCCCCAAAATCGGGACTGTCATCCCTGGAACGCCTTTTTTCCTCTCGTGCCATCCATAGTCTCCTAAATCTGCAATCCGCTTGTTCGGGCGGAATCGGCCAGCGCCTTTACCCGGCCATGATACATGTACCCACCCCGATCAAAATAGCATTTGTCAATGCCTGCCTTGAGGGCTCTTTGCGCAATGGCTGCACCGATTTTTTCAGCTGCTGCCATGTTGTAGCCCTTGTCAATGCCAAGGTCCTTTTCCAGGGTTGATGCCGATGCAAGGGTGACTCCCTTCGAATCATCAATGACCTGAACACTGATATTCCTGTTCGAACGAAATACGGAAAGTCGGGGACGACCGGTACTGACGGTTTTCAATTGGTGCCGTGCCCTTGATTTCCTCCGCGTGAACAATTCTTTTTTGCTGGTAGCCATTTTCAAACCTATTTCTTCTTGCCCACCTTGCGGTATACATATTCGTTGAGATACCTGATACCCTTGCCCTTGTATGGTTCAGGTGGTCGCCACTTGCGAATATCTGCCGCAATCTTGCCAACGGCCTGGGGATCATTGCCCTCGATCACGATTCTGGTGTTGGACGGTGTCGTGATGGTGATTTCCTTGGGAACATCAATATTGACTTCATGACTAAGGCCCAGGGTCAGATTCAATGAATTGCCCTTCATCTGGGCCCGATAGCCAACACCGCTGATTTGCAACTCCTTGGTGAAGCCTTGGGTTACCCCCTTGACGCAATTGGCAATCATGGTTCTCGACATGCCCCATTTCTGGCGACTGCTGATGTTGTACTGCCTGGGACTGACCTTGATCTGCTGGTTGTCGATTTCAACCGAGATTTCATTTGGTATGGTGAAACTCAGGGTACCTCTGGGTCCCTTGACAATGATCTCCTGATCATCCAGCCTGGCCTCGGCACCGGCAGGTATGCTTATAGGTAATTTTCCAATCCGGGACATTTTAGTTCTCCTAGAATACCGTACAAAGAATTTCACCACCGACATTTTGTTCGCGGGCCTTGGCATCCGACATGACCCCCTGGGCGGTAGATACGATTGCAACACCCAATCCCTGCCTGACATAGGGCAGGTTTTTCACACTCGAATAGACCCGTCGTCCCGGCTTGGAAATGCGCTTGAGTTCCCTGATGGCAGGAACTCCGGCAAAGTATTTCAATTTGATTTCGATCTCCTTGAACCCCTTTTCATTGTCAATCTGCTTATAGCCGCGGATGTATCCATCTTCCTTCAGAACATCAAGCACCCAAATCCGCAATTTGGAAGAGGGGGACCTGATTGATCCCTTCTTGCGCATTTGCCCGTTCCTGATTCGGGTGAGCATATCTCCGACTGGGTCACTAAATGACATAACTGTAATCTCCTACCAACTTGACTTTACCATGCCGGGGATCTGGCCAAATCCCCCATACTCGCGCAGGGCAATACGGGAAATTCTCAGCTTGCGGTAATATCCCTTGGGTCGTCCGGTCAATTGACACCGGTTGTGCAACCTCGTAGCCGATGAGTTGCGCGGCAACTTGGCCAATTTGAGATTGGCCGTGAAACGCTCTTCCAACGGAAGTTCCCTGTTATTGATGATGGCTTTCAGTTCAGCTCTTCTGTTCTCGTATTTCTTGACCAGCCTCTGCCGCTTCAATTCTCTTTCCACCATTGCCTTTTTTGCCATTGTGGTAATCTCCATAATTAATTCTTGAAAGGAAGGTTCAGTCTTGCCAGAAGACTTTTCGCTTCCGTGTCGGATTTGGCTGTCGTACAGATGGTAACATCCAATCCCCTGATGTCATCCACCTTGTCATAATCGATTTCGGGAAACACGATGTGTTCCCTCAAGCCCAGGGAAAAATTGCCGTTGCCGTCAAAGGATCTGTCCGATACGCCACGAAAGTCCCTTACCCGGGGAAGGGCAATGACAACCAGCCGATCCAGAAACTCGTACATGCGGTTGCCCCTGAGTGTTACCTTGGCACCAATGACCATGCCCTCCCGAAGCCGAAAACCCGAAAGGGACTTGCGGGCCCTTGTTGGAACAGCTTTCTGTCCCGCAATGGCAGTAAGTTCGGCTTCTGCCGATTTGGCCTTTTTGGAATCCTTGGCTGCTTCTCCAACACCCATGTTGAGGACAATCTTGTCGAGTTTGGGAACCATCAGGTCATTCTTGTAACCAAATTCCTCCATCAAGGCAGGTTTGATCTGTTCCTGATAGACATTCTTTAGACGGGGTGTCGAACTAGCCATTGATCAATACTCCGGTTCGCTTGGAAAACCTTACCTTCTTGCCATCTTCCATTCGAAAACCAACCCGTGTCGGTTTGTCGTCGGATGGATCAACAATCGCCAGATTGGAAAGTTCGATCGGCATGAATTTGGGAATCTTGCCCCCTTCCTGGTTTTGTGTCTGCTTGCGGTGGGTGATCGAGAGGTTGATGCCTTCAACCACTGCCTTGCCCATTTTGGGATTGACGCTCTTGATGACCCCGCGTGCACCTCTATCCTTGCCGGCAATCACAATCACCGGATCGTCCTTTTTCAACTTGGCAGCCATTATAATACCTCCGGAGCCAGTGAGACAATCTTCATGAAGCGAAGCGCTCTCAGTTCTCTCACAACCGGCCCGAAAATCCTGGTGCCGATGGGCTCATTATTGTTGTTGATCAGTACTGCGGCATTCTTGTCGAACCTGATAACGGTCCCATCATCGCGGCGAACCTCCTTGGCTGTTCTGACAATGACCGCCCGTCTGACTTCACCCTTCTTGACCCGAGCCCTGGGTATGGCTTCCTTGATTGAAACCACAATAACATCGCCAACGGATGCAAACCTTCGTTTGGAGCCGCCGAGAACCTTGATGCACTGGACTTTTCGGGCGCCCGAATTGTCCGCAACATCCAGATTTGTCTGCATCTGAATCATGTTGATACTCCCGACCTGTGGGGACTCGCCTGCAGCCCCAGGGTTTCGATAAAATATTTATCCCGGTTCAGCTTGTTTCGATCACTTCCCAGGATTTGGTTTTAGAAATAGGTGAACATTCCCTGATTTGAACCTTGTCACCCATATTTACTGAATTATTGGCATCATGTGCCCGATATTTCTTGGATTTCCTGACGGTTTTCTTCATGACCGGATGCATGAACCTTCTTTCCACCAGTACGGTAACCGTCTGGTCACACGAATTGCTGATGACCTTGCCGGCCAGAACTCTTTTGGGCATGACTAAGCTTTCTCCTTTTCACGCATCACGGTCTTGATCCGCGCCACATCTCTTTTTATCGTTCGAATCCTTGTCGTGTTGGGAAAGTCTCCTTCCGCCAGTCGAAAACGAATGTTGAATGCTTCCCTTTTCAACTCAAGCAGCTTGTCGTTCAATTCGTCAGCTGTTTTTTCTCGCAACTCTGATGCATCCATGACTATAATCCTATGACAGGGTTCTCATATCCAACGGCAATCTACCAATCATCCCGCTGTACGATTCTGGTTTTGACAGGCAGTTTCATGGCTGCCAAACGAAGCGCCTCGCGGGCGGTTCCATCGGCAACACCATCAATTTCAAACATGACCCGACCTGGTTTGACACGGGCAGCCCAGTATTCAACGGATCCCTTGCCTTTGCCCATGCGAACCTCAGTCGGTTTCTTGGAAATGGGGACATCGGGAAAAATCCTGATCCAGACTCTTCCCTGCCTTTTCATTTTCCTGGTCATCGCCCTTCGGGCCGCCTCGATCTGGCGTGCGGTAACCCGTTCGGGCTCAATGGCCTTGAGGCCATAGGAACCGAAATTCAAGGCAGTTCCACCCTTGGAGTTACCATGAATGCGTCCCTTGTGCTGTTTGCGGTAACGTGGTTTCTTTGGTTGTAACATGACTTGATCCCTGGACTATGATTTACCACCACGGGAGGCTAGACCACCTTCCCTCAGAACTTGGTCCCGACGGTCTCTCGCCGAGGGATCATGTTCCAGTATTTCACCCTTGGAGTTACCATGAATGCGTCCCTTGTGCTGTTTGCGGTAACGTGGTTTCTTTGGTTGTAACATGACTTGATCCCTGGACTATGATTTACCACCACGGGAGGCTAGACCACCTTCCCTCAGAACTTGGTCCCGACGGTCTCTCGCCGAGGGATCATGTTCCAGTATTTCACCCTTGAAGATCCAGATCTTGATTCCGATGATGCCATAAGGGGTTGAGGCCGTCGAACGGGCATAGTCAACATCTGCCCTCAGGGTATGCAAGGGCACGCGTCCCTCCCGGTACCACTCGGTTCTGGCAATCTCGGCACCGCCCAGACGCCCAGCCACATTAATTCTGACACCAAGTGCACCCATGCGCATGGCACTTTGTACCGAGCGCTTCATGGCCCGTCGGAAGGAAACCCGGTTTTCAATTTGCTGGGCAACCGAATCGGCAGCCAACTGTGCATCTATTTCAGGTCTTTTTACTTCAACGATATTGAAAAACAGCTCTGAATCGGTCAGTTTGCGCAAGGATGTCTTCAGGGTCTCAACATCGGCCCCCTTTCGTCCAACAATCACTCCCGGCCTGGCCGAATGGACCGTGATGCGGCATTTCTTGTAGGGACGTTCAATGATTACCCTGCTGATACCGGCCTGGGCGCACTCCTTCTTGATGAAGGCCCTGATTTTCAGATCTTCCTGAAGAAGATCCCCGTAGTCCCGCTTGTTGGCATACCATCTGCTGTCCCAGGTCCGATTGACCTGGAGCCTCATGGCAATGGG
The DNA here is from genome assembly GCA_026710155.1 of Paracoccaceae bacterium. Taxonomy (GTDB): domain Bacteria; phylum Pseudomonadota; class Alphaproteobacteria; order Rhodobacterales; family Rhodobacteraceae; genus MPNP01. The sequence goes on from JAPORQ010000026.1 coordinate 39,612, forward strand.
ATTAACTTTTTGACCCATAAGCTCTAATCCGCTGTTTCCTGTACGATGATTGTGATTTGTGAAAAAGGTTTGACAATCCTGTTGGCCCTTCCCCGGGCTCTGGCACGAAACCTTTTCATGCTGAGATTCTTGCCCACATAGGCCTCGGCAACCTGCAGGCTTGAACCATCCATGCCGAAATTGTTCTCGGCATTGTGCATGGCTGTCCGCAGTACCTTCAAGACATCCCTGGCAATACGTTTCTCGGAAAAGGTCAGGATATTGATTGCATCGGCTATGTCCTTGCCGCGAATCAGTGCAGCCACCAGATTGAGTTTCTGGGGAGATACCCGAAGCATCCTGCCCGTGGCCACCACTTGACTCAGGGGCAGTGTTTTCTGTATATTTGCCATGATCGAGCCCTATTTCCTCTTAGCCTTTTTGTCGGCAGCATGTCCGTAATAGGTCCTGGTTGGCGAATATTCTCCAAACTTCTGACCGATCATTTCCTCGGAAACCAGAACGGGTATGTGCTTTCTGCCATTATGAACACCAAAGGTAAGGCCAACGAATTGAGGCAGGATGGTGGATCGGCGGGACCATATCTTGATGACATCCCTGCGACCCGATTCCTTGGCCTTCTCGGCTTTCCTCAAAACATAGGAATCCACAAAGGGACCCTTCCATGTAGATCGTGCCATGTTAACGTCCTTTCTTTCGCACTGACCGCCGCCGCAAAATGTATTTGTCGGTTGCCTTGTTCTTGCGCGTTTTCATGCCCCTGGTCGGTTTGCCCCAGGGCGTAACAGGATGCCGACCGCCGCTGGATTTGCCTTCACCACCACCATGGGGATGGTCCACGGGATTCATGACGACACCCCTCACGGTGGGTCTGATGCCCATGTTGCGAACCCGGCCAGCCTTGCCAAGATTGATGTTGGAATTGTCCGGATTGGAGACGGCTCCTACCGTAGCCCGGCAATTTTGGTGAACAACCCGCAACTCGCCAGAGGACAGACGCAACTGGGCATATCCACCATCACGGCCGACAAATTGGGCATAGGTGCCGGCAGCACGTGCAATCTGGCCACCCTTGCCGGGTTTCATCTCGATATTGTGTACTATTGTTCCTATAGGCATGCCGGCAAAAGGCATGGCGTTGCCGGGCTTGATATCAGCCCGGTCGGAGGAAACAATCCTGTCACCGGCGGCAAGTCGCTGGGGAGCGACAATGTAGGACATTTCACCGTCCTCGTATTTGATCAGGGCTATGAAGGCCGAACGGTTGGGATCATACTCGAACCTTTCAACGGTGCCCATGACATCAAGTTTCTTGCGCTTGAAATCAATCTTGCGGTAAAGACGCTTGGCACCCCCACCCCGATGGCGAACGGTGATACGTCCCAAATTGTTGCGACCGCCCTTGGAGTTCAGCCCCTCAATCAGGGATTTGACCGGTTTGCCTTTCCATAGATGGGAGCGATCAACCAGAACGAGACCGCGTCGTCCCGGAGTAATCGGCTTGTAGGACTTCAATGCCATTATCGTGATCCACCAGTATCTATCGAATAACCTTCCTCCAAGCGGACGAAGGCCTTCTTGATATTCTTTCGCTTGCCGGGGCGACCCCTGAAGCGGGTTGATTTACCTTTCTGGACAGTGGTGTTAACAGCCTTGACCTTGACCTTGAAAATGGCCTCGACGGCTTCCTTTATCTTGGGCTTGGTCGCATCCATTGAAACTTCAAAAACCACTGTATTGATCTGAGACGCCAGGGTTGATTTTTCGGTAATCCTGGGTCGAATGATCATGTCGTAATGTTCGGCTGCAGGTTTCATGACATTCTCTCCTGCAAGGCGTTCAATCCGTCCAGAGTGATAACCAGGGTGGAACATTTCAGAATGTCATAGACATTTGCTCCCTGTTGGGGCAAAACATCCAGATCGGGAATGTTCCGGGCAGCCCTGGCAAAATTCTCATCAACCTGCGATCCGTCGATCACCAGGGTCTTTTTCCATCCCAGGCTTCTTATTTTTTCATTCAACTCGGAAGTCTTCGGATTGTCCATTCGGGCATTGGACAGGATCACCAATTCGCTGTTTTGCAACTTCGAGGAGAGAGCCATTTTCAAACCCAGTTGACGAACCTTTTTGGGCAAGCCATGGCTGTGATCCCGGGGTGTTGGTCCCTTGTAAACACCACCTTTGGAGAAGATCGGTGCATTCCGGTCACCATGACGTGCATTGCCCGTGCCTTTTTGCCTGAAGATCTTGCGCTTGGAATAACTTGTTTCGGAACGGGTCTTTGCCTTGTGGGTTCCCTGCTGCTTGCGGGCTCTCTGCCAGCGCACCACACGATTCAAGATATCGGGTCGGCATTCCACACCGAATATGTTTTCGGCCAGGTCCACTGATTCCGACTCTGTGCCATCAATTCTGATCACCTGGGTCTTCATGATTCAGCCTCCCCGGATTCCTCAACCTGATTGTCACCGGCATTTTCAACAACCGGTTCGGCTTTTCTGATCGCTCCGGGCATTGGCAAATCATCGGGAACCTTTTTCTTGCAGGCATCCCTGATGGTTACCCAACCACCCTTGGAGCCGGGCACGGAACCCTTGACAAGGATCAAGCCGTTTTCGGCATCCGTCTGGACGACTTCAAGGTTCTGGGTGGTAACCCTGGCATTGCCGAGATGACCGGCCATTTTCTTGCCCTTGAAGACCTTACCGGGGTCCTGACACTGACCGGTTGATCCATGGGAACGATGACTTACCGATACACCATGGGTTGCCCTCAAACCAGCAAAGTTGTGCCTTTTCATGGCACCGGCAAAACCCTTGCCGATTGAAGTTCCCGAAACATCAACCTTCTGACCGGGCAAAAAGTGGTCAGCGGTAATTTCAGCTCCGACATCAATTAAATTTTCCGGTGAAACCCGGAACTCAGTCAATTTTCGCTTTGGTGCCACCCGAGCCATGGCAAAATGACCACGCATGGCCTTGGATACCCGCTTGGCCTTGGCCGAACCAGATCCGAGCTGGACAGCGGTGTAACCATCACGGCTGACCGTTCGTTGGGCAAGAACCTGCAGATTGTCAAGATGAAGGACGGTAACAGGTATCTGCTTACCATCATCCTGAAACAAACGCGTCATTCCCAATTTTTTGGCAATCACTCCAGAACGCATTCCGGAATCTCCCTTCTAAAGTTTCAATTCCACGGCAACTCCTGCCGCGAGCTCAAGTTTCATTAGTGCATCTACCGTTTGCGGAGTTGGATCAATGATGTCAATGACACGCTTGTGTGTTCTGATTTCCATTTGTTCACGAGACTTCTTGTCAATGTGAGGTCCCCGCAAGACAGTGAACTTCTCAATTTTGTTCGGCAACGGTATGGGTCCCCGCCAACGTGCACCGGTTCTCCTGACGGTATCAATCAATTCCGATGCACAGGCATCCAGAACCCTGTAATCAAAGGCCTTCAACTGAATGCGGATGTTTTGATGTTGACTCATACTCTAGCTCCGAAAGCAAAGAGGGCACGAACCCCTGTCCATGCCCTGCACAATTACTCGATTATCTTGGTTACAACACCAGCGCCAACGGTACGCCCACCTTCACGAATGGCAAAACGCAGCTGCTCTTCCATGGCAATGGGGTTGATGAGTTTGACCTTGAACCTGACATTGTCACCAGGCATGACCATGTCAATGTCACCAGGCAGTTCGACCGAACCGGTTACGTCTGTGGTACGGAAATAGAACTGGGGTCGATAATTGGTAAAGAATGGAGTATGCCGTCCACCTTCAGATTTGTCGAGAATGTAGGCTTCAGCTTCAAATTCCGTATGGGGTGTTACCGAACCGGGTTTGCAAAGCACCTGACCCCTTTCAACACCATCTCGACCAACACCCCTCAAAAGTGCCCCGATATTGTCACCGGCTTCACCCCGGTCAAGCAGTTTGCGGAACATTTCAACACCGGTACAGGTGGTTTTGGAAGTTTCCCTGATGCCGACGACCTCGATCTCGTCCCCTACCTTGACCACTCCTCTTTCGACTCTTCCGGTAACAACGGTACCTCGTCCGGAAATCGAGAACACGTCCTCGATTGGCATGAGGAAGGGCTGGTCAATCGGACGTTCCGGCGTGGGAATGTTGGCATCAACGGCTTCCATGAGTGTCCTGATGCTTTTTTCTCCAATTTCCTCGTTGGTTCCATCCATTGCAGCAAGGGCGGAACCCTGAATCACGGCAATATCATCACCGGGGAATTCATACTCGTTGAGAAGTTCACGAATTTCCAATTCAACCAGTTCAAGAAGTTCCTCGTCATCGACCTGATCGACCTTGTTCATGTAGACCACAAGTGAAGGCACGCCCACCTGACGGGCAAGCAGGATATGTTCACGTGTTTGGGGCATGGGACCATCGGCAGCACTCACCACCAGAATGGCACCATCCATCTGGGCAGCACCGGTAATCATGTTCTTGACATAGTCGGCGTGACCAGGACAGTCGACGTGGGCATAGTGACGGTTTTCGGTTTCATATTCAACATGGGCCGTTGAAATGGTGATGCCACGATCCTTTTCCTCGGGAGCACCATCAATCTTGTCATAAGGTGTAAACTCGCCGAAATACTTGGTAATCGCAGCTGTTAGAGTTGTTTTGCCATGGTCAACATGGCCGATAGTACCGACGTTGACATGCGGTTTGTTCCTGACAAATGTTTCCTTAGCCATTTGAAAATCCTTTCTGGTTAATCGAACTTGTTAAGTTTGCCCTAGGCATATTTAGATTGAATCTCTTCCGAGATATTCTGTGGAACAGCTTCGTAGTGTGAGAATTGCATGGTGAAATTTGCCCGCCCCGAAGTCATGGAACGAAGATTGTTGATGTATCCGAACATATTGGCCAGTGGCACCGTTCCGGCAATTGCCGTGGAATTGCCTCTTGGTTCCTGTCCCTGGACCTGTCCACGTCGCTTGGTCAAATCACCATTGACTGTGCCGGTATATTCCTCGGGTGTCACGACCTCAACCTTCATGACAGGCTCCAGGAGTTTGACACCGGCCTTTTTCAAACCTTCCCGCATGGCAGCTCGGGCACAGAGTTCGAAGGCCATGACCGATGAGTCAACATCATGGAAGGCCCCATCGATAAGCGTCACCTTGAAGTCGATGACCGGAAAACCAGCCAAGGGACCGGAATCCATCACTGACTGAATGCCCTTTTCAACACCGGGAATGTATTCCTTCGGAATGGATCCACCAACGATCTTGGATTCAAAACTGAACCCTTTGCCGATTTCTTCCGGCTCAATGATCATCTTGACTCGGGCGAACTGACCGGCACCACCTGTCTGTTTCTTGTGGGTATAGTCGATTTCGGCCAAGTGCGAAACGGTTTCTCGATAGGCAACCTGTGGGGCACCGATATTGGCCTCGACCTTGAATTCCCTCTTCATCCGATCAATCAAAATATCAAGGTGAAGCTCCCCCATGCCCTTCATGATGGTTTGGCCGGATTCAAAATCCGTTTCAACCCGGAAGGAAGGATCCTCGGCGGCCAGCCTTTGCAGGGCCTGGGCCATCTTTTCCTGATCAGACTTTGTTCTGGGTTCGACCGCGATCTCGATAACCGGATCAGGGAAAGTCATGGTTTCAAGAACAACCGGCTGATTTGAACTGCATAGTGTATCACCGGTGGTCGTTTCCTTCAGGCCAGCCAAGGCAATGATGTCACCAGCATAGGCTTCCGTGATTTCTTCACGGTTGTTGGAATGCATCATCATCATGCGTCCAACCCGTTCCTTCTTGCCCTTGGTCGAATTCAACATCTGGTCACCCTTCTGGATGGTCCCGGAATAGATGCGTGTAAAGGTCAGTGAACCGACAAATGGGTCATTCATCACCTTGAATGCCAGGCCGGAAAATGGATCGGCATCATTGGCATTCCTTTCAATGTTTCGGACCTCGTCCTTGTCACCTGGTGCAAAACCGACATAGGAGGGAACATCAAGCGGTCCGGGCAGGTAATCAATGACTGAATTCAGCATTGGCTGGACCCCCTTGTTCTTGAAGGCCGATCCGGCAAGTACAGGTACAAAAGCCATTTCCAGGGTTCCCTTGCGGATCAGTTTGCGCAAGGTTTCCTCGTCAGGTTCATCCCCTTCCAGATAGGCTTCCATGACATCGTCATCCATTTCAACAGCTGTTTCAATGAGAGTGCTTCGCCATTCATCGGCCAGTTCCTGAAGTTCGGGCCGAATGTCCTGAAGGGTCCAGGTTGCGCCAAGTGCCTCACCGGTCCAGGTCCATTCCTTCATGGTTACCAGATCAACAACGCCACTGAACTTGTCCTCGGCCCCGATGGGAATCTGAATGGGAAGAGGCGTGGCGCCTGTTCTTGCCTCGATCATCCTTACACAATTGAAGAAATCGGCCCCGATCTTGTCCATCTTGTTGACAAAAACAAACCGTGGAACTTTGTAACGGTCGGCCTGACGCCAGACGGTTTCCGTTTGCGGCTCGATTCCGGCATTGGCATCGAGAACACAAATGGCTCCATCAAGAACGGCCAGCGACCTCTCGACCTCAATGGTAAAATCCACATGGCCAGGAGTATCTATGATATTGAAACGATACTTGTCTGAAAGAGGTGTCTCGCCATCCTCGGTGCGTTCCCAAAAGGTGGTGGTGGCAGCCGAGGTTATGGTAATTCCCCTTTCCTGCTCCTGTTCCATCCAGTCCATGGTGGCAGCACCATCATGCACTTCACCGATCTTGTGAGACTTTCCGGTATAGTAAAGTACCCGCTCAGTTGTGGTTGTTTTCCCGGCGTCAATATGTGCCATGATGCCAAAATTGCGGTAGCGGGATAGTTGAAATTGACGTGTCATGAGTGAACCACCCTGTTAATTCCTTACCATCTATAATGACTGAAGGCCCTGTTGGCTTCAGCCATCTTGTGCGTATCTTCCCGTTTTTTCACGGCCCGACCACGGAAATTGATGGCATCGATCAATTCACCTGCCAATCTTTCCTCCATCGTGTGTTCGGGTCTTTTGCGAGCTGCATCTATCAACCAGCGAATGGCGAGGGCATTTCTTCTTTCCGGTCGAACCTCGACGGGAATCTGGTAGGTGGAGCCTCCGACCCGCCTGGAGCGAACCTCGATTGAGGGGCGGACATTGCCGATGGCCTCATGAAACACTTCCAGCGGATCCCGCTGGGTCTGGTCTTGGATTCGGTCAAGGGCATTGTAGACAATGCCTTCGGCCACGGCTTTTTTGCCATCCTTCATCAGATTGTTCATGAACTTGGTAAGGTTCCGATCACCAAATTTGGCGTCAGGCAGTACTTCTCTTACATCGGCTCGACGGCGGCGGGACATATTTAAAGCTCCTTACTTGGGTCTCTTGGCACCGTATTTGGAACGTCTTTGCCGTCGGTCCGAAACACCAGTTGTATCAAGTGTTCCCCGCAGGATATGGTATCTGACCCCTGGCAGGTCCTTGACCCTTCCTCCCCTTATCAGAACAACCGAATGTTCCTGCAGGGTATGGGTTTCCCCAGGAATATAGGAGATGACTTCAAAACCACTTGTCAGCCTGACCTTGGCAACCTTCCGCAAAGCCGAGTTCGGCTTTTTTGGTGTAGTCGTGTAAACTCTGGTACATACCCCGCGACGCTGGGGGCAGCCCAACAGATGCATGGACTTTTGTCGCCGCACCTTAGGCTTCCTTGGCTTGCGAATCAATTGTTGTATCGTTGGCATATCGTTCCCAAAATTTTTTCTTCCGTTGTCTGACCATGGCCTCAAAATATAAAGCACAAAGAAACCGCTTCGTTTTCCTCAGCGGTCTGTTTTTCAGAGGAACACCTGTCCGGCGTTCATGCACCCCAAATCTCAATGGCTATTTCACTTCCAAAGGCAATGGTCTTTTGAAAGTTTGTGCCAAGTAATGACTGGCTGTAACAATGTCAACTCCCCAAGGCAAAAAAATTCCTCAAAGCCTGAAAAAGTCACTTTTGGGTTCATCAGATCAGCTATCTATTGACCGCATGATCCAGAAGTTGATTGAGGCTAAGCAGGTTCATCCTTGTTCTAAATTTCCTGACAGATCCCGAAGTGGAGTTTCAATCACTTCAGGAATTCACTTGATTAATCATTGAGGAATCAATTTTCCAGCGATTCGGAATCCTCTTCGATCAGGGCAGGGAAATCGCTGAAGATATCTGATTCCTTCTCCAACTGCAGAATCCTCTCGTCTTCCTTGAAGGCAATTTGCCTGATTTCCGAGGCGGCATTGCCGGTTCCGGCCGGAATAAGCCGGCCAACAATCACGTTTTCCTTGAGACCCGACAGCTTGTCAACCCGACCCCGAACGGCGGCATCGGTCAGAACCTTGGTCGTTTCCTGGAAGGAAGCGGCCGAAATGAAGGAGTTGGTCCCGAGAGCTGCCTTGGTAATGCCAAGAATGACAGGAATCGAATGGGCGATCTTTTCATCCCTGGCCTGGGCAGCCTCATTGACTTTTCTAAATTCAGACCTGTCAATGATTTCGTCGGACATCAGAACCGTGTCACCCGGGTCGGTAACACGAACCTTCTTCAACATCTGGCGCAAAATGACCTCAATGTGCTTGTCATTGATTTTCACGCCCTGCAATTGGTAAACTTCCTGAACACCCTCAATCATGTAGCGTGCCAAATCACCAAGTCCCCTTGACTGAAGAACATCCTGGGGTGAGGGAGTACCATCGACGATCAGGTCGCCGCGCATGATCTTGTCACCTTCCTGTACCTCCAGATGGAGACCCTTGGGCACCTTGTACTTGGGTGCGATGGCAATGTTGTCATCATCGGGATCAATGCAGATGACACGGGAATTCTTGTACTCCCTTTCAAACCTGATGGTACCGCTGACCTCAGCCATGACGGCGAGATCCTTGGGGTTCCTGGCTTCAAACAGGTCGGCAACCCGTGGCAGACCACCGGTGATATCCTTGGTTTGCGCGGTTCTCTTCGGAAAACGAACCAATTCATCACCAATGGCGACCTTTTGACCGTCATTGACCCTGATGATCGACTCCATGGACATTTCGTAAAAGGCAGGATTGCCGTTTTCCAGATAAAGGGGGCCACCGGTCACCTCATCAACAATGAGAATGCCTGGCTTGAGGGTATCCAGATCACGCCAATGTGAGGTGAAACTCTGCGAAATTCTCCTTTGCGACTGTTTCATCGGCGGGGGTATGAACAAGTCATCACCAGCATTGATGGCTTGACCATTGGTTACCTGCAGGACTGAATCCTGCGGAACATAATGGGCTGAAACCTCCTGTCCCTGTTCATCGGAAATGACCATCCACATATCCATGGAACTCACGATCAGTTTGTTGTCAGATCCCTGTTCCAATTCGGCCGATTCAAACCAGACACGACCCTGTTCGGTTGCCTGTGGAGCACGTTGGGGATTTGGCTTCAGCCGATCCGGCTTCTTGCCACCTCCGGTGTCGGTTACAACTTCCTCGGTGATGCCAAATTCCTCAATGGTTCTTCGAGAAGTGGTCATGCCGTGAATGAGGTCAATATGACGGACAATACCTTCGACTTCCGAGTAAAGTGAGGTGGCAAAGGCATCCCACTCAAAGAGTCGTGTACCCCTTTTGACCTTTTGACCTTTCTTTACCAGGATGTTGGAGCCATAGGGAACACGATAGGGCCGCTTGGCGATTTCATTGGGATTTTCGACTGAAATTCTCATCGCCCGGCCATTGGCAATCGTGCGTCCCGACTTGTCGGTCAAGGTCTTGGGATTTTCGAACTTGATCTTACCATCGGTACTCGCTTCAATGAAGGAACGTTCATCCGATTGCTGGGCTATTCCACCGATATGGAAGGTTCTCATGGTTAGCTGGGTACCTGGCTCACCGATTGATTGTGCAGCCATGATACCAACGGCTTCACCGACGTTGACCATCGATCCACGAGCCAAATCCCGCCCATAACATTTTGCACAGACACCATCCTGGGTAAGACAGGTCAGGGGTGACCTGATCAGGACACTTTGGAAACCGGCGTTTTCTATTTCCCTGGCCCTGATTTCGCTCAGGAGTTCACCCTTGCTGGCGAATATTTCATCGGCGATGGTCAGATCTTCAGCCAAAACCCTACCGACAATGCGCTCGGCCAGATTGACGATGATTTCACCATCACGAATGGTCGCCTCGACCTTGATGCCAAAAACACCATCCTCTGCAGCAGGGTTGTCAGGATTCTCAAGACAATCCACCTCCCTGACCAGACAATCCTGGGCAACATCGACAAGGCGTCTCGTCAAGTAACCTGCATTGGCGGTTTTGAGGGCAGTATCGGCAAGACCCTTGCGCGAACCGTGGGCTGAATTGAAGTATTCCGCAACATTGAGACCTTCCTTGAAGTTTGAAATGATGGGTGTTTCGATGATTTCACCCGTTCCCTTCGAAATCAGGCCCCTCATGCCGGCCAGCTGTTTCATCTGGTCTCGGGATCCCCGGGCTCCTGAATGGGTCATCATGTAGATCGAGTTTCTTTCCTGCTCGACATTGTTGATGAATTTGCGGGCCTGGATGTCCTTTTCCATCTTGACCTGAATTCGATCGGTGCAACTTGCCCAGGCATCAACCGTTTTCTGGTATCTCTCACCCTCACTGATCATGCCCTGCTTGTGGTGCTCCTCGAAAGTGGCCACCAGGGCCCTGGTTTCATCGACAATCTTGTTCTTGTCGTTGGGCACCAGCATGTCGCTGCGGCAGAATGAAATACCGGCGTTGCAAGCCTCCTTGAAGCCGATTTCCATGATGTGGTCACAAAAGATGACCGATTCCTTCTGGCCACAGTAACGATAGACCGTATCAATGACTTCCTGCACCTCCTGCTTGCGCAATTCCTTGTTCAGCACTTCAAAGGGTACATGGGAATTCATCGGAAGATGTGATCCCAGAAGAATTCGACCCGGTGTGGTGGTATAGATTCTGGAAACTTCCTCCCCATCTTCATCCAACTCCCTGATACGGGCCCTGACCTCGGCATGTTTGTGCACCACTCCTGCTGCCAGAGCCTGCTCGACCTCCTCGACCGAACCGAAAATCATGCCCTCGCCCGGCATGCCCTTTCGTACCAGACTGGTATAGTAGAGTCCCAAAACCATATCCTGGGAAGGTACGATAATGGGAGCACCATTGGCAGGTGACAATACATTGTTGGTTGACATCATGAGCACCCGGGCTTCCAGCTGGGCCTCCAGTGAAAGAGGTACGTGAACCGCCATCTGGTCGCCATCAAAGTCGGCGTTGAAGGCTGAACAGACAAGTGGGTGAAGTTGGATGGCCTTGCCCTCGATGAGAATGGGTTCAAAGGCCTGAATTCCCAACCTGTGCAGGGTAGGTGCACGGTTGAGCAGGACCGGATGCTCACGGATGACCTCGTCCAGAATGTCCCATATTTCATCCGTTTCCCTTTCCACCAGTTTCTTGGACTGCTTGACGGTGGTGGAAAGTTCCTTTTCCTGCAACTTGGAGAAAATGAATGGCTTGAAGAGTTCCTTGGCCATTTTCTTGGGCAGGCCACACTGGTGCAGCTTCAATTCAGGACCGGTGACAATGACCGAACGTCCGGAAAAGTCGACCCTTTTGCCAAGCAGGTTCTGCCGGAACCTTCCCTGCTTTCCCTTGAGCATGTCACTTAGTGACTTCAGGGGACGCTTGTTGCTTGTATTGGTGATGACCCGGCCCCGTCGACCATTGTCGAAAAGCGCATCGACGGATTCCTGCAGCATGCGCTTTTCATTGCGAATGATCAATTCCGGCGCCCGCAGTTCAATCAGCCTTTTCAGACGATTGTTCCGGTTGATGACCCGTCGATAAAGATCATTCAGATCCGATGTGGCAAAGCGGCCACCATCCAGTGGTACCAATGGTCTCAGTTCGGGTGGAATAACGGGCAGGACAGTCAGGATCATCCACTCGGGCTTGTTGCCGGACTCCAGAAAATGGGAAACGATCTTGAGCCGCTTCTTGATGTCGGTCTTGCGTTGGACACTGCCTGTGGTGAGCAACTCTTCACGCAGAATTTCCTGTTCGAGTTCCAGGTCGAGGTTGCTCAGCAATTCCCTGATGGCTTCAGCGCCGATGGAGGCATTGAAGGATTCTTCACCAAACGCATCCTTGGCTTCATGCATTTCGGCTTCAGTGATGAGTTGTTTCTCGTTGAATTCCGTCAATCCGGGATCGGTTACCACGAATTTCTCGAAGTAAAGTACACTTTCGAGATCCTTCAACTTCATGTCCAGCAGAATACCAATACGGCTTGGCAGAAGTTTAAGAAACCAGATGTGGGCAACAGGAGCTGCCAGTTGAATGTGTCCCATGCGTTCCCGACGAACTTTCTGGAGGGTTACTTCAACACCACATTTCTCGCAGGTAATACCCCGAAATTTCATCCTCTTGTATTTGCCGCAAAGGCATTCGTAATCCCTTACAGGACCAAAAATCTTGGCACAGAAAAGACCGTCCCGTTCTGGCTTGAACGTACGGTAATTTATGGTCTCCGGCTTTTTGATCTCCCCTTCCGACCAGGCTATGATCCTTTCCGGAGAGGCAAGTGAGATTTTTATTTCATCAAAGGATTCTGGAAGTTTCCCACCTTTGAACATGTTTTGTGCGAAATCATGCTTCATGTTTTTCCCTCTGGATCATCTTTCTTGTGCGGTTCATTTGTCTAAGTTCCATGTTCAACCCAAGGCCTCTGACTTCCTTGACCAAAACATTGAAACTTTCCGGTATGCCTGATTCAAACTCGTTTTCACCCTTGACGATGGCTTCATAAACCTTCGTTCGTCCGGTGACATCATCGGCCTTGACCGTCAGGATTTCCTGCAGCACATGGGCAGCCCCATATGCCTCAAGAGCCCAGACCTCCATTTCACCAAATCGTTGACCTCCAAACTGGGCCTTGCCACCCAATGGCTGCTGGGTTACCAGACTGTATGGTCCAGTTGACCGGGCATGGATTTTGTCATCCACAAGGTGATGGAGTTTGAGCATGTACTTGATGCCAACGGTTACGGGTCTGGCAAACTTTTCACCGGTAATGCCGTCATAGAGTTCGGATTGTCCCGATTTATCAAAGCCGGCTCTTTCCAGGGCATCATCTATATCAAGTTCCTTGGCCCCATCAAACACCGGTGTTGCTATGGGAACTCCATCGGACACAACCCTGGCCGACGCAATCAATTCCTGATCATTGAGGTTGGCCAATTTGGAATTGTAGACTTCAGGACCATAAGCATATTCCATGGCTGATTTGATTTTTTTGATACTGGCGGGGTCATCCTGATTGCTATCGTGATATTTAAGCGATTCATCAATGACCTTGCCCAGGCCCCTCGATGCCCAACCCATATGGGTTTCAAGAATCTGGCCCACATTCATCCTGGAGGGAACCCCCAATGGATTGAGGACAATATCGACTGGCGTTCCATCCTCAAGGAAAGGCATGTCCTCCATGGGTACAACCTTGGAAACAACCCCCTTGTTACCGTGCCGGCCGGCCATCTTGTCACCGGATTGGAGTTTCCGCTTGACGGCGACAAAGACCTTGACGACCTTGAGAACACCAGGTGAAAGATCGTCACCTCGCCGGACCTTGGCCACCTTGTCTTCGTATCTTTGCTCCAACGCCTTTAGCTGAAGCTGGTATTGTTTCTCAAGCCCTTCGCGGTTCTTGGAGGTTTCCTCATCATCAAGAGCCAACTTCCACCATTTGAACTGTTCCATCTGGCCAAGCAATTCCTCGGTAATGATATCTCCCTTATTGAAGGGTTTGGGACCCTTGGCAACAACCTTGCCGATGATCAGACTGTGCAACCTCTCAAAAATGGTTCGCCTCAGAATGGCCTTCTCATCCTCATGATCCCTGGTAAGCCTGTTTATCGCCTCTCGTTCAATCTGAATCGTCCGCTCGTCTTTCTCAATTCCATGTCGATTGAAAACCCTGACTTCCACAACCGTACCAAAATCGCCTGGCGGCAGTTTCAGGGAGGTATCCCGAACATCTGATGCCTTTTCACCAAAAATGGCCCGCAAGAGCTTTTCCTCCGGTGTGATAGGGGTCTCACCCTTGGGGGTAATTTTACCGACAAGAATGTCACCACCCTTGACCTCGGCACCGACATAGATGATTCCGGCCTCATCGAGATTCCGCAGGGATTCCTCACCAACATTGGGAATATCTCTGGTTATTTCCTCCGGACCCAGTTTGGTATCCCGAGCCAAAACGGAAAATTCCTCGATGTGAACCGAAGTGAACACATCATCCTTGACGATCCGTTCGGATACAAGGATGGAATCCTCAAAGTTATAGCCATTCCAGGGCATGAAGGCGACCAGCACGTTTCGGCCCAGAGCTAATTCACCCAAATCGGTGGAGGGACCATCGGCAATGACATCCCCCTTCAGGACATAGTCCCCCACGTTGACCAGAGGTTTCTGGTTAATGCAGGTGTTCTGGTTGGAACGCTGGAATTTCCTCAAGCGGTAGGTATCAACTCCCGGATCGGTCGGATCTTCGGCTACGGCGTTGATGACAATCCTGGTTGCATCGACCTGGTCGACAATTCCTTCCCGCTTGGCAACAATGGAGGCACCTGAATCAACAGCCACCTTTCCCTCAATACCGGTACCAACAAAGGGTGCCTCGGCATTCAACAGTGGAACAGCCTGACGCTGCATATTGGAACCCATCAGGGCCCGGTTGGCATCATCGTTTTCAAGGAAGGGTATCAATGAGGCAGCAACCGATACAAGTTGCATGGGAGATACGTCAATCATGTTGACGGTCTCCTTGAGACTCATCTTGAATTCGCCATCTATTCTGGTGGAAACCAGATCATTTATAAAATGATTTTCATCATCCAGCCTGGCATTGGCTTGTGCAATGATCTTATGGGATTCATCCGTAGCGGAAACATATTCATAATCGTTGGTAACCTGGCCATCCTTAACGACTCGATAGGGTGTTTCAAGGAAGCCGTACTTGTTGACCTTGGAATAGGAAGCCAAGGAGTTGATCAGTCCGATATTCTGACCCTCGGGTGTTTCCACCGGACAGATCCGCCCATAATGTGTGGGATGCACATCCCGTACCTCAAAACCGGCCCGTTCCCTGGTAAGACCGCCAGGACCCAAGGCTGAAAGTCGCCTTTTGTGGGTGATCTCCGAAAGGGGATTGGTCTGATCCATAAACTGGGACAGTTGCGATGATCCAAAAAATTCCCTTATGGCTCCCGAAAGCGGTCGAGGGTTGACAAGGTCCTGGGGTATCTTTTTGTCAATTTCAACCGAACCCATCCGTTCGCGAATGGCTCTTTCCATTCGTATCAGGCCAATGCGGCACTGATTCTCCATGAGTTCACCGACAGATCTTACCCGCCTGTTGCCCAAATGGTCAATATCATCTATTTGACCCTTGCCATCACGTAGATCCACCAATCTTCTCAAACAGGCAATGATGTCATTCTTTTGAAGAGTTCGAACATTTTCTTTTTCATCAAGATTCAACCGCATGTTCAGCTTTGCTCGACCGACCGCTGACAGGTCATATCGTTCGGAATCACTAAAAAGTTGATCAAAGAGCGCTTCGGCATTTTCAGGTGTTGGCGGCTCGCCGGGGCGGAGAGAACGGTAGATTTCCAGAAGCCCTGACTTGCGGTCATAACATTTGTCCAGGAACATGGTGTTCCGGATGTAGGGACCTACGGATAAGTGATCTATTTCCAGCAGTGACAATTCTTCAAAACCCTCATCAAGCAGGATACGAAGCAATCCTTCGGAGGGATTTCCATTCTCATCGAATTTGCAGGACAGTTCATCACCGGCTTCAGCCAACACGATGCCAGTTTCCTCGTTGATCATGTCCTTGCCGATATATCGATCCGTGATGCGGTCGCTGGCAACCGCAACTTCGAGCTTTCTAGCCTGTTCTTCAAATCCCTTGGCCATTTTTCTGGTAATGCGGGATCCAATCGGCACAACGACCTCACCGGTTTCACTGTCAAGAATATCATCCTCGACATTAACCCCGATCTTTGCCTGATAGGTAAAATCGGTTACCCACTTCAATTCCTCCGGAATGAAGCTCACCACCGTTTCGCCCTGATTGGTACCAAGTTTGATCGGGACACTGTAACCTCCAATCAGGGTTCCATCCTCGCTACTGGCAGGAATATCCGGGGTTTGGTCCGTTTCCTCACTCTTCAGCCTGTCGGCTTTTCGCTTGATCGTTTCCTCAAGTTCAACGAGTCCATACAAGAGTTCGTCGACATTGAGTTCGAACTTGTTGTTGTCCAGATGAATGCCCAGTTCCTTGGAGACAACCAGATTGACTTCACTGCCGATACGATTGGAAACCATGCCCGAACCGGCAGTGTAGATATTGAAAGTCGGTACCCTGAAGCGCCAGACTTTCTTGAGCATGGTTACCAGCAGTTTACGACCTCCATCGGAAAATTCGCTGGCTAAACTGTCGGTACCCACCAACTCCATACCGGGCAACTTCTTTTTGATGGAATTTTTTTCACTCTTGGAGGCCAGGGAATCATTGTAGACATAGAGGTTGATCTCTTCGGTGGAGGGTTCTTCCTTTTTCCTCGGGGCAAAATAGGTCAGTATCTGATTCAAAGGTATCAAAAGGGACCAATCCTCAAGTTCCTGGATAGTCTTGTATTTTGCAGGGGTCAATTTAACTCCTGCCTTGGCCAGTACTTCATCGGTATGATAATTTACAATGTTGAAGTTTGGTGTGATCCTTTGCCACCTTTGGGGATTGAGGTCCTCGATGAGATAGTGACCACCGGGACTTACTTTCCGACTTTTGGGACTTGACTGCTGCCGAAAGTTGCTTTCAAGGTACTCAAGGTAATCCTCATCGGCTTCATCGGCTTCACCGGCCCTTTCCAGAGCAGTGGAGAGGTTTCCCTGATCGAGGCTGTCATGCATGATCGTGAGTTTGGCACCATCAAATTCATCACTCAACTTTTTAAGTCGATAGGTTGAAATCTTTTCACCGGCAGGAGCAACGATTTCCCCTGTTTCAGGTGAAATCAGATCGTAATTGGGAACGACATTGCGCCAATTGTCCTTTTGGAAGGTAAATTCCCAGGCTGCGGGTTTTCTCCGCAATCTGAAACTGGTGGAATCATAGAAGGACTCCATGATGCTTTCCTGGTCCATGCCAAGGGCAAAGAGAAGGGTTGAAACGGGAAGTCTCCTCTTGCGGTCAACCCGTGCATTGATCAACTCCAATTCACCGAGTGCCTTGTCTTTTTTCAAGCCGAACTCAAACTCAATCCAGGAACCTCTTCCGGGAAGAATCTGACAGGTGTAAAGGCGTTTGCCGGTTGCATGGGTAGTGTAATTGAAAAAGACCCCGGGGGAGCGGTGCATCTGGGAAACAACGACCCGTTCGGTGCCATTTACAATAAAGGTTCCATTGTCGGTCATGAGGGGGATATCGCCCATGTAGACCTTTTGTTCCTTACTGTTTCGGAAGGTTTGGTTGCCGGTTTCATTGTCAACATCATAAATGTTCAGAAGGAGTTTGACCTTCAATGCACCGGCATAGGTCATGTCCCTTTGCTGACATTCCTCGACATCAAACTTGGGTTCTTCGATTTCGTAACCCTCAAAATACATTTCGGTCATCCCGGAAGCATCCCTGATCGGAAATACAGATTGGAACACTCCCTGAAGCCCCATACCATCTGTATGCTCTGTTCCGTCACCGGAATTCAGGAACAGGTCATAGGATTGTTTCTGAATCTCAATCAGATTTGGGAGAGGGGCGACGGCGTTGATTTTTTGGTAGGATCTTCGGTATCGGTTGCCACTAGACTTCATCTGCTTCATTGAGTTTACCCTTAATATGATCTGCAAATTTAAAATATGCTCGGAACCAACCAATTCCTTACTGAAACTGTGTTGATTTTCATGTGCAATCCTGTTTTCACCAATCGGTCTTTTGACTTCTCGATTTTCTGCTGAGAACCATGAGGCATGGCACTCAGCAAACTGTTTGTTCGTTATCCGATTGAATACGGATTATTTTATTTCTGCCACAGCTCCCGCTGCTTCGATTTTGGCCTTGATTTCTTCAGCCTCTTCCTTGGAAACACCTTCTTTCAATGGTTTGCTTCCTTCTTCAACAAGGGCTTTGGCCTCTTTAAGTCCCAAGCCGGTTATGGCTCGAACTTCCTTGATGACTGCAATTTTTTGACCACCCACATCCTGCAGGAATACATCAAATTCAGTCTTTTCCTCCTCTTGAGCAGGCCCATCTCCGGCTTCGGCCGGACCGCCAGCAACAACCACGGCACCACCAGTTGCTGGTTCAATACCATATTTGTCCTTGAGAATTGTTTTCAACTGTTGTGCTTCCATGAGGGTAAGTCCAACAATCTGTTCGGCTAGTTTATCTAGATCAGTCATTTTAGATTCCACTTCTTTAATTGTGTCTCAGTGCATGTTAAAGTCTTCCACATACGCGAGTGCCTATGCAGCTTCCCTCTCTTCCAATGTTGTCAGCACGGAAGCAAGGGACGAAGCAGGTGCGCCAATTGCACCCAGCAAGGTTGCTCCCGGGGATCCAATAGACGATACCACCGACGCAATCAGATCCTCTTTTGACGGCATGTTCGCCACCGCCTCGATTCCCTTGGGATCAAGGATGGAAGAACCGACTGCACCTCCAAGAACGACAAAGTTCTTGTTATTGGAAGCAAAGTCTTTTGAAACCTTGGAAGCCGCCGTTGGATCTTCCGAGTAAGCAAGAAGGGTCATTCCAGTCAGAAGTGAGCCAACCTTTTCACACGGGGATCCCTGCAGGGCTATTTTTGACAACCTGTTCTTGGCAACACGGACAAAACCGCCGGCTTCACGCATCAGAGAACGGAGATTTTCCATTTCTGGCACGGTCATGCCTTCGTATTTGGCAACTACCACCACACCTGAGCTCTCGAAGATTTGGCCGATTTCGGCGACCACTTTTTCCTTTCGGGCTCTATCCACAGGTTTGCTCCAAGTTTGGAAAGAAAAAATCTTTCCGGTTAAAGTTGACCGAGCAATGCTCGATGATTTAGTCCTTGACTTCCAGGAACCAACAGTTTCCTTCACGCCGAAACACGCGAAGTGAATCCATTTTTTCCCATCTCAGGCAGGATTTGCATGCGTCGTTTCCTCAGCACAACCCACCGTCTCGGACGGTAAGCACGGATACAAGCACCCGTGATCTAAGGCCTTGATCATAAGACCAAAGAATTTCTTTAATTTCCCCCGGCGGAAGCGATTTCAACTTCCACCCCGGGCCCCATGGTGGAGCTGAGGGAAATGCGTTTGACATATTTTCCCTTGGCACCGGCAGGTTTTGCCCTGTTTACGGCACCAACAAAGGCAATTACATTTTCTACCAGTTGTTCTTCATTGAATGACGCCTTGCCAATTCCAGCATGAACGATGCCGGTTTTATCGACACGAAACTGAATTTCGCCTCCCTTGGCATTGGAGATGGCTTCCTTGAGGTTGGGAGTAACCGTTCCAACCCGGGGGTTGGGCATCAGGTTGCGAGGTCCCAGTATCTTACCCAGACGACCGACCAGCGGCATCATGTCAGGGGTTGCTATACAACGGTCAAAATCAATATTGCCACCCTGAATGGCTTCCATCAGATCTTCAGCACCCACCACATCGGCGCCGGCCTCCTTGGCTTCCTCGGCCTTTTGATCTCTGGCAAAGACGGCAATCCTTATCTTTTTGCCTGTACCATTTGGCAGATTGACGGTTCCCCGAACCATTTGGTCCGCGTGACGGGGATCAACGCTGAGATTGATGGCGATTTCCAAAGTTTCGTCAAACTTGGCCGTAGCACCTTCCCGAACGAGCCTAACTGCATCCTGGACTGAATTGGCCTGAAGACCGGTTATCTTTTTCCGGGCCTCCCTTATACGTTTTCCAGTACGAGCCATTTGTTAGCCTTTCACTTCGATACCAAGGGATTTAGCTGATCCCATGATAATATTCATTGCACCTTCAACTGAGACGGCATTCAAATCCTTCATTTTCAACTCTGCAATTTCCCTGAGTTGCTTGGTCGTAATTGATCCAATGGTTTCCCTGCCGGGAGTATTTGCACCCGAATCAAGATTGGCAGCCTTTTTCAGATAATATGAGGCTGGAGAAGTCTTGATCTGGATGGACAGTGATTTGTCCTGATAATACGAAATTATGGTAGGACAGGGTGTACCCGGTTCCAAATCCGCTGTCTGGGCATTGAAAGACTTGCAGAAGGCCATGATGTTCAACCCTCGCTGACCCAGCACCGGTCCAACGGGTGGTGCCGGCGAGGCTTTGCCGGCAGGCACCTGGATTTTGATTTGACCTGCTAATTTTTTTGCCATGGTGATACTCTAAATTAAATTAATTATCCTTGGTTACCTGATCAAAGCTCAGTTCAGTCTGCGTAACCCGACCGAAAATTGACACACCGATAATGACTCTGGAATTGTCACTGTCAACATCCTCAACCATTCCGTTCCAGCCTTCAAACGGTCCGTCCGTCACCAAAACCTTGTCTCCTACTTCAAAGGTAATCAGGGCCCTAGGCTGAATTTGTCCCTCGCTGGCCCGGTTAAGTATGTCATTGACCTCGTTTTCATTGAGGGCGGATGGATTTCCACGTGGTCCCAGAAACCCTGCCACACGGTTGATTTCATTGATGAGATGGTAGGCTTCATCCGACATTTCCATCCTGATCAGGACATAGCCCGGCATGAATCTTCGTTCACGCTCCGCCCTTTTGCCCCGCCGAATTTCGACAACATTTTCGACCGGGACCACAATTTCCTGAATGGAATCGGCCAAGCCGGCTTTTTCGGCATTTGCCCTGATTGTTTCAGCAATCTTCTTTTCATAGTTTGAGGCTACGCTTATTGAATACCAACGGAGTGTCACGGGATTTTTCTTTCTTGAGTATTGCCTAATGGTTATTCAACGTTACAAGCAAAAAAAGACGCACCTTGCGAGGATGCGCTTATTTTTTTTCAGCGGGACGATTCCCATATAGAATTATATTTACAAAGTCAAGAGAAAAAAACAAACCAATCAATTCATTTTCTATCAAAACAATCCCAGCAATCCCGTTAAACCCAAACGAATGACCTGATCCACCAGGAAAAAAAACAAGGAAGCAACGGTAGCCATAAGGAATACCATTCCGGTCGTAACCAGCAAATCACGTCGACTGGTCCAGACAATTTTCGAAACCTCGGTTCTAACCTGTTGAGCAAACAGGAGGATAGATTTAATAAAGGCCATTCTATAATCCTCATAATTTTCGGGAATAATCATGTAATATTACAGGATTACTTCTTCAAGTTTTAGGGATTCTACCGATATTGGGTGAAGAATACGCAAGATAGCGCTAAAGAATCAAAATTCAATACAGGGTGGCTAATTTTTACAGGCATTACAAAATGCCATTTGATAAATTAATTTAAGAGTAAATTCACCCAATTCTACAAGAGGAAGTTTATTTCAGGTAAAACCATGGGTTCAATTGTTATAATGTTGATTGCCTTGATAATTGATGCGCTTATTGGTGATCCAGAAGATCTATGGAAAAAAATACCCCATCCAGTCGTGCTGATGGGGAATCTAATCAAATACTTTGATCAGGAGTTTAATCACAAATCCGGCAGCAAAAGGAAGCAGGCAGGTCTCATAGGGATTATAGTCGGTTCAGCAGCATTTTCAATTCTGGGATTAATCCTGGAAATGTTACCATTTATGATCATTGACATGATAATTATTGCCATATTTCTGGCCCAGAAAAGCCTGACAAGTCATGCGGAAGAAGTACTGGAAGCATTGGGCTTAAGTTTGATGGAAGGGCGTCTTGCTGTAGCCAAGATAGTTGGCAGGGATACGTCCCACCTTAATGAATCAGAAGTGGTGAGAGCAACTGTTGAGAGTACGGCCGAGGGATTTCTTGACGGTGTTTTTGCTCCGATATTCTGGTATCTCGCCGCCGGATTACCGGGATTATTGGTTTACAAATTTGTCAACACCGCTGACAGCATGATTGGTTACAGGAATGAGCGATATGAAGAGTTCGGATGGGCAACAGCAAAATTTGATGATATATTAAACTATGTTCCAGCCAGAATCATTCCTTTCATGATAGGCATTACCCAATTATCCCTTTCGCCAATCAAACTTGCTTTTGAAGACGGTTCAAGCCACTGTTCACTTAATGCCGGCTGGCCCGAGGCGGCATTTGCTTCAGCTCTCGGTATAGCACTTTCCGGTCCAAGGTCATATGATGGTGAATTGCGAGATTATCCTTTCATAAACCAAACTGGTCGTATGGAGCTGATGCCAGAAGATATAAAGGATTGTATCAAGGTAGCCTGGAAGGGATGGGTTGCGTCTTTTGCTGTCCTGGTTGCTCTTTGGGTAGTATTTTAAGAAAAAAAGGAGGTTAACCGATTGCTTTTGTGGGCCGGAGTAAAATTCAACATATTATTCGTTCCAAAAAACTTCAGGAATAATGGGAGGTAATTATAAACACTGTAGTGTATGTAATTTGCAATGGTTATCGCCATGAGTATGAAAAACAGCAATTGACCTTCATCATTGTATGGAAAAAATAATGGGCAATTATGACTGATGCGCGAAATAAAATAACCCAGTTGACCTCAACTGGAGAGTCTGAAAAACTAGAATTCAAAAAAACAACCGGTGCAAAAAGGGAGGCTGCCAAGACAGTTTGTGCCATGCTCAACAAGAATGGAGGGCAATTGCTTTTTGGAGTCGCAGATAATGGTCAGGTACTCGGGCAACAAGTAAGCGCAAGTACAATCGAAAAGATAAGTGCAGAAATACAGCAGATAGAACCAAAGGCTTATCCTCTGATTGAAAGGATTCAGATCTCAGAAAAAACCGAAGTGATTATGGTGCAGATAAATCATAGTCAATTGGCTCCTTACAGATATCGTGGTGTACCCTACATACGTGTAGGAAATACAACACAAATCATGTCAAATGATGAGTATACCCGCATGCTTTTCGAACGAATGCATAGCGAACAGCGTTGGGAAAACCAACCTGCTGAAGGATGGACAGTTGATGATTTAGACTTTACAGAAATACGAAACACTGTAGCAGAAGCTGTTAGAATCGGTAGATTGAATGAACCCGAAAGAGGTGATGCTAAAGATTTATTACGTGGATTGGGGTTATTTAGAGACGGTGTACTTTTTCGAGCTGCAGCAGTGTTATTTGGAAAAAAGGAGCGACTCGAATTTGAGATGCCCCAATGCTTGTTGCGTATTGCACGATTTAAAGGGCTTGATCGGTCAGAGTTTTTGGATAATCGGCAATTCATTGGCAATGCGTTTTCACTTCTTTCCAGGGCTGTAACCTTTCTCAATGATACATTTCCCATCGCCAGCCGTTTTGAGTCAGGTAAATTGGAACGTATTGATGAACCCCTATATCCACCTTTGGCAACTAGGGAAGCACTAGCAAATGCGTTTTGTCATCGAGACTACTCGATTGGGGGTAGTTCTGTTGGTCTTGCGGTTTATGATGATCGGTTGGAAGTGACGTCAACTGGCATACTTCACTTTGGACAGACTCCAGAAGATCTCTTTTTACCACACGAGTCACGGCCTTGGAATCCACTAATTGCACGTACGTTTTATATGCGAGGCATTATAGAGGAATGGGGCAGGGGAACAATTGAACTAGCTAACTTGGCAGTTGCAGCCGGCTTGCCTCACCCTGAGATAGAAGAACATGGAAACTGTGTAACTGTCCGCTTTCGAAGGTACAGTAGCGAAATCGCACAAGGACATAAACAAGGATTGACGAATCAGCAAATAAAAATCTTACAACTCCTCAAATTCAAAGGTGCTTTACCACTTCGAGAAATTCATGCAACTCTGGGATTAAAGTTAAATAAGAGGGGATTAAGGGAGGATCTAAAGATTCTCAAGATTAAGGGACTGGTGGAATCAAGTGGAACTGGTAGAGGTTCACGGTGGCAACCACTTTAGGTGTTTAGCTTTAACAATGGGCTGTCCCATTAACGGTTGAACTGTTCCATTCCCGCCAATCACCCGTGCGGCTGCGGTTAATGGCCTGTGCGATTGATAGCCATCCTGGTGGAATTACGCCTCATTCCGGTCAATTGGCCGTCCCATTCCTGCTAATGGGCTGTCCCATTAACGGTTGAACTGTTCCATTCCCGCCAATCACCCGTGCGGCTGCGGTTAATGGCCTGTGCGATTGATAGCCATCCTGGTGGAATTACGCCTCATTCCGGTCAATTGGCCGTCCCATTCCTGCTAATGGGCTGTCCCATTAACGTAGGACAGTCCACCTACCATCCCATTGATAACCAACATGTATTGAAAGAAATTTTTGAACTTGTCCTTTTAAGGGCAAGAAATATTAAAGATCCATTTGAAAAGTGTTTTTTTATTCTGGTACATTTATCTTATTTACAGGCTTTTGAGGATGTTAACAAACGTACCTCCCGACTTGCCTGCAATATTCCACTCATAAAGCATAATTATTGTGCTCTGAGTTTTACAGATGTCCCCTTGATGGTTATACTAGGGCACTTCTGGTAATTTACGGGAATAACGAAATCGAACCGATGCGAGACCTATTTTATTGGGCTTATTCTCGTTCATGTCAACAATTTCGAGTAATGACTGAAACCAAGAATTAATTTGATCCTTACAGAATCAAAACACGTAACCAAAGGAAGGAGGTAATGGGTGAAATTATTCGTTTAGGATTGCATGGAGTTGAATTGGAGAATTCTCCCGAAAGCATAAAATTCATAAATCCCAAAAATTTATGGCCATCACCCTAACCGAACTTGATTATCTACATGAAGGTTCAATAGTAGGATTGGGTGTTTCATTGGAAGAGTTTAATACTTGGCTGGATGCAGTAAAAGAGAATGGTAACAATATGATCAACCCCCATTAATCTCTAAAGACAAATCCTTGGTCCAAGAAAAGCTTAAAAGCTCTATTCCTGATTTTACCTCGGGAACCATAGCTCATATAACCTAGTTCCATTCCAATTTACCAACATTATTTAATTGATTTATTGAGCAATCTTGGCTGGATACGTGCATTCTCTGACCTGAACCGCAAATGTATCAAACTGATCTATTCATTGCGACTCTACTCCCATACACCAACTTTCTCAATCATCATTTTCCGGTCAGTTATGCGACTGGCCAAACCAGATAGTGTGAAGACAATGCATTGATCTCAATCTGTTCAACCACTTGTCATGCTTTGTTATGTGATGAATCTCAAACCCTCAAACCGGTTGGCGGTTTTGGTCGGTTCAAGGATCATGTACAGGATTTACAACTTGTGGGTATTCAGGTTGTCCATGACCAGGACAGTCTTTCAGTCGGGGAAGCAGAAATCCGCCAGGTTGAGATCTTTACATTACGCTATTGTCAATAACCAAGTTAAAAAATGCCAAAACATCTATACCAGACCCATCTAGCCAACATGGTTAATTCCAGTGAAATTACAGTGGTGATCATTAACCCGACTGGTATTAAAACATTGTATCGGGAAAAGAAAAATCAGTGGGGAATTCGTGATAATGTGAGAAATCGGAATTGATAAACTACAGTTTACATCAGCCAGAAAAAGGTCCAAGTATAGGATTAAACCGGCTCCTAACAACTGTCCAAAATTCGTTGCAAATGTTGAGGCACTTTAGGTATCAGGTGAATTCTGTATTTTCTCCGGCCTGCCTTTCTTGAACCAGAACGAATACAAACGCCGAATAAGGGCAAGGTTGTTGTTCAAACTGAAAAGATAAATTAACTGCTCTGAATGTTTCGTTGAGAACAATATAGATTCTGGATGATGATGTGAAAACGGCTATAGGTCAAGACAATGACCGCCATTTCAATCGTTATGGAATACTGGAGGCGATTCCTTATTTTCATTTTTAAGTGGGTTTGATGGACGGAAACAATTATCCGTCCAACTTATCAAACACACCGCTTTTGAACGGTGATTTATTTACCGCAATTCAACTAATCTGACGGATCAATTGATTAAATACGGACTTACCTATTTAACCATGCACTTAGCGTTTCAAAGAATTCTTTCTCTTCTGTAATGAAAGGATAGTGTGCCGAGTTTTCGAAAATTTTCAGATCTGCATTGGGTATAAGGGATGCGATACGTTCACTCTGTTCGGCAGGAGTAATAGGATCATATCGTCCTCCCAATACGAGGGACGGCGTGGAAACTTTGGAAAGTACCTCAAGCATATTGAAGCCGGCCAATAATGGATTAGCTGCATTCCACGCGCGATATTCATATATTGTTGAAGCATCAAGAGCTGCACCGATATCCTCATCGTAATCATAAAAATACATTTGTAAAATTTTGTTCCAATTTTCCTGCCATTCAGCGTTACTGGTCAGGGGGGCGCTGAATATTTTTCCGAAGGCTTGCATTTGCTCATCAGTACCTGAAACAGTGGGTTGATAATCAAACGCGGGAACCGTTGAGATTAGTATCAGCCCGTCTAGTCGATCCGGATATTTTTCAACAAATTTTTGCCCGATAAATCCTCCATATGAATGGCCCACCAATGTAAATGTTTCATGGTTTAATTTGCTCATGAGTACAGCCGCGTCCGATGTAAGTCGATCAAAATTCATTTCATCGTAGTTTGCTGGTTTGGCTGAGCGACCATTACCAAAGTGATCGTAATAGACCACGGTGTGTGTCTTTGAGAGAGTATCAAAATAAGGCTGCAAATAATCGTGACTTAGCCCGAGCCCTCCATGCATTACGAGGATTGCAGGTCCATCTCCGATGGATTCGTAGTAGATATCGGCTCCGTTAACTTCGATCATGTCTGCTGTTACTCCACCTGCAGCGAATAATGAGGCAAAGAGCGTTACAAGGATTTTGATTCGTTTAAGCATAAGAACTTCCTCCTAACATCCAAACGTTGTCTATGAAGGCATCTGCAAAAATTAAGGGCCAAGTTCGTAACGTTCAGGTGTTATATATTAGTAAATTAAAATCGTTGATTATCCAAAGGAATCTATTCAGAACCCTCAAAAATCTAAATATATTTTAGGTTAGAATGGCAGTTAATGCAAATTGATACATCAAGCCAAATGCCTGAATGCAGCACTGACATAATAATGTAAATGTTTTCATTTGCTAAAGTTAGAGATGCATTACATTTGATTGTGATACCTGCATTGGGTTCTTTGGGGCACTTTCAGCACTAGACCATGATAGGTGCCCATTATATCTGTTCATTCATGATTCATTCGCCTGATTAAAGAACAACACTTGTAGTGATGTAATTGACATCAAAATCCCTGTCTGAAATTGACCATTCCGAGAAAATGGGGTTGTATACAAATCCTTTCAAATCAACCATATCAAGCCCTGCATCAACAAGCATCCTCTTCAATTCCTCAGGCTTGACAAATTTACCCCAGTCATGAGTACCAACAGGGAGCATCCGGAGAAAATACTCTGCTCCAACTATCGCCATCATGAAACTCTTGGTGTTTCTGTTTAGGGTTGAGCAGATAAACATGCCCCCACCTGTTAGGAGTTTGCGACAGGAAAGAAGAAATTCCTGCGGGTCATGAACATGCTCGATTACCTCCAGGCAAAGCACTACATCGAATTTGACATCAGTTTTGGCAAGTTCCTCGGAAGATGTTTTCTCGTACTTGATATCCAGACCAAGTTTTCTGGCATGTTCCTTGGCAACAAGAACATTTTGTTCAGCCACGTCAATTCCATGTACATTTGCTCCCAATCGTGCCATGGGTTCTGTAAGCAGCCCCCCGCCACAACCGATATCAAGAATGCTTAATCCCTTGAAAGGAAAGGTCTCTGTCAAGTTCCTATCAAATTCCAGCATGATTTGGCCGTTGATATAATCCAGACGGGTTGGATTCATCTGATGGAGCGGTCTGAATTGGCCCCTGGGATTCCACCATTCATTAGCCAGGGAATTGAATTTCCTGACCTCAGCTTCATCAACCGATTTCAAAACCGGGGATTCCTGTTTATTGATTTTCATGTGAACAAATCGTTTTGCATGCCTTAAATTAAAAGTTCGAAATCATTAAAGTGAATGGTTCAATTCTTTAATATACCATCGGTTAGGTAAATTTCCTTAACAAAATTCATTGGTTGAAAGGGCATCATTCAAGGATTAGACTTGATCATCATTTAAGTAATCCTTGACCTGATTCCAGGCATATGTCAGATGCTCCCGCAAACACTCCTCAGCAGCGTCTGGGTCCCTCATCAGTATTGCCTCATACATCTTACGATGCGCTTCAAAATTGATTTGATTTTTTTCCTTTTGGGACGGCATCATAGACCATCGAGGGGACAACCATGCTATGTAGGACTTATGAATAGCAGGCAATACTGGATTCTGGGGGATTTGATAAAGTATGGAATGGAATGCCATATCCGTTTGGTAGAATACTTCACTATCCCCAATTGCTTCCTTGTTGGTTGCCAGGGCTTTCTTCAAGGCAAGGATATCTTCCTTTGCAGCATCTGTCGAGGCTCGACGCACAAGAATTGATTCAACCAATACTCTTGTATCATAAAGGTATTTAATACTTCCAGGCTCAACCAAAATACGCGAAACAACATCATTGATCGTGTCAAAGGCAGCATCAAAGCCGGATTTACGTACAATTGGACGATATCGGTGTCGAGCCTCTACCAAACCCTTGTTTGCCAACGCAAGTATGGCTTCCCTGACAACAGTACGACTTACTCCAAGAGATTCAACAATCTTGCGTTCAGTAGGTAGAGTTTCTCCCTCCTTCAACTGTCCGGAATTGATTAACTCCACAAAATGGCGAATGAGGTCATCCGCAGCCCGACTGGTATTGCTCTTTTCATCTGTTGAATCTGAATTGGTTGTATTTTTCATGGATATTTCTAAGACATAATTACAAATTGAGTAGTTTGGTCATACTAAAAGACACATTTACTGAATTAATCAATGATATCCACCAAATAAATATAGGCATATGTCAATTCTTAAACAATTCGAAACAAACCTATTCAGAGTCCCGCTTGCCGAAGTGCTGACTGATGCCAAGCATGGGGATCATACCCATTTTGAATTGATTACGGTCACCTTGCAATTAAAGGATGGAACGAAAGGAACAGGTTATACCTATACCGGTGGTCGGGGTGGACAGGCAATAAAAGCACTGCTGGATCATGATCTTAAGCCCTTTCTTTTAGGACAGGATGCCAATGATGTCGAAGCACTCCATGATGGAATGCAGTGGCATCTTCATTATGTGGGACGAGGTGGAATAGTATCATTTGCAATTTCTGCAGTTGATATTGCCTTGTGGGACATCAGGTGCAAGAAGGCTGGCCAGCCACTTTGGAAATTGGCTGGTGGCAATTCTGACCGATGCCGGGCCTATGCCGGTGGGATCGATTTGAATTTTTCCCTGTCAAAGCTTCTTGATTCGATCCGGGGGTATATTGACAGGGGATTCAATGGAGTCAAAATCAAGGTGGGTCAACAAAATCTCGAAGAGGATGTCAACAGGGTCAGGGCCGTTAGGGAGATGATTGGGCCTGATGTAGCCTTGATGGTGGATGCCAATTATGCGTTGTGCGAAAGTGGTGCTCTGGCGGCAGCGGAAGCTTTCAAACCTTATAATATCCTTTGGCTTGAAGAACCAATCATACCGGATGATTACATGGGATATGGTCGGCTGGCTAAACATTCCGGAGTTCCTTTGGCGATGGGGGAAAACCTGCACACCATTCATGAATTCGAGTATGCCTTCAGGGACTCAAGACTTAGCTTTATTCAACCTGATGCATCCAATTGTGGAGGGATAACCGGCTGGTTGAGGGTTGCTGAGCGTGCTCGGCAGAATGATATACCCGTCTGCAGTCACGGAATGCAGGAATTGCATGTGAGCCTGGTATCGGGCCAATCCAATTCCGGCTGGTTGGAAGTCCATTCATTTCCCATTGACCAATATACAATTTGTCCTTTAAGGCTGGAAAATCATCTTGCAGTAGCACCCAATGTTCCTGGTATCGGGGTGACTTTCGATTGGAACAAGCTTCACTCCACATTAATTTGAGTAATCCCCATGAATGAAACATATTCAGCTGCCTTCTATCGAGGCAACCGCACCTTCACCATTGAAAAGCGATCAATGTCCAGTCCAAAACCAGGAGAGGTATCTATTCGGGTCGATTATTGTGGAATTTGCGGTACAGACATGCATGTATTCCACGGCAATATGGATGAACGGATAGGTTTCGAGCGGGTGATCGGTCACGAAATGTCCGGTACTGTCGTTGCCGTAGGTAATGATTGCAACAACATGGAACCTGGAAACAAGGTCGTGGTCCGGCCACTTGACAACTGTGGCGACTGTCCTGCCTGTCATGCTGGATACAGCCATATTTGCCACAAACTCAAATTCCTGGGACTTGATACCCATGGAGCAATGCAGGAATTTTGGACGGTACCTGTCCATACGGTACATGTATTGCCAGACAATATTCAAATGGACCGTGCTGCCCTCATAGAACCACTGGCCGTAGCCTGTCATGATGTAAGATTGTCGGAAATTGACGAGGGAGAAGATGTTCTTGTCATCGGTGGCGGTCCAATTGGGGCATTGGTAGCCCTCATGGCAAGAAATGTTGGTGGCAAGGTGGTTATTTCCGAAATCAACCCCCATCGTTCAGCCGTTTTGAAAAAACTGGATTTTGACATTGTCAATCCTTCTGAACAGGAACTGGTGACCGAAGTGAATAAAAGAACATCAGGAAAAGGTATTGATGTTGTTTTTGAGGTGTCTGGTTCCCAGGCTGGAGTTGATGCCATGACAGCAGTTGCTGCCACTCGGGCACGATTGGTATTGGTTGCAATTCATGCCATGAAACCAACAATCGACCTGTTTCAATTTTTCTGGCGGGAGTTGGAATTGATGGGAGTAAGGGTTTATGAGCCACAAGATTATGAACAGGCAATTGATATTATTGCCAACGGTAAAGTTGATGTTGATTCGCTGATAACCGATATAAGGTCCTTATCTGAAATCCAGTCGGCATTTGAAGATCTTGACCGGAACCCCTCAGCAATGAAAACACTGATAAGTATTGGAAATTAAAAATGAAACTATCGTCCCTTTTTGATTTATCCGGCCAAGTTGCATTGGTTACAGGCTGCCGGCGCGGTATTGGGCGTGGAATGGCTGAGGCATTGGCAAGTGCAGGTGCCGACATAATAGGTGTCAGTGCATCCCTTGAGGAAACGGGAAGTGATATCGAGAAAGCTGTTGTGGGTCATGGTCAAAAATTCACAGGTTGCCGATGTGATTTTGGACAGCGGGATTCAATTTATGAATTTCTGGAACAGTTTCATGGTAACAATGAAATTCCCAATATACTGGTAAACAATGCCGGTACCATCAGACGGGAATCGGCGGACCGGCATCCTGATGACTGGTGGGATGAGGTTTTGGAGGTCAACCTGACGGCACAATTCATCCTAAGTCGTGAAATCGGAAAGAAAATGGTGGAAAGGGGAAGTGGAAGAATCATTTTTACGGCCTCCCTGCTGACTTTTCAGGGAGGAATTAACGTACCCGGATATTCAGCTTCCAAGGGTGGTATTGGACAGTTGACCAAGGCTCTTGCCAATGAATGGGCTGGCAAGGGTATCAATGTCAATGCCATAGCTCCGGGTTATGTTGAAACCGATAATACCAAGGCCCTGCGAAATGATAGCATCCGCTACAAGGCAATATTGGAACGAATTCCTGCTGGCCGTTGGGGCAAACCCGAAGATTTTGCAGGCCCTGTCGTGTTTCTGGCTTCATCAGCCTCAAATTATGTGAATGGTGAAATATTAACGGTAGATGGCGGTTGGATGGGTAGATAAGTCCTTTTTCACTACTGGATTTTTCAATCACCCAAGGACTTTATCCAAGAAGGAAACCACGGTTTTTTCAGATTAATTTTTCTACATAAACCTAATTGCACTTTCCTTTGGAATTAATAAATTGGTCGTATAAGCATTATTTTCGCATAAATGCGACAGGTGCCATATTAATTTTACTACGGAGGAAAAAAATGAATCCCACACAAATCTTGGGTGTAATTGCATCGGTATTCCTGATGATTGCAGGTTCGGTCATGTCGTCATCTGCACAAACTTTTTTGAGAATTCAAACGCACTTTTCGCCTGAAACACTTTCGGGGCAAATGGCGGCGGAATTCATCGAAGACATCAAGGCCATGTCCAATGGTGAAATTGAAGTCGAAATGTTTTATGCAGGCGCTGTTGTAAAATCGGCTGAAACCTTTGATGCTGCGGCAACAGGTATTCTTGACTGCGACATGACGGGTGGTGCCTATCAGACAGGCAAGAATCCGGCATTCCAGTTTGCTGGTGACCTTGCCGGTGGCTATACCAATCCTTACCAACAGATGGCATGGCTGCTCCATGGGGGGGGGTATGACAAGGTAAATGACCTCTACAATGATCACAACATGGAATTCATCGGTTGGTGGATACCCGGTCCGGAATCACTCTCTTCCACCAAACCGATTCGCGGTGTCGAAGATTTCAAGGATTGGAAGTTTCGTTCACCACCGGGCATGATGACACTGGTTTTCAAAAACCTTGGTGCCTCGCCGATCGTCATGGACTTCAATGAAATCTTCACTGCCCTTGAAACCGGTATTATTGATGGAGCAGATGCTGCCAACCTGACAAACAACGTGGGACTGGGTCTCTACGATATAGTCGAACACACCAACTATCCCGGGTTCCACTCAATGCCAGCTGACCATCTCGCCTGTCGAAAGGATGTTTGGGATGCAATGCCGGCCCATCATCAGGCCATTCTTAAGGTTGCCATGCAGGCATTGGCTCTTCGCAACGCAACTGCCAACGAAGTCAATAACGCCAGAACGGCCAAGGAGCTTCGTGCCAAGGGCATCAACCTCTATGAATGGTCAGAGGAAGAGCTCAACAAGTACAGGGCAGCCGTTAAATCGGGTTGGACCGAATTTGCTACCACACCTGAAGCAAAGAATCTTCTCAACAGTCACATCGAGTTCCTGGTTGACCTCGGCTTGATGCAACAATAGTAGCAAAAGCAATTTGACTTGCTTTTGATGGCGGCAGAATCATTTTGTTTCTGCCGCCTTGATTTTCCAGGGCTTCCCATGGGTTTTGGCTGATGCAAATTACAAGGATAACCAGCCATGTTCTCCAGTATGATCTTCCTGAAAAATTAGGATACTCACAGCAATATTATTCCAGACGAACTGCCCATCTGGTCCGGATTGATACGGATGAAGGCATTGTCGGTTGGGGTGAATGCTTTGGCCCTGGAACCATAGCAATCGCCAACAAGGGTATTGTTGAAGGTGTCATTCAACCTCTTGTATTGGGTCAAGATCCACTTGATCGAGATGTGATATGGCACAAGTGTTACAACCTAATGCGTGATCATGCCCAAAAGGGAATGCCCTTGCAGGCCCTGTCGGGAATTGATATTGCATTGTGGGATATCGCCGGCAAGGTTGCCGGACTACCGATTCACAAATTAATCGGGGGCTCTCATCGAAGCGATGTTTCAGCTTATGGTTATGGCATGATGTTACGCCCTGAACAACCAAGGGAACTTGCATCCCGGTTCAAGGATGAAGCCAATGCATTGAAGGAGATGGGGTTTACGGCAATAAAAATGAAAGTGGGCATCGGATCAAAAAATGATATTTCCCTTGTCGAAGCTGTTCGGGATGCAATTGGCAATGATCTTGCCCTCATGGTGGATGCCAATCACTGTTATACAACCAGTGAGGCATTCCAAGTGGGTCATGCACTTGAAGACCTCGATGTATACTGGTTCGAGGAGCCGGTTGCACCGGAGGATCTTCGCGGTTATCGGGAATTGAGGAAAGGATTGAAAGTCAATATTGCCGGTGGAGAAGCCGAATACAGCCGTTGGGGCTGGTTGAATTTGCTGGAATCACGTGGACTGGATATAGCCCAGCCAGAAGTTTGTGCCTTGGGTGGGATAACGGAATATCTACGGGTGCTTGCCTTGTGTCATGCATATTTTACACCGGTGATAAATCATGTATGGGGTTCAGCCGTCGCACTGGCTGCAAATTTGCAACTATTAGCATCCATACCCCCATTACCAGGTGGGTTGTATCCCTGGCAACCAATGCTGGAATTTGACACAACAGACAACAGGTTCATTGAGGATTTGCCAAAGATACCGTTTGGAATTAAAGAACAGGTAAAAGAAAATGGTGGGAGAGTAAGAATTCCAACAGAACCGGGTTTGGGGATTGAACCCGATCGGGATTTTATTGAAGAATATGAAATCTCATAGAAGGATTCAGGAGGAAAATTGGAAAAGGTACTTGATATTGTCTGGGATTGGTTGATACCGATTGCCTTTATCGTATGTGTCGGATGGTGTATCTGGCATACACCGGCCTTTCTTCTGGATTTTATTCCCCCAGAGAATCAAAGCCTGTTCGATCAAATGAGCGAATTGCATTCGCGGAAGGATGTTATCCCTTGGGCTGGTGGGTTGTTTGGTGGTTACACCGATATATTTGACTGGGTTGCAATCATCATGATTCCGATATTATTCGGATTAGGCATCAGAAACATTAAAGTTGAGCCCATGGAATATCAGGAATGGAGACAAGTAGATAGGGTGGCTCTTTTTTTTGGACGGGTTACGATGGTGTTGATCATTTCCATGACACTGGTCATGTTGTATGAGGTCTTTTTAAGATATGCGCTGGAAAGACCCACCCTATGGGCCAATGAATTAACGCTGTGGATTGCCGGTTTTGTCTTCCTTCTTTCAGGACTTTATGCCATGCAGCAACGCTGTCATATCCGGATATTCCTGTTATATGACATGGTTCCAAGATGGACCCAACGGACTTTTGATACGATATGGGTGCTATTGATAGCCGTTTTCACCTTCTTTTTGATTTACGGCAGTTTCCATCAGGTGTTCGTGATCAAGTTTTACAAGTGGGAAATGTTTGGTACGGCCTTTGATCCTCCAATCCCTGCAACCGTTCAGCCGGCCATATTGATTATTATGACACTGATTGCCATTCAGGCCATATTGAATCTGTTATCAGACTGGAACAAGCAAACAGTGGTGCACACTGCAACTGATGAAATCGACATGGATGAAATTGAAACCATTAAACGCAGTTTGGAAACCAAGTAAATGGATGTAGGTACAATATCGATCGTTTTGGTCTTCGGACTAATCACCCTTCTGGCCATTGGCATGCCCCTTGGGTTTGCCTCGGCAGTCCTGGCACTTGCTGTCATGGTAATGAAATTCGAACCAAACCTGTTGCTGAACCCTTTCAGCTTTGGTGAAGGATTTTTGACTGGAAGGCCTGGTACGGGACCTCTCTATCTCCTGACCCAGAAAATATTCGACCTTATGACGGAGTATGTGCTCATATCAGTGCCGTTATTCATTTTCATGGCCGCTCTGCTGGAGCGGTCAGGCATAGCCAAGGAGATGTATAACTCACTTGACTACTGGTTATCAAGGGTTCGTGGTGGAATTGCAATTATCACTTCATTGATGGCAGTCATCATGGCAGCCATGTCGGGCATAATCGGCGGTGAGGTTGTACTGCTCGGCCTTATAGCACTACCCCAGATGCTTCGTCTGGGATACAACCAAAATCTTGCCATTGGCACCATCTGTGCATCGGGAAGCCTAGGTACGATGATTCCACCATCCATTGTTCTCATCATCTACGGCCTGATAACCGAAACATCAATCAAGGCCCTGTTTACCGGAGCTTTCATTCCAGGCTTCATGCTGGCTATCTTTATTATCATATACATTGTGCTGAGGACACAATTAAATCCCAGCCTGGCACCATTGCCGGAGCCAAGGGAGGGAGATCCTACAAGCATACAAAAACTTGGTTTGTTCGGTGCCTTCCTGTCACTCCTTCTTATCGGGGTATCCACTCTTCTTTTGTTGCGCGCCTTGTTTTTCACGATCACGGGCCAGAATTCCACCCCTGATGTTTTGGAAGAGCCAATCTTTCTGGGCATGACTTACCATTTGCCCTATCTTGCCGGTTATCTTGTAGCCGGTCTGGTATTGGCATTTCTTGTCTTTGGCAAGGAACGTTGTCATGTGGGTTGGACCCATGGCAAGGGCCTGGTACCACCCTTTACGGTGATTGGGGTTGTTTTGGGTTCCATTTACGGAGGTATATCCGGCATTACCGAAGCGGCAGGCATGGGTGCCCTGGCAGTATTCCTGATTGCTGCCTTCAGGGGCGAAGCCACGGTTGGCCTGTTATGGGACAGCCTCATGCGGACACTACGGTCAACGGGAACAATCATTTGGGTAACCGTCGGGGCGGCCGCACTTGCCGGTGCCTATACCTTGGCCGGTGGTCCCGTCTATATTGCCAATCTTATTGTTGGCAGTGAAATGCCGACCATGCTGGTCCTGCTGACGATGATGATGATTCTACTGTTCATGGGGGCGTTCATGGATTGGGTTGGTATTGTTCTGTTGATCATTCCGGTTTTTCTGCCAATCGTCCAGCGCCTGCCCATTGAGGAGATTGGTTTGATCGGTCAACTGGAACCCAAATATGTAGCCGTCTGGTTTGGTGTCCTGTTCTGCATGAACATGCAGGTGAGTTTCTTGTCACCACCCTTTGGACCGGCTGCTTTCTACCTCAAGTCCGTGGCACCGCCGCACATTTCCCTGACTGATATTTTCAAGGGATTCCTGCCATTTATCTGTATACAATTGCTGGCCCTTGCCGTTATGCTTATCTGGCCACCAATTGTTGAAATTCTGCTGAAATGAGGAATTTGCCATGCTCCAAGAGGATCAGTTAGAATTTTTTGCCGAAAATGGCTATCTCGTCGTACCCGATGTCATTGATCAGTCAACCATTGAAGCAGTAAAAAAGGAATACACCAACCTCATGGATGATCTGTACTGGGATTGGCATACCCGGGGTATGGTATGCATACCTCCAGAAGGGCTTTCATTCTGGGACAAGATCGGGGAATGCAATTTGCGCGGGATTGACTGGTTTCAACCCTTGGACATCAGCCTTCCCCATAATGATATTGAAGAGTCCACACCGATGCATTTCGGACCGGCAATTTTTGACATAGTGACCCACAAGAGGCTGATCGATATTGTAGAACAGCTTATTGGTCCCGAGATCACCTCCAATCCCATCCAGCATGTCAGGATAAAACCGCCGGCCAGAACTGTTCCAAAAGATGAAACCCGGGCCCATATTACAGTTACCGACTGGCATCAGGATATGGGCGTTACCTTGGAAGAGGCCGATCAAACCAAAATGATTACCGTCTGGTTGGCCGTGACTGATGCAACCGTCGATAATGGTTGTCTTCAGGTTGCGCCGGGGAAACACATGGGATTGCTCCCCCACTGCCAAAAGACTCAGGTCGGCATTGCCGACAGTTTTCTTCCTACCGAACAAATCGTCCCAACGCCAGTAACGGCAGGTGGAATTGTTGTTTTCCATCCCTTTACACCCCATTCATCCCTGCCGAATGTAAGCGATGGTTTCAGATGGTCCTTTGACCTGAGATACAATGTTACCGGTCAACCCACCGGCCGAAGTCAGTTTCCAGAATTCATCGTTCGATCGAAGACAAATCCGGAAGGGGAACTCAAGGATTGGAAAATATGGCGAAGGCTTTGGGAAGACACACGCAGACATTTATCGTCCGTACCACATATTCCGCAGCATCGTTGGAACAACGATGGCCCATATTGTGCCTGATTTGTAGTAGATTAATTGTTGCTATCGATCTACCGGTGTTCCAATTTCGGTTTGAAGGTTGATTCAATCACGCAGGAACCTGAACAAGTCCCATTTCCTGGAATGGGATTGATTGATGACTGAATGGTTTCTCGGTATTGAGGGAACCTCATCCGGAAGGACAGTTGCTTTTTTCCTGGCAATTATGGCCGCCCTTCTTCACGCTGTTCTTGGAGCCATGCAGAAAGGGAAATTCGATCCCTGGACTTCAAGGGCCTTTATCGACATCAATTACTGCCTGTTAAGTCTTCCCTTTGCCCTTTTTGTCTTTCCCTTTCCTGAACCGGAGGTTTGGCGGGTATTGTGTTTTGGAGTCGTGGCCCATGCCATCTACAAGATCCTCATGGCAATGGCCTTCAGCAGGGCAGCTTTTACTGTAGTTTATCCAGTGGTTAGGGGTACGGGACCTTTGGTGACCGTTCTTTTTGCCGGTATCGTGTTCAATGAAATCTTTACCTTTAAGCAGTGGATTGGAATAACGGTGCTTTCAACCGGTATTTTTGGGTTGGCACTTTATAATCTCTGGAAAATAAAGGGGCCAAGGGAACAATTGCCCCTTGCCTTGATAATTGCCTTGGTTACGGGAGTAACAGTCGCCATTTATACCACTGTTGATGCGTATGGTGTCAGATTGTCAGAAAATCCTTTCAGTTATCTGGCTTGGCTCTTTGTACTGGATGGGTTCATCATGCCCATTATCTGGCTTGGTTGGAAAAGAAAGCCTGAACACATAACGGTTTTACCCAACTTATTGGGTTATGGCTTCATTGGCGGATTATGTGCAGTTGGCAGTTTTGGTTCCATCATGTTGGCAACAAGATTGGATCAAGTCGGAAAAGCTGCTGTTCTTCGAGAAACATCAACAGTATTTGCAGCCTTGATTGGATGGATTTTATTGAGGGAAACAGTGGGACCCAGAAGATTCATATTGATTTCAATGATTGCCATTGGTGCCATAATCGTCGAGTTTGGAATTTAGATTTGGTTGGTCTTCACCTTTATTCACAACCAGGATTTCCCTGTCATCGAGACCATTTTTTGTCCCCAAGATGGTTATTGTGTACAGCCATATTAGAGAATATCCTAATTAATTGGACTTGTGGAACAAGTTATTAGATTCAAAAATAAGCCATAAATCACTAAAATTAATATTTGAAGGCTATCGGATTAGACAGTCTGTGGAATCGATCTATACTTAGAAAATGCTAATCATTCAGGTACAATAATTGAACCCTTCATCTACGAAAATAACCGGTTTGGTAAAAGTATATCCAATTCCGCTGGTTGTTCCTTGTTAATCCCCCTTCTCAACTACATAATAGCATTATTGGTTGCTTTGCCCCAAAATCGCTCCCCATGGTCCAAAATATTGCCACATCCCGACCTCATTACCATATTATCTAATATCTCAACACTTTTGGAATGATGGTTATGGTGTAATTGACACGCCTTACACGCAGATATCCAGTGATAACAGAAACAAAACATCAGGATCAGTTCATTTTCAGTTATTGAATTCGAGTAACAACCTCTGCCGGAAATCGTTCCCCACCATTTCAATAATTTTGAGATACTAGAACCAAATCATATCCGCCATGATCCTAGGGCTGGATCAAACGATGCAATTTTTATTTTCTTCAAATAAACTTGGCCAATCAGGTCAATTGAATCTTTCAACAGATGAATTAACTATAATGAGTGGTTTTTTGCCAACAAGAATTCCTGCAATTGTCGTGTTGTTCAGACATTGGGTTTAGGAAAAGAAGTGTTTCGATACTGGGTTTCAGCCTGTGTTTAAAACATTGTAATAGGATATCCGCTGGGCTATGAAATAGATGAAGTAATTTGCTGATGGATCAAATCCAAAACTCTATTTTGAGTGAACAAAACGTTGGCAATCCGATTGCAGGTGAACAATTTTCGCCAGCAGAGGTGATTAATACACAAGGAGACTTTCCTCTCCTACTGGTATGTGAACATGCTTCAGACAATATTCCCAGCGAATTGAATGATTTGGGTGTTAGTCCTGAAACGCGTAAAAGCCATGCGGTATACGATATCGGAGCCAAAGAGGTGGCAATCGAGATTTCCAGAATATTGAATTGTCCCCTGATCATTTCCAATGTATCAAGGATTGTCATTGATTGTAACAGGGATCCATATTCACCTGCATCGGTACCCGCCCAATCGGAGATTCATTTCATACCCGGCAACAAGTTTATCACTAGGGAAGAGCATCACAGGCGTGTTCAGACCTACTTCAACCCCTTTCATGATCTGGTTGAGACGTACCTGAACAACAATCCCTGGATAAAGTCATTTATAGCCATTCATAGTTTTACCCCGGTTTTTTATGGCGTGGATCGTCATGTGGACTTGGGTGTGCTCTTTGAAGTTGAAAACATGTTGGCAGAATATTTGTTGCAAATGCTGATTGAAATCGACACCTTACGGGTTGTTCCAAACGAACCATACAAACCTGATCCCAAGGTTGTACACACCGTGAAAAGACATGCAGCCGCAAGAAATCTCCCTAATGTGATGGTCGAGATAAGAAAC
This sequence comes from Paracoccaceae bacterium, assembly GCA_026710155.1. Lineage (GTDB taxonomy): Bacteria > Pseudomonadota > Alphaproteobacteria > Rhodobacterales > Rhodobacteraceae > MPNP01. Next base: position 80,214 of record JAPORQ010000026.1, read on the forward strand.
AGTCTGATCAGAACCGAAACCAATCAAAAGCGGATGGGAAGATTATTGGCCGAACCAATAAGAAAGTCAGTGCAAATGGTCAGCCGGCAAATGAAACTAGCCTAGCAGGAATTAGCGAATGTCCAATTATTGCAACTGGTCCTACCCAACGAACATTACCCTTGGTCAGGGAAGTCTAAAGCAACTTCCGGAAGACTGTCATTCTGCAGGTATTGGGAAACCTCTGGTAGTTACAGACCGTGGACTTGAAGGACATCATATCATCGAGTTCTGCCTTGATGTTTTGAAGGAAGGTGGTTTTTCGCCCGGGCTCTTCTGCAATGTGGATCCCAATCCAAATCAGGTCAATCTTGAAGCAGGCATTAAAGCGTTCAAGTCTTTTGAGGCAGATGGTATATAGTAGCGATTGGAGGAGGTTCCGCCTTGGATTTGGGCAAATTGATTGCCTTCATGATTGTTCAAACATTACCTGTTTGGGAATTTGAGGATTTTGGCGATTTGTGGAAGAAGGCGGAATCCAATGGCATATTCCCCATCATAGCCATCCCGACAACTGCCGGGACCGGTTCTGAGGTAGGCAGGGCTGGTGTTCTTACCGATATGATTGCGAAAACCAAGAAAGTCATATTCCATCCCAAGATGTTACCGACCAAGGTTATTGCCGATCCGGATTTGACCTATTCATTGCCACCACCCTTGGTTGCAGGCACCGGAATGGATGCCTTTGCCCATTGTCTTGAGGCATATTGCTCACCTTTTTTTCATCCCATGAGTCAGGGCATCGCTCTTGAGGGATTGCGACTGGTCAAGGAGAATTTGCCCAAGGCCTATGAAGACAGGGAAAACCTTGAGGCCAAGGAGAATATGTTATGCGCCGCGATGATGGGTGCGGTAGCGTTTCAAAAGGGCCTGGGTGCCATACATTCCCTATCGCATCCCATTGGCTCACTTTATGACAAGCATCATGGAACGACCAATGCCGTGGTTATGCCATATGTGCTTGAATTCAATCGCCCGGCCATAGAAGGCAGGATCATTTTGTTAACCCACTATCTTGAGATTTCAGGAGGGTTTGATGGTTTTATGGAATACCTTCGTGATTTGCTTTCCTCCTTGAACATTCCACCAAATCTTACTGTTTTTGGTGTTCCCACTCACAATTTAAGGCTAATGGCTCAAATGGCCCTCAAGGATCCCACTGCCGGGGGTAATCCAATTGCCCTGAATTTTGAGAATGTCCTGGAACTGTACGAGTCCTGTTTTTAGGAAGGACCAATACTTTAGGGAAGATCAACTCAATTACCCTGGAGTAAAAACTGTTAAGTATTTCAGGTTTTGAGCAGTTAAATCAAACTGGTTCAAGGCTCTAAATGCACTGCAATCATTAAAGCCTGTTCAATAAGTCGAAATATGGAGCGAATCCAATATATTTTCAGACAAAAAACCACTTTTGGTTCCAAATCAGTTCTGAATTTCAGGTCAGACAGCATCGTTTTTATTGTTTTTTTGCCTTATGATTCAGGCTCCAACACCTTTAATGCTTAATTCCAGAGGGAAATTAACATCTGTAAATTGCGATCTCATTTCACCCTCCAGATAAGTCGATCGCGCCAATCATTCGGGAAACCCATACAGGACAGGTCAATTTGGGAATTGCAGTTGATCAAATGAATAAGTTTTCCCTTCCATTCATTTTCTTCATTATACGGAATAATGAATCCAAAAAGATGGTCAATCATGACAAGTGTGTTGTATAGTTTCATACCCTCTGAACCATTCCGGTTGTTGCCACTAAAAGCTCCTGCCAAACCTTCAGGTTTAGCCGGCAGACTGTAGGATACAAATATATCTCTGTCCCAGAGCCTTCCGTGATGGGCACAGACATTGCGAACAAAGGAAAGATGATAGATAAATTTGGTAAATAATCTGTGCTCTAGTCGAAATCTCCCGGCTATGGGGTTTTCATTTCTCCTACATTTCATGTTAGAAAAAAACCTTGAGAGCAAGCCAAAGGACATAAGCTCAGTTGCCATCCAAACAGGTAATAAATTGAAGTCAGTGTAAGTGCGCCTATAATGGATTACAAATTCATCTCTCGAATGTTTGAATACCGTGCGTAGGTCTGAAACATTTTTCTCATGAAATAATTTGTTTTTATAGTTTGCCTCATTCAGGTAACCTAGAGGACCATATTTTTGGGCGATATAATTTGTCCATTGGGTTCTTAGGGCAATCTCGATTCGTTCGATTGCATCCAGTAGAAGCAAGCGTAATTTTCGGTCGAATTCGTAGAGTCTTTTGACATCCCCAAATCTGACATTCTTCTGAAAGATATGCTTATTTGTGTTAGGTTGTTCAAAAGATTTCCAGTAGCCACTTAGCCGGTAGTATGATACAAATTCCAAAAAAATACTGGCTTCTTGTGAATTATCCAAATCCATACCACGGTTTTCCAACTGATTGAGTTGATCCGTTATTGTTAATGAATGTTCGGTATGTTGAATGATGCTGCCCTGGAAAATATTTAGTAAAAAAAATGGGAATTATATACTTGATTGAATTTCCCATTTACCGAAAATACAACAGGTGTTCAGACACCGCGGGGGAATACAACTGCACTCCAGGGGAATGTGTGTGGTAGGTTTTTTCACAAAATCGCCGGAAAACCAGCGATGCCTCCACAAAAAAATGGGGAAATTCAATCAAGTATATAATTCCCAAAAAAATCCTGCCGGGATACATTTCTGGAACATCAGTACCAACTTTGCATACGCGGCAGGCTATGTTGTTTATATAATTAAGGTAAAATATCACTTATTGCAATAGAAAATCACACATAAGTACGCCACTTCCCCATCAAACCTCTCTAAATCAACGAACAGAAAGGTTTTACCCACAATCAGGATTTCAGGATTAGCGATTATTTGCAGATCACTGGTTTTTTTCTATTGACCCGAATTGTGGCAATGCCTGACTGAAAACTTCCTTCAAATAATACCATGAAACTTGAAGAGTCTTGTTTTTCATGTTGTAATATTCACATGCATTAATTCTTCCATCGAAGAAAAAATTGCATCTTGCAGAATTGAATTCGATCGATCCAGCAAAATTTGCGGATACATTGGGTATTCCCCTTGAGTACTTGGCTGAATTGGTGGGATTGGAATGTAAGGAATTACAATTTGCCGAGTACCAAAAATCAAACAAAGGACCAAAGAGTCTTCGCGATTTGGTTAGACTGAACTTTCAGAACCATGGCGCTATGTAATTTCTCCATTGCCCCATTGCAAGGGGTCATTGTCCTTCCCTCCACATGGCTGGAGGAAACATCATGGAGAATGAGGGTGCCGTCCTTGAGGTAGCGATTGGCCAGGCTCCGCTCGACCCATTTCTTCCGTGAGCGTAGCTAATCGAGCATGTCAAGCATTTCGTGGCCGTTGACCCGACCGAGGCTTGAGGATGCGGTTTCTGCGGAGAGGGCCCAAGCGGTTCCGAGTTTGGAATCGGGATGGGGATGCGGGCGAGGATGGCGGCCAGGCATATCCGTGGGGCAGTGGGTGCTGGATGGTGACAACATCGTCGAGGTGGTTGTAGATGACACTTCCCCTGAGCAGTTTCCCGAAGGCACTGACGAGGTGGGGAGGCATTTTCGAGAGGTTGGCGATGGCTTCGTGGCGGATCCGCTTTCCCTCCCTCCATGATCGCCGGAGGAGGATTGCCGATGGTGATGTCCGGTTTGGTATGATGTCGATGCTGAGGCCCATGTTCTGCTTCCTTTTTACATGGCAACACCATTGTTTTTGATTGGATATATGCATGATAATGAAAAATGTAACAGGAAAAACAATTACATAGCAACATACATGCAGGTCGGCAAATGGCGTGACCATGCCGAAGGCATCATGGCAAGGGAAGTTCAGTTTAACAGATAACCCGTAATATACATACCGGATAAATGAAGATGGTTCTAACGGATAAAATAAAATATACATACCGGATAAATGGTTTTATTAATATCGGTGAAACCAAGATGTACTTGTCGGATAAATGACAATAGCATTGCCGGATAAACCACTCCTGTCATGAAGGATAAATACAGATGGTTCTAACGGGTAAAATAAAATATGCATACCGGATAAATGGTTTTATTAATATCGGTGAAACCAAGATGTACTTGTCGGATAAATGACAATAGGATTGGCGGATAAATAATTAGTGGTGAAGACAGGAAAAAATGAGTGAAGATATATATCCAAGACATTTTAGTAACCTGCTAGGGAAAGCTTTGATTTCATTTAGAGTAATCAACCTTATTGGACCAAGACAAGCTGGAAAAACAACAGTAGTTAGAGATATTCTCGACAAGGGTGTTTATATTAATCTAGACGATGATAACATACTTGAAGCGATTGAAGCAGATCCAAAAGGTGTTTTAGAGAGTTTAAAGGAAGAAGCAGGAAAAGAACCAGTTATCATAGATGAAGTACAAAGATCAAAAAAAATAGTCTTGGCATTAAAAAGTATTGTTGATAGAAGTAATATCAAAGGTCAGTTTATTCTTACAGGACCATCAAATATATTTACTGCTAAGGGTGTTCAGGATTCACTGCCAGGAAGAGTTGTTCCAATGCAACTCTGGCCATTTACAGTAGCTGAAAGTAAAAAGCGCCCCCCAAACAAGGTAATAGACTGGATTTTACAAAAAAATCCTTCGTTAAATCAGATTGAACATATGGAGGTGTTAACACGTAATGATTATATCACACTTGTATTGAAGGGTGGCTTTCCTGAACCCCGTATGTTACCATTAAGAGAGCGGCAAGATTTCTATAACAGTTATGTAAAAACCATCGTTGACCGCGATGTATCCGAAGTATTCCCTATCAGAAAAACTGATAAGATTCATCAATTGATAAATCAGATTTCCATTAGAACTGCACAAGAAATCAATCGGAACAATTTAGCGAATAAAATCGGTATAAAATGGGAAACCTTAGATTCATATCTTGATTTGATGACCAGATTGAATCTCGTAATTAAATTAGGTGCCTGGAGGTCGAGAGAAACAAAGCGAGAAGTAAAACAACCCAAATACCATTTTCTTGACACAGGTATGGTTTGTGCGTTGCGTGGATTTGATCAACAATCCTTCAAATTGGGCAATCCATCATCAAAAAACATCGGTGGCTTGCTGGAGAGTTTCGTTTTCAATGAATTGCTCAGGATGTTACCATTTCAATCAAGGCAATTTGGTATGTATCACTGGCGAAGCTCCGACAAGCGCGAAATAGATATTCTTTTGGAAGGAGGCGGATATATTATCGGTATTGAAGTGAAAGCATCCAGCACTGTTGGATTGGACGATTTCAAGCATCTAAAATGGTTTTCAATGACAGGCCCAGGAAAAACCAGTTTGTTCAAGGGAATTGTATTTTATCTTGGCGACAAGAAACTTACTTTCGGGGATAATTGTTACGCATTGCCAGTAAGTACACTTTGGGCAGAAATCAACTCGTAGGTTGGTAGTAAGGAAAAATAAAATGGAGTTATGTGTTATGAAAATTACTATAAAAATCTCAAGGAAATCTGAATTATTTCATTTCAGTCCTTGCTTGATATGTTGATGGCCTGTTCCATGGCAAAAGTGAAAATTGCCTTCTTTTCGAGTTCAAATGAGTACACCCTAGAAGACATTTTTGGAATTAGTTGGGGTATCGAACATGGGAAATAGTAATAAATCTAACACAGTGCGAGTATATGATTTTTTTTCGGGTTGTGGGGGTACGAGTAGTGGTTTTCAGAAAGCTGGAATGGAAATAACCTATGCCTTGGACAATGATTGGGACTCCAAAGCCAGCTTTGAAGCCAATTTTCCCAATGCGTATTTCGATTTTATTGATATCCAGAAAATAAACATCAAGGCTTTGAAGACCAGAGTTGAATTGGAACGACCCAATTTGGTTTTATTCAGTGGATGTGCACCTTGCCAACCTTATACCAAGCAGAATACGAATAAGCCAACAAAGTCAGAGGATGAACGGATTCAATTACTTTCCCATTTTGCCAACCTGATTGAAAAATGTATTCCAGACCTTGTTTTTCTGGAAAACGTGCCAGGGATACAGAAACTAAAGAAAGAAAATGAACCATTGGGTAACTTACGAAAAAGCCTTGAGAAACTTAATTATATAATTGCCTCCGATCCCATTGTATTCGCCAATTATGGGGTTCCACAAACTCGTAGAAGATTTGTCTTGATAGCAAGCCGTCATGGACAGATTGATTTACCAGGCGAAACCCATGGTCAAGGTAAGGGAAAGGAGAAATATACCACTGTTCGGGACTGGATTTCTCATCTTCCACCAATCAAGGCAGGTGAAGAACATAAAAAGGTAAAAAATCACAAAGCTGCGAGGCTTTCAAAACTGAACCTCAAACGTATAAAGGCTACACCAAAAGGAGGAGGTAACCGAGATTGGCCTGAACACCTAAAGTTGAATTGCCATAAAAAGCATTCCGGTTTTTCGGATGTGTATGGCCGTTTGGATTGGGATAAAACGGCTTCTGGTTTGACGACCAGATGCATCAGCTATTCCAACGGACGTTTCGGACACCCTGAACAGAACAGGGCTATTAGTATAAGAGAAGCAGCATGCCTGCAAACATTTCCTGAAAATTTTATTTTCAAGGGGAATATGGGATCTATGGCCAGACAAATCGGAAATGCTGTTCCAGTTCTTTTGGCTGAACGTATTGGAGAGCATTTTATTGACCATTTGAAGGATAGGGGGAAATTGGTCTGATGGTTACCTTCAGAACACGAGCCAGGACCTTGGAAATGCTTGGGAGACAACAGATTGCAGGCATACCCACAGCAATAAGTGAATTGTTCAAGAATGCCCATGATGCTTATGCCGATCATGTTGAAATTGATTATTTCAGGTCAGATGGCCTCTTTGTATTAAGAGATGATGGGGTCGGAATGAGTAAGGAGGATTTCGAAAACAGATGGTTGACTATCGGTACAGAAAGTAAATTTGACCCCCAAATACGCCCTCCCCAATTTGCTGATAAACCCATAAGACCAATGCTTGGGGAAAAAGGAATTGGACGGCTTGCTATAGCAATTATTGGGCCTCAGCTACTTGTTTTGACCCGGGCAATCGATTCCACTGATCTGGTAGTTGCATTCCTGAATTGGGGCATTTTTGAATGGCCGGGTATTAATCTAGAAGAAATCATTATTCCTTCGCGAATTATCCCGGGAGGAACATTACCAACGGGTCAAGAAGTTTCCGAAATGATTGATGAATTTCGTTCCAATACAGCAAAGGTAGGAAAAAAGGTTGATACTGAATTGGTCATGAAGATTAAAGAAGAACTTAACCAATTTGATATAGACCCAATACAAATAGATACACATCTAAGTGCCGTCTCGCCCCTCTCATTAAATCATTTTAGAAGCGGTACACATTTCATTATAAAACCGACTAACCCACTCCTTAATGATGATATTGACGGAGAAATTACTCAAGATAAAGCGCCTCCTTTGCAAAGAGCATTACTTGGGTTTAGTAATACCATGATACCAAAGTCTGATTCTCCAATTAAAACAGGATTTAGGGATCACAAAACAGAAGAATTTTTCGATGATTTGATTTCTGATAAGGAATTTTTTACACCTCAAGAGTTTGAAAATGCGGATCATCAAGTACGGGGTGAATTTGATAAATTTGGCCAGTTTATTGGAGAAATTTCTATCTATGGTGAAAAATTAAATAATCATATCATTCCTTGGAAAGGTAGTTATGGAGTTCCTACAGAATGCGGTCCATTTAGGATTAATTTTTCACACTTCGAAAGAGAAAATAGGCACTCGACCATTCCACCTGAGGAACATTCACGATTATCAGAGAAGGCAAAAATTATAGGTGGTTTGTATGTTTATCGCAATGGTATTCGAATTTTACCTTACGGTAACACTGATTTTGATTGGTTAGATATAGAATTGAATCGAACTAAAGGTGCAGGATATTATTATTTTTCCCACAGAAAGATGTTTGGGACCATAGAGATAGATATTGAGAAAAATAAAAAACTTGTCGAGAAAGCTGGAAGGGAAGGATTTCAGGAGAACAAAGCATATCGCCAGTTCCGATCAATACTACAAAATTTTTTACTTCAACTTCTGATAGATTTTTTTCGAGATGATAGTATTAACACCGAACGCTTAATTAAAAAAGAAGAATTGGCAAAAGAAGAATTGGCAAAAAGAAAACGTGAAAAGTTTGCACGTGAAAAGAAAATAAAGTTCAGGACCGAACTTAATGAATTCTTTAAAAAGATAGAAAACAAAAAACCGCAAGAAAAAGCTAATCGTATATTGGAGGATCTAGAAACCAGGGTACGATTGGCACTTGAGGAATCGGACACGCATTTGTCTGCTGAAAAAATACTGATAATTGAAAAACAAGTAAGGCAAGATCTCAGAATTCTTGAAAACTCATATCGCATAACCCGTCCTCGCATTGGATTAAATAAACAGCAATTAAGAGATTGGGAAGCATATAACACAGAATTTACCAACCTTCAGAACAATGTATTTATACCAACACGTAAAATGGTAGATGAATTGATTGAAGATAAAACCGAGAAAGCATCTTTGGTACTTAAACGTCAAATTAGAACTGAAGTTGTTTTCGAAGACCTAGAGAAGGAAGTACAAAGAATAACCAGAGAATCTGGGAAGGATGTGAGAATTAAAGCAGAAGAAGTTGCCTCAGAAGCAAAAGAGGTGGCAAGCCAGGCTTTAAAAGAAGTCGAGAAAGAACTCCGAGACGTTTTAAGTGAAATACAAAGAAAGGAAATGAATCTTGAAGTTATACCAGAAGAAGATTTCGTAGAGAAAAGGAATAGTTGGGAATCAAGAGTCCTTAAAGTAACTGAGGAACAAGGAAATTTGCTGCTTTCAATTCGAGAACAGCTTGAATCTATTGATGTGTCAGGCGGGAGTACCGCATTGGAACAGTTGGGAGCTATTGAACAAAGAAATATAATGTTGGAGGAACAGGCAGAGACGGATGCCCAATTAACTCAATTAGGTATGGCAATTGAGATAATAGATCATGAATTTTCGGCAACCATTCGATCAATTCGTACCAGTTTACGCAAATTAAAAGCTTGGGCTGATATAAATCAAGGGTTGGAAGGGTTGTACAACAATATCAGGACAAACTTTGACCATCTTGACGGGTATTTAACCTTGTTTACACCATTGCAAAGAAGGCTTTACAGAAAGAAAGTTCTAATTGAAGGTTTCCGAATTAGTGACTTTTTGCAAGAGTTATTCAAAGCAAGAATGGAACGGCATGGAATTTCTTTGATTACAACGAAAGCCTTTTCTAAAGCAACAATTATCGGCTTTCCCTCTAGTTTTTACCCAGTTTTTGTAAACCTTACTGACAACGCTATATATTGGTTGGCACAGCAAAACCCGTCATTAAATCGAGAGATTATACTTGATGAACAAAACGGTATGTGGATAATTTCAGACACAGGTCCAGGGGTAACCTATCGTGATAGAGACTCGATTTTCGAATTAGGATTTAGCAGAAAACCGGGAGGACGTGGTATGGGCTTGCATATAGGCCGAGAAACACTTCACAGGGTCGGGTATGATTTAATATTGTTGGATAGCCAAGAGGGCGCGAGATTTGGTCTTGTTCCTATGGGAGATGAGCAGGAAAATAAATGAGTACAAAAGAAGATTACTGTATTCCCAATTATGTAAAAAGATTTCTTCAAACTGCTGTTATTGTTGATGACCAGGCCTATAACAATATTTCTACAGAGGAATCTTGCCAACCAAGTGTTCTTATACCTCCTACTAGGGGTAAGGTTACTAAAAATATCCCCAAAAGCGATAATGATGAATTCACACGTACGCACTCCTTGAATGCTGTCCCCATTATTAAGTCATTTTTGAAAAATGGAATAATTTGTGGAGTGATGGAACCTGATGATAATTTATTAAAATCACTTAAAAAGGCTGATATTGTAGTTTTAGACTGGCTTCTTAAAGATAAAAACCCGAGTTACACAATTGATTTGTTAAGGAGACTTGTATCAGAAAATGAGAACGGGAATTCACTCCGGTTAATTGCAATTTATACCGGAGAATCAAGAATAGATGATATACAAGATCGAATATATTATGAGGTATTGAGCAAAGCAAATCTGAATCCAAAAAATACAAAAAAACTACCCGAAATCACCTACAAACATGGCCGTTTGGTAATTTATGCAAAATCTAAAACATCAGTAAGTCCTTCATTGGAAAACAGAATTAAATCGGTTGAAGATCTACCCCTTCAATTGATTATTGATTATTCTTCAATGACTGAAGGATTACTTCCTGGTATCGCTCTAACCTCATTGGCCGCCGTTCGTGAAAACGCTCACAATGTATTGGATCGTTTCAATAACGAATTAGACCCGGCATATCTTACCCAAAGATCCCTAATTTCTAACCCTGAAGAATCAGAGCAACAAATGGTCGACCTCATAGCCGAAGAATTACGAGGAAATATGGGGGATGCTGTTTTTGAAACTAAACCTGCGGGTTCACAAGAAGTAAATAAATGGTTGGATCATAAAGAACAATATAAATTTGGAAATAAAACCCTCGGTAGAGAAGAAACCATTAAATTCGTGAATAAAGGAAATATAGAATTAGAAAATTGGAAAGGGAAAAACTTTCATAAAATAACTTCCGGATTCGTAAGAGATGAAAATTCTGATGGTTCCCAATTGGACAAAGAATTGGCTTGGATTACCAGTTTTAGAGCTTTGAATGATAAACAGCCTCGAAAATTGGTGCAGGGAACAGTAATTTCAGTTAACAATTCAGAATATTTGATTTGTATTAGGCCTAGTTGCGATTGTGTAAGATTGAAAAAGAAAGAAAGTTTTTGTTTTCTTAAACTGAATAAAAATCCTACAAAAGAATCCAAATTGGAATATGTTAAGGCAGAATTGAAGAATAACCAATATTATTTTACTGATATAAATAAGAACGATTTCAAATGGGTTGGGGAATTAAAAACTATTTTTACTCAAAGAATAATTCAAAAAATTGCAACTGACGTTAGCCGATTGGGAGTAGATGATTCGGAATGGTTAAGAAGGCAAAGTAAAAAATATTTTCCATAATTTCGGCTGAGGATTTTAAGCAATATTGCCGGATAGCCGGATTATAAGTTATTTCTAACTACAGAAGATGGGTGAAGTGGGAACCATTTTCAGCATTAAGTTTCAACGCTGCACAATTGCTTTGATCTTAAACGTTGGTTTCTTAAAGACAAATTGCCAGTCGTGTACCTTGGTCAATGGCGATTTTGGCATCCAGACCGACAGTATTTTTCGAACCGCCAATCAAGTGAAATTCCCTGCCGATGTCGGAGAGCTCATTTGCAAGACCCTGTTCAGGATTTTGACCTGTACAGAGAACCACAGTACCCGCCTCTATTTGCTCAGATTTTCCCTCATGGTTTGTAATCAAAATTCCTTTTTTGTTGATTTGATTATAGGTAACACCTGCCATCATCCTTACTCCCTTCATTTGCAGGGATGATCTATGAATCCATCCGGTCGTTTTTCCCAACTTCCTACCAATCCGGTTGCCGCTTCTCTGCATCAAGGTAATTTTCCTGTTTATTGGTATTGGCTTCGGGGGACCTGGAACAATACCACCTCGATGCTTTTCCGGATCAGTTATGCCCCAGTGCTTTTTCCAGGAATCTATATCCAAGGTAGGGCTATCTCCTTCTTGCGATAGATATTCGGCAACATCAAACCCAATTCCTCCAGCACCAACAATTGCAAAGGTTGTACACTCGGTGTCAAATTTATCCCAAATCAATTCATTGTAGGTAACTACATTGGATTGATCCAAACCCTCTATTTGAGGCATATTAGGCTTTACTCCAGTTGCTAAAATTATGTGATCAAACTCCAACAAATCCTTGTAGTCGGGGCTTGATCCAAGAACAAGTTTTACTTTGACTTCATACAACATGGTTTTGTACCATTCCAGCAAACCGATAAACTCCTCCTTGCCTGGAATTCTGCTGGCCAACTGCAATTGTCCCCCAATTTTGGTATACTTCTCCATTAGAGTAACCTTATGCCCTCGTAAGGAAGCTGTTATTGCAGCAGCCAAACCAGCCGGGCCTGCGCCAACAATACAGATTTTTTTTGGATTGGCGGCAGGCTTATAATTCAACTCTGTTTCATGACAGGATCTGGGATTTACCAGACAGGTAGATATTTTCATGTTGAAGGTATGATCCAGACAGGCCTGATTACAGGCAATGCAAGGTGCAATGAGTTTTGATTGACCTCTTTTGGCCTTGTTAACAAACTCTGGATCTGCCAGGAAAGGTCTAGCCATGGACACTAGATCGGCAAATCCGTTCGCAAGCAGTTTTTCTGCTGTCTCAGGTGAGTTGATACGGTTGGAAGCTACAATAGGGATGTTGACTTCGCCCATCAATTTTTTGGTTACCCAGGAAAAGGCATACCTTGGAACACTTGTCGCAATGGTTGGAATTTTGGCTTCATGCCATCCAATGCCAGTATTGATAATCTTGGCTCCAGCTCTTTCGACCTCTTTAGCCAATAGTAAAACTTCATCCCAATTTGATCCATCAGGAACAAGATCAATCATGGAGAGCCGATAAATTATCAGGAAATCATCACCTACGGCATTTACTATTCGTTTTACCACTTCAATTGGCAGTTTCATCCTGTTTTTGTAACTGCCACCCCAATGATCTGTTCTTTGGTTGGTACGCTTGACCAGAAACTGGTTGAGAAAGTATCCCTCTGATCCCATGATCTCCACACCGTCATAGCCAATTTCTCTAGCTTTGATGGCAGTATCAGTGATATCGGCAATTTGCTTTTCAATTCCTTCTTCATCCAGCTCATGGGGGACAAAGGGGGAAATGGGTGATTTTATCGGCGATGGTGCCACACAATTCTCACCATAGGCATATCGACCTGCATGAAGAATTTGCATTGCAATCTTGCCACCTGCATTGTGAACTTCACCTGTTAGAAACCCATGCCCTTCCAGGTCTTCACTTGAAAACAATCCAGCTGCGTTGGGGAATACCGCACCTTCCCTATTGGGAGCAATACCTCCGGTGACCATGAGGCTTACACCTCCTCGTGCTCTTTCGGAATAGAAGCTGGCCACCCTGTTCCAATCCCTGGTTTCCTCAAGCCCGGTATGCATCGAACCCATGATCATTCTGTTTTCAAGGGTCATAAACCCCAGTTCCAGAGGCTCAAATATGTGTTTGTATTCTGTTTCAGCCATGAATTTAAAATTTGTCATTCGGTAAAATGCGGGTTTGTTGGTTTGAATCAAAACCCGTCATTCATTCCAGATAACTGGTTGAGGACGGAATTTCCAATAGTGAATTACTGGTTTTCAGCCATTCAGCAAGTTTCTCCACCGATACATCAACATCATTTTGAGTTTTCAAGGAACATTCCCATACCGTTGCGATCCGCCATCCAACTTCAAGAAGTTTGTTTGCAACCGCCTGGTCACGGGCAACATTCGTGTTCAACTTATTTAGCCAAAAATCCTTGTTGGATGATGGTATGCGAGAATAGCGGCAACCGGAATGTTGGTGCCAAAAACAACCATGAACAAATACTGCTGTATTGAATTTTCTTAAAACCAAATCCGGTTTTCCAAAGATACCCTTTCCATGTAACCGATAACGAAAACCTCTGGCATGCAATGCCTTGCGCAGAACCATTTCAGGTTTGGTATCCTTGCCCCTAATCGCAGCCATCATCCGCGATCTGGTTTCTTTATCTACTGTATCCACCATAATTAATGACGAAAAATGACTTCATGCTGGATTTGATTCAGGGGGTAAGGACATGATGGCAGAATCTGCAAAAGTACAAGTACGATAGCCCTGGGCCCTGGGATGTTTCTGTGAGGATTTGAGAGGTATTTATCCTCTTTCCCATTTCCGATAAACATCCTTGCGGTGCCCAATAAACATAATTTCTACTATGTCCTCGTTGAAACGGTAGATCATACGATATTGTCCTATTCTAGATCGGTAGTTGGAAGAATTTGTCAGTTTGCTTGTATCGCCGTGCAAAGGATTGTTACACAATTTATCCATTACCCTTACAAAGCGTTTGGCAAGTTTCTGATCCGTTCGTTTGAAATTTTCAAGTTGCTCGATTGCCTCCGTGGTCAACTGAAGGTTACGCATTTCTTATGCTATTCAAGAGTTTCTCTGATTCCTCAACACCGGCAAAACCTTTCTTTCTAGCTTTCTCGGCCAGCTCATCCCACATCCTGTCTTCTTCTTCCCTATCCTTCTGAAAACGCTCAATCAAGGCATCAATCACATAACTCTTCAGAGTCTGTGCCTTTGTTTTTGCCATGTCTTTAACCTCTTCATGGAAATCAGGTAACAAATCAACTGACAACCTTGTGGATTCTTTTGATTTCATGGCACAACCCTGCACATAATAAGCAATATGTGATAATATATACACTTTAACCACTTATTGTCAATTGGCTGGCATGCTCGTTGTTCATTATCAGTACAACATTTGCTAGTGGTTACAAATTATTTTACTGAGTGGGGAACTGGGTTTCACAAAAAATAAATATTATCCTTATGTGGGTACTTGTATGCCAACCTCGCCATTTGGAAAAAAATAATTCCCTTTCCATGTAATCGATAACGAAAACTTCTGGCATGTAATGCTTTACGCAGAACCATCTCAGGCTTTGTATTCTTGCCCCTAATCGCAGCCATCATCCGCGACCTGGTTTCTTTATCTACTGTGTCCGCCATTTTATATTGACCTGGTTTTGAACTGAGGTTTGATTATATAAGCCATTAACAAAAATTTGTACTGAGGTTAAATTGTCTGCTTCAATAGGAGTAATCGATTTATTTGCCGGGCCTGGTGGTCTCGGGGAGGGTTTTTCTTCAATAGGGAATGTGGAGAATCGGTCTTTTGGAATAGCCATGTCGGTAGAAAAGGACAGTGTAGCAAATAGGACTCTGCTACTCAGGGCTTTCTTACGAAAATATCAACAACACCACAATAAATTACCACTCGAATTTGTTGATTTTCATGCTGGTTTAATACCTGAACCTAATTGGGAAGAAATGGATAAAGAGGCATGGCAATCTGCTGGGGAAGAAGTATTCGAACTTGAGCTTGGGACAAGTGAGGCAAGAGAAAAAATAGATGCTGAAGCAGCCAATATACACAAGAAATTTAATGACACAATTCTGATAGGTGGCCCACCTTGTCAAGCTTACTCAATCGTGGGGCGTGTTAGGTCGAGAAGTAATAAAAATTATGTACCAGAAAAGGATGGAAGACAATATTTATTCCGTGAGTATATAAAAGTTATTGAAAAGTTACGGCCAGCAATTTTCTTAATGGAAAATGTCAAAGGGATGCTTTCATCATCTATTAAAAGTCGTAAGGTTTTTGAAATGTTGATGGAAAACCTTGCATCTCTAGGTACCACCAATGATCATCTATATGACCTTCGCTCAATAGTAGTTGATGAAAACAAGGCGTATTTCAAGGAATCTTCCAAACCATCGGATTATATTATTCGTGCAGAAAAATTTGGGATTCCCCAGCGACGACATCGTGTATTTATTGTTGGAATTAGATCCGATCTGTCTTCAAAGGCAAGTGAGGTATGTATTGAAATAGATAATTTAGAACGGTCAGTAAATGATGTAATTGGAACCCTTCCAAATTTACGAAGTGGCATCAGCAAAGGCCAAGACAATTCGAAAGAATGGCTTGGTATTGTAAGCAAATCTGCAAAGTCTCTATCCTTAAACCCCATAATTAAAGAGAACGCCCAACTACTTGAGATTTTTAAAAATATTTACATGAGTTTGAACAAAAATTCACAATTAACTCGATTCCTAAATGAATTACCCAAGAACTACGGTTCTTCTAATGATGAGTTGATGAAATGGATTGAAAACAAAGAGCTTAAGGCCATTGCTCAACATGAAACCCGGGGACATATGGCTTCAGATTTAAAAAGATACCTTTTTGCCTCAGCATTTGGCAGGGTAAAAGACTATAGTCCCAAAGCTTCGGATTTCCCATCAGAATTGAGCCCCAACCATCGTAACTGGAATAGTGGGAAATTTAATGACCGTTTTCGAGTCCAATTAGAAAATAAAGCCTCGACAACGATTACCTGTCATATTTCAAAGGATGGGCATTATTTTATACATCCTGACCCTTACCAGTGCCGAAGTTTAACCGTCAGAGAAGCTGCAAGGTTACAAACTTTCCCTGATGATTACCTATTCCTAGGCAATCGCACTCAGCAATATGTTCAAGTTGGCAATGCAGTCCCACCATATCTTGCTCGACAGATTGCCTTGTTAATTTCGAAAGTATTGAGTTAGTAAAGTTAATTCCAAGCAATTTTATTGATTTTCAGCGAATCCTTCTTGCTTGAGTTTCTCTAAAGCAGCTATTGCGACAGAGCATTGTTTATCAGAAGGGGTCTTGAATGGTATGCTAGCACAAAACTTGATTATTCCCAGTTCTTTAGGTGTTAGCAGGCGTTCTGCTTTTGCCCAGTCCCATGCCTTCTCCCAATATGCAGCACCTAATTCATAAACCCTTATTTGGTGATTTGCACTTTCATCAAGTTTTTTCTCTTTGTAGGCATATCGCGCAAGTACTCCATCATCTTCAGAGGTTATGAGGGCGGTTTCAAATTCTTCAGGATAAATTATTGTACTAATCTTTAGTCGTTCCCAACATAGAGGTTTTTTTGCCCATTCACTAAAATTTCTAACTCCGTCTGGCGGATTTGAGATAACTCTTTGGGCTTCTTCACCAGCAGTTTCTAAAACACTCTTAAGAATAAGCGAAATATCTTGCTGAAGCCAGATTTTATCAAGATCTATTAGTTTGCTCTTTTTTCTGGTATCACTAACTAATTTTGCAATTGAATAAGTAACTATATTTGCTCTATAACCTCCTTCATACCATGAGGAATTTGAAACTATACGTTCTGTGGCTCTGAATATAATTGCTTTTGCGATCATGTGCTTAAACCAGCGATCATGAAAAGCAGTACCTTTACCCCAACGCTTTTCCAAATTGCGTGCGAATTCAGTAAAGTTTTTCTGGGCTCCCAAACTAACGATATGAGGCTTACATTCCCATGTATTTTCGTACTTGGCCAAATCAGTTTTTGTTAGAAATTGACGCCTTGGGAATTCTTCATCAAATTTCCTACGGTTACTGGTCGTTCTACGGCCTCTTTCATCAGCATATTGCCCTCTGGAGCGCTCATAAAACCATTTAGTTTCTTTATATCCGTTTAAACCAGCGGGGGCCAGTATTCTTCTTGAAAGTCTTTCTGTATTTATATGAAAAGGATGGTTTGCAAAGAAATCTGCAGCATTCACCCGATTCTGACTGTTGGCGTATTCGCAAATTAAGGGAACGAATTTCTCTGAATCTTTTGGTGGTATAACCGTCAATTTAATTTGTACATTGACTTGCTCCAACTCTTTACCATGTTCCTTCATAGCCGCATGGAGGGAAGCTGTGGTTTGTCCTCCATTAACTATCTGAAAATTATCAACTTTCACGAGTTGAAGGCCTTTATCAGATTGCCTTACTTCCAGTGAATTTACTGTAGCACTTAGACCATTGTTATACGAGAAAAACATGAGTGGTTCTTCTTTAATTGTATTACGAATACCTTTATTGACTTTACTTCTTGCCTGGAGAAAACTTCGGACATTGGCTTCTAAAAGGCGTGGACCCCATTTGTCATATATTGCTACCAATTGAGGACCTGGAATAACTGCTAAATAACTTTCAAAGGAAGTTTTATTCCCTGAAACTGCCAATACAGGAATTGGTCCATTGAAATCTTCCTCGAAATCTATTGTTGGATTGGCACGAACTTGGCCCTGCTCCTGAAACTGCTTTAACCTTTTAATATCCCAAACACTCAAAAATATTGGTTTTCCGTCAATAGATTTTACCTTGGAAGCATCTGCCCTGGCTCTGGAATCTGCATTAGTAATTATGATTAGCTTGATTTTGTTTATAATTTTCCATCTTGAAGAAATCAGATCAGCCAACCCGAAACCAGCACTACTTTCTTCAAGACCTTCACGAAACGCTTTTTTTGTACTGGCAACAAGAAACCTATACATACGATTGACCAATACTGAGAGGTTTTCCTTGTATATTCGCCGTAGATCATCAGTAATTTGAAAATCACATAATACCAGACTCAATATCCCTTCCCCGTCTCGTGGATCACCGCCATAGCCGTCTATTTGTGCAGTATGCCCGGATACCGTACCTTCAAAATAAGATCTATTCGAACTTTCAAGTTCTCCAGCTTCCGTTAGAAGTTCTCCAGCCATTTCGAAGAATGATTCAACAGTAATCAAACCATCGCTATCAGCATCACGCTGAACATCTGCAATTAAATGATGATGGAATTCTTCTAATTCAGTCATTTCTACTAACCATCCTGCAAGGTTTCAATAAGATTATGATCTAATTTAAAGGGCTCACAGTTTTCTAGAGATAAGTTGTACCGGACTTTCTCCACCCCAGACGGTAGTGGGCTTGAAATTCTAGGAAAATCGTCCAGAACTTCGTAGTTAATGGTACTTTGCAGCATCCATCTCCTATTTTCATAATCATTCGCTGGGTCATAACCTGTTGAATAGATTGCATTTTCCCATTTCTCTAAAGCTGTATCTGATGCTTCAAAAAGTTCTCCAGTAATTCGAACAAAATCATGAAGGGTATTACCATCGGGAATTACTGCTGATGCTACATTTACTACCTGAAGAAAAACCCTACATCCTTCAACATCAGCCAACTGATCTTCAGAAGAGATAGAAATATAAGGCCTTGCAGCAACTTTTCTTGTCTTTACTTCAATACAGCTCCCGATAAGTTCGAAATCTCTAACTGAACCAAAGGGTCCGGTCCATGCTTCAATTGCTGTTTCCTTACCAAGGCCATTAACAAGATCCCGAAGACAAGCAAGTTCCCCAATTAAACCACGCTGTTCCTCCAAGGACATTGAGTCATTTTTTCCACTTCGGAGAAGATAGTGCCATCGTCTTGTACGCTGAATGGCCCTGAAAAGAGCATTTTCAACACTCTCAGCGGACTCGCCTGCAGTGACAACATTTCGACAAAGTGTCTCAAATATTTCTACTTGGCTTTTTTCTTTTAACCCAAGAACAAAAGCTTTACCCTTTGGTACCAAACGGAAAGAAATAACAATATTTTTTAGTTTAGGTAATTTTATTTCGGGTTTTTGAATAGACTCGGGCAAACCGAGCATCAGTCCGGGCATATTATCTTCCAGTACAACCCAGAAGAATTCCCATTTGCCATCAAAATTCACACGCCGTGCATCTCCCGGTCCAAGTTTTGTCCAAGGATCAGGACTATGCATATTAAAGTTCCTCATTTTCATCAATATCTTCAGGTCCAAAAATCTCCTTATACCTAATTGGGTTGACAACATATTCGACTTGCCTTTTCTTATATGAAGACTCTGGGAGGCTTATACCCCAAGCAATAAAGGGAGTTGGAGGAATTAGGTCGGTTTCTGAATGCCACTCTTTTCCTTTTGGAGCTTTCGCATTTATCAGGTAAAGGATAAATAATCCTCTTTCACGTACCCTCCTAAAGATTCGGTCTGGGAAGTTAACTTTATTACTTCCATCAAATTTATTGTTCTTAGGATCCTTCAAATACAATTCTTTAGCTTCAGATACCTTTTCTATATCAACTCCAGCTTCTTCCAATCCTCTAGATGCAACCCGCATTCTTTTTCCACTTATAGACATAAAACCATGTCTGAGGTCAGGTAATCCTACAGCTCTATTAATCGGCTTAATTTGCCACCCAAGTGAATAGTCTGGTTCTCCTTTAATTAGGCTTGGTATAAGTACATCCCATAATTTCAACTCATCATGTTGTCTATCATTAATATATTTCCTGATTGGTTCTGGTTCTGTAATTATACTCTCTTTGGCATTCAGCCAACCTACAAGAAAATCGTCAATTAATCCCACTGGAACCTCACGAACCAGTGTTCCCCACTTTGTATTTTCTTTCGAAAAATCACCATGATCTAACTTACTAATAAGTTTCTTTGCTAATAACATGTTGGAATCAAGATATTGTTTGTTGATACTTATCTTGGCAGTCTCAACGAACTTATTTGATAACCCTACTTGAGTGATTATTTTTTGGCCGGCACCCATCTTGTTTCGCGCAGTTACCATTAATGATGCTGGGTGGTTTCTAATCTCTAATCCATACATATTTGGAGTAGCTTTTGCTTGTTCCATTTTCCTGAGTTCGTCATATAATTCCTCAGAGGCTTCAGCAATAAATGCATACCATTTTGCCGATTCTGGAGCCATCCATATACGACAAAGGTCCTCATATTTATTTCGATAACCAAACCACCGTCCCATCTGCATTAGAGTATCATACATCATTGAGTTGCGCAGAAACCATGAAATCGTTAAGCCTTCTAGAGTCAGTCCTCTAGAAAGTGAAAATCCACCGATAACTACAACTGTTTGCCCTCGATCAACTGATGCTGAATAGTCTAACTCATTAGCCAAATGATTAACTTCAACAATTTTTGCTGAGGCAATCGCATCATGCAACTCATCCTGAATTTGGTACCAATCAAATTCAATATTCGAGAATTCCCTAACCCAAACTTCTTGCAATTTTGCAATTTCAGGATCTCGTAACGCCTTATCTTGCAAGCTGGCTTTAATCCGTACAGAATTTTTGATTTGCTCCAAAGATTCATGAAGTCGATTTCGTACTTGTCTTTGCAAGTCATTGAATCTGCTGGCATTAACAAGCATTGAACAATGTTGGTCTTTTTGACCTCGCAAGTTTCTAATTGTTCTTGTAAGAAGGAATGCCCGTAGGGCTTCAATCAAAGAATTAGGTAATTCATCTACTACATGGTCAATCTTATGTTTTATAGGCAAAATATCTTCATTGTCAGTGATATATCTGATCCAAGTTGGTTCTTCAGAATCTGGCAGACCTTCTTCAAATATTTTCGTTGGTCCGAAATAATTGCTTGGTGCATCAAGCCCGATGATGAAATCCCGGGGAAACAAATCTTCTTCAAACATCTCATCATTATTGTCAGGATCAATGAAGATATTTGCAAACGGTGTTGCTGTATAACCAATATAGCAACTTCTATGGAACATGTTTAACAGATCTCGAATCTGACCATTTATTTTTGTTGTATCATCCTTAGAGTATTTTGTATTGATAGATGCATTATCAGCCTCGTCATCAATTAGTAGCATGGGCTGATCAATCATTTCATTGTTTCCACGGGCGCTATTATCCCTTAACCAACCAATAAGGTTTCCAAGCGTATTATGGTTTTTCTTTACAACAAGAACTACAGGAACATTGTAGGAGTCTATCTCACTAGTATTCGTATTTGCTGTTTCGCTATTAAAGTCCTTTAGGGTATTAGTAAGACTTACAGGTGTGTTTCGATTGTTAAATTCACCTACACCAATCACATGTTTATAGCTTCCAAATAATCCTCTATTTGATTTTCCTGTGTCCCGTCCAATGAATCCTTCATCAATCCTTGCTTGGGTTTGATTTCGTAGATTGTTACTTAATCCTGCTATTACAATTATTAGTCGATACCCTGCATCTGCCGCTTTACAAATCAAACCGGTATAATTAGCTGTTTTGCCACTTTGAACCTGACCGACAACCATGCCCCGCCTGTCCCATTGACTTGATAATTTAGGATTTCCAAGCCTATCTAATATTTTTTCTGTAACCCTATCAATTGAAATGACAACATCACTTGGAAGTCCTTTAACCTTCAAAAGTTTATGGTACCTATTCCAGTAGAATGGATCTATATCGGATTTGGCATCATCAAGCCAAGGCTTGAAATTAGAACTGTCTACTACAGATTCAAATCCTGCTTTAATTCCCTGATTGACTTCGATATCACGAGCGATTTTTTCAAGTTCTCTAGCTCCAAGTTCAGGTACAAATATTTTAGCTGTATCTTGAACAATTTTACGTAATTCAATACTGGTTTTCTTAGACTGGCCAATAAGCCCGCCTTGAACTATTCCGAGTACATTGTCGTATTTACTTGTCATTTTTGTAATTGGGTGAAATAATCATCAATATATTTACTTGTTAAGTTCCAATTGACCCTAAGAAATGGATGACACTGAATTGCACTGATAATGCCATCTTTTGATATATTGTTTTTATTTAATGCGTCCGCCAAGATATAAACCAGTTTGCCAATTTCTTCGTCATTGATATCATCAGAAACTACTGCCTCGGCATTACCAGCAAATTCTGCATGTAATGCATCGATTGGAAGGCCGGAACCAATTAATTTCAAACATTGTACAAACCCTTGACGAGATTCTTCAGGTAAATTTTCCGAGAACATAGTGAAAACTGGATGGTCAAAGTTTGGCCTGAATATCACATTGTTGTCAGATTTTATTCTATGCCATATTGGATAAGGGGATTGATCAACAAGTATACCTCCTTTCCTGTTATATGTACGTTTCGAACTACCTACCAATTTTTCTATGATTTTCTTGAGTCTATCTCTTACTACAGGCGGTAATTGTGCGGAGGCTTTCTTTACGTCAATTTTCCAGTCTGAGTCCATGGTATTGGGAATGTTGACAGCAATGCGGCAAAGCTTGGTTAGTTCTGTCTGTTTTGCAAGTCCCAACCAACTCCCTGCAATAATTAATCTTTTTTCCCGATAAATATAAAGTCCCTGAGTTCTCAAATGTCCTTTTGGGCCTCCTAATTCGTTCCATTCATCTTGAGTCATCTTATTGTGATGAGGTAAAGTGTAACCCTTAATGGAAACCAATCCATTGTTTGATTTGATATGATCTTCTGGACCAGGTTGTGTGGCTGGGTTGTTCAAGGCCATAGGGTCAATAGCCTCTAAAACACGTTTATTCAATTTGATTTTGAGATGTGGATTAGTACCTTCTAAATACTTATGAAATACAAGTCTCAAATGATACTCGGCACGCACAAGTTCGGAATTGACATGCGATATTTTTTTATTACGGTTTTGTCCCAATCCTCCTGATAATCGATCAAGGTTCTGCCATATAACAGCAGTTCCCGAATTAGTTTGTAAATTAATATCTGCAAAATTATTTACATGATCAATCAATTCCAAATTCCATTCGTTGCATTTTGCAATATGATCTAGATCCCAACGTGCACAGGAAGAAATTCCTGTTTTGCGGGTCAAAACTGTTAGCTTTCTGCATTGTGAAAAACTTGCACTTTTCAGACCTAACCCGAAGCGTCCCAAGTCATTTTTTGTTCTTTTATCCTTGGGGTTCTTGGATCCGAGTCGCATTGCTTCTACAAGCTCTTCCTCGGTCATACCCATACCATCATCAACGATGGCTATCCACGGATCATCAGATTCAGTTTCAGTAATTATCTCTACATTAGACGCGCCAGCTGAAATGGAGTTGTCAATAATATCAGCAAATGCAGTTTCTAGATTGTAACCAAAATCACGAAGACCTTCGATTAAGGCAGAAGCGTTGGGTGAAACATGTTTTTCCCGCGAATCAGTGCCATTAATATCGTATTTCAACATAGAGGAATTAATTAAGAAATTTACTCAAAATGATTAAATTAGGGGACAAAATAACCATTTAAGCAAGAATTTCTAGTTAGATATCCAGCATAAATTTGCGAACAAATTTATCTTTTTTGATTACTTAATTCAGGTTAGATAAAGTCCAGTAATCATGATCGTGAATTTAGCATTTATGATTTTATACTAAAACAAGTAAATAATACCTTATAGACCAAACCCAATCACATGATTTTTCGGCACCCATTTCCCAATGGACTTTGGCCCGGGAACGATGCCCAATTGATTGGATACGGTCAGACTGTCCCGTAAAGGCTTCCCAAGCCGCTGCAACCCTTGTCTTCACATCCCCAGTGGCATCAATCACCCGGCTGGCACAATGGTTGGACTTGAGGAATTGGAAGACATCCTCGGCCGAATTCAATTCCGGTGAATGGGGAGGCAGCCTCAGGACCGATGCATTGTCCGGACAAGCAAGGTCCCTGGACCGGTGCCATCCGGCACCATCAAAAATGACCAGGGCATGGCGTCCCCTGGGAACCATGCTTCCGACATCTTCCAAAGGCCTGTTCATCCCGATGGCATTGGCACGGCCACAAACATGGCCGATGGCCCCGCCCCTGGCTGGACAAAGGGCACTGAACAGGCAACAATACCCATGGCGGCAATCACGGGGTGTCCGAGGCCTTGTTCCCTTGCAGGCCCAAACCCTGCTCAACATGCCCTTTTGACCGATGCGTGCCTCGTCCCGGAACCAGACATCAACCCTGGAAAGGTCAGTCCCCGCCGGAAGACGGGACATGGCAATCTTCCTGAAACCGGTGCGGAAGGCCTTCTGGGCCTCCCTGTCCGCCTTGGGATGAAGGGGGCATGGGGACAGTTTGCAAAAACCCATCCTGCGGATCAAAAGCCGGAGCCCCTCCTTGGAAATGGTGACTTCAAAAACCCTGGAAATGATGTCCTTCAGCACTCCCACTGTCCATCCCGCCAAACCCTCGGGCGGACCTGTATCAAGCCAGCCCTTCAAGGTCGACAACCGTCCCTGGCCAAGTATGGGGGGACGCCCTTGGCGTGGACGGTCACCAAGCCCCGCCGGACCTTCCCTGTCATCGCGCACGATCCAGTCGCGCAAGGTCTGGATCCCAACTCCAGCCCGATGGGCAATGTCACCCCGGCTCACTTTCCCGGCCATGACACCGGCAATGGCCGGCAAACGGCGTGAGTGGTTGGCATCCCTGCATTTCCGGGCCATTTGCCTGAGGTGATGATAGGTGCAATCGGCATGGGTAATCGCAATGGCTGCGGGCATCCTTATCCTCCTTTGCATGAATTGTGTGGATATCATTACAATGGGTGGAAACAGTGCCGATCACACCATTCCCAAAGATTGGAAATGTGATGGCTTCAGGGCTGCAAACCTGACAGTTGGCGGGGTTGGGGCCATGAGTCATGTGTAAGTTGTTTTAGTATTATATATAATAACAAGGTAACATCAACCTTACTAATCCCCACCAGTATTTATGACTCAATTTTACGTATTGAGATCATTTATATTCTATTTGGCATAGCCAAGTAATTTACGTTAATTTTAGTCAAACTTTATTTCATCAATTTCAATATCAAGATCTATATGACCTAATTCTCAAGCTATCAAGAAATTGCCAGTTTTTATCTTCTGGGCGTTTGACCTTCCAATATTTCCACCCATTAAGTTGTGTCCTGATACCCTCCCTGGTTCGAGCTAAATCGTTAGCAGCAGCAGAAGGGCTTTTATAAATATTACCATTTACAACCCAATAACCATTTTCAATTTCACCCGTGTATTTTTGACCATTATAATGCATTTTCAACTGTGTCCCTTCTGGAAGGGAAACACCTTTACCAGCCCAAGCTTGATCCTTTGAAGTAGGCTTAACATAAGGTGGTTGTCTAACCTTATTAGAAAAGGTTAACAAACCTTTCTTACCAGGTTGAAAAGCATTAGGATTATTCCTCCATTCAAATTCCAAATATACCTCATAATTAAGGAATTTTGCACACCGTTTTACAACATTTGCAGTAATGGGAGCACTTTTTAGTTGGAAGGAAATTTGGTGTGATGGGACATAAACATAACCCTTGTCAGTCTTATGGTCCTTTACAATTTC
>JAPORQ010000026.1:106164-151229 GCA_026710155.1 Paracoccaceae bacterium
GCTTGTGATATATGCCGCAATTCTTCTAAATCCTTACAAACATCCAATACAGATGTGAGTGCAAGTAACTGAATACTTTTCCAATTTAATTTGGCTGGTCTAAAATCACCAAATTTGGCACTAGTTAACCTTGTATGAAATAATTTGAGATCATCCTTGGGTGAAATAATAATTTTTTCGGTGTCTGGTTTATCTATAATTGTTGGCCTTGGATCATCTCTCTTTCCCCTTAGGTAGGTCTTTATATACTCTACTTCTGGTTTAATTCCACATAGACTAACAACATTTTCAAATAATAAATCTACAAGTAATTCATCGGGTCCTTCAAGTATTGAATCCCAAGCTATTTCAACCATTTCCTTGGTTTTTTTTCTTTCAAAAATCTGGGAAACAAATTTCTCAGCAAAGATTTTGGCTTCACTACTCATGACAGAGTCATATCCTAGGAATAGGTTCAGATATTTTGTATATTGATGAAATTGATCATCCTTGGTCAGGTCAATACTAAAATATTGATTGAACTTGGCCATGTCTTTGACTTTGCTGTGAAAAAAGTCCCATTGATAACCATTAGTCAAAATCAAAGAACCAACACCTTCATCATTTGCATGTTTGAATAGGTAATTAAGTTCCCCCTTTTCCATATCCTTAAACTGGCAGCACTTGATTAATACAAATGGGGTATCAGAAAAGAGCAAAGCAAAATCAAACAAACAATGATTTACTTGGTAATTTGGCCAAAAAACATCAGGATTAGTATCATCCCAATTCAATGCCCTCAAGATTGGAATAATTACTGTGTGTTTAATTCGGTCCAAATCCTCTAGTTTATGAGAATTAATTCTAGATACAGCGGTGACTAAAGTTTGGTACAAGTTCATTTATATATCCAATTATACTTTTGTAATTTTAGATTAACAGGCAACTGGTCAAGAGATACCATTCAGGAATCCGTAAACAGTAATCAAATTTTCTTTCATATAACAATTTTGGCAATTCTTCTCTTTCAGCTGTATCCAAATTCATATTCACTTGAATGGCGAACCTATGATACCTATCAGTAATACAGAAGGGAATAGATGTAAATGAGCACCGAACAACGCCTCAATTTGGCAATTCAGAAAACCGGTCGGCTAGCAGATGAATCCCGTTCACTGCTGGAAAGATGCGGTATTGATCTTTTGAAGAGCAAGGACCAACTTGTTTGCAAGGCACAGAATTTTCCGCTAGATGTCTTTTTTGTAAGGGTAAACGATATACCGACTTTCGTTGCAACGAACGCCTGTCATATCGGAATAATCAGTCAGAATATCCTTATGGACGAACAGACCGTCACTACGAATCCTCAACTTAAGGATATACAAACACTCATGGAATTGGGATTTGGGCGATGCAGGCTGTCCATTGCTGTTCCCAATTCAAGTGAATATCAAGGTATAAAAGCGTTTGAGGGCAAGAGGATTGCAACATCCTATCAGGGATTGCTTAGGGAATATCTGAAGGAAAATGATGTCAATTGTGAAGTTGTACCAATGCAGGGTGCTGTCGAGATCGCTCCACGTATGGGGATGGTCGATGCCATTTGCGATCTTGTTTCAACGGGAACAACTCTTGCCATAAATGGCCTCAAGGAAGTTGAAGTCATTTTCGAAAGTCAATCAGTACTGATCAGGAACAGCAATCTGAACCCAGTCCAAGAAGAACTCCTAGATAGATTGATGTTGCGGTTGAAAAGTGTTCAGGTGGCCAAAGCCAGCAAGTATATAATGCTTCATTGTCCGAGCGATAAACTGGAAAAAATCAAGTCAATCCTGCCAGGGTCGGAAGCACCTACCATCCTAGCCCTTCAAGGACGAGAAGATTTGGTTGCTGTCCATGCAGTTTGCAATGAGGGCGTTTTTTGGAACACCATGGAGGATCTGAAAGCGATGGGTGCCAGTTCAATCATGGTATTGCCAATCGAGAAAATGCTTGATTGAGCAGTATAATGACCTATTACCCACGTTCTGGCAGAAAGCCCTTGTCAATTATGTTTGAGCCAGTTGAAACCCCAAACACCTTTATCGGCATACTGTCATGAATATCGAAGAATTGTTGGCCTTCACAAGGGATAGGCTGCTTCCTGCAGCAGATGAGATCATAAGGAACTCATATGATTCCTATTGCAAAGGTAATGATATTGGTGTTGAGACAAAGTCAGACAATACACCTGCAACGAATGCTGATCGAGAAGCTGAAAAGGCTTTGCGTTCCATGATTTTGGACTATTATCCGCACCATGGTATCCAGGGAGAGGAATTTGGAGCATATAATCCGGATTCTAACTGGATATGGGTACTTGATCCACTGGATGGAACCAGGGAGTTTCTGGCAAAAGCGCCAGGCAATTTTGGAATCTTGATTGGTCTATTGTATAAGGGGCAGACTTGCTTGGGCGCTGTCAGTGATCCCGTCAATTGTAAACACTGGCTTTCTGGCATTTCAAATGCTACTGGAGATACAAACAAGTTGGAAAACAGTATTGTTGCCTGTACAAATCCCGAGGGAATGTTTGAAACTCGTGCATTACGACAGGGAATCCTTTCTGTAAAGGACAAGGCACGGGAAATCAAAACAGGTTTGAATTGTCTGGGGTTTGCAATGGTTGTGGATGGAACCTTCGATGCAGCAATTGAAAACAACCTGAAGGCACATGACTTAATACCCCTTCTGCCGGTCATGTTGAATGCCGGGATTTCGGTGGTAGATCTAGATGGGAATGATTATGCGAAAATGCGGTTTGATACCAATGATGCCTTTACAGGGAGATATGGTGTGGTTGCTGCAAAGTCTCAATCATTGATTGATGAAATTCTGGACTGTTTTCCAGAGGAGGTGGACTGATGTCAATTCTGAATCGTGCTCGCCCCGACATTATTGCAATGTCTGGTTATTCCTCAGCCAGAAAACTTCATGCCAAAAAAGCTGGTACAGTCTATCTGGATGCCAACGAATGCCCCTATGAACCCTTGGTTGGCGTTGATGGATTGTCAAGATATCCGGATCAGCAACCCGAAGAGTTGGTCCAGGCATTGTGTCGGCTTTACGATGTTTCATCACGCAATCTCATGGTTGCACGCGGGGCCGACGAAGTCATTGATGTTCTGGTCAGGACTTTCTGTGTTTCATATGTTGACAACATAATCGTCTGTCCACCAACCTTTGCCATGTATGAACACTCGGCAAAACTGCATGGTATTGAAACCAGAAAGGTAGGACTGGCTGAAGAGTTCAAGGTGGATGTGAAGGGTATCGTACAGGCATCTAATGGAAATACCAAGATTGTCTTCATCTGCTCGCCCAACAATCCGACTGCCAATCTGATGGATGTTGATGGTATTTCAGAACTTTGCCGGCAGTTTGCCGACAAGGCCCTGATCGTTGTTGATGAAACCTATGTTGAATTCTCAGGTTGTGACAGTTTTGTCAACAAGCTGGAACACTTTGACAATTTGGTGGTTGTCAGGACATTGTCGAAATCCTTTGCTGGTGCAGGCTTGAGATGTGGATCTGGTATAGCACATTCGGATGTGATTGAATTGTTGCTAAAGATACTCCCTCCTTATCCAATTCCAGCACCGGTCGTAAAAACTGCTGTTCAGGTTATGGATCCAGGTAATCTTGAACGGTTGGCCACCAAGAGACAGGAGCTCCTCGAAATCAAGGAAGAGTATATTGGCAAGTTTGAAGGGCTTGAAGATGTTGCTGAAGTCCTTTCCTCACAAGCCAATTTTGTACTTTTAAGAGTCAAGGATGCACAAGAATTCCTAGCGAAATGTCTCAAGTGCAACTTCATAGTGCGTGATCAGTCAAAACAACCTGGTCTGGTTAACTGCGTTCGTGTTGCAATCGGAAGCAGAAACGAAATGGATCGGTTGCTTGGTGTCTTGCAAGGTGATATTAATTCCATTCCAGTATCGGATCGTATTGCTAGGGTGATCAGGAAAACCAACGAAACCAGTATTTCGGTACGTATCGATCTGGACAGCATATCTCCGGTTTTGATTGATACGGGAGTGCCGTTCCTTGATCACATGATCGAACAGATCGCCCGTCATGGTGGTTTTGCATTGGAACTTGAGTGCCAGGGTGATATGGATGTCGAGGCCCATCACTCGGTCGAGGATTGTGCCATTGCCTTGGGTGATGCCTTGAAAAAGGCCCTTGGTGACAAGCGTGGTATTGGTCGGTATGGATCTTGTGAATTAATTCTTCCCATGGATGAAGCGCAAGCTCGGGTTGCACTTGATATAGGTGGAAGGGCCTATCTTCGTTTTGAAGGTGATTTTCCCGATGCCTATGTCGGAAACAAGGACAACCCATTACCCATCGATATGGTTGAACATGTATTTCGTTCCCTGGCTGAGAACCTGCAAGCGACCATCCATATTTCCGTATCGGGTGAAAACACGCACCACATGGTGGAAACCTGCTTCAAGGGTCTTGGACGGACACTTCGCCAGGCAATCCACAGACAAGGCCAGGACCTGCCGAGCACCAAGGGGGTATTATGATAGCTGTCATCGACAGTTGCGGCTCTAACATCACTTCTGTTCTCTTTGCCCTGCAAAGGCTTGGTGCTGATGCAATCCTGACCTCCAACCCAGAAGTAATCAAAAAGGCAGAACGTGTCATTCTGCCCGGCGTGGGTGCTGCCGGTACAGCGATGGAAAGATTAAAAGAACAGGATTTGACTCATTGCATTACCTCCTTGACCCAACCTGTACTCGGTATTTGTGTCGGTATGCAACTTCTGTTTACCCATTCGGAAGAGGGCAATGCCAACCTCTTGGATATCATTTCAGGAAGGATCAGGCATTTCACACCTGAAAAGGACAAAACCATACCCCACATGGGATGGAACAGCGTAACCTTCGAGAACTCACATCCTTTGGTCAAAGATTTACCTGAAAACAGCTATTTTTATTTTGTGCACAGCTACTATCCGCAGGTCAGCCAATATACCATCGGTGAATGCAGCTATGGTGATAGATTCTCCGCTATCATTGCCAGGGACAATTTCATGGGGTGTCAGTTTCACCCGGAGCGTTCCAGCAAGACGGGCGCTGTCATTCTCAGGAATTTTCTGGAGATGCCAGCATGATTGTATATCCTGCGATTGATGTCATGGATGGCAAATGTGTTCGCCTGTACAAGGGGGACTTTGGTCAACAAACGACCTATGGCGACTCGCCGGAAGATGTAGCTGTTCAATTCAGGAAACAAGGTGCCAAATGGTTGCATTTGATTGATCTTGATGGTGCCCGCACTCCAGAAAATCGCCAACTGAAGGTCATCAAGAATATCGCCTGCAAAAGTGAGATGCGGGTTCAGACCGGAGGCGGAATACGTTCGGTTGAGGAGGTCGCCAGTCTGCTTGATACCGGTGTCGGTCGAGTCATCATCGGATCCCTTGCCACCAAGGAACCCGAGATGGTAAAGGGCATGATAACCAGATTTGGACCGGATAAAATCTGTTTGGCAGCTGATGTTCAAACCCGGAATGGGGATTACTTTGTGGCAATTTCAGGTTGGCAGGAGCTGAGCCAAATCCCACTGAGGTCATTCATCAAGGATTATCTTGGAGTTGGCCTTAAGCATGTATTGTGTACAGACATATCACGGGATGGAACCCTTAAGGGTTGTAATGTGAACTTGTGCAATACAATCCAGAAGGAGTTTCCAGAAATTGACCTTCAGGCCTCGGGAGGTGTTGGTTCTCTTGATGATCTGAAGCAATTGTCAACGGCTGGTGTCATTGTGGGAAAAGCCTTGTATGAAGGTACCTTTACCCTTGCAGAAGCGTTGGAGGCTGTATGCTAACCAAACGCATTATTCCCTGCCTTGATGTAAAGGATGGTCGAGTTGTCAAAGGGGTACAATTCCGAAACCACAGGGATATGGGTGATATATTGGAACATGCCCAACGCTATGCCGAAGAAGGTGCTGATGAATTGGTATTTTATGACATTACCGCCAGTAGTGATGGACGTGTTGTGGATAAGGAATGGATTCGGAAGGTGGCCAGAGTTATCGATATTCCCTTTTGCGTGGCAGGGGGTATCAGAAACATTGAAGATGCACGGAAAATCCTCAATGATGGTGCTGACAAGATTTCGGTCAATTCACCGGCTTTGGAAAAACCCGAATTTGTCACCGAACTGGCCGAGGCCTTTGGTACCCAGTGTGTCGTGGTTGGAATCGACAGTCTCCATGAAAATGGAAATTACATCGTTCATCAATATACCGGTGATGAGGAAAAAACGTTGAAGACAAGCCGAGATACCATGGCATGGGCAAAAAGGGTTCAGGAACTTGGGGCCGGTGAAATCGTTCTCAATTGCATGAATCAGGATGGAGTCAAGAAGGGATATGATATCGAACAACTCCAGGCAATCAGAAGATCCGTTGACATTCCCGTTATCGCTTCTGGTGGTGCAGGCAAGGAGAAGGATTTCCACGATGTGTTTACCATGTCGGGAGCCGATGGGGCACTGGCAGCATCGGTTTTTCACACCAGGCAAATACACATTTCAGACTTGAAGCAGTATTTAAGAGACCTTAATATACCGATAAGACTATGATTAACGAAGAAAACATCAATTGGGAGAAAGTATCCGGCCTATTGCCGGCAGTCATTCAGGATGCTGAAGACAGCAGGGTTCTGATGCTGGGATACATGAATAACGAAGCCCTGAAAAAGACCCTGAAATCAGGCTACGTAACATTTTACTCCCGCACACGCAAGGCCCTCTGGGTGAAAGGTGAGACTTCAGGCAATTACCTGAATTTTGTTTCTGCTGAACTGGATTGTGATGGGGATACGCTTCTTGTCAAGGCCAAACCGGATGGCCCAGTCTGTCATATCGGTGCACAGACTTGTTTCAATGACAGGACAGCCTTGCCGCTGGAGAATTTGAATAATCTAACTGAAATAATCAAGCAACGAAATAAGAAACGACCCAAGGGAAGTTATATTACAAAACTCTTCAAGAAAGGTCCCTACGGGATTGCCCAGAAAGTGGGTGAAGAGGGTGTTGAATTGTCTTTGGCACGGGTCAAGGAGGATGAAGAAGAAATCCTCAATGAGGCTGCTGATCTGTTGTTTCACATGATGGTCCTATTGGAAAGCAGCAACCTTACTATTGGTGATGTGTGTGATGTACTGGCATCAAGGCATAAAAATTCCAAACCCAAGGGTTAGCACCAGAAACACCACGATTCCATTTTGATTTTGAAACAATAATTTGCCATTCAACAAGGTAGATATAACTCCACAGTGAGTTTGGCCATTCACAACCAAAAACATTACCTCATGCCATAAGAGATAAATATATGGAAAAAAGATCTGGAATGGTGTAATTATATTTTTGTAGTTATAATTTTATAATGACAGTACGATTCAATTAGGATGAAAACAAAGCGAGATCAAATTTCGTCATGACAACCTTTTGGTGGAGTTGATTGAAAATGCCTCATTATTATTGGGTATAACAAAATCTGAATTCATCCGGAATGCCATTACCAAGAATGGTTCAAAGGGCTGTCGCCGAGAACACAATACATTATCTTACCCCAGAGGATATCAAACAATTTCAAGAAGCACCTGAAAGTCCAACTCCCCTGACACCATGTGCCCTGAATGCGGCTGCTACCTACCGTCGGCGAGTGTCTATGCAGAATCATGAAACTGTGCTGAATATTTAACCAACTGATTGTGATCCAGTAAAATAATTCAAAGCCCAAAGATTTCTATTCCAGCCAAGGGTTGAATTTAATCAAAGGAAATTCTCCCCGGCATGATCCCTAAATACATCTGCATCACGTATGTATCTTATGACTGTTGTCGGGTTTGTATGTCTGGTAATCTCCATAATCTTGTCCATGCGTGCATTGTGAATTGCCGCACTGGTTACAAAACCTGCACGGAGTGAATGTCCTGAAACATCATCAGGGTTAATCCCAATTGCTTTGGCATATTTTTTGATCAACCTGGGTATATCCGAATGATGCATTGGATTACCATTTAAATTATTTCCACGTCGCATGGTCTGAAACAGATACCCTTGGGTAACACCAGAAGCTGAAATCCAGTCTTGCAGCC
This sequence comes from Paracoccaceae bacterium, assembly GCA_026710155.1. Taxonomy (GTDB): domain Bacteria; phylum Pseudomonadota; class Alphaproteobacteria; order Rhodobacterales; family Rhodobacteraceae; genus MPNP01. The sequence continues at coordinate 114,308 of JAPORQ010000026.1, forward strand.
TGTCGATGGGTCTGATTTTTCTACCTTGTGGAACTGCTATGCGGTGACTTTTATGAAACTGGTCCGTTTTTGATTTTCTTATGGTAACAAACATTTTCTTTGTATCCCAGCGATCTACAGGTGGGATGATCTCAATATCACTGCTCATCAAACCACATATTTCTGATCTACGAAGAGCTGCTGCAAAGCCTAAAGCCAAAATTGCTGCGTCCCTAACCCCAATCAAAGTTCCATTACACTGTTCAAGCATCAATAATATTTGATGGTCACTAAGTGCTTTGACACGCCGAGGAGATTTCCCCCTATAACGAGCCAATCCCTTCAATATTGCGCTGACTTTTGGTGATCGGGTTGGTGATACCTTACCCTCTTCGTTGTATTTGTTTGCAATAGCGCTTTTATACAAAGATAAAGTACTCAAGGATAAGGGTTCACCTGGATTGATTGTGGCATTTTTTGAACGGGGAGCCATTGATAGAAATAGAAAAAAGTCTGCTACATCCTCCTGTGTGGCCTCCATCGAGTTTATACCCCTGGAAACACAATAATCATGAAATACATTCCAACCTTTCTCATAAGCAATTCGGGAATTTTTTGCCAAGGATAGCGAGAGAATATCCCTGTAAACGGAACTTTCATTATTTTTATCATTCAGCATAAGTACACTCCTACATTTAGAATTAAACGAGGTGAGAGAACTTACAGATTCAAACCGATTCCATTAAGGTGTCACATATAGATGTAAATGCGTTCATAATTGATAACTTGATCAATTAAACAGTATTCTGGATGAATGCAGGCAACTTGTGTGCCACCAAGTTGCTCTGTTGGTAGGAGAACCAAGCCCTAACTTCCACTTCAAGAAATATCATTGAAAGTCAACGATTTTCAGAATTGGTCCTGATTTTCCCGATAGGGCAAGTGATATGAAACACTTACTCTACAACCCATTAATCTTCAATAAAAGTTTCTTGTCCGGCTCATATTCATACTCAAAGCAAGCATTTAATTTCACCTGCAATTACGATATTGAGTAAATTTACTCAATATCGTAATAGTAAGTTATATTAGATTATAAACGTCCACATTTTTTAACCTTGTTAAAACGCCTGAAAGAAAAACCAAGGCGTATAATTTATTTTACTGGTCCCCGTCAGAGCGGAAAAACAACACTTGTATAACAATCATTAAACAACCAACCTTGGCCTTTTCAGTTTGTTTCAACAGATGAACCCGATACTTCTGAATATATTTTCAATCCAGCATTCGAAAATCGGACTCCAAATTAGGACATTGGTCTTTTCTCGAAATGTTAGAAGCTTTCAATGTTGGCCTTGATCAATTTATTTACTTCGGAGGTTATCCAAGGGGAGCAAATTTGATCAGTGAACAGGGGAGGAGGCAAGAATATATTACGGGTAATATTATTGCATCAAGTATTGAAGAAGATATCCTGAAAATGCAACGGGTGAGCAAACCAGTACTACTCAAGCAGTTTTTTTATTTGGGAGCAGAGTTTTCTGGTCAAATCATGCCCTACAATAAAATGCTTGGTCATTTACGAAATGCCGGAAACACAACCACATTGTCAAGATACCTCGAATTTTTCTTGAAAACCGGCTTGATGACCGTTATTGAGAAATATTCTCCAAAATTTATAGACAAAAGTCTTCAAGCCCTAAACTCAATGTACTTAACTCGGCATTGCAAACGGCATGTTCCAGATATTCATTTGAAGAAGCCAAAGCTGATCGGGGCTATTGGGGAACCTTAGTTGAAAGTGCACTAGGCACTCACCTTATCAATACAAAAAGACCGAACTCAGTATTGGGTTATTGGCAATAACATAACTTCGAGGTTGATTTTGTCTTGAAAATGGGAGCGAATTTAATTGCCATCGAGGTAAGGAGTGAAACTCGTAAACAAAGCTTGAAGGGGATGTCAAAATTCATTGAACTTTTTCAACCCACTGATACTGTCATAATTGGTGAAGGAGGAATCCCTTTCAGTAAGTTTTTCACTACCCCAGAAGAAGATTTGTTGGATGTGACATGAGCAATTAAAATGAAAATCCTGGCAAAGAATTATTCTGAATTGGTTGAAAAAAGAGCCAATGCTTTTGCAGCAGCATTTCTAATGCCAAGAGGTGGAGTACATGCTTTTCTTGCAAAGTTTAATAAAGGCCCTACCCAACCGACAAAAATACACCATGCATAATATCATGGCGATAACCAAATTGAAACTGAACAATGCTCATTGCCCCTTTCACTAAAAATTACATACAAGGAAACCGCTTTACTTTCCAATTTTTTTGCCGTCAGCTATCAAACAGCTGTTTACCGGCTAAAAAATCTTGGGTTTATATCTGATCGTCAAGGGATTGGATTGATAAATCAAGTTGACTTGGGCATGGAATATCTAAGGTTAATGAACATAACTGCCCCATCCGATTTGACAGAGAAAAATAACTGTTAGGATCGTGAACTCAAAAGTCAGATCATGTATCTTGCTTTGGAAGCCTACCAACGTGATAAGATTTCAAGGGGAAAGGTTCTGGAGTTAAGCAAACTCATCGAGATAGATGACGATTCACTGTTGCAACATGCAATCAATACCACTCAAGTACCTGAAGATATTTGTAAATATTCAGGTATCAAGTTTGTCTAAATATATAACACTTTAATAATTTTGTTGACATCTTGAATGTCATACCCTGTTTAGGACTTACACCGTGATGTCTAAAGCCGATATTATTACAAGCCGGGATGAAGACATTCAGGATTTTTTAATGCGAACAAGTAAAGTTTTCCAGCCCCCTTTCCAGATCGGAGGTTTCAGACAATGCCTCGGGTGATAGGGCAAGGCAATCAGGGTTTTATATATCCGGGAACTTGAGGATAAACTTGTTCGGTATAACGAGTGGATTTCCAAACTTGAACAATGTCTAGGTCTGAACAGTTCCAACAGCATTAAGAGCCATCAACAAGCGATGGGTTGAGGAAGCTCCTCCCGCACGAAGTCACACCATTAGGAAAGGATTTAAAGTTTGAGGTTAAAGGGTCAATGATAAATTTTGCTCTATTAATCAAGGATTTCAATAAGGGCTTCGATTTCAAATTTTAGCAGAAATTCAGAATAATTGTCATTAAAGATCTCAGTTAAATATTGAGTTAGCTCAATGCTTTCATTATTTTGAGAAGAAAATTGATATTTTTTGTTCTTGCTAATCGAATATAGAAATAATGTATGAAAGTATACAGATGAGATGTAACGATTATCTGCCAGCTTAAATTGCTCTTGTGTATTAAATTTTGATTTATATTTCTTTAAAGTAGTGCTATCCATATTGATAAAAATTTTGTCCAGCTTATCTCCTTCGACAAGGGGAGACATTATGTTTTCCCATCCCATTTCAATTCCGTTTTCCCCTAATTTATCCCAATCTTTCTGGTAAACTAGTTGAAATTCAGGCAGGCCCAAATTTTCTTCAAGATTCTTCTGCTCCTTAATTTTTTTAGGCTTATTTTCTTTATCTACAATTTGGATTATAAATATCTGATCTAGAGACTCTCCAACGGTACTTGAAAGCGAGGCTCTACACTTTATTTCATGCCCGATTTCAACCAAATCAGTTGGATTAATATTGACCCGTATTTTTCCTTTGGAGGGGCTTGAGATCGAAACATCAATTAATTCATCTGGTTCATTCGGTAAACCTGGTTTATTGCCGCCAGTTTCATTATTAGTCGAAGAAGAGAGAACAGTGATTTTAAGATCACCGGGATCATCTATTCTGTCGAAAAATTGGTCCTCTACATTAGTTGAAAAATAAAGATTCTTGTCACCATTAAGGGGTATTTTTGTAATTGGAAGGTCGTCGTTATTTTTTGCCTTAAGATCAATTTTAAATGTTGAAGGGTAACGCTGTGGATTAAAGGGAGTTTTAGTGATTTTACGGTTTTTATTTTTATTTGAACCTTGATCTGCCTTGGTTTTATTCTTCAAATCAGAAGCAATAGTATTGCTTATCAATTTTCGAAAGTCATAGCTGATAGGAAGATCTTTGCTGAATTTTTTTAGAATATCATCAGCATTATCCGTATCGAAGGATAAAGAATCTCTCCATTCCTTGTTGATCTGATCTAATCTACTTTTGGTAAGAATATCAGCAATTGTATCTCTTAATTTTTTAGCCTCTACTCCATTTTTCATACGGTCTCTGGAAGCCATAAAGAGTTCATTCCGAAACCGAATATGTAGATCGGTACAATCAACATGAATTAGAACGTAGTCTTTAAGCAGATTGAATTTAAGTCTATTTGTTATGAACTCTGTGGTATAATGACCATGAACTTGACCATTTACAGAAAACATTACAACCATATTGTTTTTGAAAAATTCTCTTTTGATTGTACTTTTTGTTTCCTTAATTTTTTTACCATCTAATCGGGGCTTAAACACAAAAACATTAATTTTGATTGTACCATCGCTATCTTGAAATGTTTCCGAGAATTTTTCTTTGATATACTTATCACCAACATTATCCAATCTTCGTTTTAGACCATAAAGTGGTCGCTGAAGATTCACATCATTAGGAAATCGGTTTTCAGTATCAATTGTATATAGAGGTAATGCAGGTTCAAATAGGAATTCATTAATACTTTGGTTTAGGTTACGTGAAATGACGGATCTTGAACCTGGAGGTAGGTCATACGAATATAGTTTAATGATTGATCCAGTAACAAATTCACGATTGTACAGCCCTAAATCCAAAGAATTTATACTAAATGAAGGAATATGTTCTTTAAAAAGTAAATATTCATACCAAGTACATTTGTAAGTCTGTTCATCTTTCTCACTCAGTGGATGCTTACGTAACAAAGTAAAACCAAAATGTCCTGTTTTGTCATAACGTTTTGATGCAATTAGCTGGTATCTATTTTTACCACAAAATACTATGGCTCCAGACCCTCCCATATTGTACTTTCCTTGTACAAACGGGATTTCATTTTTATTCCCTGTTAGTAGTGACAGGAATGTATCAGGAAAATTTTTAGGATGTTGTCCCTCTCCATCATCATAAATTACTAGTGAAGTGTTTTTTCTTGGACCGCTAGCTATAATTTGAATTGACTCAGCTTGTTTTGACATTTCGCTATGTAGATCCCAATTTTCCGATTTATCGAAAAAAGCGGATATTGCCTTATCAACAGATTTGGGTGCGATAGAGGATTTTGGATCAATACCCTTTTCATAACAATGTCGCATCAAAATGGCATCTATTGAGTTGGTTATTTTTTCAACAATAGCAGGTATTGGAGATGCTTGTTGATTTTCAATTACACCAAAGTTCTTTTTGTTATCTCCGTACGGACGCCAACTAAAGTTCGAATCCAAGGATTCTAATATTTTGTCCACTTTAACTTCTGTATCAGCATCATATAGATTATGGAAAAGATCATTGAGGTATTCAAAGCGTTTAGTGCTCATTAAAAACCCTGTTATTTGAATTATAAACTTTGATTTATATTTGAGATACTTTCATATCCAAACTTTTACTTACTTTTTTGGAACAACACATTAGTGTTATTTTAAAATTGTTTTCAATACACCATGATTTTTTCGGATAGTTTATTAAGAACATAGAAATTTTGTCTGTACCAATGCACAAATAATTTTACCAAATTCAATTTCATGAAATTTTTCCATATAGAGTTTAAAATCAATATCTAATCTTTGATAATTTTAGGAGTGATTGATTAATCAAACCAATACCTTCCTCGATATCTTCATATGTGGTATCAAACCCTAAACTAAAGCGGATAGATGCTTCGATATCTTCAAATGAAAGCCCTAAAGATTTCAATACATAAGAAGGCTCAATTATTCCCGAAGAACATGCTGATCCAGTAGATGCTGCAATTTTCGGTTGGAGTAGTTGCAAAATATCCTTAGCAACAAAACCCATAAAACAAAGGTTCGCATTTCCTGGATGTCGAAGATGCCCTCCCACTCCATTCAACTTTACAGGCCATGGTAATTTAACTAACTTATCTATAAATTTCTCCCTCATTTGACTTAGGTGCAAACGTTTTTGGTAAATATCTTTACTTGTTAAAAACTCAGTTGCTGCACTCATTCCAACAACCAAGGGTGTAGGAATTGTTCCAGGCCGCAAACCATTCTGTTGTCCTCCGCCATAAAATAAAGGTTCTAACAGGTTTCTTAGCTCACGACGAACAAATATAATACCGATTCCCTTAGGACCGTACATTTTATGTGCTGACAAGCTAAGTATATCAACCTTTTCGGTTAGTTCCTGAATATCCATAGCAATTGGAGCTTGTGCTGCATCACAATGGAATATTGCTCCGACATTTCTAACTAGTCTTGATATATTATCTATATCTTGAATGGTACCGATTTCGTTATTTACAGCCATGATTGATACAACCAGGACATCGTTTCCTAGCATATTTTCTAGAACGTTTAGTGAAACTCTCCCCTCTTTATTAACCGGAATATGGTCAACAGGAATTGTGAATTGATGTGATATTGCTTTACCTGCTTCTTGTACGCACTTGTGTTCAATTTCACTTAATAAAAAACGGGTTCTCTTACTTTTGGCACTAACTTTACGCGCAAGTCCAATGAGTGCCAAATTGTTTGATTCAGTTGCTCCAGAAGTAAAATAGATTTCATCAGGAAAGGCACCGATGAAGTTCGAAATTTGTTCAGTGGCTTTCTCAACTTCGTGGGCACTTTTCCAACCCAAACTATGATCAACCGAGTGAGGATTCCCAAATTTTTCATAAAAATAGGGCATCATTTTATTAACTACCTGTTCAGGAACAGGGGTTGTTGCTTGGTGATCTAAATATATACTTCCTGAAATTCTCATTGGTACAATTGGAGTGTGGGAATTGGCTTAGAAATAAGATGCCATAATTTTAAATTTTCAAATTAATTGACTATATAATTTAAGTTTTATAATATCAAACTGGAGAACTTCTCCAGTAGAGCAGTAATTTAATGAAAGTTAATAATTTAGAATATGTCAAATAGCCCACTTTTTGAACGCAACTATCGTCCTCAATTTTCAGGACACGAAACGTTTCCTCTTAGGTATGGTTGGTTAAAAAAAGCTTTTGATTGTGTTGCTGAAACAGAATCTAAACCAGAAAATAAAACTCATTGTTGGGGTGAGGAAGCGATTGCGCGTTTTGGTGTTGGAAAAAACATGGTTTCCTCAATTCGCCATTGGTCTGTTAATAGTGGAATAATCCAAGAATCAAATAAGGGAGCATCAATAAATACCACAAAATTTGGTCAGTATCTTTTTGGAGATGATGGTATAGGTGCTGATCCTTATTTGGAACACCCTTCATCACTTTGGCTGATTCATTGGAATTTAGCAACCAATGAGAAGAAAACAACTTGGTATTGGGCATTCAATCATTATTCGGCCAAAACTTTTTCACGTAACCTTTTTGTTCAAAAACTTGACCGATTTTCTCAAGATAGGAATTGGCAAAAAGTTTCATTAACAACTATAAAAAATGATGTTGCATGTTTTATTCGAACATATTCTGTACAACAGATTAAAGGAGATAAGCTGCTGGACAGTGTATTAGAATGTCCCCTTACAGAGCTAGGTATAATAAAACCTCTTGATGATAAGGATGGTTTCCGTTTTGCATATGGACCTAAACCATCATTAGGAAACGGTGTCTTCATTTATGCCATTCTAGATTTTTGGTCTCGTAGATACAGATACTCTAAAACCCTACCCTTTGAAGCTGTTGTTTATGAACCGGGCGGTCCCGGCCGCGTTTTTTCACTCGAGGAAGATGATATTAATGACCGCCTTTCTAGGATTGAATATAATACTAATGGAAAATTACGTTGGTCAGAAACTGCTGGTTTGAAACAAGTAGTGAGGTTGATTGAAATAGATGAGAATTTAAAATTCTCACACCTGATTTCCGCTTATCCCAAATACCAATAATTAGGATCATCTGATGATGTCAAACAAAAATGTCCATATTACCAACAGGTATTTGAGGTCAATACGGATAGATACAGACCTCGCAGATAATTCAAACCTAGATGGCTTTATATGTACACAAACGTACTATGAAGTTTTGAAGTCTATGTTCCGACATATCACAGAAACAAACCAAGGTGCCTTTACTTGGACAGGACCTTATGGAAGTGGGAAATCAAGCCTTGTAGTTGCTTTGTGCTCATTATTAAGTGCAGACTATACCATACGGTCTAAAGCAGAAGAGATTTTTGGTAGGGAATTAACTCAAGTTGTCCGTGAAGCATTACCACTAGGAAACAAAGGGTGGCGTATTGTACCTGTAGTAGGTGTCCGTGATGATCCAATCAAAGCTATTGGCGAGGCTGCTAGAAAGGAAAAGATAATTAAACGAAGACCACACGGTGGATGGTCCGAAAGGAACTTAATCAAGTTCCTTAAAGAAGCTGCTTCTTACAAACCAGATGATTATGGTGGGGTAGTTTTGTTAATTGATGAAATGGGGAAATTTCTTGAATCTGCTACCCGAGATGGATTTGATGTTTATATTTTCCAGCAGCTAGCAGAAATTGCATCAAGAAGTCAAAGAAGATTACTAGTTGTAGGTATTTTACACCAATCATTTGAAGAATATACCCTTCGATTATCTCACGAATCTAGGGATGAATGGGCAAAGATCCAGGGAAGATTTATTGACCTAGTAGTCAATGCAACTGGTGAGGAACAAATCGAGTTACTTTCAAGAGCTATAGTTAGTAATCAAAAAAAACCAGCAAGGATGGCTAGAATATCCAAGAAGGTTTCAAAATATTCATTTAATGGATCAAAAACCCTATCAAGTAAGCTTGTAGAATGTTGGCCCTTGCACCCTGTAGTTTCATGCTTGTTAGGATCCATTTCACGTCGACGTTTTGGTCAAAACCAACGAAGTATATTTGGGTTTTTGAATTCAGCTGAACCCAATGGTTTCCAGGATTTTTTAAAACACTCTGGCCCAAACGATCTTTACACACCTGATATGTTATGGGATTATCTCCAGACAAACCTTGAGCCTTCAATCTTGGCTTCTCCAGATGCTCATCGCTGGGCCCTTTCAGCTGAGGCATTAGAACGTTGTGAAAGTAAAGGTGGTGATGAAATCCATACCAAACTTTTGAAAATTATTGCAGTAATGGATTTGTTTAAGGAACGATCAAGAATTGGTCCCAATTTTGAATTACTTGAAACCTGCTTCGAAATATCCCGCGAAGAGTTAAAGCAAGCCCTTAAAAATTTAAACAGAGACTCATTCACTATTTTCAAAAAATTTAAAGGTGTTCATGCAATATACTCTGGGAGTGATTTTGATTTCGAACGATCATTAAAATCGGCACTTAATGGGATAGATGAAATTGATTTTGGTAAGTTAAAATTATTAACAGGGATACAACCGATTGTCGCAAAACGACATTATCACAAAACAGGTGCTTTACGTTGGTTTGATATTGAAATTTCCCCACTTAATTCACTTGATGAAACTGTAAATTATATTGAACAGAATACTGGTGCTGTAGGGAAATTCATATTGGTAATTCCTACTGAGGGTGAAAGTGAAACCGATGCAAGAAATTTATGTCAGCAAGTTGTAAATAGGATTGATTCCAACAGAGGTGTTTTATTAGGTTTATCAAAAATATCTTGGGTTATTACCTCTTTGACAAGAGAATTACTTGCATTAGAGTTAGTAAATGAAACACATTCTGAATTGTCCGGAGATCCTGTTGCACGAAGAGAAATATCTTCCAGAATTGCTGAATTAAAATCATTGCTTGAAACTGAATTATATAAATCCTTTGACAATGCAGTCTGGTTTAGCAGCACATTTGAACCTCATAGTTTGAGACAATCAGAACTCAATAATTTAGCCTCAGAATTAGCAGATAAGCGTTTCAATAAATCTCCTTTGATTCATAATGAATTATTGAATAGGCACAAACCATCTGGAAGTGCAGTGGCGGCACAAAATAATTTGCTCAGACACATGATTTTTGATGAGGGTAAACCAAGGTTAGGAATTAAGAAATTTCCTGCTGAAGCTGGGCTGTTCAAATCCATTCTAGAAAAATCTAGACTTTATCGGAAAAAAGGAGGGAAGTGGTGCTTTTCTTCCCCAAGCAATTATAAAGATAATTGTAATTTGAATCCCTTATGGAAGGCTGCAATCAAGAGAATAAAACAATCTCCTGTCTTGGTTTCAGAATTATATGATGTATGGCGTCAACCCCCTTACGGTGTTAAGGACGGTCTATTACCTATACTTGCTGTTGGTTTTATACTAACACAACGTGAAACCCTTGCTGTCTACAGGGAAGGAGTATTTAAGCCAAATTTCGACGATGTGGATGTTGATTATCTAATAAAAGATGCCGGTTCCATGCAATTAAGATGGATGGACATTTCTGGTATAGCTCGCAGGCTTTTATTAGAAATGGTTACAATTGTTCGTGATTTAGATCAAAATAACAAGCTTGAAAACCTTGAACCTATTGATGTTGCACGAGGTTTGATTTCTATTTATGATCGGTTACCCCAGTGGACAAAACGAACAATGCTCATTTCCACCAATGCTGTACAGATAAGAGATATGTTCAAACGTGCACGTGACCCAAACAAGTTCTTATTTGATGACATTCCTGAAACATTTGTGGATATTTCCCACGATTTTGATGAAGAAGCTGTAAAGAAGATTGCAGAAAATGTTCGTGATGGCCTTAAGGAATTAGATTCTGCGTACATCTCAAAGTTATATCGCATACGGGATGTTATGTTAAATGAATTAAATGTTCACAATTCTTCAACCCAATCAATATTAGAACTACAAACGCGTGCAAAAAATATTCGCCAAATATCAGGTGATTTCAAACTAGAAGCATTTATTAATAGAGTTTCACACTTTAACAATGATGAAAAGAGTATCGAAGGAATTGCTAGTCTAGCGGCTAGCAAGCCACCAAAACTATGGATTGATCTTGATTTTGATAGAACAATGATTGAGGTAGCAGAATTATCACAAAAATTTCTACGTGCTGAATCTTATGCTCGTGTGAAAGGGAGAGATGATAAACAGCATGCTATTTCTGTTGTTATAGGAATTGATGGTAAACCCACACCAGTTCATGATGAATTTACAATAAGCGATTCTGATCGTCAGATAGTTGAGAATTTAACAAAAGAAATTGATAGTATGTTGGGGACCAAAGACAACTTTAACAGAAACATCATACTAACTGCATTAGCTGAGGTGAGCGCGCATTACCTTAAGATAAAACCCGAGGAATACAAGAAAATTGATTATTAGGACAAAGCCGTATGAGCAGAGTAAATACTGAGAAACATGTACTAGGTTTATCAGGTGGTAGAGATAGTGCTGCGTTGGCAGTTTATATGCGACAACACCACCCTGAATTAGATATTGAATACTTTTTCACGGATACTGGTAAAGAATTACCCGAGGTATATGAATACCTAGGTCGTTTAGAAGGTTTTTTAGGAAAAACCATACTTCGTTTAAATCCTAAACGGGACTTTGATTTTTGGCTAAATCAATACAATAATTATCTACCCTCTCCTCAAAGTAGATGGTGTACAAGACAACTAAAGCTACGGCCCTTTGAACAATGGCTTAAACCTAGAATCAAAAACGGTGAAACCATTTACAGTTATGTAGCCATTCGTTCTGATGAAGAATATAGAGAAGGATACAACTCTAAAAACAACAAGTTAATAGTTTGCTTGCCATTTAAAGAATCTGGGATAGACAAAGAAGGGGTATTGGAAATACTTGAAAGTGCTGGTTTGGGATTGCCAGATTATTACTCTTGGCGAACACGAAGTGGATGCACTTTTTGTTTCTTTCAACAAAAAATAGAATGGGTTAGACTAAAGGAATATCATCCCGAAGCTTTTGAAGAAGCCAAAGCATATGAAAAAAACTCAGTTGAACACGGATCACCTTTCACTTGGTGTCAAGGGGAATCTTTGGATGAATTGGAAAAACCTGAAAGGGTTGAACAGATATTAAAAGATCATAAAAAACGGTTAGTTCGCATGCGTTCGAGGATTAAGCCCAATCCACTACGACCAGATGAAGACCCGCTAGATATGGATGACCTTTATGGTCAATCCAAAATGTGTTTGGCTTGTCACAAATAGATAGAATGTAATTTATTAAAACTTAACTAATCAAGCCATGGTCTCAATGTGTCCCATGCTAACGAAGCTAATCTATGGGTTCGTTTCTCAATAAATTCTTTATCCCAATTTTCAACATCCCTTATACCATCCAACATGGATAAGCGTTTTCCGTTAAGGATTAATTCTTCAGTCTTTGCATGAAATCGAAGGCCCTGTCTTTTTGCACTTTCCAATGCTGATTTTCTTTTTTTCATAGTTTCATCTGTAAGAGCAGTGTAGAAGAGATTCTTTTTTTTCCAAGAAGCCTTCCCTACAGCATTATTTTCCTTAACAGGTAGTAATACAAGGTTACCCAAAGTGTTTCTAATACGACTATTTGAATATATTTCATTATTCCATCCTTCAGGTTTATCTGAGTTTGGTGCGACATGTTCGACAGTTTTATAGTCCTCTCCATTCCAGAACTTGTAGTCAAGATAACTTCTATTATCGCTAGGCGGTATTCCCTCACGTGTTAGTAATCCAGGATTATCCTTATCCGGTGCAGTATTATGTGATGCACAGAGAAGCATAAATCTGACAATAGGTTGAGAATGTGTATAAATCGGAGTATCAATTACATGTTTGATCCATTCGTCCTTATCTTTGTATTTTACTTTACGAGATTCAAGTTTACTAACCAAAGCAGATTTTAATTCACTAACACTTAAAATTTGATTTTCGAACTTTAAACCGGTACACAAACCAAACTTATTGTTAGAAGTTTTATCTTCCATAATATCCCTGAAACAGGTATCGATTCCATCAGTAGTACCTGTTGCTGCCCTTCTAATTGTAAGAAAAGCTGTGATAGCTTTAATGACTTTTATGTAGTCAGTGAAATCTGTTCTTTCTTTACCAACTATCCAATATCTCGCTAAAATTGGTAGTGTTAGATTAGTTTTTGTTGCACTGATAAGGGAACATAGTAACTTTACTAGTTCAGCATCAATTTGGTTATTATGGTATTTGTTAATCTCACCAATATTATTAGGGGTCCAGTAATTGCATCGATATTCAGATACTGAAGCTAAGGCATTCATGAATTTAGTGGGGCCATTCTCTATAGTTTTGGAATTGTTAAATAATCGAAGAAGTTGTGTTCTTTGTGCATTAAGATTTAGTGAGATCTTCCTACCCTCAAGATATAGAGCAAATGTAATAACCAGATGTTTAGCTTCATCCTGTTTTTGTTTTGTTTCAGGGAAGTTATTCGCCATAATATCATCAATGGAATTGAAAGCAATTTCACAATCAGAACCGCTATATCCATGATCTCTTGATTTTGCAGCGTTAATTACATGTGGTTTCAATGTTTCGAGCGCTGTTAAAGGTTCCCCAGTAGTGTTAAGTGCATCAAATATATCAAAAGCGGCATCTTCATCATCAGTTATAACTGTGGTAACTGCTACACAGTTGCAAAAATAAGCCGCAAGCATCAATGTTCTATAAAAATTATGAATTTCTTCTGATTGAAGGATTTCAGAGATTGCCTTAGACAATTCGTTGTCATTCTCAAGAACATCATGAGCTTTTTTCCATAAGTTTCTATAACCGCGGTGAGGAAATTTGTTGGCTTCTAAAAATTGACAATCATTCTTTTCGAACCATTTGGGGTCATTTAGATCTTTACAAAATTGCTGAATATCTTGGAAATTAGTTAAAATTTTATTTGCTTCCCGGGTATTACCTAAATCAGGTGCTAAGAATTCAAGTTCCTTACTGCGGATAAATTCCACAAACTTAGTTTGGAAAATAGAAATTTCTGATTTCAATTCTTCGGTTCCAACACTATCACCCCTATAATCCTGATGACGTACTATCCTTGGAAAAGGATAACTCACATTATCGTGTTGAACTAATTGAGTACCACGGATACAAGAAGCTAATGCAAATTCAATTGAATTTGTTTCAATTTCCAACCATTCAATGGTTTTCGATTTCAAATCAGGTAAATCCTGACGAAGAATTCTTAATCTTTCAATTAATACACATGCTAATAATGTAAGAGTAGTGAGCCTTTGTTGACCATCCACAATAGAATATGATCTTCCCTGAAATTCCGGTTCTTGTTTCTTGTCCTTCACAAGAATAAGCGTTCCAAGGAAGGTAAATGTATTAGCTCCAGTCCCTTCTGATAAACGTTCAAAGCCGGTAAAAATATCTGTCATCAGACGATGTATGTTTTCCCTTGACCAATCATATGCCCGCTGATATTCAGGGATTCGAAATCCAGCACTACCATTCCTCATGTTTGCTACTTCCCAAGGATTACGAGCTCTTGCTGAAAATAACTCACTGACTTTTTTCACAGAATTTATCCTTATATATTTACTGATCAATCATGCAAAGCATTGTAGTTTGTTCATAATTTCACAAGTCCATATACACATGCGATTCAACTTTAGCACCTGGTTGGGTGACGGCACCTTCTCGGGTTGGTCCAACAAGCTGGGCGTATTTCCAAAGGGCGCCGGAACTGTAGTAGGTTTTTCTGGGACCCTTCCATTCAGCCTTGCGATTTGCCAATTCTTCATCCGTGAGATCGACTTCAAGTGTTCCCTTGAGCGCATCAATGGTAATGATATCGCCATCCCTGAGCAGGGCAATGGGACCGCCATGGGCCGATTCCGGTCCGATGTGACCAACACAGAACCCCCTTGTGGCACCCGAAAATCTACCATCGGTAATCAAGGCCACTTTCTTGCCCATTCCCTGGCCTGAAAGGGCGGCAGTAGTGGAAAGCATTTCCCGCATCCCAGGTCCTCCGGCTGGTCCTTCATTACGAATGACGATGACTTCACCTTCCTTGTAATTTCTTTGTTTTACTGCTTCGAAAGCATCTTCCTCACATTCAAATACATTGGCCGGACCAGAGAACACGATCTGGTCCTTTTCCATGCCAGCAATTTTGACGATGGCACCATCTGGTGCGAGATTGCCCCTGAGACCAACTACACCTCCAGTTTCTGATAGTGGAGTTGCTGCTGGGTATATCACTCGACCATCGGCTTCCCTTTCCACGAGGTCAAGTTCTTCCCCAACGGTTTTGCCCGAGACAACAATGCAATCTTCGTGGATAAGGCCGATCTTGCGGAGCTCCTTCATGACAACCGGAACACCACCTGCTTCGTAAAGATCCTTGGCAACGTATTTGCCACCTGGTTTCATATCCACGAAATAAGGTGTACTCTTGAAAATTTCGCAAACATCTAAAAGATCAAAGTCGATACCTGCTTCATTGGCGATAGCTGGCAGGTGAAGTCCTGCATTGGTGGAACCTCCGGTACAAGCGACAACCCTGGCTGCATTTTCCAGCGATTTGCGGGTTACAATATCCCGAGCCCTGATGTTGGTTTCCAAAAGCCCCATTACGGCGCGGCCCGAAGCTTCACAGAATTGATCCCGGCTTTCATAAGGTGCTGGCGCACCTGATGAATTGAACAAAGCAAGACCGATGGCTTCTGAAACACATGCCATGGTATTGGCAGTAAACTGACCTCCACAGGCTCCGGCAGAGGGACATGCAACACGTTCCAATATGGCCAGTTCGGCATCAGACATATTACCTGCCTGATGCTTTCCTACGGCTTCAAACACATCCTGTACGGTGACATCTTTGCCATCGAGTCGACCCGGCAGTATGGATCCACCGTAGATAAAGACTGATGGGCAATTTAGTCGAACCATGGCCATCATCATGCCAGGAAGGGATTTGTCACAACCTGCCAAACCAACAATTGCATCATAGCAGTGCCCTCTCATGGTCAATTCGACCGTATCGGCGATGGCCTCTCTGGAAGCAAGGGATGAACGCATTCCCTCATGCCCCATGGCGATACCATCGGTAACGGTAATGGTGGTAAATTCCCTAGGGGTACCCATGGCTGATTTTACACCCAGCTTGACTGACTGGGCTTGTCTGTTGAGAGCAATGTTACAAGGTGCTGCCTCATTCCAGCAGGTTGCCACACCGACAAAAGGTTGATCGATTTCATGCTCGGTCATGCCCATTGCATAATAGTAGGATCGGTGTGGGGCTCTTGATGGACCCTGGCTTACATGGCGACTTGGTAGGTTCTGTTTCTTTTCAGACATTGTTTTTCCTTATGCTAAAGGCAATTGAAAGATTGGTCATAATCCAAAATTATTATGTTTGTTTGTTTGAATTCTTGTTGATGCGGGTAAATTAACGGATTAGTTTGAAAATTAGAAGTTAATCCCGCCAAATTCCTCTTTTCCGGAAAAACTTTTTCATCAATTCAGCTTCATCACTCATGATGGCATCAATACCCATATCAAGAAGTCTGCCCATGGTTTCAATATCATTGATGGTCCATGCCTGAACCGGAAAACCATGCGAATGGGCCTTGCTGATGAAACTACGATCAAGTATACGCACACCCTTGTCCCGCAAGGGAGCTTGTACACAATTCGCTCCAAAACCTCCCCAGGGAATACCCCAACTGTTCAAGCGGAGACGAAACACTTCCCGAGGACCCATGGAAGTGCATAATTTGGAACCGGCCTCATTACGTATCCAAGCCAACCTCTTTTCCGAAAATGATCCCACACATACACGGTCCCAAACTTCATTGGCAACAAGAACATCATAAAGTGGTTTGGTTGCACTATCCTCCTTGGGATCTATGATGAACCTTATATCCGGCCAACTTGAAAGTACTTCCTCAAACAAAGGGATGGGTTCTTGACCATTCACCTTTATTTTTTTCAGATCATTCCATTTCATGGTGTCAATCCTGCCCTCAACCGAAGCCACCCGCTTCAAATCGGGATCGTGGAATGCAACAAGTTTGCCATCGGCTGTTGCATGGACATCAGTCTCTAGACACTTGTAACCCAAATCCACCGCCGCGGAAAATGCAGCCATGGTATTTTCAGGATAATTGGCCGAATATCCCCGATGGGCAATGGGAAGGGGCAATGGATAACTGGGATGGTGTAGAAATGAATGCATGACAAAGATATTTTATTGGTTGGATTGTTGATGTAATGGATATATTTTCGCAAATGAAAGAATTGCAAACAAATTCTGGAGAATTATGAACTGGATTTCCAATTATGTTCGTCCCAAGCTTAAGTCCATTCTTGATCGTAAGGATGTTCCGGACAATCTATGGACTACTTGCGACAGTTGTGGGGTCATGATCAATCACCGGACCATGGTTCGATCCATGAATGTATGTCCCGACTGTGATCATCACATGACCATCAGCCCCCGACAAAGGTTCGATACGCTTTTTGATGACAAGATTTACAAGCTTCTGGAAATTGAATTGCCCGGGGAAGATCCACTGTCATTCAGAGATACCAAAAAATATACCGATCGCTTGAAGGCATCCCAGAAGGTGACCGAGGAAAAGGATGCCATGCTGGTGGCCGAAGGCAATATCGGAAAATTGAAGACCATTGTGGCTGCACAGGATTTCGAGTTCATGGCAGGTTCGATGGGCGTCTATGTGGGAAATGCCATACTGGCTGCCTGTGAACGGTGCCTGAAGGTCAAGGCTCCCCTTGTGTTGTTTGCCACAGCGGGTGGTGCACGGATGCAGGAAGGAATTCTCAGCCTTATGCAGATGCCTCGTTCAACCGTGGGAATCAAAAAGCTTGCCGATGCAGGATTGCCCTATATTGTGGTTCTGACCAATCCGACAACAGGTGGGGTTACGGCATCCTATGCCATGCTTGGGGATATCCATATCGCCGAACCGAAGGCGCTGATCGGTTTTGCCGGACCACGGGTGATCGAACAGACCATCAAGGAAAAATTGCCTGAGGGCTTTCAGCGTTCTGAATACCTGCTTGAACACGGAATGTTGGACATGGTGGTCCACAGGAAGAAAATGCGTGAAACGATTATGGTACTGACCAGGTTGCTCATGAAAAAACCACCGGCAATCAGGGGTGAAATTACCTTTGAGAAGAAATCCGGGCAAAAACAATCTTCCCAAACGGATTAAGCCAACCTAAATTAACCTCAACATCCTGTCTGGGAGAATTCCTCGTGACTGCATCGACATCCACTGAAATCCTGCATCGGTTGAAATCACTATACCCGAAAAGCATAGATCTCACTCTCAATAGACCCAAAAGGCTCCTGGCCGACCTGAAGCATCCTGAGCAAAAACTCCCGCCCGTCATTCATTTTGCCGGAACGAATGGCAAGGGATCAACCCTGGCCATGGTTAGGGCCGGGTTGGAAGCAGCAGGCCAGAGGGTTCACAGTTATATTTCACCCCACCTGACCAAGTTCAATGAAAGAATAACCCTTGCCGGTTCAATCATTGAGGAGGACGCCTTGGTTGAGGTTCTTCTTGAATGTGAGGGGATCAATCGGAAACTGCCGATTTCCCTTTTTGAAATCACGACGGCAGCGGCATTTCTGGCCTTTTCACGAACCAGTGCCGATTACCTGCTTTTGGAAGTGGGGCTGGGCGGCAGGCTGGATGCGACCAATGTTGTTGATCAACCCGAACTGACGGTCATTACACCCATTTCATTTGATCATGAACAGTATCTGGGAGACACGCTGGCAAAGATTGCCTTTGAAAAGGCGGGTATCCTGAAACAAGGTATACCTTCGGTCATTTCCCGTCAGGAACAGGAAGTGCTTGAGGTCATTGAAAATGTTGCCAAAAGCAGAAACACCCCCCTGCTGATTCAGGACAGGGACTGGTTTGTCAGGGCTGATGCAGACCAACTGGTCTATACCGATGCAGGTGGTGACATGATCCTTCCGAGACCCGGTCTGGTTGGCGAACACCAGACCATCAATGCCGGCACATCAATTACCGTTCTGCGATATCTGGGCTTCAGGAAACCCGAAATCAGGCAAGCCCTGCTCAAGGCCCGATGGCCTGGCCGCATGCAGCGCTTGCAGAACGGTCCCCTGATCGACAATGCCAATGGTTCGGAAGTATGGCTCGATGGAGGTCATAATCCGGCAGCAGGACAGGCACTGACGATGACCCTGAACAAACTGCCTTTCAAAAAGACACGGCTGGTTTGTGGAATGTTGGAGACCAAGGACTCAAGGGGCTTTCTAAGAAACCTGCGTCCAGCCGCCGATGAACTTTACGGTATTGAGATTCCCGGTGAGGAGTCGTCCCTGTCCGCCGACAGTATTGCTTCGGTTGCAAGGGAAGTCGGTTTTGAAACCCATACCTCGGAAAGTCCCCTCACCGCGGTCAAGACAATATCCTCCAGCTGCCCAAATTCACGGATATTGGTCTGTGGTTCCCTGTATCTTGCAGGTCAGGTTCTGAAGGAGAACTTTTGAGTTGTTTAATCGTTCTTGGTTTTTCAAAAGTATCAAGATCAGTGGAATGGTTTGAATTCATTCGCTAATTTGAACTATGTTTAGTGTGATCCCAAACTTGCCCTTTTTTTACACTTAACTCGTAATTTATTTCGGCAAAATCAATACGCTGTTTGGTCAGTGCAACTTGCAGTTCAACCGGTATTGCAACACTTTTCTTGCCAAGGTCCTTTTTTTCAATATCACTGATTGAAGATTCCTCTGGCAAGAATGGATCATTATTGTAAACTTTAACCATGACCAATCTCCTAACTTTTCTTG
This sequence comes from Paracoccaceae bacterium, assembly GCA_026710155.1. GTDB lineage: Bacteria > Pseudomonadota > Alphaproteobacteria > Rhodobacterales > Rhodobacteraceae > MPNP01. The sequence goes on from JAPORQ010000026.1 coordinate 134,164, forward strand.
TTACTACTAGTGCTTTTCATTATGAAATTATAATTGATTTCTAAATTTTTTGTCAATTTCGAAAATCTTGTCTTCCACTCAACTCATTGTTAGTTCGGATTTTTTCATCCGAAAATCTATTTCGAATTAATAAAATGAAATTGCAATTTGAAAATATCCATTGATACACTATCAGCTTCAGTCCTCGATGGAACTATCAATCCACTTTTTGATGGCGGGTTTGGGAAGTGCACCGGTCAGATTGCCGACAACCTCACCACCCTTGAATATGAACAGTGCAGGAATACCCCTGACACCAAGTCTTGATGGAGTGTCCATATTTTCCTCGATATCCACCTTGGCTATTGTCAGGTTGCCATTGTACTCGGCCGCCAATTCTTCCAGGACGGGACCTATTTGACGACAGGGTCCACACCATTCAGCCCAAAAATCCACCAGAACGGGGCGTGGAGCATTGATTACATCGGCTTCAAAAGATTCGTCTGTTACATGGATTACACTCATTTTTCCTCCGGAATTTGGGGTGGTTAGATTTTGGATTGGGTATCTGCCATTGTAAATGCTCTTTTCAAGGCATTCAATGTCAATTCTTCTGTTAGTTTACTTAATTCTCCCGTCTGGGTCCACAAGATGGCAGTCTTGATTTTTTTGTCGGGATAAATTTTTTCGAGAGCTCTGTGATAGGCCCCCATTTGGCGTAATAACCCTTCAGGTGTTTCATCCATATTGGTGGGTACCATCCTGTTGGTTTTGAAATCAACAGCCAGAACATGGTCATCGGCAATCACCAGACGGTCTATGTAACCAAAAATGGGTTTGTTGTCCAATTCAGGAATTTCGGCTGTAATGGCAACTTCCTCAAGATTGGTTTCGGAAGTATTGAAAAGGAATTCCAAATCAGGATTTTCCAATATGGCAATGCTGTTGGCAATCCATTCATTACGGTCTTTCGAGACAATATCAGGATGCTTCAATTCAATCAACTGCTTGCCCCTGATCTCCCATTCGGTCCTGGGAATGGTTGGGAGATGTTCCAGAAGAAGGTGAATCACAGTTCCCTTCAGCAATGCGGAATAACCTGTCGACTCGGCATCAAACTCACCTGACACCACCTTGTCGCCACCTAGGTTGGACGGGGATTCAGATAGCCTGTCCGGAGATTTCCATTTGGGTCTCATTTCTACCCAGCTAGGCAAGGTGGCATCTTCACTCTTTTTTACTTCAGGTTCAAGATCAGGCATATCCGGCCAGTTTTCCGATATGAGCATGTAGCCATTTTTATTGGGCATGTCATCATTCAAGTCAGCACTGAAATCATGGGAGGTATCCCTCATTTTACTTGACATGACCCAGCAAACCATTTCGTACCAGTCCTTGATATCAAATTGTGTCGCCGGCATATCCTTTCTGGTCTGAACACCACAAATGATCAATCTCGATTCGGCTCTTGTCAGGGCCACATAGAGAAGTCTCAGATATTCCTTCCAGTCTTCCGACTCCAACTTTTCCAATCCAAGTTCAACAGGTTTGGTATACTCTGGTCTGGTTGACCACAAGGGGAAGTTGTCTTCATTGCAGAGAACAATCTTTTTGCCGGGATTTCGCAACCTTTTTGTGTCAGGCAATATGACAATCGGTGATTCAAGCCCCTTGGCCCCATGAACCGACATTACACGTATTTCGTCCCGCTGTTGTTCCAATTGCCGCTTGATGTTTACTGCTTCCGGTTCCAACCACTCCAGAAACCCGGTCAATGAAGGGGTTTCGGAATTTTCATATTCAAGGGCCTGAACCAAAAGCAAGTCCAGGGCTTCCAGACAGGCATCACCAAGCCGGGCCACCAACAGTTTGCGGCCATCATGAACTGTTAAAATTGTTTCCAATAGTTCGTAGGGGGTTTCTTCCCCCACACGGGAAAGAAGATCCAACAATATTCCATGGGCACGGCCAAAGTGTTCGGAACTGTCCTTTCTTGTCTCCAATACTTCCCAGATGGAACCCGAACGGCCATGTGCCAAGCGAAAGATATCATCTTCGTTGAATCCAAAGAGGGGGGATTTCAAAACTGTCGCCAGGGACAGATCATCCTTGGGTACCGACAGGAACAACAGCAGGGCAAGCAAGTCATTTACCGATAGATCATCCGACAGGGTAATCCGGTCGGTTCCTGCCAGTGGCAGTTTGGCCTTTTTCAACTCCCTGATCAGGGACCGGTACACTTGGCCTCTGCTTTGGACCAGAATCAGAATGTCTCCCGGTCGCACAGGTCTTACCTTGCCTTCTTTGCTGGTGGGAACAAAATCATCCCTGATCATTCTTTTTATTTTGCGAACAAGATTTTGGGCAAGAATTTCCTCCGGTTTCTTTTTGGGCTGGATGAAGCTAGGTAAATGCCAATCCTCATCTACCAAAGGCTCCCGCTTGGGTACAAGGGGCCATAATTCCACACAACCCGGCAGTTGGTCGAAATAAGCCTTGTGAGGTATGAAGCGGGTATAAAACTGTTCATGGAAGAGTTGCAGGTATTCATCAACCAACCTCAGGATTTCATCCGAGGAACGGAAGGAAAATTCCAAATCCTCCTCAATGAATTTCCTGCCGCTTTTCTCAAATTTTTCCTTGAAATAATCCCGTCTTTCCCGGAACTTTTCCGGTGCCGCTCCCTGAAAGCCGAAAATGGACTGTTTTTCATCACCAACCGCAAACATTGTTCTGGCCAGGTTTCCCCTTTGACCGGCACCGGATGTGAATTCTTCTGCCAGAATGGAAACAATTTCCCATTGCTTGGTGTTTACATCCTGTGCCTCATCAACAAGAATATGATCAATCTCCTCATCAAGGCGGTAAAGGATCCATTGCGAAATATCCTGGTCGCTCAATATTCCCAACAACTTGGTCAGAAGGTCATCAAAGTCCAGCCAGGCATTTGTTATTTTCGTTTCCTTGTACACATCAAGGATTTTCCGTGCAAATTGATGGAGCAACAGGGTTTTTTGTGCAGCCAGGAAATTCTCCTCATTGGTTTTTGCCGTGGACAGGTGCAGGGCAAATTGCTCGATTGAGTGAGCCATTACCGGCCCGATCAATTTTTTGGTTGTCTTGGTGGGGAAACTACTTGGCGAATAGGGATTTTTAGAGGTAGGTCCGGTCAGAAAGAACTTGGTTAATTGCTGGGCTATGAGTATGGGATTCCCGCCATCCAATGCTTCCCTTAGCGCTTTACCCTTTGATTTCTCGGTTTTTGAACCAGCCTTCAGGAAAGACACCAGAAAATTGATTGATTTTTTGTGCTCTGGAGTTATCGAATTGACGAAACTTGTCTCGTCCCAACCCTTCGTTACATCGAATTTCTTCCAGATGAACTCCCTGTCAGGTTCCCTCGTAAAACATTCCCTTTTGTCAAAGATATCCTTGGTAAATTGCTTAAGGCTTTCATAGTCCAGATATTTCGAAAGCTGCCTCACAACATCCCGGTCCGATTTCACCAGTTCGTTAAGCAATTCGATCTGGATGTTTCTCGATTTGCGTTCATCAATCAGCTTGAATTGGGGTGAAACACCCGCTTCCAGAGGGAATTGTTTCAACAAGGCAGTGGCAAAGGAGTGGAAGGTCTGTATTTTCATGCCGCCAGGTGTTTCCAAGGCCTGGGCGAATAGGGTACGGGCGGAATCAAGCTTTTCTGGGGTTAGCGAACCCTCATCCTCACCCAGATCCAGAAGCCTGTCCCTGAGGTCTTCATTCGAAAGCATGGCCCAACCACCGAGGGTTTCACCAAGTCGATTAAGCATATTGGTTGCTGCTGCATTGGTAAAGGTAATACAAAGAATTCTTTGGGGGGATGTTCCAGCAAGCAACAAGCGGACCACACGGTTGGTCAACACCCGGGTCTTGCCAGAGCCGGCATTGGCCAGGACCCATGAGGATTCCAGCGGATTGGCAGCCAGTACCTGTGGCAGGGTGGCTTCATCAAACCGGTTTTTATTCATCACCCACCTGTTCCAATAGCGGCTTGTCTATATCTTCCCATTCGCCAAACCGGGCAAGATGGTCGTAATCATTGGATTGGGTTCCCACGCCTCCATAACGGCGGGAGATATATCCGATGGCGGGGTTCTGGTAAAGTTCGACAAGGTCCTGAAAATTCTTCCAATCATCAAGGAAGGCGTCATGACCGGAAGTATCCCAACGCCCCACCTCCTTCATTTCCACATTTCGTCCAATGCCGATATATGCTGCCTTCGAAACGGTACCATTATCCCCTTCGGTAAAGGCTCCCTTTTCAAACATGATGGTTTGGAGGGGTATTTGCTTTTCATAGAAGCCAATTTCCTTGGGACTGGGTATTGCACCGGATTTGTAATCGAAAAGATGCCATTCGTTTTTGGAATTGTTGACCAAATCTATCCGGTCACATTTTGCCGTGAGGGTGAAGTCCAGATGCTCAAAGTGATAGGTTCCCAATTCCTCAAGTATCTCCGGTTCTGCCTTGAGGCGTAAAGATTGTTCAATTTTCAAAAGTTCTTTTGCGTTATGTTCCAGAGTTGACAACCAGACTTCTTCAACGACCGGAAGTGTACCGGTATTGGACAGAACCTCCATGGCAATATCCATCAGGTTTGCGATTTCAGCCTCTTCCTTATTGTCATCAAAGACGGCTACAAACCGCTCCATGATTTCATGAAGCTTGATGCCCCTCAACAGGTAACTGGGTTCCACTTTCAGCCGATAGACCGGTTTGAGCTTAAGGATGTTCCTGGCATAAATGGCATATGGATCGGTAATCAGGGTCCTTACCGCCGTGGCGCTGATCTTTTTCGGACGGGATAGCAGTGGCGGGGCTGGTTGTGGGCGTGGATAGGATTTTTGCGGTTTTACTGGCTTTTCGGACCTTTCAGCCAGGTGTAGCCATTTGTCTCCACGGACCCTCATGTTTTCAAGGGCTGAGATACCGTCGGGATCAAGTCCAGCCAGCAAATTGGTCAAACGGCTGAGCCATCTTGAAGGGGTTGTTGGATCCCCGTCACCCAAGATGCTCCTGGAAAGTATGACTTCCTTGCCGGAAACAATCTGTTGAAAGTCATGTGCCATCAATCCGATACGTGCCTCGGGCAAATTCAATCCCATCTGGCTACGCAGGTTGCGATTCAACCAGGGATCCTGTCCGGAGAATATGGGCCAAGTGCCTTCATTCATTCCCCCTGCAATCAATATGTCCGGCGATTGCATACGGGCATCCTCGGTATTCCAGAAATACAGGTTTGGAGTTATTTCATCATCGCTCGGTACCTTTATTTCACCGGCAAGTCCAAAAAACAGCTCGGTATATTCCCTGGAAGTGATTGTACCAGATATGTTGGATACCCTTCTAATACTGCTGAAAAGGCTGTTTACCCTCTCAGTGGCCTGGTCATCGTTATCAAATAACAATGCCGATTGACCTTCTGGACCATTTGCCAAATTTGTTGCGGCTGATTTGTGGAGGTCAACAAACTCTTCCAATGTACCTTCGGTGGTTTGCTCCAGTTCTGCCAAATTAGATTGAAACCATCTTAGCCAATCGATTTCATCCTTTCCCTGCCTGTTTGCCAGCCAGCTTTCCGTCTGCTTCATGGGATCGTATTCAGGGCCTTTGGAACGAATGTAAAACTCCAGGTCTGAGGTCAAGCGCTTGTGGCTTTCATGATCTGGGCCTGAATTGGCAAGGGGATGTTTCAACAATGCAATAAACTCTTCGGGATTGGCCTCCTTGCCCATTAAATTCGCAATGGTTTGCAGGAAATTGCCATGAGGAGTCTGTAGCAAATTGTCAGCTCTGGAGTTGCGGGGATTGATTTCCCACTTTCTGAGAGTTGCCTTAACCCTCCTTATCAGGTTTCTGTCAGGTGTAACCAGTGCAGCAGTCTTGCTATCCCCCAAAGCCTTTTTCAACTGCAAGGCTATGGTGACTGCTTCAATCCTTGGGGTAGGAGCTTCGACAAGGGTCAAGCCTTCCGTGGCCTCCATCAGATTGGCAAGTTTTGGTCCCTCCGATTGCCATTGGTTGGTAACCGGAGCAGGGCGCAAGGCAAGGGAAATAAGGGACTTTCGGGGGTGGTTCCTCACAATATTTCCGGTCCAGTGCGGAATATCCGCTGGAAATATACCCAGTTTGATGGCAAGATGGTATAATCGGTACTGTGGATGGTCGACCTGGGGTGATTTGCTTTCCATTCTTTCCCAAACAGTTGTCGGAAGGTCAAAATCAAGGCAGGGAAGAACCAAGCCTCCCTGAGGCAAGAATGCCACTTTTTGCATGAAGTATTGGGTTGCTCCAACCGATCCGGTAGAACCGGCCACAATCACGGGGTGATCAGGAGGATTGGTTTCCCAACTTGAAACCAGGGCCTCGATGACCAACCTCAGCCGTGCTTCCTCACTTGGTGTATCCGAGGTTTTGACAAACCCGGTCAGGATTTCCAGGAATTTAAGGCTCTCTTTCCAATGGGAAGACAAGTTGGTTTGATCGACAGCCTTCAATTCATCAGGACCGATATTTTCCTCGTTGAGTTCCTGTAACAAGGATTCCAGTGTTTTGGTAAGCTCATATTGGGCCAGATGGGATGCAAACCTATGGTCCTGTTCAAGTAATTTCTTGACGAACTGCATCAATTCCAAGCGTATGTGGAGAGTTGATGCTGGCAGGGGTATTTCTGGAAACCTTGCATCCCTTTTCAAATCTGTAAGCAGGTACAGTTTGGGAAGAAAAACATTCTTGTGCTCAATGAATCTGGCAATCACGGACTGTCTCAGGCTATTTGTGGTCAGGTAAATTTCCACTCTGGACATATCCTCGGGCTTGGCATTCTTCATCCTGGCAAGCAGGCCATCAACAAAGACCTTGGCAAAGTCACATCCCGGATGAACGGCAAATACCCTTGGAGTGTTTTCTGAAGTGAACATTTAGGCTGAAATCGGGGTTAAGCAGATGGGCATGAATTTGGTATGAAGTGATTTGAGGCAAATTTGTACATATTAAAGAAGCAAGATTTTGATCAATTCCCATGGAATCAAAGTCCATTCGATTTCATAATATCTTTCGAATTGTTTCAATACCATGAGGCGTATCAATTACTGCCCATTTTCCATCATAAAGCAATCCCTTAATTCTTTTTTTGTGGATTAACCGATCCCAGATTGCATTAAGGGAAAACACACTTCCGAACTCACTGTCGATCACCGAAGGATTGATTAGCTGGGCTCCTAGGTAAACCAGCCCGGTGTCTTGACCTGACCTTCTTATTAGATGGCCCCCGGTATCGATGACAAAATCACCCCTGCCTTTATATCCAAAGGCATTTTTCCTAATGCCCAAAACCAAAAGGGCATCCATTTCCTGGCCATTCCAGTAATCGGCAAGCAGTGACAGTGGATTTTTATCAAACCAGTAATTATCGGAATTCAAGGTAAATACCGGTTCTGTACCGAGATGAGGAAGGGCATTGAGCAAGCCACCACCTGTATCCAGTATGTCCGGCTCTTCGATGATTACCCTGATCGAGGAATGTGAAGCCAGATGATCCACAATCCTGTGGCTGAGATAATGGGCATTGACAACAATGTTGGAGACGCCAGCCTCTCTGGTCACGTCCAGAGCATGGTCCAGTAGGGTCGTATTGCCAACCTTGATCAAGGGCTTGGGCTTGTCCTTGACCAAATTTCCCAAACGGGTTCCAAAACCCGCCGCGAAAATCATTGCCGAATGTGGTTTGATTTAAGCACTCCTCAATTTGTCAAGGTTTTCCGGAGTAGGTGGTGGCAGGTTGTTCATGATAAACGAAGTCAGGTCGGGCAAGCCGGCAGTTTCCAGATCCCCCATGAGATAATCCCAGACACGGGGAATATAATCCAGATACCAGGATTTTGAATCCCGAATGGACAGGCGGGCAAATACGCCCAGAATCCTCAGGTTTCTCTGGATGCCTGAAATCACCATCCCCTTCTTGACCATGGCAATAGAATCGCCTGTAAGTTCGGAATACCTGTTCAAAAGATCATCTTTCAAAGTGGTGGAAATTTCCCGGCGGGCATCCTCCAGAAGGGACACAAGATCATAGGATGATTGGCCAATTGAACCATCCTGAAAATCAATCAATCCTACTCTTTTGTGATCAGACCGCTCTGGTAACCAGAGAAGGTTTTCGGCATGGTAATCCCTGTGAATGAATATTTGCCTATCGTTCAAACCGGCAATGACTCCCGCGACCAAATCTCTCAGCCGTTTAATCTCCCTGTCGTTGACCTCAACTCCCGCAATATATCGGGTATACCATGTGAGTGACAGGGCCGAAAGTTCGCCCTGGATTTCAGGTGTGTAGGTTGGGACATGTGGAGGAGGAACCTTCTGTCTTAGTGCAACCAGTATTTCCAGTGCAACCTGATAGATTTCGTATTCCATTTCGGGTTGCCTGATGAGGAGAGAACTGAACAGGTCATCCCCCAGGTCTTCTATGATCAGGAATCCTCCAGCGGTGTCTTTGGCCAGGATTTTGGGAGAACTGAAACCCTGTTCAATCAGGTAATCGGAAATTTCGATAAATGGATCGAGGGGTCCACAGCAATCTATGGGAGCATCCATCAGCACTGCCGTTTTGTTGCTGGAAGAAAGCCGGAAATACTTTCTAGGGGAGGCATCCCCGGCCAGATTGACAATTTCCCAATTGTTCCAACCTTTTTCCTCCAGAAAACATCTTCTTTCCAGCATTCGATTATTCAAGAGCCCTCGCTATTCCATAGGCATATTTTGAATTTTTGGTCATAAAGGTCAAGCGTCTTCCGGATTTTAAGCTAGATATTGGTTCAAAGGAGATTTCAATGTGATTGTCGGGAGTAAACCGGCCCAATTTCTCACCCCATTCAATAATGCATAGAGAGGTATCAAAGGCTTCTTCCAAACCAAGTTCGACTATTTCAAGTTCCGATTCAATTCTGTAAAGGTCAACATGCCAGATTTCAAATTCTTCAGTTTCATAGCTCTGTACAAGGGTAAAGGTTGGGGAAGGAATGTCTTCCTTCCTACCTGATTTGGCCAAAAGCGAGGAAATGATGGCTCTGGCAAAAACTGATTTACCAGCCCCGATAGGCCCATTCAACAGCAATACCATACCCGCTTCCAAATATGGTACTAGCTGTATCGCCATTTCCTGGGTGTGTGATTCAGATTCAGATACAAGCGGTGTCATAAAGCCATTGGATCATGCATGTATTTTCAATTTATACTCTGGTAAATCCCTGCTATTTTACCCTTGATGACAATTATCCCCGATCATGAGGTACGAACCAATCAATTTCTGGTGTAATGGGGACAATACAGGTCGGGTTGATGGTATGATGGCTTTGATAGTAATGTCGACGGGCATGGGTAATATTGACAGTTTCACCTATACCCGGCCATTGAAAAAGATCACGGGAATAAGCCCATAAATTCGGATAATCGACAATTCGCTTTAGCGAACATTTGAAATGACCGGCATAGATACTATCAAACCGATACAGTGTTGGGAATAGTCTCCAATCTGCTTCAGTAGGTTGTTCTCCGATTAAAAAACGCTTGTTTGCAAGTTGCTCATTCAGCCAATCCAAGGTTTCAAACAAGGGATAGACCGCTTTCTTATAGGCATCCTGTTTTGTGGCAAAACCCGCTTTGTAAACTCCGTTATTGACTGTGCTGTAAATTCGTTCATTAATCTTGTCAATTTCCTGACGATGTGGTTCCGGATAATAGTCCCCCTCCTTTGCCCCAATACCATCAAAGGCACTGTTCAACATCCGAATGATTTCCGAAGATTCATTGGACACGATTGTGTCAGTATTCCTATCCCATAGTATTGGTACGGTTACACGTCCGGTATATTCGGGATCGGCTCTGGTGTAGATTTGATGAGCAAATTCAAAGTCAAAGAGGTGATCACCAACAATTCCTTCATCATCAATTTGGAAGGTCCAGCCGTTTTCAGCCATATACCAATGGACAAATGAAACGCCAATATGATCTTCAAGCCCTTTCAACTTGCGATAAATCAGGACCCGATGCACCCAGGGACAGGCATAGCTGGCATAAAGGTGATAACGACCGGGTTCTGCCTTGAATCCCCCCTGACCACTTGGCCCTACGGATCCATCCTTCGTGATCCAGTTTCGGAATTGAGATTCACTCCGAACAAATTTGCCACCAGTAGATTTGGTGTCACACCATTGATCAAACCAATCGCCATCAACCAATCTTCCCATGAACATTCCTTATTTTTACATTAAAGCACAACACTTAATGCTTCCAGACAACTTGCTGCAGTTAAAAGGTGCTTTTCAGATAAATCAAATTATTGTTGATATTGACCCATTTATTAGGGTAATCAAATAAGACAAAAATATATACCCTATATCAATTTCCTTTAAAAAGGTTCATAATTATTCTATATCATTGCTTTAGATGAGGTTTCAATGACATGTGATGCTAGAGAAATTGCGAACTGGAATATAGAATGTTCCTTAAAGGACAATAAGGAACTTACAATTATGTCTCTATTGAAGTTGGCTTATATTTCACATGGATGGTTTTTGGCCTTGCATGATCGGCCACTATTTCATAATCCAATTGAGGCATGGAAATTTGGTCCTGTTGTACCAGACATATATTTTTCGTTTAAAAAACAAGGTAAAATCCCACGTCAAAAGATTGACACCAAGAAGAATATGATTGATGGAATGATTGATGATTTTCTAGAACAGATTTACTTTATCTATGGTTCCATGCCAGCATTCAAACTTTCAAAACTCACTCATGTTACAGGTGGGCCTTGGGATATTACTAGAAAACTAGGTGGATTTTACACCCCAATCCCGGATGAACTGATCAAGCAGCATTATCTTAGCAAAAAATTTCAAGCAGAACTATCAAAATATGACCACTAAGGTCCCAAAATTTGATGGGCAGGAATCCGAAAGTGGTAATGCCGAAGGTTTTCCCCTAGAAGTAGATGAAAAAGATAGAAAAAACCGTCAAAGATCTGCCGGACAGAGATACTGGCTCCGTTATTTTGCTATTATTATAGCGTGCGGAGTAATGGGTGTGATGTTAATTCTCCTTCATGAGGTCGTTTGCTGGATGTTATATGAAACGAATTTTGAAAAACCGTCAGTCTATATTGTCGCTTATCTTGCACCTATTTCATCACTGACGATTCTTGCCATAGCAATGTTGGTTTCTGCCTTTCGAGGTTATCACAAAAACGATCAGAAATCTTTACTTGATACAATTAAGGAACTTGTCAACAAAGCCGGTCAAGCGGATTGATTTTCTATCCCAATAGGAATCCAGCCCACGAAGTTATGTGGCGAATAAGGTAGCTACAATTTTTTTCGGTGGTTTCATTTTCAACTGCTTGGATTATATTAATCAGTTCCAGTAGAAACCAAGTAGAGGTGGTAACTATGAGCAGGCCCTTTGTTGTAAAAGATATGTCCCAGGCCGAATTCGGCAGGAAGGAAATCATGATCGCCGAGACCGAAATGCCTGGTCTGATGGCATTACGCAACGAGTATAGCGATCAGAAACCACTGGAAGGGGCTCGCATAGCCGGATCACTCCACATGACAATCCAGACTGCGGTTTTGATTGAAACCCTTGTTGATCTGGGTGCAAAGGTCAGATGGGCTTCCTGCAATATCTTTTCCACACAGGATCATGCGGCAGCAGCTATCGCCGCTCAGGACATACCAGTATTTGCGATCAAGGGTGAAACCCTATCTGAGTATTGGGATTACGCTGACATGATTTTCCATTTTGAGGAAGGTTATGCCAACATGATCCTTGATGATGGTGGAGATGCCACGCTTTACATCTTACTTGGTGCAAGAGTTGAAGAGGGAGAAGAGAGCCTGATCGAGAATCCCACCTCGGAAGAAGAAGAAGCCCTGTTTGAACGTATAGACATCAGACGAAAAACTTCTCCGGGCTGGTTTGTCAAGCAAAGGGAAATGATCAGGGGTGTGACCGAGGAAACAACCACAGGTGTCAACAGGCTGTACCAAATGCAGGAAAAGGGATTACTGCCCTTCCCAGCCATCAACGTCAATGACAGTGTCACCAAATCCAAGTTCGACAACAAGTATGGTTGTCGGGAAAGCCTTGTTGACGGCATTCGTCGTGCTACCGATACAATGCTTGCAGGCAAGGTCGCCGTGGTATGCGGGTATGGCGATGTGGGCAAGGGGTCTGCGGCATCATTACGGGGTGCCGGTGCAAGGGTCAAGGTTACCGAGATTGATCCGATTTGTGCCCTGCAGGCGGCAATGGACGGGTTTGAAGTGGTTACACTTCCGGACGCACTGCCAATCGCAGACATATTTATTACGGCTACCGGCAACAAGGATGTAATTACCATTGATCATATCAGGGACATGAAGGATATGGCCATAGTCGGGAATATTGGCCATTTTGACAACGAAATCCAGATTTCCTCCCTCAGAAACCATAAATGGACCAATATCAAGGACCAGGTGGACCTGATTGAAATGCCATCAGGCAAACGAATAATCCTCCTTTCCGAGGGAAGATTGTTGAATTTGGGTAACGCCACCGGTCATCCCAGTTTTGTCATGTCGGCAAGCTTTGCCAACCAGGTTCTTGCCCAGATCGAGTTGTTGGACAATGGCCAGAATTATGAAAACAGGGTTTATACCCTACCCAAGCATTTGGATGAAAAGGTGGCCACCCTCCATCTGGAACGTTTGGGGGTAAGATTGACTTCACTCAACGATGAACAGGCAGATTATATCGGGGTTAAAAAGGAAGGACCATTCAAGGCCGAGCATTACCGGTATTAATATCGGGGTGTGTGATTCTGAACAAAAGTGCATGAACGACTTCAACACGACTTTCAGGGAGAAATTACAAACCCGTTTTGCTGAGGCTGGCGATTCTGATACGGCCAGATATCAACAATCCTACATGAAAACCGACATGCCCTTTTGGGGAGTGAAAACACCCCAAACAAGGAAAATTGTCTCATTCCTGATCAAGGAGTCCCCAATAGAATCCCCAGAAGAATGGGTAGGTCTGATGGATTTCATTTGGACCAATGCTTCAAGGAGAGAAGAATGGTATGCTTCGATTGAATTGCTCAATCATGCAAAATTCAGGAAATGGATTCTTTCCGAACATGTGGAATTCGTTGAAAAGATGGTTGTCGACGGTGCTTGGTGGGAAATCGTTGATCCGATTGCTACCCATGGCGTACACCAGATGCTGATCAATCAACCGCTGGAAACATCCGCAATATTGAGAGATTGGGCACAATCAACGAACATATGGAAAAGAAGAACGGCCATATTGACCCAACTCCTCAGCAAGGAGAAAATGGATTGGAACATGCAGTTGGAAATCATGGGGCATTCCTTGGCTGAGAAGGAATTCTTTCTACAAAAGGCCATAGGTTGGGTATTGAGGCAATATTCACGGACAAATCCTCAACGGGTGGAGGATTACGTATCTCAAAATGAACAACGCCTTTCACCACTTGCGAAAAGGGAAGGTATGAAGTGGATACTGAAAAATAGACCTTGAGGATTTTATTCGATCCCACCCATCCTGCAGATTTCCTCCCACTCATCCTTGGTAACAGGTTGAACCGATAGTCGCGTGTTATTGACCAGTACCATATCGGCCAATTTGGGATTATTCTTGCAATCCTGAAGGGTAATCGGCTTGGGAAAGGATTGAACGGCCTTCACATCAACACATTCCCACCTTTCATCATCGGTGGTGCTGTCGGGGTGAGCCAGGGCAACGACTTCAACAATTCCCACGATTTCCTTTGTTGTTTGGGAATGATAGAAAAATCCCAGATCACCCAACTGCATGTTTCGCATGTTGTTTCTGGCCTGATAATTTCGAATCCCATCCCATTCCTCGCCAATGTCCCCCTTGGCAAGTTGTTCTTCCCAACTCCAGGTAGAAGGTTCTGATTTAAATAACCAATATGCCATCCAATACTCCTCAATCTTGTTAAAATTCCAATAACTCACACTATCAAATTCCAATGATGGTGAAAATGTCCCTTTCTACGATTTTGTTCCCCTTTTGCCTCCTCCAAGTATTGGTGAACTTGAAGTATCCAAGGGCCATCTGGAACGTGCCTCCAGATCAAACCCATCAAAGTTGCCAGTCCTGAATTTTTCAACCCCCACCCAGGCAATCATAGCTCCGTTATCGGTACAGTATTCCAATGGTGGGGCATAGAACTTTATTTCGTTGGCCCTGCAAACATGCTCGACATCTTTTCTGATCATCTGGTTTGCAGCGACACCACCGGAAATGGCAAACAGAGTGGGTTTCTGCCCGACAGTTTCTTCAAAAATCTTCAGGGCAACCTGAGACTTTTGGCTCAAAGACTCACTCACTGCCTTTTGGAAACTGGCACACAGGTCGGCGATTCGAGTTTCAGATATTGTTCCTTCTTCAGATATTATCTTTTCCTTTTCCCTCAGAAGGGAAGTCTTCAATCCAGAGAAAGATAAATTGCATCCCTGTCGGTTTTTTAGGGGTCTGGGAAAGGCATATTTCGTAGGATTGCCAGATATTGCCACCATTTCAATAACGGGTCCTCCAGGTTGTGACAAACCCAGTTGTCGAGCGGTTTTATCAAATGCCTCACCAGGTGCATCGTCAATGGTACCGCCCAGTCGAATGAAATCATCAGGACCCAGGACCGCCAGGAATTGACAGTGACCTCCAGATACCAGCAAGCAAAGAAATGGGAAATCAACATGATGGGCTAGTCGGACTGTCAGTGCATGGGCTGCAAGATGGTTTACACCAACCATAGGCAGCCCGCTTCCGGCAGCCAGACCCTTGGCAAAAGAGACACCCGAAATTACCCCTCCGATGAGGCCAGGACCTGCGGTCACGGCTATGCAATCAAGATCCGACAAATTTAGCTGAGCAGAATTCAGCGCTTCAATCGTACACCTGTCAAGTCTGTCTGAATGTGCTCTGGCAGCAATTTCCGGTACTATACCTCCATATTGCTCATGAAGAGTACCCTGGTTTTGAACCACCATTGAGAGTACTTCAGGATTTTTCCCCTGAGTATGGCTAACAATTGCAGCAGAGGTGTCATCACAACTACTTTCAATGCCAAGAACCTTGATACTGGAACACATAATCCACTTAACGCCGGTTAAATTTTCTTGATTAAAATTATAGGGAAAAACCTATATTTTTCTCAATAATAAAGAGTGAAGAAACCAAACCAGATTAAAGCCAAGCTGGAATTGAATTAAGGTGGGGGATATGGTATTTTCCATTGTATTTGAATTTAAGGTATAATCCGGTAATTGATTGCTTCAATCAAATCGTCATTTCCAATACTGTTGTTATTCCGTAGATACGGAATTTAATGTACTAAATTCCATTTTGAATAATGGAAACTGAAAATAGCTACAAGCGATCCAATATAATTATGGACAGAGAATATTTTAAAGACCTGGTATTGGAGTTGTGCAAGCAACCCGAGTCTGAATGGTTAGAATTCAAACAAAATTGGAATGAACCTGAAAAAATTGGTGAGTTAATTTCTGGCATATCAAATAGTGCTTTTTTGGAGGGGAAAAATTACGGGTATGTAGTTTGGGGTATAGAGGATAATTCCCAAAAACTTGTTGGGACAAAATTCAATCCTTCTAGTGAAAAAGGAAAAGGAAATGAGGATCTTATTCCGTGGTTAAAAAGAAATATATCTCCAAGCTTGGATTTTGAATTTTTTAAATATGAAATTGAAAAAAAACAAATTGTTTTGCTTAGAATTCCGGTTGCCGAATTTAGCCCCACCCAATTTAAAGAACTAAGGTGGATACGGATAGGGTCATATCAAAAAAAACTTAATGATTTCCAAGATATAGAAGCAAAAATTTGGAAATCTTTTGACACAAAGCCATTTGAAGAACGATTTGCCATTAAAGGGCTTGACGGGAATGAAGTAGAAAACCTGATAGATATTGATGCATATTTTAATGGATTAGGCAATTCCAAATTAGAAAATCTTGATTCAAATTTGAACCGATTAGAAGCCGATGGTTTGATAAAGAAGGATGATGCTTCCAGATGGAATATAACCAATATGGGATTTATTTTACTTGCTAAGGATATCAGCAAGATTGGTAATCTGGAAGGAAAAACCATTCGTTTGATACAATACAATGGGAAGGGTCGAACTGAGAGAATCAAAGAACATCAGGAAAAAAGAGGATACGTACTTGGTACTTCCGAAATAATTAATCTGATAAATAATATGGTTCCTGACAGAGAAGAAATTAATGGAGGAAAAAGCCGTTTGGAACCAAAATTTCCAGAGCTTCCAGTTAGGGAATTGATTGTAAACGCACTTGTCCATCAAGATTTTTCTGATAACACGAGAAGAATTCGTATTGAAATCTTTGAGGATCGTATGGAAATTACCAATCCTGGCAAGCCTTTGATAAATATTGATAGATTTCTTGATGAACCACCCCAATCCCGAAACCCTAAAATAACGAGATTTATGCATAGGGTAGGATTAAGTGAAGATCTGGGAAGTGGTGTTGATAAAGTAGTAAAAATCTCCGAGAATAAATTGTTACCTCCTCCGCTTTGGGAATTATATAGAGGATCAGTTCGGGTGACACTATTTTCATCGACTGATTATAGACTCATCAGCAAACAAGATCGGTTACGGGGATGTTATTTACATTCTTGTCTCAAGTACACTGAAAAAGAACCCATGACCAATTCCTCATTAAGGGAACGGTTTGGTCTGAAAAAAGAAAAAAGTTATCAAATTTCCAGATTAATTTCGGAAGCATTAGATGATGGACTTATCAAACCATTTGGACCTGGCAAGAGGAGACGAGATGCAAAATATCTCCCTTGGTGGGCTCAAAACCAGTTTACAAATTAATCAGTATCGCAAAAGACACTTTATAATGAATTAGGAGTAAATGTTTTTATATGACTCCTATTTGCACATTGGAGCCCTTTGCCGCCTGGCGATTGC
>JAPORQ010000023.1 GCA_026710155.1 Paracoccaceae bacterium
ATGCTTTTCAATGCCGGTCACATAGCACGGGAATCCGTGCAGGTCAAGGAAAAAACTAAGAAAGCTTGAATTGAACTTTTGACTCCAAAGGCTTTGGAGTGTAAAGTGTCAAGAATCACAATTTCACGTGCACGGAGAGGAACCATGAAAACAAGCGAAGTAAAATGGGTGTCGGTCGATTTGGTCCCTGCCTTGCATGACGATGTGAAAGCCATGGCCCAGGCCCAGACCAAGACCCTGAAGGGTTATGTGATTGATGCTCTGATGGAGCGTCTCCTGAAAGACCAGGAAGAAGAGGAAAAAGAGGACAGGCTCTGGGGCGAAATTGCCGAGAAGGCCGTCAAAGAAGGTTTTTTAAGTGACAAGGAAACAGCGGACCTCATGCAACGCATAAACAATGCGTAAGGTCTGTTATACGCGTCAGGCAGCCGGGGAACTGGACACACTTGCCAAGAGGGATGCGAAGCTGGCAAGGCAATTGTTGGAGGTTATTGACACGATACGTGCCAACCCTGACCGGGTTGCCATGGTGAGTGTTCAGGGTTTCAATGATGTCCATCGGGTCAGAAAGAGGCACTACCGCATTATCTTCAACTTCACCGATGAAGTGGTGGAAATAAGGGCCATTGGGCCGGTGGAATCCGAACGTCATGCCAGATGCACCACCACTTCCGAGACCCGGTGTTTCCTGCTGGGCGAGGCCTTGGCCCCGTCGGTGTTTCTGGCCAGGGTCCGGGCCCACCGGGGAATTGGGAACTCCCTGCACTGGGTTCTGGATGTCACGGTGAATGAGGACCGGCAACGGACAGGGGAGGGAAATGGAGCTGAAAACATGGCCATGATGCGACGGATGGCACTCAACATGGCAGGGGGGATGGCGGAGAAGAAAAAGACCTCAATGCGAAGCAGGTTGGAACGGGCCGGATGGAACAATGATTTCCTGCTGGAAATCATTCAGGTGGCAAGTTGTGGCATGGCTGAACATGAAAAAATCCAAGAGCGATAGCCCTGTAATAGTACCAAAAACACTTGAAGTAGATAAATTTTCACCTGAATTTAAGACCAATTCACAGTTAAAAAATGCGCGTTTGAATGCTAAAGATTTTGAAGCATTAAAACAGGCTTATGATAACTGTTGTGCAACTTGTGGAGCACAAGAAGGAGAAACAAGTTCTAGATATGGTAATACCATAATAAAACTTCAGCAAGGTCATATGGATCCTCATAAGGATGGGAATGATATGAAAAATATTATTCCACAGTGTCAATATTGTAATCGGGCTTATTTACAAGATTTTACTTTTGATGAAAAAGGTAGAGTCCATGCTATTACTTCTGTAGAACCAGTTAAAAGGGCAAATGAAACCGTACAAGATAAAGTGTATAATTGGTTAAAATCAAAAGAGAAAAATAATGAAGCAGAAAAACAAAAAACAAATTAAGAGAATACCCATAAAACTCCCAGACAATTCCTATCAACCCAAAGCAGAAGAATTAAGTGAAGAGGTACATATAGTCATATATATGTCCTGATGAACTAGCTGAATTGGTAGTTAGAGATTATGGTGTTGATATGAAAAGTGATGGGAAATGTTATTAACGTATATAATTCCCCAAAAAACGCTTGTAGGTTATTTTGAAATTGTATTGGTATTGTTTTCATATGAGGTGCTTGATAATTGAATACTCACCATATTGGGCACCATTTTGTTATCGATAGAGACCTCTGATGTATAAAGATGAATGAAGACCCAAATTTTTCAGGTAAGTGTCAATACTGATCTTTTAGAAATTTGATAATTAATGGTGCAAAATAGGTCAATACACCTGCACAACCTGCTCTTTTGAAAGATGTCATGGTTTCAATGACAGTTTCCTCTCCGGGAACCAATCCGTGAATGATGGCATTCTGTAACATGCTGTACTCACCGGAAACCTGATAGGCAAAAACGGGAGTATTGAAGGTTTCCTTTATCCTTCGGCAAACATCCAGATAAGGTAGTCCAGGCTTTACCATAACCATATCTGCACCTTCTTCCAGGTCCCTTTGTACCATTCTGATGGCTTCGTCGGAATTGGCCATGTCCAATTGATATGATTTCTTGTCACCGACCAGCAAACTGCCTGCACCAACAGCATCCCTGAATCCACTGTAAAATGAAGAGGCGTATTTGGCCGAGTAGGATAATATGATCACATCCTTATAACCGTTTGCTTCCAGATTTTCCCGAATCAATCCGACTCTACCATCCATCATATCGGAAGGACCAAGAATGTTTGCCCCGGATGATGCATGACTCAGGGCTTGTTTACCCAAGCAATCAATGGTTTCATCATTAAGGACTATACCATCATTGACCAATCCATCATGTCCATGAATATTGTATGGATCCAAGGCAACATCCAGCATTACAAGCACCTCGGGATATTCGTTCTTGATGGCCCTGGCAGCCCTGTTTGCAAGATTGTCAGGATTCCAGGCATTGCTGCAATCTGCACTCTTGTCTTCTTCCGGTACACAGGGAAAGATTGCTACCGCTGGCAAACCGAGTTGGTGAAATTCGCCTATTTCCTTAAGTGCTTCATCAATTGATAGTCTGAAAACACCCGGCATGGATTTGACTTCCACCCTTTTTTTTGTTCCCTCGCATATGAATACAGGCCAAATAAGATCTGAAATCGAAAATGAGGTTTCCCGAACCAAACTCCTGATGTTTTTTGATCTCCTCAATCTTCGAGGACGAGAACTTGGAAACCGGGATGCAAATATTTTCATTGTATGATGGTAAAATTTTAGAGAAAACTTTAAAAATGAAATAGTGGATTATTCAGTACAATCAAAGATACACCTGCTGTTTCTTTTTATTTGAAAATTTTAAAAATAAGGATGGATAAACCTTAAAAGCCCACAACCAAAGACTAATTCCCATACCCTTGGAGGTTAATAATCTGCTTGGTGGGTGTTTTCCAAAATTCGAATTGAAATGCAATTATCTTAGTTTGCAAGTTTAACTTTCAGTCAAGGTTCCATAAATAATTCGCCCAATGAAAGAACTACCTCCCAAAGTTCCAGCCATACTTTCTGAAACTCCAGAAGGTTTGGATGTAAGATTGATGCTGCAATTCATGGAGCAGAACGGGCAACCGGTAATACATGTTGCACGTGATGAAAGAAGGCTGGAGGAGGTAAAGGAATTATTCAGCTTTTTTTCACCCGATACCAGGATTGTTGAATTTCCTGCCTGGGACTGTCCACCATATAGCCGGATATCACCCAATCCCCACGTGAAATCGAAAAGAATACATACCTTGGGTACTTCAAGGGGCTTGAGAAGAAGAGGGAGGTATGTGGTTCTTTGCACGGCAAACAGTGCAATCCAGAAAATTCCACCGCAATACGTGTTTCAGAATTCACATTTCAGAATTGAACTTCAACAGAATGTAAATCCAACGAAATTCCAAAACTACCTGACATTGATGGGTTTCAATAATGTTTCAAAGGTACTTGAACCTGGAGAATTTGCCTTGAGGGGTGGAATAATCGATGTTTTCCCTCCCGGATATGACAATCCCTTCAGAATTGATTTTTTTGGGGATACGGTTGATGGCATCAGACAGTTTTCACACGAAACGCAAATTAGCGTAGCGCGAAGGAAGAGGGTGGATTTCTTTCCTGTGTCAGAAGTGATTCTCGATGAAGGTTCAATAACCAGATTCAGGAAAAATTTTCGTACACTGTTTGGAATCAACCAGGATGACCTTTCAATCTACCAATCCATTTCAGCAGGAATTCTGATCCATGGAATTGAGCATTGGTTGCCATTCTTCTATGACAAGATGGAATTGATCTTCGATTATTTTCCACAGGCATTTGTTTTTATCGAAGAAGAAGCAAGGCAAGGAATTGCATCCAGGCTAGATTTCATCAATGAACTTTATGAGTCCAGACGGGCCAATGGCTCAAAGGGCAATCATTTCGAACAGAATTACTACCCATGTCCACCAGAAAATTTCTTCGTTGATTACAAGGGGCTCAAAAATACCATCAAAGCTGCAAACAGATGTATTATTACTCCTTACAAAGTCCCTGCCAGAACAGGTGTTCACTCTTGTGGTGGCAAACGTGTTTCACCGATCAAACCCGAAAGGGGTTTAAGCAAAAGCAGTATCAACAATTTGCCTGAACTCATTCAGGAAGAACTCACCAAGCGAAATGTGTTGATTGCTTGCTGGACAGAGGGATCTCTTGAAAGGATTGAAGAGTATCTCAGGGATGAGAACATTACGTACGTAAAAAAAGTGGAAAAATTTATTAACCCTCGTGATTCAAACAATTTATTGCTGATTGGGGTGTTAAAATTGGCGTGGGGTTTCACCTGTGATGACTTGACGGTAATTACCGAGCAGGATATTTTTGGCCCTCGTAAGAAGCCCCATTACTCCAAAAAGAAATCAGCAGCAAATTTCCTCAAGGAATTCGGTGAGTTATTACCCGGGGACCTAGTAGTTCATAGAGATCATGGGGTAGGTAAATTTCTGAAAATTGACAAAATCGCCACAGCCGGACGAAACCAGGATTGTGTTGCTTTGGAGTATTCCGGCGGTACAAAGCTTTACTTACCTGTCGAAAACATGGATTTGTTATCGAAACTGGGCAATGGTGAGGCCAAGCTTGATGTTATTGGTGGCACAGCTTGGCAAGAACGCAAGGCAAAACTCAAAAAGGATTTGCTTGCTTTGGCAGGGGATTTGGTTGCTACTTCAGCCAAACGAAAACTTCAATCAGCGCCAGTACTCAGATACGAATCCAAAGAATGGGATTTACTCCTATCAAAATTCCCATTCATGGAAACAGCCGACCAGGAGAGGGCCATAGCGGATGTCCTTTACGATCTTGAAAGCGGAAAACCCATGGATCGGTTGATTTGTGGTGATGTGGGATTTGGAAAAACAGAAGTGGCAATCCGGGCAGCCTTTGTTGCAGCCATGTCCGGTAAGCAGGTTGCAGTGGTAGCTCCGACCACACTTCTTGTACGACAACACCTTGCCAAGTTTCAGGAAAGGCTTCAAAGCTTTCCCCTGATAATTTCCAATCTTTCCCGATTGGTACCACAAAAATCCCATCCAGAGGTTCTTGCAGGATTGGAAAATGGAACGACGGACATTGTAATCGGTACTCATGCATTATTGGGTTCCAAGGTCAAATTCAAGAACTTGGGATTGCTGATCATTGATGAGGAACAAAATTTTGGCGTTGTCCAGAAAGAAAAGCTGAAGAAACTGAAGGATGACGTTCATGTTCTGACCTTAACTGCAACTCCCATACCAAGAACACTCCAATTAACAATTTCCGGGGCTAGGGATATTTCTCTAATCGGTACTCCTCCACTGGACCGTATCGCCATAAAAACCTTTGTTAGCGAATTTGATCCGGTAATGGCCAGACAGGCATTGTTGCGAGAAAAACAAAGGGGTGGCCAAAGCTTTTTCATCACACCAAGGATAAAGGATCTAGAACCACTGGAAAGATTTCTGGAAGAGCAGGTTCCCGAAATAACCTTTACCAAGGCACATGGTCAAATGAATCCGGATGAATTGGAAAAAAAAGTTGTTCACTTTTATTCGGGAAAAACTGATGTCATGCTTTCCACAACAATTGTTGCCTCGGGTCTGGATATTCCTTCCGCAAATACAATCATAATTCATGATGCCCAAAAATTCGGTTTGGCACAACTTTATCAAATCAGGGGCAGGGTAGGACGTTCCAACGTCAGGGCTTATGCCTATATTACATATCCACCAAATAGAAAACTTACTGAGGGGGCTGTATCCAGATTGAGGGTGTTTTCGTCCCTAAATTCCTTGGGCGCCGGCTTTTCTCTAGCGGCCCATGATCTTGATCACAGAGGCGCGGGCAATCTTCTTGGGGAACAGCAATCCGGTCACATTCAGGAAGTCGGATTCGAACTTTACCTGAAAATGCTTCAGGAGGCGGTAGAAAATCTGGAAAGGGAAAGAGGTCAACTGAAAAAGGAAAAATCGAAGAATGTCATTTCACCAAAACTGAATCTTGGCATGGAAGCAAGAATCCCTGAGGATTACATACAGGATTTGAATACCAGACTGGGAATATACCGCCGGTTGTCAGATATGGGGGATGAGGATTTGAAATCCATAGCCGAAGAGATCACTGATAGATTTGGATCAATGCCCAAAGAAGTGAAAAATTTCTTTGTTCTCCTTAACATCAAGGATCTTTGCATTAATGCTGGCATCAACAATCTGGATTGCAGCGAGAAGGGCGCTTCCATCAGGTTTTTCAACAATGAATTCAACAATCCGGATCAGTTAATGAGATTTCTGGATTCCCAGGGACAGGGCGTAAGGATATTTCAGGACCGAATCTTCATTCCCAAGAAATGGGTTGATGAAAAAACCAGAATTCGTGGAATACAGAAATTGCTAAAAGACCTTATCAGTCTGGGTGAAGCAAAACAGGTTGAGGTTGTCACCTCACATTGAAGTCCATCCACCATCAAGAGAGAGGGTAGTTCCAGTAATCTGATCACCGCCTTCTGAACAAAGAAACACTGTTGCATCGGCAATTTGCTCTACAGAAACAAATTCTTTTGATGGCTGTCTGGCCAGCATTACATCCCTGATTATTGCTTCCCGGTCTTTATTATGTACTTTCATTTGATCGGGAATTTGTGATTCAATCAATGGTGTAAGGACATATCCAGGGCAAATTGCATTGCATGTTATTGACATTTCTGCAGTTTCCAAGGCCACGGTTTTGGTCAATCCGATGATTCCATGTTTTGCAGCAATATAAGCCGATTTATAAGGTGAAGCACGCAAACCGTGCACTGAACTTATGTTGATAATTCGCCCCCAACCCTTTTTTTTCATTATTGGTAGTGCTTCGGCAATGGTGTGGAATGCCGCCGATAAATTCACGGCAATGATATCATTCCATTTTTCGGCCGGTAAATTTTCAATAGCTGCGACATACTGTATGCCAGCATTATTAACCAGAATATCTATATCTGGTGTGTCTGTTATCAGTTTCCTTGCTTCATCGGGATAGATCAAATCAGCTTTCTTGAATACGGCAGTTGTACCGTATTTTTCAGCAATTTGAGCTGCGAGATCATGATTATCGGGATTATTATCAAAGGAATTTAGGATGACATTGGCTCCAAGTGAGGCAAATTTGTTTATCATCCCCAGACCGATGCCCGTAGTTGAACCGGTTACCAATACGGTTTTTGTTGAAAAATCCATGCAGACCAATCCTGTCTTCAAATGACCTTGGCGTAAGATTTATCATTTGGATTAACAGGCACCATGTTTTCCACAAACCATTGACCTGCAAATTTTATATAACTAATAGTCATTCGATAATTAGAGATATATCACTAACCCCGCTAGAAATTTATAGTTCTTCTATCAAATTTTATAGGGGTAAATAAGGTGAAAAACCAGCGGTAGAATATCATAATAAGGATTATTGGCAAAAAAATGCCCGCACTGAGGCGGGCAAGAAGTCATTGAGGCAGGTTTCGTACAGACAAGAAACCTGTCGAGCAGTGAGTAGATAATAGTACTGTTTGTCAATAATTTCAATTAGAAAATGTAGAATTAGTCCTTTTATAGATAAAATAATTTTGGTGTTGCTCATATGTCACAAACTATGCGGGTGTTTTGGCTGAGGTTTGTCCTAGTTCTTGGAATGGTTTTGATGCTCCTTGTGGGGCTGATGGATAACGGACATGCCCAACCGGCACATGGAATAGCCATGTACGGGCAACCGGCCCTGGAACCTGGTTATACGCACCTGTCGTATGCCAAACCTGATGCAGCAAAGGGGGGTAGGATGGAATACGGCTTCGCTGGTTCCTTCGATTCCCTGAACCCGTGGATAGTCAAGGGACGAGCTCCCTGGGCAATAAGGTCATTGGTTTACGAACCTCTTATGGGAAGAAACTGGGACGAACCATTTTCCTTGTACGGATTGCTGGCTAAAACCATAGAAACCGGTGATGAAAGGGATTGGGTGGAGTTTACCTTGAGGGAAGAAGCCCGGTTTTCGAATGGAAATCCGGTGACAGTCGAGGATGTAATATGGTCTTTTGAAATCTTGGGAACCAAAGGGCATCCAAGATATCGCACAGCATGGAATAAAATTGAATCCATAACCCAAACAGGAGAGCGTTCGGTAAGAATAGATTTCAATGTTATCGATCGAGAAATACCCTTGATTGTTGGGTTAAGACCCATTTTACCCAAATCGGAATGGGAAGGCAGGGAATTTGATGAAAGTTCACTTGAACTCCCCGTTGGATCAGGCCCCTATGTACTTTCAGAGTTCGAGGCCGGCAGGTTTCTCAGGTTCACCAGAAACCTCGATTATTGGGGAAAGGATTTGGCTTTCAACAAGGGAAGGCATAATTTCGATGAGATCGTCTACGAATATTATGGTGACGGTGGTGTCGTGTTCGAGGCCTTCAAGGCAGGGGAATTCTCATCCTTCAGGGAATATAATTCCGAGAAATGGAATACCCTTTATAATTTTCCGGCTGTTCAGGACGGTGACATCGTCAAATCCGAAATTCCAAATCAAAGACCTTCGGGTATTAGAGGCTTCGTGTTCAACACGCGCCAGGACAAATTCAAGGATTGGCGAGTAAGGGATGCCTTGATACATGCTTTCAATTTTGAATTTATCAACCAGACACTTGAAGGTGGAAAACCACCCAGAATAACCTCCTATTTTTCCAATTCTGTACTGGGAATGCAACCAGGGCCCGCAACCGGTAAAGTGAAGGCATTGCTGGAACCGTTCAAGGATCAATTATTGCCTGGAGTAATGGAAGGATATGAATTACCGGTCTCAGATGGTAATGAACAGAACAGGAGGAATATTAGAAAAGCATCCCAATTGCTCACGGAAGTTGGATGGAGAGTTGACGATAAAGGTATTCTCCGCAGCAGTGAAGGGGTTGCATTTGAAATTGATTTGTTACTGGTTCAGGGTGCAAGCGAATCACTTGCCATCGCTAGTATATATGAACAAGCACTGCAAAGATTGGGAATAAAACTCGTCATTACCGTAATCGACAGCGCGCAATACCGTGAACGTACGAACACCTATGATTTTGATATGGCCTTTTATGCCAGAGGAATGTCACTCAGCCCCGGCAATGAACAATATCTTTACTGGGGCAAGGATGGCATAAATACACCTGGCAGCAGAAATTGGATGGGAATGGATAATCCACCAGCTGAAGAAATGATCGCCAGTATGCTTCGTGCTCGGGAAAAGGAAGATTTTGTAGCAGCCGTGAGGGCTTTGGACAGAATTCTTGTTGCTGGAAGATATGTCATACCCATCTGGTTTACAGATGTTTCCAGAATAGCCCATAAAAAAGAGTTGAAGTATCCGGACATACTCCCGATTTATGGTGACTGGATTGGATTTCAGCCTGATGTTTGGTGGTATGAAGAGTGATCTTTTGGTTGATAATGCGGTGGGTAAACCAAGCCAGCAGATATAACCAATTTGACTGCATCTTCAATGGTCATGTCAAGAATCCGGACATCGGATTCAGGGACCATAAGAAAGAATCCTGAAGTGGGATTTGGTGTTGTTGGTACAAATAATCCCAGTAATTTTTCTTCACCCTGATATTTGTGCATTATCTCACCTTTGGCAGGTCGAGCAATAAAGGCAATTGCCCAGATGCCCTTTCTTGGATATTCAATCAAGCAGGCCTTTTCAAAAGACTGTGATGACTGATTGATTACCGTTTCGGCTATATGCTTAAGACCATTGTAAACGGTTCTTACGACTGGTGTTCTATCAATCAATCGTTCTCCCCATTTCAAGATGGTTCGACCAATAAACCCTTTCATGAAATAGCCAACCAATAGTGTGAAAACGAGGAATATGATTACTCCAATGCCACGGATATCGAAACCGAGATGGGTTTCTGGAGAGTACAATTCTATGTATCTGTCTGGAATCAGGGGCAAGACCCAAGAGTCTATTATCCCAATAGCAGTCCAAATAATGTAAATTGTCAAGGCTACCGGCGCAACGATTACCAAACCAGTCAGAAAATTTGCCCTTAAATGTCCCAAAAAAGTGGATCTACGCCTTTTCAGTCCAAGCAAGCCTTTTTTAGGTTTAGTCACTTCAATTTTCCTAATTATCCGTAGCAAATCAATATGGGGTTTTGATTACATACTAGATAATTGACAGTTTCTTTGCAATTTGAGCAGCCAGGTTTGCATTATTTTTTATCAGCTCAATGTTTGATAGCAAGGATTGGCCTGAGGATAATTCGTTGAGGGAATTTAATAAATAAGGTGTTAATTCTTTTCCTTTGATGTTTTGTACCTGTGCCTTAGCAAGAGAATCCTTGATTAGTGGTTCAATTATATTTCGTGGAATTTCAAATTCTTCGGGAATGGGATTCGCGACAAGGAAACCCTGTTTGTTGAATAGTTGCCTTGAAGTTTTGAAGATTGCAGAAATTTCTTCAACTGTATTCAATCTCAAGGGTGATTGGCATCCTGAATTGCGGGACCAGAATGCAGGGAACTCCTCATTTTGATACGTGCCTGTGATGATGCCAAGAGTTTCAATCATTTCCAGAGTCTTGGGTATATCCAGAATGGCCTTGGCACCTGAACAGACCGTAATTACCTTGGTATTTCTGATTTGATGAAGATCAGCTGAAATATCGTGAGTTTCAGAAAATTCCCTGTGAATGCCACCAATTCCACCCGTGGCGAGTACCTGAAGGGATGCAAGTTTTGCACAAGCCAGGGTTCCGGATACCGTGGTGGCACCATTCCAACCCCGTGTCAGGGCCACGGGTATATCTCGGTTATTAATTTTCTTTACATCTCTTTCGGTCGCAAAAAAGTTCAATTCCTCAGGTGTTAAGCCAACCTTGATTTTACCTTTGACGATTCCGATCGTTGCCGGTGTACAGTCCTGTTGTCGTATTGTTTCTTCCACCAGCAGAGCTGTTTCATGGTTATGGGGATATGGAAGACCTTGGGATATAATCGATGTTTCCAGGGCAATGATCGGTTTTTTTTTGATCAGGGCCGCGTGTACTTCAGGACCAAATTCCAGATGTGGATTCAAAGTCATTGGATCAAGCTATTTTTTCACGAACATAAATACTGGCATGCTTCAAGGCATCCTCCCGGGAATAACCCAATAGTTCCAATGCCATATGGGCAGCCATGAAATAATCTCCAGCCCCAGTTATTCGATGTGGTTGAATCGTAAGCGGGGTAAACCCAATGACATTCGAACCATCGGCATCAATAATCTTGTTGCCGCCATCTGTTAAAATAACTCTCTTGTATCTGCCAAGGAGATTTTGAATGATTTCCTTGGTGTCAAAACCCTTGTTCTTTTGTCCTGCCAAAAAACCAATCGCCTCCAACCTGTTCAGATACAATGTCGTGTTCAAATTCAATTCAAAATTGCTTAATCGGTCTATTTTATGATTGGAAGCGGAAGCGATATTTATTGGATAATTGTTAAAATAGCGGGCGTTAAGTAGATTTTCCATAAAATGACTGGATAAGTTGCAATCAACCACCACTCTGGAAATATCCATATTTCCTGCACTTGAAGCAATCCAGTTTTTCAATCTGAGAAGGAGTGCATCTTCATTACGCTCAAGCGTATCGCAATCGGCAATGGCCGCAACCAATCCCCTGGGATCTTCGATTGCAACATATCTGCCTGTTTTTTCTGGAACCTCACAAACCAATTCGCAACTTATGCCCAAACTTTCTGCTATATTCAGCAATTCCTGACCCTCAGCATCATCACCCAAAATAGAAGCCAATAAAACCGGAATACCAAATTCAGTCATGGTTTTCGCCAGGTTGAAAGCAACACCACCCGGATTTTTGTGTACTGTTCCCGGTGAATCATCCCCTTTCTCCAGAAGGTTGCTGGAAAGGGCTATCTCATCCCAATGAAATGATCCCATGCATATTACAGGTTTTGCTTCTTCAGGCATAATTGGGCCAAGTTGGTTTCTTGAAATTGATAATTTATTCAATATATGGTCTTCCCTGAAAATACACAGATGGGGTTGTTGGGTCCAACAAATTAACACTTGGATCCACCGGTTGTTTCATATTTTACCCCGTCGAGGTTTAAACCGGAAAGGATTTTAACATGGCTAAACCCGTTTTCTCTTTGAGAACATTACTAGAAGCTGGAGTTCACTTGGGTCACCAGACCCATAGGTGGAATCCCCAGATGGCACCATACATTCACAGCAAGAAGAATGGTATCCATATCATTGATCTGACTCAGACGGTTCCTTTGCTCATCAAGGCACTTAAGGTAATCGAGGAAACTGCAGCGAAAGGCGGCAGTGTACTTTTTGTTGGCACCAAGCGACAAGCTCAATTGCCAATTGAAAAGGCGGCCAAGGATAGTGCACAGCATTATGTCAATCATCGCTGGCTTGGTGGCACTCTAACCAATTGGAAAACCGTTTCCAATTCAATTTCAAGACTTGAGGAGCTTGATGAAAAAATTGAGGATGGTTTGGATGGATTAACCAAGAAGGAACGGTTGGGCTTGTTGCGGGACCAAACCAAGCTTCAAGCCTCGCTTGGGGGTATCAGGAACATGAATCACATACCTGATATCATTTTCATTGTTGATGTCAAAAAAGAGAACCTGGCCATTGCTGAGGCAAACAAATTGGGTATTCCGGTTGTAGCAGTAGTTGATACCAATTGTTCTCCGGAGGGTGTTGCCCATATCATACCCGGTAATGATGATGCCATTCGTTCAGTCAGCCTGTATTGTGAATTGGTATCAAAAGCCGTTTTGGAAGGCATGACTACCCAAATGGGAGAAGTAGGGGTTGATTTAGGGGCTCTGGAAGGACCTGAGGAAGTAACCTCATTAGTTCCCGAGGAAGAAAAGAAAGATCAGGAAAAGCCCGAAGAGGTGGAAGCCGAAGCAGAAAATGGTGTTTCAGATGCAAATGATCAATCCGAGCTGGAGAACACCGAGGAAAGCAGTTCGGAAGAGGGTGCGGATTCTGAAACTTCAGAGGAAAAGAGTGAGGACAGGGCAACTGCTTAATCTGGTTGCAATCTTTGCTGCTGACTAGCAAGGTCAAAACACGGACATGTTTTTATACCCAAAGTGCCAGTTTGCCTTACGGGATCTTCATAATATTTTTTTGTCATAGGAGTAAATCATGACTATCACAGCAATAATGGTTAAGGAATTAAGGCAGCGAACCGGTGCTGGGATTATGGATGCAAAAAATGCACTCAAGGAAAACGATGGTGATATCGAAGCATCAATTGATTGGTTGCGTTCAAAGGGAATGGCCAAGGCGGCCAAGAAATCATCTCGCGATACCGCCGAAGGGTTGGTTGGTGTTTATGTCCAAAATGGTAAAGGTGCCGTGGTTGAGGTAAATTCCGAAACCGATTTTGTAGCCAAGAATGTGGAATTTCGCAAGTTGGTAAATCTCATCCGCAAGGAAGCATTGGCCAATGGAACCGTTGAAGGTCTTCTGAATGCAGAAGTGGATGGCAAGACCATTAGGGAATCGATAACCGAGAAAATCTCTTCACTGGGTGAAAACATCACCCTGGGTCGTGTCGGGTCAATTGAAGGTACCAACATCGCGAGTTATGTTCATACCTCTTTAGAAGAGGGTATGGGCAAAATCGGTGTGCTGGTTGCCTATGATGGTCAGGAATCCGAATTGGGCAAGCAGATTGCCATGCATGTTGCTGCCTCCAGGCCTCTTGCCTTGTCAGCTGATGAAATGCCCCAGGAAACAATAGAAAGGGAAAAGCAGGTACTTACTCAAAAGGCCCTTGATACTGGCAAACCAGAATCAATTGCCGCCAAAATTGTTGAAGGAGGAATTAGGAAATTCCTTTCCGAGGAAACTCTGGTTAACCAGAAATTTGTTATAAACCCGGAGTTTACAGTTCAACAAGTCGCTGAGAAAGAAAATCTCACGATCAAGGGGTTTCTCAGATATCAGGTTGGCGAAACCAAATCATAAATTGGATGGAGGTCAGGGATCCTTGTGATCCCCGGCAGTTTTACGGCTTCACTTGCAGATGTCGGTGTAAGGCCAGGATGGCAAGCAGATAACTGTTTTTTCCAAATCCGAATACACCACCTAGTGCCACCGGGGAAATATAGGAGTGTTTACGAAATTCCTCACGCCCGTAGATATTCGACATGTGAACTTCGACGACCGGTATGTCTACAGCCAGAATTGCATCTACCATTGCTATGGACGTGTGAGTAAAGGCTCCAGCATTTAATATTATTCCCTGATACAATTCTGGGGACTGTTGAATAAAACCAACAACGTCACCTTCGCTGTTTGACTGCTTGCAATCCAAATCCATCTTCAGGGATTTTGCGAATTCCTTGCAATCACTGTAAATCTCATTCCACGTAAGGGTACCATAGTGTGATTGTTGCCTTGTTCCCAACATATTCAGATTGGGGCCATTAATTATAAGTAATGAAGTCATGTTATTTTTCCTGTTTGAATGTCTCTAGTGCTTATTATAAGGGAATAACGATTTATTTAACATAATATACATTATCGGCCTTTTAGATGGCTGGCTTTGCGTCAACCTCAAACTCTTTCCAATAGTCTCCCTTGCCCAATCCTTTTTGTCAATGCTTCTTTCCAACACCTGGACAGTTGCCTTCCGCTTCCACTTGTCATTGCATATTCAGGTAGACCAAGTTCACACAAAAACAAACACACTTCCCAGATTTATTTCTTTCTTGCCAGAAAACCAGACCTTTGTACCACCAATCCTGAAATAACCTGACCCATTTTGATGTTGGGGAAAATCGAGTTGAAGTTGAAGTCTGCTGGTGGCTTACCGCTCGTCCCTGAAAACTCTGTGATCGATTTAGAATTCTGGTCATCAAGGAAAGATCGGCGCACATATCCATCACGGTAAGTGCATCCAGCAATTCCAATGCTTGGTATCAATCGTTTGTTATACAATTCCTGTAGGTTTTGATTCGTATCGACATGCCTGCTTTGTCAGCCAGGTTCGGATAAATTGACAAATGAGAACCAAAATCCTTGGCCATTTTCAAGGTA
This sequence comes from Paracoccaceae bacterium, assembly GCA_026710155.1. Taxonomy (GTDB): domain Bacteria; phylum Pseudomonadota; class Alphaproteobacteria; order Rhodobacterales; family Rhodobacteraceae; genus MPNP01. The sequence goes on from JAPORQ010000023.1 coordinate 15,168, forward strand.
TCAGACAAGGATTCAACAGATTTAAGAAAAGCAACAATCAAGGGAATAAGGTTGTTTTGCTTGATATATGGATAAACTTCATTGACAAGTTTGATATCACCTGCCCCCAAATCAATAGCCAAATCCATCATATCCAGCCTCGGCAACTTTTGCGCAGAAATCACTTAGTTCAATTATTTTACCGGTTTCATGATGTGGCCTCATCGACCATAATGAGGTTAATGCGCAAATGTTGTCATTGATGTCGTTTCAATCCTTCAATACTCAAGGCATTGATCGTTTGGAGAAGTAATTTCTTCACCCTGTCCTTGTCCCAAAACACTTGCATGGACAAAATCGTTTTTCAAAATGAATATATTACCCGTTGAAAAAGACGAAGGTCCAAAGGTATTCTTATCCTGATAAACCGAATATTGAATCTTTGCAGACACATCAATTGCATTGGCATACCATCGATCTGCCAAACCTGAAGACACAATCTCCAAGACAAAGGACAGGAGATTAAATCTTATATCATCGATAAAACTCAACATAAAAAGTGACTTTACCCAGCGGTTTAACTTCGTGAAGTATGGTTGGCTCAACAACACCGGGGCTTTTTGGAGTTAGATTGTATTCTGATTCTGAAGGTTCAAGAATACGATAAAGCAACTGCCCCTTCAAAACTATGATTTTGCCCCAGACCCCCGGCTTTGTATTATGTGCTTTCTGGAGAGCTTCTGGAATATTGTCATTGGTAAAAACAGCTGTTTTCGCATAAGCCAATACGTTATCCGGTAGTGATTTAATCTTTACCTCCCCATGAATATCATCATCATTTTGACTTGATCATTCTGTCCTGCTTTGTAACAAATTCATCTTTTTTTTGGGAATTATATCCTTGATTGAATTTCCCATTTACCGAAAATACAAGAGGTGCTCAGACACTTCGGGAGATACCATTGCACTCGAGGGGAACGTGCGTGGGAGGTTTTTTCACAAAATGGCCGGAAAACCAACGATGCCTGCACAAAAAATGGGGAAATTCAATCAAGGATATAATTCCCTAAAATTTACCTTGAATAAGCCCTGCCCGTAATTCATCAGGATTGCGCCAAGCAGTAAAATCTGCGTTTTCAGCGATATCCAAAAATCTTCCGCTTGCCAGACATGGGCCAGTGTAACTGATGGACCTGCAGGTGGTCCGTACAATGAAAGCTGGTCAATCTTGGAAGAAATGGACATAGCCGGCAATGCCGGTAAAGTGAGTGATGCAGCAAGTCCTACGATGTTTTGACGTCGGGTAACCAAGTAATTATTACTCATTGGTGTGATATCTTTAAATTGCTCTGAATAAACAAAAGATTAAATCAGAAATTCAACTTTGACATAAAACAACCAGCAACTGATACCAGCAATTGGTCGGCTTGGGGTTTGTTGAACAAAAATCAAATTGAATAACCAACCAACATGAAATAAACCAATGTAATCCCGACTTCAATAATCGGGATTGTCACTTATTAAGTCCAACCATTTGACCAATGGGCTTGGAATATGTATTTTGTAAACTGAAAGGTCTAAATACCATTATATTTAGGTGATCTGATTGAACGGGTACTCGCTATGTGATCTAGCATGATCATTGTTCCAGTTTCAATAATGAAATCCTCGGCAGCCTCAGGGTCAATAATTACCGTTCCAAACGTTTCATCAAGCCCAAATTCAAGCAAGATTGGACTCGCCGGAGCGCTGGGTCCGACCAACATTTGTTGTGGCACCATTTGACTTGTCAATAAAATTGGTCCGAGACTGCCATTCATTAATGTTTGCGCTGTGATTGCTAGTGTTTTTGCATTGTGAATGATTGAAGATGCGCTATCAGAGTGTATATCACCGGTTTTTGGCTCTCTCTCAACGATAGATGCTTTGGGAAGCCTTTTCTGTGCTGCTCGAAAACCACCAATAATGACCGTACCTTCACCTGGAGGATTAATTCCTGCAAGTCCCCCACCCGGTTGAATAAATTCCTTCACTTCCTTCGGTGGGTTGATTCGATTCCAGAAACAATTGATTGCAGCAAGCCCTACCGAACGTTCAAGTGGATCCAATGACAGGATTAGGGAAGCCAATCTCTGTAAATTCATTCCTTGAAAACCTTCCTTTGGCCTGATCGTTCTTGCTCCTTCGGTTCCTCTGGCTGGACTTCGCGCTATTCCACACAAATCACCACTGCGAATGAAAGTCCAATTGAAGCCTATAATTACCTTGTCTGCTTTATGAAACGAGTTTAAACTTTCTACAAGTGCATGTTCGAGTTGTAATCCACCCAAAGCTTCAAGTATCGCCAAGGACTCTGGTTCAATTGCATCCAATCGGTTTGATTGCTTTTTGGTTCTGCACAATACAATTGTTGGCTTGTTTTCTGGGGGAATAAACTTTGCTGCCTCCTCAATTTTGATAATACTATCTTCCCCCTTGGATATCCAACCTGCATCAGATAACACAGCCAATACGTTGGTCAGTTTTTCCTCATGATCATCAGAAGTTACATCTACTGCGATAGACCCTGAAATATCTTTACCGTGATAAAATGGAGGATTTGTGAACATGGAATTTATATTCATTGTATTACCAACATCATGGTGGAATATGACCATTTACCTTCAGAAATACATGATCTAATATTATTTTTGACGATATGTACCTATAGTGACGATGTATCAATGGAGATGGATATAACAAATATTTGCTATGGATGGATAATTTTCCGTGTTGGGGCCGGCATTTGTGAACGTTTCATTAGGCCGCTTTTTGACTAATACAAAGTTCAAGGTTTATGCTTATTACTTTTTACTACTTACTTGAAAACCGATTATTTTGTAATCAGGCCAGCAATTCTGGAGGTTTTGAACCATTCAGGTAAGGCACCTGTCAATATATTGAAATTCAGTAGATTTTTTTCTTTATCTCTAAGGTTTTTGAATTTTATAGACAACAATTTAAAGGATTGTATGGAAAATATGTTGAGGGATTCCAATTTAAGCTATTTTCAGCGCTCTTGGGATATCCCTTAATAGTTGCATTTATTGATTGTATTTCGACTTTGGGTCATTTCTGAATAATATTAGTAAATATAGGATTATAATGGAAAGTAACACACAAACCTCTCTGCCCTGGGGCATCAATAACGATTATGCCAAGCTTACCGATGTATTATTGGGAGTACCGGAATATTACCGATGGGTGGAAGCGGGTCCACTAATAGGCCGGACCTTGGCCAATGCGCATATGACAGGAGCTACTTTCAATCTGCAGACTGCCATGGCACAACATGCTGAAATGGTATCAATCTACAAGGAAAACGATGTTACCTGTCATTATCTGGACAGTGATGAGGCATTGCATCGAAATTTCTTTGCACGAGACAGTTCTGCTATGACACCTTGGGGCGCCTTGATTTGTCACATGCAATTGAAATGCCGTCGGGCAGATTATGTAACTGCGATCAAATTCTATCATGACAACAATATCCCGATTTGGAAGTACGCTACTGCTGGTCATTTTGAAGGTGGCGATTTCAATATCATTGAACCTGGCCGTGTTTTGATTGGCTATTGTGGTGAAAGATCAGAAAAGGAAGGATCAGAACAGATCGCCGAGTATGTAAAGGCCGAAGGCTGGGAGGCTGTTGTGGCACCTATTAGCCGCGAATTTGTCCATATGGATGGTTTGATTGTACCCTTGGCCGAGAAACTGGCAGTGGCCTGTGTGGACGCGATGGAGCCTTGGGTGGTGGATATTATCAAGGGTTGGGGTATCGAAATCGTTGATGTTGAATATCGTGAGGCAAAAAACCTGGGTGTCAATCTTGTTGCATTAGGTAATGACAAAGTATTGTCCATGGCTGCGGCAACTGAACTGAACGGTAAAATGAGGGCATTGGGATTCGATGTTTATGATCCGGATATGTCGATGTTTACCCTTGGTGGTGGTGGAGTTCATTGCCTTTGTCAGGCATTACACAGGGAAGAAGTGTAACCAATTAAATGGGAATAGCAGGCTGATTGATCACTGTAAACTGATTAATTGGTTTCTACAGGTATCTGGGATTGATAGTTCTTCAAATAGATAGCCCGAATCATAAGCTGTAAAACAATAATAATGATGCTGTATGTCCAAAAATTTACTCCGAAGTTTTGGCAACCTTTCTAACGATTGGCCTCAAGGTGGAGAAATCCTGCGTTTCCTGCCTCTGGGTGTTTCCAAAAAAGCTCGATTATCAAAATAACCGGCTTCAGATATGCTCGACTTTACCATTTCATCCGTCCACGGGGACTAAAGGTCACTCCTTAGAGTATATTTTTCATGACTCAGGCGCAAACATTGATACGACCCCCTGTTAATCTATTGAGATGAATCAGGAAGTAAACGATCAAGAAGCCCGGGATTAGCGACTATATTCTCTGCTGCCATACCTTGTGGGGTTTGCTGGCCACCCAATTATCGACTGGGCGATTCTTTGCGCAAGGACCAGGTATTCCTGTTTGAAAGGTTCCATTATTCTTTAGAGGAAAAGAATGAACGCGGCATGATAGTCATGGATGAGACAGACAAAAATCCGGATTGGCGATTCGTGACCCTAATGGAAAACTATTTCACGAAAACGGTAAGAAGACACTAATTTGCAAATTTAATTGTTCCATCTCCATTCTTTGTGTCATCCGATATGGCCTTAGCCGTTCAAGTGGCAGATTTGTGTATGGATTTTTGTTTATCAAATCGAGGTATGGACATCGAAACCCGTCCTGAAATAGTAGATATGTTTGGGGCAGGATTAAACAGTTTGCAATACAAGAAACAAGGCCATGACCAAGGTTTTGAAACCTTTGGTATTACATTCGTTCCAAATCCTTACAAAGCAGGCCAATAGGGGGATAAAAAAAGAGGCAGTACACCAAGTAATGAGATGTTTCCACCCATCCTATGGCTGAGCCTCCAGTGTTGAGAATAGGTATTTCAAATCAAAACATCAAGAAAAAATTTACAAAAAATTGGCCTTAACCTCACTTGGGCACCAGGCTGCCGAAGACGGCCTTGCCAAGCCCGCCCCATGTGCGCCTGATTGATACAGTCCGTCACCGGCAACCAATGGAATCGCGCAAGGCCTGGTTCTGGGTTTCATCGGTGAACAATCCCAAAACCCTTGGGCTGTTGTTTCCTCGACCACACAAGCAGTTCCTGACATCCTGGATGGTCCGGGGACTGATCGAGAAGCAGCCGCTCGT
>JAPORQ010000039.1:0-4897 GCA_026710155.1 Paracoccaceae bacterium
GTTTTTGGAAAACAGGAAAAAGAACTGAAATCAGGCAATGGACAAACAAGTATATAATCCTTAAAGAATTTCTCTGGTCTCAATTCAAAAATTAAAGCAATGGAAAAAGGTAAAAATTAATGAATACAACTCCTTTTAAATACAATCTTGGAATTGATGTTGGGGTTGCTTCCCTTGGGTTAGCTGTGATTGAAATTGACAAGGAAGAAAATGTTATTGGTGTTAAAGAAGGATTTGTGAGAACCTGGTCGGCACCAGTTGGAGGAGAAACTCGTCGATTAGCTCGTTCTCAAAGGCGAATGATAGATAGAAAACAAATGAGATTACGACGCTTGGCGCAAATCTTCCTTAAAAATGGAATCGGATTCCCTCATAATGATATTCCGAAGTATTTACTGGATAAATCACCTTTAAAACTAAGGGCAAAAGCAGTTAACGAGAAAATAGATTTGGAAGAATTACAAAGAATAATTCTCCATATGGCAAAACATCGAGGTAGCAGTGCATTTGACGGGAGGGATAATGATGAAAAAGATACTTTATTAACAAAAGAAGGTATTAAGAATACTTGAAGTAAAAATCAACGAAATGGGATTTAAAACTTATGGCCAGTTTCTTTGGTATAGGGAAAAGAGAAGGAAAAAGGTCAGAATCAACCAAGAAGTGATTGGAAAAGGAAGTTATGATTTTTATCCCTCAAGAGATTTGTTAAGGAAAGAATTCGATATCATTTGGCAAAAACAAAAAGAATTTCATCAGGAGAAGTTGAACGATTCATTTCGAGAATCCCTTGAAGAAGAATTGTTTTTCCAACGAAAAGTCTCGACACCCCCACCTGGTAATTGTTCGTATGTTACGAATGAAAAACGTCTGCCAAAATCCTCTAGACTTTTTCAGGAAAAGAGGATTTATGAGGAGGTAAACAATTTAAGGTTTTCTCATCAAGGGACACCCTTGCCGGAATTGACAATTGGTCAAAGGGACGAACTTGTGGAATCCTTGATGAGGGGAGAGTCCCTAAATAAAACTGACATAAAAACAATAATTGGGATTAAAAAAAATTGCAAGGTTAACCTAGAAGATTCCAAAGCTAGAACTGAGATAGCGAAGTATCCATTTTCGAATTATGAATTGGGTGAAGAGTGGGCTGAATTAAATGCAGAAAACAAGGATTTTGTTCTGGAGATATTGTCAACCCATTTTGACAAGGAAGAAGCTGTTGATAAGATCAAGACGGTAATAAATTTATCTGATCAATTAACAAAGCGGCTTATCCAGACAGATTTTCCCAAAGGTTATGGAAATCTAGGGAAAACCGCCACCAGGAAAATACTTGTGGAACTCAAGAAACATCCCACCCTTTCCTCCCGTGCAGCTGAGGATTTGGCTGGGTTGGTCCATGCTCAAACACCAATTGGAGAAATATTCAGGAAATTACCCTATTACGGTGAAGTTTTAAAAGGGTACGCTATTGAGCCAATTTGGATTTTTTCTGAAAACCCATCAAACAAACCCCCTAACACTAATTTTCTTGAGAAGAAATACGGTAGGGCACCAAATCCGGTTGTCCATGTTGCCCTTAATCAAATAAGAAAAGCAGTAAATTGTTTAATCGATAAATATGGATTGCCAGAGAAAATTTATGTTGAATTAGCAAGGGATCTAGGAAAAAGTGAAAAAACAAAAGCATTGATAGAGCAAAAGATTGCGAGTAACAGAGAAAAAAGAGAGCAAATTAGGCGGAAGCTTAAGGAAAATGAACTTGAACAAACGCGACCCAACGAATTGAAATATGAATTATGGGAACAACAAAAATGCAAATGTGTTTATACAGGTGATAACATCAGCCTTATTCAGTTGTTTAGTGGTGAAGTTGAAATCGATCATATTTTACCTCGCAGTAAAACCTATGATGATTCTAAAGCAAATATGGTTTTATGTAAGAAAAGTGCTAATGCTTTTAAAAACAATCGGACCCCTTATGACGCATTTTCTTCTGATCCAAATTTTGATTGGGATGCAATTATTAGAAGGGTTAATGACTTACCTGCAGGAAAGAAAAATAGATTTAAAAGTGATGCCCTAGAAAGGTTTGAAAATAATCCAGACTATTGGCGAGAAAGATTTTCTATTGATAATTCGTATATCGCCAAAATTACGAGACAATACCTAACTTGCCTTTATGGAAAACCAGAAAATGTAATTGCTGTCAGCAGTAAAGTAACTTCGTTGTTGCGAAAGAAATGGGGCCTGAATAAGGTACTTGGGGGTGAATCAAGCATCAAACAAAGAGATGATCACAGACATCATTTTATTGATGCGTTGGTTGTCGGGTGTACCACCAGATCCACTATACAAAAGATTCAAACCGCTGCACGTCATTGTGAAGAAAAAAGGATCTTGGGTATAGTTGACAAAATTCAACCTCCATTTGGTGGTGAAAGAGAATTTTGGTCCCATGTTGAGAAGGTAACGCAAAATGTACTTCTATCAAGGAAGCCGGATAATTCAGCAAGTGGGCAATTGCACGAGGATACTTTAAGGGGGATAGTTTCAGGACCCAACAAAGAAGGGAAGTATTTAACTCGGACAAAAGTGAAACTTGGCGATATAAAATCCTTAACTGACTTGAAAAAGAAAAAAATTAGTGGGAAATTAATTACGGATTACGGAGATATCCCCTTAATTGCTGATTTTACAAATAACCTCAACATGATCCAAAATAAAGTGGAAGGATTTTGTCAAAAAGCACGGTTAGAGTTAGAGACAGAAGCAATTCAAAACAAAAATCAAGGGAAGAAAGTAAGAGCAATTACAGAAACATTAGTTTACAAGAAAGCAATTGATCTCATGAAAAAGAAGGCTCTCCCTTGCTATTACTGGGATTTTAAGGAACAAAAATTAGTAAATGTTATTAAGCAAGGAAATAAATTCAATGGAGGTTACCTTAGTGGTAGAAACCACCGTATGGATTTTTATCAAAGCAGTCAGGGAAAAATCAAGTGGCAAATTATTACAATGTTTGAAGCAAATGATGAAACTTTTGTACCAGAATCAGACAAGGCAGGTAATGCACTTCTATGGTCTGCACATAAAGACGATATTCTGCTATTGGATGATCCTGATAATTTAAATTATCGGGTTAGAATGATAGTAGTAAAAATTAAAGATGGGAGAATGGGAGTTGTGAAGTGCACTGATGCAAGAGATGCTGGAACTCGTTCATTATATGAAAATGGTCTAAAATTTTTTAAGGAAAAGAGGGCCCAGCGAATTATTACTAATCATCTTGGGGAACCCACTTACTTTTTTCCAATGTTAAACGAATGAAAAAGAAAAATGTATGACTTGGCGTATTGTTGATATTACGGAGCCAGGAAGATACTTACATACTGAACGGAAAAGTTTGGTTGTTTTGGACAATAAGCAAGAATTAGGTCGTATACCTTTAAGGGATATCCAAGCCATAATTACTCATTCCTATTATGGGACCTATTCACACGGCTTATTATTTAAATTGGCAGAATGTAATATACCATTGGTAGTATGTAATGAAAAGCATTTACCAGTAGCATTATTGGTGCCCACTGCAAATCATTACCTTCAATCGGGAAGGATTCAAGCCCAGGCATCAGTAGCAAAACCTATAAAAAAAAGGATTTGGAAAGAGCTAGTAAAGGCAAAAATTAGGGAACAATCTAGAACTTTAAATGGAATCAACTTACCTGCTAGCAAGTTTTTGCTTAATCTTGAAAAAAAAGTTCGCTCTGGTGACCCTAACAATGTTGAGGCGCAGGCAGCTCGATATTATTGGAAAAAGTTATTTGGGTTAAATTTTCACCGTGACCGTCACATTCCGGGTATTAATGCACATTTGAATTATGGGTATACAATACTTCGTTCAGCATTGGCTAGGGCTGTAATTTCAGCAGGGTTATCTCCCTCTCTTGGAGTAGGCCACATTAATTCTCGTAATAATTTTTGTTTAGTCGATGATCTTTTGGAACCATTCCGGCCCCTTGTTGATCGTGTAGTTTGGCAGAATAGGAATTCTTGGAGTGAAGATATTTCAAAAGAATCAAAAGAAATTCTTGCAGGGCTAATGCAAAGGACATTGATCTTAGCATCTGGTGAAACAGATCTTTTTAGGGCTATGGTATTAGTTGTAAATAGCCTAATTTCCGTTTTTGAAAATTCCGAAAAAAAGCTGGAACTTCCCCTAAAGATAGAGTTCGCAAATTAATCATGATTTAAATTAAATGGATTTTTTCATTTGCACTCCTCATTTTCGATTATGTGGGTTCTTGTTGTTTTTGATTTACCTGTAGGCACTAAGGTTGAAAGAAGATATGCCACGGGTTTTCGAAATTACCTTTTAAGTGAAGGATGTATTATGAAACAATTTTCAGTCTACTTGAGAGTGTGCCCGAACCGCCCAAGTGCAGAGTCATTAGCAGAAAGGATTGGCAAAAAAGTACCTCATGAAGGAGATGTTTCAATAATGTTTTTCACAGACAAACAATTTGAATTGACTAGAAACTATTCTGGAAAAAAGATCAAAAAAACTGAAAAAAAACCAAAATTACTTACATTATTTTGATCTACCACTTCAATATTTTATAAACCAAACCCTTTTGAACCACTTGTTCAAAAGGGTTTGACAACTTTCTAGAGTAGCAAATCTAGATCGGTATGGCAACCGTAACTCCCAGTCGTTATTTGCAATTAATTCCTTTAGAGTAGCAAATCTAGATCGGTATGGCAACCGTAACACATATTGATCCCACTTTGCTGCCGCAACCAGAGTAGCAAATCTAGATCGGTATGGCAACCGTAACCACCTAGCAGCACATTGGGGGTTGGTGTATAGAGTAGCAAATCTAGATCGGTATGGCAA
>JAPORQ010000039.1:5113-20232 GCA_026710155.1 Paracoccaceae bacterium
TTTGTGATTTTCAATGATCAGAGTAGCAAATCTAGATCGGTATGGCAACCGTAACCTCGGCCCGATGGTTGATTTTCAAGTTTCAAGAGTAGCAAATCTAGATCGGTATGGCAACCGTAACTTGGTAAGCCTCGAAAATGTTTTCAATGGTAGAGTAGCAAATCTAGATCGGTATGGCAACCGTAACAATATCGAGGATAGTGACGCGGATGTGATTAGAGTAGCAAATCTAGATCGGTATGGCAACCGTAACTGCAATGACGACATTGTCTCTGTGCGGGCAAGAGTAGCAAATCTAGATCGGTATGGCAACCGTAACGTATTTAATTAGTAGGAGTGATTTTATGAAAGAGTAGCAAATCTAGATCGGTATGGCAACCGTAACATTAGCCTCACCCTCATTGACAATAAAGGGAGAGTAGCAAATCTAGATCGGTATGGCAACCGTAACTTGTCTCACGTGAAGCAGTCCTTGTAATAGGTCTGGTCGAATTGGGAGAGGATACCCTATCGGTTGATAGGGGTGACCCTGGTCAAATATTATCCCTACAGCAGTTTTTGGATATAGTTTGAAAACCGCAATCAACCGGTATTGAAAACCTGGCCAAGCAATAAAAAGGCCAGAAAAGTCCTGGTTTCGGCCAGTTCCCTGATTTCATCATCACTGAGTTGTGGTATGACCTTGGAAATAAACTCTTCCATCTGTTTGTTGAAGGTGTCGGCAAGGCTTTCAAAATTGCTGTTTTCGGCCAAAATACCGGAGACCTTGGCAATTTCGACAAACGTTCCGGTTCCACCAAGGGAAGAAACCGAACCTACGGCACTATCTGCGGCAAATCGCCTCCAGGTTGAGATCAGGCCCATATCAATTTCCAGATCATCCATTATCAAATCATAATCAGCCAGGGTAAAGAGGAGTTCATGGGAATTCCGCAGCAGTTTTTCTAGGGATTCAATCTTGATTACTGCCTCAATTGCATCATAACCTTCTGAATCATTCTCATCATTGGGCATATTGAAGGCCCTGATCAGTGTTTGCGTTTCAAGGCCCCATTCATCAAGCATGTTTGTCTCTCCCCTGACTTCACCACTGGACATGGGATGGCTGAAAGGGGTATCAATTATTTCTCCTGCCATATCATCGTATTCAGATTCCTCATGGATTTCCGGACTCTCACCGTGTGCCGACGGACTGTCTGTCGAGATGTTCATGAACCGTTCGCTTTCACCGAAGGAAATATGATCAATCTCTTCCTTCAGCTTCCCAATCTTCTTTTTCAACTCGTTGTAACGTTCGCTGTTTTGAACTGCCATCAAATACAATACTGCCACCAACCAGAAAAACAGTATTGGAATCAGTCCGACAACCAATGGGATTGCACCCCTGTTATTCTGGAAAGTTTCGCCTAATCCACCGCCTCGGCTTATCTCATAGAAAAAAAGTACCCATAGAATGGTTGCTACCGTTGCAAAAAGATAGGCCATGATACTGCGGATGGAAATCTTGTTTTTTCCGCCTGCCATTATGTGTTTACCGCTTTCTAAAATTTTCATCCTCCCTAGGTGTAACTTACCTTCAGAACAGTATAATACCGTTCTCCATTGGGTGCCTTCACGGTAACACTGTCTCCCTCATCCTTACCTATCAAAGCCCTGCCAAGAGCAGTCCGAACATTCAATTTGCCTTTTTCAAGGTTTGCTTCCGGTTCACCAACGATCTGGTAGGTTACTTCCTCTCCGGATTCTTCATTTTCAAGGCTAACGGTGGCACCAAATTTGATTGATCCGCTCAACTGGGTAACATCAATTATCTCTGCCCTGGAGAGAATATTCTTGAGGTAGGATATTCGGGCTTCAATCAAACCCTGCTTTTCCTTGGCAGAATGGTATTCGGCATTTTCACTCAAATCTCCCAGGGCCCTGGCATCGGCTATGGCCTTGATGATCTGGGGCCGATCTATTGAAACGAGTTTTTTCAAATCATCCTCGACATCGGCGACACCGTTTTTGGTAATAAATATCCTGTCCATAAATTTGCTTTTTTGAATATCAGATTACACAGAGGTTACTTCTTCATGCGAAGAAATTAAACAGGCAAGCCAAATGTAATTCCGTAAATGACCGAAATAATTTAGAAATTTAATCAGCAACAATCTATTTGCAACAGTTAAATCGGTGACTAAACAAAAGGGGAATGAATTTTTCGGTTCCTCAACAATTATTCAACCTGGATAAATAAACAGTTCAAAAAAGTCAAAGGGGATGGGGTTTCGAAGATTAAACCCTAAATCAATTGAATGGTAACGCAGAAATTTGAAATATCCCGGCATGATGCAAAAAATCTGTTGGATAATTCAGGACAGGTTTGTATTTTTAAATCATTAAAGGACTAGCAATATGGTCGGTTCACTACTGGTCCATTCGGGAAATGAAATATGGCTGAAATCGAACGTGAAGTAATGGAATTTGATGTCGTCATTGTTGGTGCAGGACCGGCTGGTCTCTCTGCTGCAATAAGGCTCAAGCAAAATAATCTGGAATTGGAAGTCTGTGTATTGGAAAAGGGTGCCGAGGTCGGGTCTCATATTCTATCCGGTGCCATATTGGATCCCATCGGGTTAAACACCCTGATTCCGGATTGGAAAAAACGAAATGCACCCCTGAATGTTCCTGTATCCAAGGATAACTTCTATATCCTCGGGGAAGGTGGGCAAATCAGGATTCCGAACTGGTCCATGCCACCACTTATGAACAACCATGGGAACTATATCGTTTCAATGGCCAATGTTTGCCGGTGGATGGCCGAGCGGGCAGAAGAACTGGAAGTTGAAGTATATCCCGGCATGGCCTGTTCGGAACTCGTATTTGATGGGGATGACAGGGTTGCGGGAGTCGTAGCCGGTGAGTTTGGAAAACATCCTGATGGCACACCTGGTGATAACTATGAACCGGGAATAGAGGTCAAGGGCAGGTTCGTGTTCCTGTGTGAGGGAGCCAGGGGGTCATTGACCAAACAGGTTATCGAAAAATACAGGCTGGACAGGGAGTCGGATTTTCCAAAATTTGGACTTGGCATGAAGGAGATTTGGGAAATTGATCCCGAAAAGCACAAACCGGGAAGTGTGACGCATACAGCCGGATGGCCCCTCAATGCGAAAACAGGCGGAGGATCGTTCCTTTATCATATGGAAAAAAACCAGATCAGCCTCGGCTTTGTTGTCCACCTCAACTATGCCAATCCCTATATCCATCCCTATATGGAGTTTCAAAGGTTCAAGCATCATCCTTTGGTGAGTTCCCTGCTGGGGGGTGGCAAGCGCACTGCCTATGGTGCCAGGGCCATAACCGAAGGTGGTTGGCAGTCAATTCCCAAGACCACTTTTCCCGGTGGGGTATTGGTAGGTTGTTCGGCAGGTTTGGTCAATGTGCCAAGAATCAAGGGAAACCACAACGCCATGTTGAGCGGCATATTCGCTGCCGATGCAGCAACCGAGGCTCTTGAAAACGGGTCGGGTGAACAGGAATTGGTTGTCTATGAACAAAAATTGCGAAACGGCCCCATTGGCAAGGATCTCAAAAAAGTCAAAAATGTAAAGCCATTGTGGTCACGCTATGGTCTCTATGGCTCTCTAGCCATTGGAGCTGTCGATATGTGGTGCTCGACACTTTTTGGGGGAAGCCCCCTTGGTACCCTGAAACATGGGAAATCTGATGCCGAAAGTACCGAATCGGCAAGCAAGCACCAGGAAATAGAATATCCCAAGCCAGACGGCAAGATCAGTTTTGACCGCCTTACCAATGTCAGCTATTCGGGAACCAATCATGAAGAGGGACAGCCTGTCCACCTGCACTTGACTGATCCGACCATTCCTATAAGTGTCAACCTCCCAAATTATTCTGAACCGGCCCAAAGATACTGTCCGGCAGGAGTTTATGAAGTTCTTGAAAACAATGATGGAAGCAAGGAATTCAAAATCAATTACCAAAACTGTGTGCATTGCAAAACCTGTGACATCAAGGATCCGAGTCAAAATATCAACTGGTGTACACCTCAAGGTGGGGACGGACCAAATTATCCCAATATGTAATCTCGGTTTTTTCAGGTTCACAATATAATGAATTCAATTGTGTGGGAGGACGAATATAATTCAGCAATTGGTTTTTGATTCTTTGATGAGAATCCTGTTTCCATCTATGTGAGGGGTTGCTATCCATCTTGTGTCAAGATGTCGGTAAGGGAAATATGATTTTGGTGTTGTACAGGTTTTTTAATTTAGTCCGATCAGTACTGGTCCTGTTGTTGTTTGCAGGAACCCCGCTCAAGGCCCAGGATTTTCTGGGAGCCTTTATGGCTGCTGAATATGCTGTGGAAGAATATCGCTATGATATTGCCAGAGGATACCTTGAAGAATTGCCCGATGAAGCTTTTGATACTCCGGAAATCCTGGAGTTGGCCTTGAAAACATATATGGGAGCGGGGGAACTAGACCGGGCAATAGGTCATGCTGATCGATTGCTTGCCATTGACAACGATTTTGTTTTGGCACGGATTGTTAAAATTACTGACCTGTTCGTCCGAAAAGAATATGACTCGATAAAGACCTTTCTGGATGAAATGCCCTTGAATTTTCCCCTCAATGAACTGTTTCTTGGATGGTCCGCTTTTGGCGAGGGTTCGGTCGAAGATTCATTGGAGATTTTCCGGGAAGGTTTTGACGAGGGGAGCGTTTCCCTGGTGGACTTTTCAAATAGCCTGATTCATGCCTCAAACGGTAATCTGGAAATGGCCATCGAAACTCTGGGGTCAATCAGGGATTACCCTCCGGCCCTTCAAAACGAGGTTCTTTACCTGATGGTTGGTATCTTGCTCAATCAAGGCAAGCTTGAAGAGGCAAGAGAAGCGTATGATTTGCTGAGATTTTCGGAAATCGACCCAAGAAAAACACCCTTTCTGCAACTCAAGAAAAACCTGACTTCCGGAAACAGCATTGATTTTGAAATCAACGCCAGGGAGGGTTTGGCCAAACTTTTGTCCGCTGTTGCCCGAATTACAACCAACAACAATGGACCCTCCGGGGATTCACTTGCATTGTTCAGATTGGCCAGATATCTTGACCCAGAGGATATTACCCTTGATTTTGCCGTCAGCAGAACTCTCCTTTCCCTGGACAGCCTCGAATTGGCCCTACTACCGATCGAAGGCATTACGCCAGATGATCCGTATTATCAGGCAGCAACAGGTTTGCGATCAGACATTCATTATGAAATGGGTGATTCCAATAAAAGTTTGATGATTGTACAGGAAGCTCTTGAACTGCATCCGAACTCAATTGATTTATTTTACCTCCTGGGTGAACTAAGATCCAACAGGTCTGAAATGCAGGAGGCAGTTGACAGTATCAGCCAGGGAATAGAATTATCAAAGGGAACCAACCGAGAGAATTGGGATGCCTATTTCCTGAGAGGGCAATTGTATTATCTCATGGATATATGGGAAAAGGCCGAAACTGATTGGAGAAAATCGTTGGAAATATCTCCTGACAATGCCTTGGTTCAAAATAATCTGGGGTATTCGTTGGCTGAACGCAACATCAAACTTGATGAAGCTGAGGAACTGATCAGGGCGGCTCTGGAGACCGAACCCGACAATGGGTACTATGTGGATTCAATGGGCTGGGTTTTATATCGTCAGGGAAAACTGGAAGAATCTTTGGAGTATTTGCAGAGATCGGACCGTATTATCCCCAACCAAGCCGAGGTAATAGATCATATAGCTGAAGTCTATTGGATCATGGGTGAGGAAGGATTGGCAACACGGGAATGGGAACGTGCCCTGAAAACTAATCCGGAAGGTGAACTTGGCAGAAAAATCGAACTCAGACTGATGTACGGTTTAGAAGAAGGAACAAAAAGATTTGAAGAGGAGGAATAGCGACCATCGGGCAATTGCAGGTGTTGCTAATGCCAAAATAAACCTTACCCTGCATGTAACCGGCAAACTACCAAACGGGTTTCATGAAATCGACAGCCTGGTTGTGTTTACCGATTTTGGTGACACCCTGGAGCTGGAACCTGCAGAAAGGTTTTCACTTTCAACCCGTGGTCCTTACAGCAAGGCCCTTCCACACCCTTCAGAAAACATCATTCTGACTGCTCTGCGTTTACTTCCAGAGAGGGGTACCGGTTTCAGGATCAATCTGGAGAAATCCATACCTGTTTCTGCCGGACTTGGCGGTGGATCCATGAATGCTGCCCTGGCCTTGCGGCTGGCCTCCAATTATCTGACATGCCCTTTGCCTAACGATACCGGCAAAATAACTTCAATTGGATCTGATCTTCCAGTGTGTCTGACCGGCAAGCCCTCAATGGTAAGCGGATTGGGAGAAAAGATCGCTGTTCTTGGCGGTTTCCCGGAGTTCCCCTTGCTGTTGGTAAACCCCAATAAGCCAGTCCAGACCCAGGATGTCTACAATCGGCTGGACAAGGTAAACAATTCTTCCCAGACACCATTTCCGGCCATGGGAAACAAGATTGATGTCATCACCTGGTTGAGGGAACAGAGAAATGATCTGGAACCTCCCGCCTTGCAACTTTGCCCTGAAATAAAGGACATTCTATCAGGTCTGAAGAAGCAGGATGGTTGTTTGGTAGCAAGAATGTCAGGTTCAGGTGGAACCTGCTTCGGTATTTTTCAAACCGCTGAACAGGTATCGGTTGCAGCGCGGACAATCAAACAATTGAAACCGTGGTGGTGGGTCCAACCCACTCGGATACTTCCTGCCTGATCAGGATTTACGGGCAACAGAATTATCTGCCAGATCACCTAGAAAATTTGCTATGTCATTGTTTGGCAGCTTTTCCAGGCAATTCTTGGCTTTTTCCGACCAATCGAAGGCCTTTGACCTCACTTCTTCGATAATACCTCTTGTCTTCAAAATCGCCAGCGCCCGTTCCAGGTCACCAGCCACAATATTATTGTCTTCGAAAACCCTTTTCCAGAAAGCTATTTCCTTTTTATCGGCCTGCTCAATGGCACGTATTACAGGAAGAGTTACTTTTCCTTCCTTAAAATCATCACCGACATTTTTACCCAATTCCGGGGAATGGCCCTCGTAATCCAAAAGATCGTCCATGATCTGAAATCCGATACCAAGGTAATTGCCGAATTCGGACAATCCCCGAATCTGTTGATTGGTACCCCTGCCAACAATTCCACCAACTTCGGTGGCTGCTGAAAACAGTGCTGCAGTCTTACCCTGGATAATCGTGAGATAGGTATCGACAGAAATCGACGAATTGTTCTGGTTTACAAGTTGCAGAACCTCTGCTTCGGCAATTGTGGCAGAAGCATCAGACAAAACAGCCAGGGAACGAAGTGAATCCGCTGAAACCATAAGTTGAAACGATCTGGCAAACAGATAATCACCAACCAAAACCGAGGTTTTGTCATCCCACAGATAGTTTGCTGCCGGTTTTCCTCTCCTTTGTTTGCTTTGATCCACGACATCATCATGTACAAGCGTGGCGGTATGTACGAATTCCACTGCTGCAGCCAGATTGAGATGATGTTCACCTTCATATTCCAATAATCTGGCAGCCGAAAGGGTAAGCAAGGGACGAAACCTTTTGCCACCACTACCAAATATATGTAACAATACCTGGTTTATCCTTTCAACGAGTTCAGAATCCGACCTTGTCCTGATAATGGTTTCTACCTTGGTCAAATCTTCTCTCAGGATTTCTGGTACGATTAAGGCATCTCTTTGGGATGTTGTGTTTGTTTTATCCAACAATTTTTATTACCTTGTCTACAACAATTGGATTTTAAGGAAGCCAAATGAAAGAATTATACCGAACCAATGATCCGACAGAATTATCCTTTGCCTCTGCCATTCTTGAGGGCGAAGGAATCAAAGTATTTATTTTGGATTCTCATATGAGTGTTTTGGAGGGTCAAATTGGAATTCTCCCGCGCAGAATTATGGTGGCTGATGAAAAATATGAACAAGCCCGGAGTATCCTGATAGATTGTGATTTTAACCTGAAAGATGATGGCACCTGAATTAACAGTAAGATAGGTGAGTATCAATTGAGTTAAAAGTTTAAATACTTCGTATATTTTAAGAGGATATCATTCTTTGAGTTTTTTGGGGTTAGGAATCGATTTAAACTTTATAAATACAATTTATTACCGTGGTTAAGAAAAACAAAAATAGTAGTCTTACCTATGAAGAAAAGAGAGTTGCAAAAGCGTTAATTTTGCAGCAGGTACCTCAACAGGATATTCAATATTTACTAAACTTTGGAAGAAGAAAAACAATAAATAACGGAAGAATTTCAGAAATCTCTAGCAATCTTGATCAAGAGGCTGCTACAGGGTCCGAAGTTGAATATTTTAAACTAAAAAAACAACACTTTGATCCACAAACTGGATTAAATGTTTTTGATGGCGAAGACGAACGTTTAATTCGTGCTAGGGAGGCAATGGTACTTGCGGTTCAATCGTTTAATAGTGTTAATTTAAAATTCAAATCAGAAAATTTTGCTTTACTCTCAATGGTTGCATGGACTTATTTATTGTTAGAACATCATAAACGAAATGGAGAAAATATATGTCCTAGTGGCAGATATCTTTCATTGAAAAATATGCTGAAAAGAACCGCGTGCCCATTAGATAAAGAAACAAAAATAAACTTAGAATGTATAATATTAATACGTAATGCGGTAGCTCACGAATGTATTGGAAAAAGTGATAATGATTATTTTGGACATTTTCAGGCATGCTGCCTGAATTTTGAAGAATACCTGTGTAAACTATTTGGTGAGAAATTAACTCTGACTCAGGATCTTTCATTAGCGTTGCAGTTTTCAAAAATAGATATTCATCAAGCCAGAACACTTGATAAATTTAAATTACCAGAAACAATTTCAACTCTTGAAAAATTAGAAAACTTGGCAAAAGACTTCCCTTCTTCAACTAGAATAAGGGCATATTTAAACATAGAAAAGGTACTTGCACCTAAAAGTTTCTCTGATTTTAAATATACATTTTCGGGTGAAGAAAATGGTCAAAAAGCTATTTCTGTATCTAAAGAAACCGACTTAAATATTCGGTTCCCGTACAAACCAATGCAAGTTGTAAATAAGGTAAAATCCAAAATTCAGAATTCATTTTCCATGTATCATCACACTAATGCTTGGAAGCATTTCGAAATTCGACCTCCAAAAAAATCGTCAAATCCAGAAAAAACCAATAAGAAGTATTGCTATTATAACGTTGTGCACAAAAGTTATTCTTACTCGGATGATTGGATAGATTTCATCATTTCAAAATATGATGACATTATACAACTTAAACGTTGATTGCTTATGTTTATTGGGTTTCAGTTTGGCTTGTTCTTCATTGGTTCGTCTAGTCGTAATATTCCAATGCAATCACAGTGATATTATTCCGCAGGGTGTTGATTTTTATCCCATCGGCAATTTGCCTGACAAGATATCCGGCCAAGTCGGTTACGGAATCTGGGTCTTCCAGCATTTGTTCCGGGGTCGGCGGCTTGTTGACAATTCTGAAACCCTCTCCTGAATAGGAAAACTTGACCGTACAAAAGGATTGATAAAACCTGGCCGATATAAAAATCCTCTTGTTTTGCTGGGAAATCAGTTCGTGACCTTCGACAACATCTACCAATTCATTAAGCGAATGAATGATACGGGCGACGGTCTCAGGGGAAGCGCCCCACGACTTGCCCAATTCCCAGACCATCTTGTCCAATTGCTTGTGCCAATTTTCAACCAGGGAAACTTCATAGGTGAGTTTTCGCCTACTGTTTATGAGGAAAAAGGCATTCAGAACAATTGCAATGCTCAGGGATAACGCCAGGGGTGTTGAAAATAGGGCAAAATAAAAGGCATCTTCATCGGCTATCCTTGCCAATAATCCCGAACCTACGCCCCCAATTATCGCGAGTCCGATGGCGATGGTTCTTCGGTTATCCAAAAGTCTCAACATCAGAATTCTGAGGCCTGTAATGGTAATGATGCCTCCAAAAAACAACAGAATCGCTCCGACCACGGTGGTTGACAGGCTGTTCCATAAGTAGGTTACCGGCGGGAAAAAGGCCAGAACAATAAACATTCCACCAAGTATGTATGCGACAATTCTACTGACTATGCCAGAGGTAAGGGCCAGACCAACTGCCGGGCCCGAACTTGTTTGCGAAACCCCGTTTATGAAGGAAGTGGCAATGTTGGTCAAACCCTCTGCCATCAATCCTCTCTTCACACCTTCTATATCCGGTCGCTTCCATGAGGCATCATAGGATTTCTGGGCAACAGTCATTATGCCAAAACAATTCAGGGAGAGGGCTATCCCAACTATGGCAAAATCAGGAATAAGACGCCAATCCACTTTCCAGCCAAATTCCCCGATTGGAGGAATTTCGAATAATTCGGAGTTGGTGATAGCCATCAGGTCTTCTGTTGGTACCAATCCTACCCAAATAGCCAGAATCTGACCCAAAATAAGTCCGGAAATGACTGCAAAGGCTTTCAGGATGGCGGGTCCCCAAATGGTCAAACCGATGATCAAGGCCAGAGTGGAAAACCCCACTCCGGCATTGAGTGTGTCATTCTCCAATTCCGTACCGATTCCCAGAATGTTTCTGAGGCCCAACAAACCGACCTCTATGCCAACTATAAAAACTGCCAATCCTGCAATTTCAACCGGAATTACCTCCTTCAGTCGAGTGATGATCTTGCCTACTACAAGCTGGACCACACCCACAACACTTAACATGCCAAAGGCAAGTCCCAAACCACCCATCTGGGATGCTATGGCCATGGCTGGAAAAGCTGCTGAAGTTGTATGCATGGGCACAAAAAGCCCGCTTCCGACCTGGTTTCTGTTCAAGGTCTGCAGTATAACACCTATACCGGCCGCAACCATGGTCAGGGCGACAAGGTGAATCTGTTCGTCAATTTCCAACCCCAATGTCCGTCCCAAAACCAGGGACAGTGTCATAATCGTGCCCAAGAGGGATATTTGCTGGACGGCCGCTAAAATGGCTACAGGTAATGGAGGTTTATCGTTAACCCAGTATTTGATTTCTTCCGGTTGCTGCAAATTTCATTCCCAATTGAAAACAACATCTATCCACCATCAGTCTTGCTAACCTGCAAGCGAACTTAGGCTGACCTCCCTTTATCAAGCTGTCATAAGGATTTAAAAGGTGTTTTTGGTTAACTCATTCCAAAAATTTTTTCCTTCAAATGAAGTTTCTGCTTTTTCATTTCGACAATCTGGATGTGATCAGGACTGGGTGATTTTTCAGCTTGCTCAACTCTCTCGGAAAGTTCTTTATGCTTTTGTTTAAGCGCTTCAAGATATTCCATTTCTGCCATTTGATAAATTGCTCCTTTTCCTCGAAATTAAATCTACTCGCGGTAAATCATGTGGATATTATACACCATAAAATTTACAAAAGAAAAAACAGGATTTTTTTGCATGACCGTGTATCAAAATGAAATCCCCTTGCTTGCCATGACCAGAAAAAGAACTGATGTCAATCGGAACATAGCTGTCATAGAAGAAACATTTTCACCTCTTGAGAATCAAAGAATTCTTGATATCGGTTGTGGTCGGGGTGGTTTGCTGAAGGCACTTGCAAACAGATCGGCCAAACCGACCGGTATTGATGTGAACAAACAATCATTGATTGAAGCAAGTAGAAAATGCCCACAGGCTGAACTCTTCCATACTGGTGCTGGTGACATGGTTTTCAGTGAAAATGGCTTTGATGGAACCATTATTTTGAACACCCTGCATCACATACCTGAACAGGAAGTTCAAAAAGGATTGCTAAAGGCACTGCAAGTTACCAAGACCGGATGCCCGCTTCTGATCATGGAACCCTTGAATTTCGGCAGTTTTTTCGAGGTTTTCAAACCCCTGGAAGATGAAACAGAAGTCTGCCGAAATGCCTTGCATGAATTGCACGATTTTATTGAAGGAGATTTGGGGCGGTTGGATGACGCCTTCGAGTATATGATTTCCATCAGGGTCAATGGTATCGAGGCCATTGTGAATGATGCGGTTTCTGTCGATCCCAACAGGGCAAATAGAGTCGAAATGGTCATTGAGGAAATGAAAGACCTCTTTCAACTACATGCTCTGAAAAAGCAAGGATACCTGGTATTGGAGCAACCCATGGTAGCCTTTGTCTTGACCAAATAACTATTACGTAATTTGCCCAGAACTATACTCGATCAATAATAGGCATTTGTGGCATTAAGGGCATTCTCGATAATGAAATCCCTTCTTGGTGGGACATCCTTGCCCATCAGCTTGATCAGCAGATCATTTGCCTCTGCCACATCTTCAACCTTTACCTGAAGAAGAACCCTTTCATCAGGATCAAGGGTTGTTTCCCAGAGCTGTTCGGGGTTCATTTCTCCTAAACCCTTGTATCTTTGAAGTGAAAGCCCCTTCTGTCCAATTTCCAGTATCTTCGCCAGCAACTGGGAAGGAGTAAAAATCTTTTCGGTCTTTTGCCTGATTATCAACTCTGCGGGATACTGATAGACACTTTCCAAATCCTCGGCCATGGCAACCAGTTTCTGACATTCGGGAGTAACCAGAAAACTCCTTCTCAAGGTTTGTAATTCCTCAACCCCGCGCAGGGTTCTCCTAAAGGTCAGTCCACCATCCTGGGCGGGTCTTCCCGCCCAACCCTTTTCATACTCAAGCGCAGCCATGTTCAGTCGATCTGCAACCCTGTCGGCTGCCTTTTGGGGATTGCTCTTGATATCTTTTGAAAAGATATTCGCAATAGCTCCATGCTCAATGGCTGGCAGCCAGTGATTGGCCTGAAATTTGCCAAGTATTTTTTTCAGTTCCTGGGCCTGGTTGATTACCCTGATCAAATCGGCCGCAGCCAGGGTTTCCCCAGTTCCCAAGCGAAGCAGAGCACCATCACTACCCGTCTGAACAAGGAAATTATCCAATTCGCCCTGATCCTTGAGGTATGTTCCAGAATTACCTCTTTGGACCTTGTATAGGGGCGGTTGGGCAATGTAGAGATAACCGTTTTCTATAATTTCCGGCATCTGGCGGAAAAAGAAGGTGAGCAACAGGGTTCGTATGTGAGCCCCATCAACGTCAGCATCGGTCATGATAACAATTTTGTGATATCTCAGTTTTTCAATATCAAACTCATCTCTTCCAATGCCTGCCCCAAGTGCCGTTATCAAGGTGCCTATTTGTTCATTGCCCAAAACCTTGTCGATTCTGGCTCTTTCTATATTCAATACCTTGCCCCGCAAGGGCAAAACAGCCTGATTGGTTCTTGTTCTTCCCTGCTTGGCCGATCCGCCGGCGGAATCACCCTCGACAATAAACAACTCAGAGTTGCAAGGGTCCTTTTCCTGACAATCTGCAAGTTTGCCCGGGAGTGAAGCAATGTCCAATGAGGATTTCTTTCTGGTCAGATCCCTTGCTTTCCTTGCTGCTTCCCTGGCTTCAGCGGCTTGGCTGATCCGGATCAATATGCTTTTGGCGATCGCCGGGTTTTCCAGAAAATATTCCATCAACTTTTCCGAAACCAGGGTGGAAACGGCCGTTTGTACATCGGTAGAAACCAGTTTATCCTTGGTTTGGGAACTGAAATCGGGTTCCGGCCGTTTGATGGAAATGACACAAGTCATTCCCTCCCTAATGTCGTCACCATTGAAGCGGGTCTTTATTTGGCGTGAAGATTGCCCGTATTCAGCGGCATAAGAATTGACGGTTCTGGTCAAGGCTGCCCGAAAACCGGCGACATGGGTTCCCCCATCTGACTGGGGAATATTGTTGGTATAGGGCATGATGAGTTCATGGTAGGAATCGTTCCACCAAAAGGCAATTTCCACACCAACCTTGTCCAGTTCACCAGTTATGAAAATGGGTTCTTCCTGAAGTGGCATTCGTGAGGCATCCAGATAGGCGACAAATTCCCGGACACCCCCTTCGGAGAAGAAATTCTCCTCCTTGGGTTCTGACTCTCTTTCGTCCCTGAGGGCAATATTCAACTGGGTATTCAGAAAGGACAGTTCCCTGAACCTTTTTTCGAGCCGTTCCCATTCAAAATTGGTGTTATTGAACCGATCAAAGCTAGCCTTGAATTTTACTTTTGTACCTGTCTTATCTCCACTTGGCCCCAATTCCTTCAATGGTTCAACTGCTTCACCATGTTCAAAGCGAACAAAATATTCCTTACCGGTTCGCCAGACGGTTACTTCCAACCAATCCGACAAGGCGTTAACTACCGAAACACCCACTCCATGGGTCCCACCGGAAACCTTATAGCTGTTGCTGTCGAATTTCCCACCTGCATGCATTTGAGTCATGATGACCTCGACAGCTGATTTGCCTTCTTCCTCCATTATCCCTACAGGGATACCACGCCCATTATCCTCAACCGAGACACAACCGTCATCATGTAAAACAATTTTGATCTGGTTGGCATGACCCGCCAATGCCTCATCAACTCCATTATCAGCAACTTCATAAATCAGGTGGTGCAAACCATCCCCATTCTGTACGTTTCCAATATACATGCCCGGTCTTTTCCGAACACCTTCGAGGCCTTTCAGGACCTTGATTTTCTCTTCATCGTATGTTTCTGTTGCCGCCATATTTTCTGCCAATTTCAACTCCTATTTCCTCCTCATCAAGATATACTTGTTTTGATTCGAAAATAAAGCATGCAATGGCATAATTTTGGTTCTTTTTTATAACTTTAATCCTGTAATCTAAACTTGGGGAATTATATATTCCCGTGTTGATAAGAGAAAGGGCGACCGAAGTCGACTCTTTTATTTCATATTGATCATTTTGGTCTATCAACCTCCGCCGCATCTCAGCGTTGGGCGCTGTCGGGAATATTGGTATAGCCTGAGGTTCCGATGGTCCCCAAGCGTAAGATGGACTTACTCCTCTTTGATCTCTTGACCCACACCAGCACTCCTGGACCCTATCAGATTCACACATTTCCTGCCAGGTCGCGTTCCATCCGGATGGCCCGGAACCGGCCCGTCAGTTGGCGTTGGCGCAGCCCAAGGTCCTCCGTTGGGCGGTGTTT
>JAPORQ010000021.1 GCA_026710155.1 Paracoccaceae bacterium
GCCAGCACCGCAAGCAATAAAAGGATTGTTAATTTAATAAAAAATTGGGGGGGGGGTATTTGATGATTGTTTTCATGGGTCTCTCCTTGTGTTGGCCGCTGCCATCGGCCGAATCTCAGACCGGCCACCACGGGTTGGCAGACGCAGTCGGCCGGAAACTGACGGTCACCATTACAGGTATCGCTCCCCGGTGTCAAGAGGCTGGTTGCAAAAACCATGGGAAAACAAGTATGTAATGTCCTAAATTTTCCTTAAGGACTTTGTTTAAATCCTTGTCAGTTTTGCTATTACCATCACCGGGAATCGTTCCATCTAATTGACCTTTTTTCAAGAGATAGCTTAGGTCATAATTGGTATAATTTTAATTATCTCTTAATTCTTCTATTTTGTTACTATCTTTTGGATCTTCAATCATCATGTTTTCCTCCTGGAAAATAAGATCTGGATAAACCAAAATGCAGAATATGGTTTCATTTACTAGTATCTCGCCATTTCAAACTGCTTGATACTATCAGGAACATATCTGGGATTGTTGCCATTTCTGGTAAATGTATCTCCCGGTCATCAAATCCAGATGTGCTCCTCCTCCATTCTTGAAAACCGTCACTCCTTCATCTGATTTCCTGGCAAATCCACCTGATTTAATGTCGTAAAAATCCGCAATCACATCATCCTCTGATAGAATGCCGTTGGCCATTGGAATTGTCAGTTCACCGATATGATCTACCGTGGTTCTTCGGTAATCAACAAACAAATCGCCGATTCGAAGAATTTTGTCATCAGCTTCACGCATCTCGGGTGTAAAGGCACCTACAAGATCTATATGGGTACTTGGGGAAATCCAATCCCCCCTCAATACCGGATCTTGGAACATGGTTGCACAACTGATGATATCGGACATCCCTGCAGCTTTCGGCAAATCTTCGACATTGTTAATGACACAAATATCCTGATAATCATCAACCAACTCCATAACCCTGCTTCTGGTTCTGTTCCACACCATAATCTCCAGTTCCGGAAAAAGGGTCATGTATGCCTCAATCAATGACCTGGCAACGGTTCCTGCCCCAATAACAAGATATTTCCGAGGGTTGTGAGGGGCCAACAGGGAAGTAGCCAAAAGCGAGTCTGCTGCAGTCTTCCACTTGGTAACAAGATGAAAGTCGATGATGGCTTCAGGTGTGCCGTTATCGTTGGAGAAAATCGTCATCATGCCATTAATGGCCGGGATTTCATTTTCGGCATTGTCGGGATATATGGTACAGGTCTTGACAGCACTTCCCAAACCTTCAATCCATGCCAATCTGTTCAGCATCCGATTGGGACCCTGGACAAGTAAATTATCCTCCAATTGGGGTTGGGGATATAGATGCCCTTCCTGCAAGCAGTCGATTAATTCCAGCCAGTCCAGAACAGCTTCAACAGATTTACCTTCAATATTAACAACCAATACCAATCCTCCTATTGCTATTTGGGCAACACTCCTTTCAACATATGTTTCTTCTTTCCAAATCCAGATACCCTGAAAATTTCAAATCCTCCTCCAGTCAGGTTTTCCCGAACCGATGATGCTGATGAAAAGGTGGCAAATGTACCCCCCGGTCTGGTTCTGTCGGCAACATTTTGCAATAAGTCCTTTTCCCACATCTCCGGATTGTTACTTGGTGAAAATCCATCCAGAAACCAGCAATCCACTTTTTGGTTGAATGCATGAATTGTTTCCCGGACATCACCGACAATCAATTCGAAAGCAAGATTTGGAATTTCGATTTTGGTTTTCCCCTTCTCCCACTCACTCAGAAACTCCCGGCATAAATTCCCGATTGCATCAAACTCTTCAAGTGCCCTTGTCATGATCTTGCCTGGTAAGGGGGCAATTTCAAAGGAAGTGTACTGCAGTATATTGTCAGGATACCGCTCTCGCCATAGTTCAAGGACAGCAAACAGATTCAATCCGGTGCCAAAACCAAGTTCACCAATGTGAAAGTTTTCTTTGAAATTCTCAGGGAGGTCATTGCCCTCGATGAAGACATGTCTTGTTTCTTCCATGCCGCTGGGACTAAAAAAAATGTCCCGAAACCTCGCCGAACGCAACTGCCTGTCATTATCCCAATACAATTCCAGATAATCAGAATATCGTGGAGCACCTTTTTCTTTGGACAAACTCATCTTAATCTTTTCTTTAGGTAAAAACCCTTTATTTTACAATTGTTTCTATCAATTACTACAAAGATTACTTTAAAATCATCAAGCGGGGTTTTCCAATTTCAGTGCGTAAAGGGATTTTCGATCTGGAAATTTTAGGTATGGGAATCCTTGGGCTTTCGATTGCCTGGGAATGTTCGAAGCGAGGTGCCAAGGTTAGTGTCATGGATCATCAATATTATCAAAGATCATCCAGTTATGGTCTTGTTGGTGCCTTGACTCCCCATGTCCCAGAACCTTGGGAAGCAAAAAAGCAGTTTCAATTTGATAGTTTGCTCATGGCTGAAGACTGGTGGCAGGAAGTGTATTTTGCCAGTGATATTGCTCCACACTATTGCAGGTGTGGACGCCTTCAACCCATCATTGATGAAAGGGGTCATGAACTTGCCATATTGCGATCCAATGAGGCTCAAAAAAATTGGAGAGGACAGGCCGAATGGAATATTGTAAGCACGACCGATTGCCCTGGTTGGAAACCGAAAAGCCCAACCGGCTGGTTGATAGCCGACAACCTGTCTGCACGGATTAACCCCAGATTGGCCATCAAATCACTTCGCAAGGCCTTGGTCAACAACAATGTACCGTTGACCCGGAATCGGCTGGAGGAAACGAAATGCGAATACCGTGTCCTTGCAACAGGTACTGCCGGATTCAATTCCTTGAGCTGTGAACTCGGGCTTCCATTGGCTGCCCATGAAAAGGGCCAAGCGATGTTGATAGAATACGATGCTTCCAACCAGCCAGTTATTACAGGGGGAGGAGTCAGTTTGGTACCCCAGCCAAATGGATTGACTGCTGTAGGTTCTACAACCGAGAGATATTTTACGAATCCCTACAAGACCGACTACAGGCTTAATGAGCTTTATTTAAAGGCAGTTGAGCTGGTACCTGAAATCGGGAATTCCAGAATAATTGAAAAATGGGCACATGATCGCCCCAGATCTGTAACGAGGGCTCCTGTACTTGGAACACATCCTACCCGGAAAAATACCTTTCTGGCCAATGGCGGTTTCAAGATAGGTTTTGGTTTGGCCCCAAAAATAGCAGAAGTCATGGCTGAGTTGATTCTGAATGGAAACAATCTAATTCCGCATAAATTCTCACCTGAAAATGCCTTGTCAGAGGCTGTAAGGCAGAAACACAACATACTCCCTTGAAGCCATGGTCATTGCCTGATGTTACAATGGATCAGATTGCATCAGAGTTGTCCGGAAAAACATTTGCAATTCTATTGTTGTTTTCCTCAACGATGCTTTACTATCATGATCCAGTTGATTAGTGATGTGAATTGCATCAGATATTGACCCATTGGATTATCAATCATATGCAATTTAAAACGAAAGGACCGCCCATGAGCGAGTATATCCTCGAACATAAGTTCAACAAACCACGTGAACAGGTCTGGAAGGCCTGGACCCAACCTGAGAAGCTGTCCCACTGGTACGGGCCAAATATCGAAACAATCATTCACAAGCTTGATCTCAGGGTAAACGGGTTCTGGTATTGTGAAATGAAATGGGGAGACAATTCCATGTACCAAAGCGGTGAGTATCTGGAAATCGTTCCTCCCAAGAAACTTGTCTGGCTTCATTCAACCACGGATGCAAACTGGAACATCATGGCCATGCCCAACAACTGGCCAAGAACAATGCATTCAACCATAACCCTAGAAGAATCCGATGGGGTGACGACACAAGTT
Source organism: Paracoccaceae bacterium (assembly GCA_026710155.1). Classification (GTDB taxonomy): domain Bacteria; phylum Pseudomonadota; class Alphaproteobacteria; order Rhodobacterales; family Rhodobacteraceae; genus MPNP01. The sequence goes on from JAPORQ010000021.1 coordinate 3,905, forward strand.
CTGACCTGGATACCCCATGATGCCAATGAAACTGAACTGGCCTGTTTTGAGAATGCCAAGGATGATGTAGGAAAAGGTTGGAGTGCCGGAATGCAACTCTTGGAGGAAATGCTGGCATAGCGACAAGTTGTTTTACCGGAAGAATAGGTGACCTGATTCAGGGAAACGGCACTGTTGAGAAAAATCCTTCTGTTATGGGTTCGAAAGTTCAGGTTGATGATGTCTCAATACAAAAGAGAGGTATATATCCTGTTGATTCCCCGTGCTTCATTACTGATGTGAAACTTTGAAACCGCCTGTTCACGAGCTTTCTTGCACATGATTCTCCGCAATTCACCATTTGACAACAACTCTTTGGTGGCTTTGACCATTTCCTCTGAATTGTCAATCTCAACAACCCTGCCAATGTCATTGCCAATCAATATAGGCCATGCTCCGGTCATTGATGTAACAACCGGAGTTCCGGTGGCAAGAGCTTCGAAGGGTACCAATCCAAATCCCTCCGATCTGGAACAGGCGATGCAAAGGACCATGGACCGGTAAAGTTCATCCATTCCGCCGGTACCTACCTCCCCTGAAAAAACAACCCTCCCCTGCAGGTCTGCCCGTTCGATAATGGCGATTAAACATTGTTTGAATTTTTCATCCCGTGGTTTGCATAAACCGATAATTTTTGCTTTATAATTCTTTTGCTCAGGCAAGACTTTCAGCATGGTATCAACAAACAGATCAACCCCCTTTGCATGGCGAACCCTGCCTACACATCCGATCCAGTCCCCTTTGCTGGAGTTTTTGCCTTCGGACAATTTCGGATCAGGAAAATACCTTGTCGTTTCAATTCCATGATGGATTTCGGCCGAGAATCTGTCCCGACTCAGGAAATTGTAGGTGAAACTGGAAGTGGCAATAAGTGCATCCATCCTGCCTAGCAGCTTGAGGAACATTCTGCTATGATGGTGATTGGTTGCCGATGTGAAAACAATTTTCCATTTTTGCCCCAGAAGATCTCGTAGAAAGATTCCCAATACCATGTCTATTGCGCGACGGGCATGCAGGACACGGTATCTGGCGATCCCTTTGGGTTTCGAAAATCCCTTGATGATCAGGGACAGGATAGAGAATTTACTTTGCCCTCGATTCAAATTTCCCCAGTCCGCAATTCCGACATCCATCTTTTTCTCCTGATGGGGAATGAGGTCCCTGACAGTAGAGGAAACACCGGTATGCCTCCTATGCAAATTGGCAACAATCACATTTGGAAGTTCGGTTTTCATTGCTGGAACTGTTTTGTAGGCGTTTTGATTTTGGCTTCACCCAAAAGATGGATTGGAAAGAATCATCAGTGAGACAGATCTGAAATTACCTGCAGAATATTATCGATGGCCCGATCCAACAACTTTTCCTGCTTTGCAAAACACAGGCGAAAATAACCCTGACTACCGAATTCGCTTCCAGGTATCACAGCAACATGGGCATTTTCCAGCAAATAATTGCAAACGTCTTTATCATCGGACAGTTCACTTGCTCCAAATAGTTTTCGACAACCCACGAAAAGATAAAAGGCACCCTCCGGTTTATATATATCCAAATATGGTGATTGTGACAACTTGCCGCAAACCAGGTCTCTTGCCCTGGTATAATCGTGCAACCAATCCTTGAGGAACTCCCGAGAACCTTCCAAGGCAGCAACTGCACCAACCTGACTTAACGATGAGGCGTTGGTTGTAGATTGCCCCTGAAGCTTGATCATTTGTCCAATAAAGTCACTTTCTCCAGCACAATAACCAATCCGCCAACCTGTCATGGCATGGGATTTTGACAGGCCACTGACGGTCAGGGTTCTGGAGATCAAGTCCGGAGCAACCTTGGTCAGGCTGTTAAACTCCGCACCATCGTATATGATTGCTTCATAAATATCATCACATAAAACCGCCACTTGTTCGTGTTCTCTCAGGATTGCAGCGATTTCTTCCAGTTCGAATCGGGTATATACTGCACCCGTTGGATTCCCCGGTGAATTCAGAATCAACCACCTGGTATTTTTTGTAATGGTGGATTCGAGTTTCTGTGCCGTTATTTTGAAACCGGTCGTCTCCGGACATTGTACCGGTACGGGTATTCCCCTGGCTATCTTGACAATTTCAGGATAACTTACCCAATAGGGTGCAGGAATAATGACTTCATCGCCTTGCTCAAGCGAAACCATCAGGGCATTGAATATCAATTGCTTGCCACCACAACCAACGACGATATTGTCCAATTGGTAGTCGGTTTTATTCTGTTTGTTGATGTGGTTGGCAATCAACTTCCGCAAATGCGGTGTCCCGGCAACGGCTGTATAGCCGGTTTTTCCCTCCAGGGCACCATTATATGCAGCCTCGATTATATGAGTCGGAGTATTGTAATGCGGTTGCCCCTCGGTCAGATCGATTACATTTTTTCCCTCGGCAATCATATCCTTTGCCCGCTGGGCAAGTTTAACGGTTCCGGATACCCTTACCGAACTGATATTTTGATTGATTTGCAAGGATGTCTCCTAAATTTGATGGGCATGAAGGCTGATCGCCATCAAACCGCATTATTGGGGATTGACCATACCAACCATCAGGTAACAATTATATTTGCAAAACTCAACCTTGTTTCTCAGATGTCCTTCAAGCCTTTCCTTTAACTTGTCGCGGGATTTATCCCTGGTCAACAATCTGAAAAGGGTAGCCAATGCACCTCTTATAAATGGGTTCTTGTCCTTCAACTCACGATCAATCCTGAAAATCGAACTGCCGATGAATTTGTTTAATTCCGACTCCAAATCGATGGAAGGTGCTACCTTGTCAGTAATATCATCCCTGAATGCGATCTCCAATCCAGCCTTGTCGACTTCCTCATGAAACCTTGCCAGGTCATGTCCTCCACCCACCGGACGGTATTTTGGCTTCATTTTTTTTCTCTCGGGCGTTCGAAAGCAGTCGGAAATCAAGATCAAGCCTCCCGGCCGGGTTAACTTTCGTGCTTTCCTGAGCGAAACCTCAAGGGGAATGTATTGAAAACTTTCGGAAAACAGGCAAACATCGAATTGCCGATCTGTTTCATACTCTTCAAAACCGAGGTTATGTACCGGTGTGCCTTGACCCATCTTGGCCTCACACCTTTTTGCCAAGAGAGGGCTGGGCACAACGATTTCGATTTCGTGTCCAAGTTTGCTCATGGTCAGAGCCGTCTCGCCGGCCCCGCCCCCAACATCAAGTATGCTCAGTTGTTCACCTTCCGGCAAATGGGAAATGAGCCTTTGTGTATACAGTTCCTGGGCCTGCAAAAGGTTGCCGGCACAGATTTCAATACCCTCTTCCCAAATTCCGTAGTGAAGATGTTCCTTGCCCGTCAGAAAACGAACAAAATTAACACCCAAATCCAGACCGAAAGTTTTGGTATCGATTTTTCTGCCGGTTTTAATCAAATCTTTAAATCTATTTTGAAATTGTTCTGATTGCTGGTTGAGATATCAGGTTTTCAAGAATTCAAGTGCTCATGGAACTCTTTGAAAATGCTTTCATACACCAACCGTTTGAATGGTACTATTTTTTGAACCAGTTGACCCGTTTTCATCCATTGCCAATTCAAAAACTCGGGATGGGGTGTGTTGATGTTGATTTGGCTGTCATCGCCGATAAAATCAAATAGAAACCATTTTTGTTCCTGCCCCCGATATTTTCCACCCCAAATAACCGGAATCATCTCGATGGGCAAATCATACATGTAGGTGCCTTTGGTTTCAGCAACCAGTTGAACCAAATCGGAGGAAATTCCTGTCTCTTCCTCCAATTCCCTGAGCGCTGCCGAATGGTTGTCTTCCCCCTTGTCTATACCACCTTGGGGCATTTGCCATGCATCACCAATTCCATCAATGCGTTGACCGGCAAATACCAGATTGTCGCAATTGAGCAAGACAATACCGACACATTTCCGATAGGGAAGGTCTGCTGCTACATCATCAAGGCTCAAGGTTTCTCTCAAACTGTGGCCATGTCGAGCCGGAAGCTTATAATCTTCCTGATCCCAAGGCCTTGAAGCCGTGAATAAGGTCAATCGCATAACCTAGCTGGTTATCTGTCCTCCTCACTTCTTCCAAGGCTTCATTAATCTTGGCCATTTCTTCCTGTTCTTCCTCATCTATCGGAATGCCGTCATTTTCAAGACTGTTACCATACTTGGCCTCCGAAAATAAATACCTTGCATCTTCTTCTTCCTCTTCAACCTCGACATATTGCCATTCCAGCAAAATATCCGGGGTTATGCCATTACCCTGTATGGATTTTCCTGATGGGGTGTAATATTTTGCCGTGGTCATCCTCAAGCCGCCAAACTTCCTTTCGCTTGAGAAGTCCACACCCTTCTCGCTGTCAAGGTCAATCAGGGTTTGAACCGAACCCTTGCCAAAACTTTGAGTGCCGATCACCGCAGCCCTTTCATTGTCCTGCAATGCACCTGCGACAATTTCCGAGGCCGACGCCGATCCACTGTTGATGAGGACAACAATCGGAATGCCATGCGAAATATCACCATCATGGTAATCCCCGGCTTTGAAGGTATCGGCCTGTTCATCCCTACTTCTGATTGAGACAATATCGCCTTCATCAAGAAAAAGATCGGTAACGCCCACGGCGCTTTGGAGCAACCCGCCAGGGTTGTTACGTAAATCAATTACCATGCCTGCAAAATCATGAATATCTCCGTATTCGGCAACCACTTCCTCAATACCTTCTTCAAGATTTGGAATGACCTGATGGCTAAAGGTCTTGATCCTTGCAATCATCACATCTCCAATTCGCCTGACCTCAGCGGCTTCAATCTGGATGATGTCACGGGTAATTGTAACCTCGAATGGGTTGTCCACATTCTCCCTAAGGATTGTGATGGTTATATCCTCACCGGGAGGTCCCCTCATTCTGTCAACAGCTTCCTGCAAGTCCATTTCCAAGACGGTCTCACCTTCGATTTCTATGATATAATCTCCTGCCTGGATACCGGCCTCGAAGGCAGGTGTGTCATCTATTGGAGAAATGACCTTCACATAACCGCTTTCAGTTGTTACCTGTATTCCCAATCCTCCAAATTCCCCCGAGGTCCTCTCCTCCATTTCCATCATTTCTTCTGGACTGATATAACCCGAATGAGGATCAAGAGAATTTAACATGCCGTCAAGCGCCGCCTGAATCAATTCCGACTTATCCACTTCTTCGACATAGGAATTATCGATCCTGCTCAGCGTTTCGGAAATAAGCCCAATATTCTCATAAATATTGAATTCCTCTTCATCATTTGACTCTGCCCACATTGGTTGGAGAGGCATCAAAGCAAGGAAAATTCCAGCCATTAAAGGGAATTTGGGTAATCGCAATCTGATCATGATCGTCCTAACTGTAAGGAAAACTAGGTGAGAATTCAGGTCTATTTGTTTCAAGGAAAATATAATTCTCATTTCACAAGGTTCAATTAAAATATTATTTACCACAACACGCGCAACTCGTTACATCAATCCGTTTAAACATCACATAACAAGGTATTGCCTGTCATTTGTTCCGGTTTGTTCAAACCCAGCAAATCAAGCAAGGTTGGCGCGAGATCAATCAAACTGCCACCGTCCCTCAACCTGAGTGATTTTTTGGGTGATGCCAGAATGACTGGAACAGGATTTGTCGTATGTGCCGTATGAACTCCACCGGTTTCCTCGTCGATCATCATTTCACAATTTCCGTGATCGGCAGTTACAATGAGTTCACCACCAACCGCCTGGATTTCCTCTGTTATAATCCCAAGTGCCTCGTCGGTTGCTTCACATGCCTTGATGGCAGCGTCTAAACTCCCCGTGTGCCCAACCATGTCAGGATTTGCAATATTCACTACGATCAGGTCAAAACCCGTATTTACCGCCTCCTTGAATCCCCCGACAACTTCCCTGACAGACATTGCCGGTTCAAGATCATAGGTTGCAACCTTGGGACTGTTGGGCATAAAGCGGCTTTCTCCTTCCTCCATGGCTTCCTTGCCACCATTCAAAAAGAAGGTGACGTGGGGAAACTTTTCGGTCTCGGCAATTCTCATCTGGGTCAGGTCATGCTTTGCCACCCATTCTCCCAGCGTATTGTTGATCCCGGCTTTCTTGAAAAGGGGTTCGATCCAATCCCTTGGTGGTGTGAAATAATTGGCCATTGAAACTGCCTTGGAGATGGCAGGCCTATCTGTGACATCAAATTCCCCAAAATCCGGATCGGCCAAAGAAGCTGACAATTCCCGCATACGATCAGAACGGAAGTTGACGAAAAACAGCCCGTCCCCCTCGTTCATTCCCATAAAATTCCCTATGCAGGTAGGCTGGATGAATTCATCCGTCTCACCTCTGGCAATGGATTCTTCAACACATTTCCGGCCAAAAGGCGAACGCAATCCCTGACCCATCATAATGGCATCCCAGGCTTTCTTTATCCTTTCCCAGCGATGGTCCCTGTCCATGGCAAAATACCGCCCTGATATGGTTGCAAGTTCGGCCAAACCCTCAATACCCTCAATCAGACACTTGATATCCTGATCGGCATTGCCTGGCGGCGCATCCCTGCCATCAGTAATGGCGTGAACCTTGACCTTGACACCATTGGCAGCAAGTGATTTGACCGAAGAAACCAGATGGCGGTTCAACCCATGTACCCCAACATCTGATACAATCCCGACGACATGTACCGTATTGCCTGTGTTCCTGGCAAGATTGACCAAGGGTTCCATCAACCCGAACTCTCCTGTCTTGATGGCTTGATTGATTCTCTGAACCTCCATTGGTATGACACGACCTGCGCCAATATGAAGATGACCAACCTCGGAATTGCCAATGCTTCCCGTTGGCAATCCGACCGCTTCACCGTGTGTTGTCAGTTTGGAATTTGGAAAGTTGGTCATCAGACGATCAAAATTTGGCGTTTTGGCCAGGGCCACGGCATTTCCTTCAACCTCTGATCTCAACCCCCAACCATCAAGGATGCACAAGGCGACCTGTTTTTTCATTTGTTTTCAATTCCATAGAAAATTAGAATTTCATTGATTGCTCACAACTTCCAAGTGACCTTGACTGATTCGAAAAAACCCGAACCTTTGCCAATGAATCAGTGAAGGCAAATCTTCAGGTGTCTTGAATGTTTTTTTGCTGCAGTTTTCTTGGAATATGATAAGCAAAACATCCAATATCGTCAACAAGATGTGCAAGCAATTATTTGTGATAAGGCAATCCGGAAAGAATTGAAACCGCCCGATAAAGCTGCTCAGCCAACATTACCCTTGCCAGCCGGTGCGGGAATACCATGGGGCCAAAGGAGAGGGTGAAGAATGGAATGAACTCTGGCAACTGGTTTCTTCCCTGATCGCCACCGATCGCAAATGTCAGATCACCTATTTGCTCGTCGCGCCATGAGGCTATCTTGATGGCAAGTTCCCTGCTTGACAACTGCTTTCCCCTTTCATCAAGCAGGCAGACAGGATTCTGGAGACATTTGTGCGAACGCTTCCTGCCTCCTGTTTTTTCAGGTTCAATTTCAACAACCTCAATGCGGCCAAACCCCTGGTTTCGTCCCAACCTTGTGAATCTGTCCAGGTAATTTTCAGTTAATTCCAATTCAGGGCCTGACCGTATTCTGTTGACGGCTAAAATTGTAATATTCATATATTGTCTTTGGCCCGACTCTCGTTCGGCATCCACAGTTTTTCAATCTGGTAGAAATTCCGTACTTCCGGCCGGAACAAATGAATGATTACGTCTCCCGCATCAATCAAAACCCAGTCTCCACCTTCTTTTCCTTCGATTGTGGTCTGTATCTTGAACTTCCGCTTCAGAGACTCGAGCAATTTTTCCGATAGGGAAACGACCTGGCGCTTGGACCTGCCGGAAGCAACAACCATGTAATCGGCGATGGTTGATTTCCCCCGAAGATCAATTTCAACGGTTTCCTGAGCCAAATTATCGTCCAGAACTTTCAAGACAAGTTCCAGAAGATTTTCTGGGCTAGGTAGGGGGGCAATGCTTGGGGATTGGATTGACAGGACGGATTTATCTAAATCCGCTTCTTTTTCTTGGGTCAGCGTATAAATCTCCTTAATGTCCTACTGGATTCATTCAAAAAAACCAACTTTCAACAAAATATTCCAGAATAATTCACAAACAGGCAAATTGTTTTGATCTTGCCATTTTATTTTCTGTAACAAGAAAAATGCAAGTGATAAATGGAAACCAGGGGGAATTATATCCTTGATTGAATTTCCCCATTTTCTTGTGGAGGCATCGTTGGTTTTCCGGCCATTTTGTGAAAAAACCTCCCACGTACGTTCCCCTGGAGTGCAATGGTATCCCCCCGAGCGTCTGAACACCTCTTGTATTTTCGGTGAATGGGAAATTCAATCAAGGATATAATTCCCAGAAGAAAAGGTACATCGAAGATGTCATTAATAAAGTTGTTTGGATAATTCAAAAAAACGGAACCTTACCTGAAAGAACACCTCGAAACTTATCCATATCAATATTTCCTCCTGAAAGAACTACGCCTACAGACTTGCCTTTCATCGTTTCCCTTTCCTGAATCAATGCAGCCAATGAAGCAGCACCAGCCCCCTCCGCAACATTATGGGTGGAGCGAAAAAGGATTCTAATCGCTTCTACCATGTCTTCATCCGCAACACTCACAATTCTTTCCACGCCTCTCGAATAAATATCAAATGCCTCCTTGACGGGAACCCTTACCGCTATGCCATCGGCGAAGGTATGTGCCGAGTTGGTTTCGACCGGTTTTCCGGCCCCAAAAGAAAGTTTGGCTGTTTGAGCATTTTCGGAAACAACACCGACGATATTTGTTTTCAATTCAAGGGCATCACGTACAGATATGACACCACAAACCCCTGAACCACACCCAATGGGAACATAAACGGTATGCAAATTCGGATTGCTGGTAAACAATTCCAATGCATAGGTTGCCACTCCCCGGACTAGTTCCTTGTGATATGGTGGTACAAAATACCATCCTTCACTGTTGGAAATGCGTGATGCCTCCACCTTGGCTGTATCAAAATCATTTCCGTATTCCACAAGGTCGGCCCCAAAACTATGCATGGCCCGGTTTTTTTCAAATGAATTGCCATGGGGAACCACAATTCTGCAAACCAAACCGTGTGCTTTGGCAGCTCTGGCCAGACTTTGCCCATGATTGCCTCTGGTTGCTGATACAATGCCTTTTGTTTCAGGTTCCGTTTTTCGCAGCCAGTCCATGAAGGTTATACCACCCCGTACCTTGAAGGCCCCTATGGGCGTATGATTCTCATGCTTTACCCAAACCTCAACACCAATTGATTTTTGTAACCACGGCCATTGGATCTGGGGAGTTGGTGCCATGGATTGATATATCAATTCACTGGCTGCAACCAATTCCTCCTTGTTGAACAACACCTGATCTACCTAGGGAAATAATTTGGGTTAACCATTTTCTGCGGAAGCGCTTTCTTCGGTTTCTGCCGAAGCTTGATCTTTGACAATGTGCTTCCTCAAAGATTCCGAGGCCAAATCAAATGGTGACTTGCCCTTGAAATTGGAGAGGTAAGGATCAGCACCGGAATTGATTAGAAACTCAACTGCAGAATGGCTTGAATGCATTCGCACGATTCTGTGCAAGGGTGTGTTCCCCAGGGAGTTTTGGGTGTTTGGGTCGACACCAACGGATATCAACTTTCTCAACAATTTCATATTGATTTTATTTGTCTTCAACATTGCGTGCAACGCGGTGTTCTTCAAACGATCCACAACCTTTGGGTCATTGCCATGATCCAAAAGGGCTTCCAACAATTCCAAGGGGCAGTGAACATTGGTTACTGCCCTGTGTATCAGGGGAATGCCCTCCTCGCTTTCTTCTTCGGCTGGAATTCCGAGTCCAAGCAGATAACTTAAGACCTCTCCCTTGCAGGCATTTCTTACCGCACTATGAACAAGGTTATTATTCGTGTTTTTGGTTCGGACATGGATGTCTCCCCCATGTTGAACCAACAGGTTTGCTATTTCAACAGGTATGTATGGGTTTTGGATGGCCCAATGCAAAGGGGTCAATCCTGTTTTCTCAGTTGCATTGATCTCGGCACCATGTTGTAGTAGGATTTCTATGACCTCCTTGTGTTTTGTACATCTGGCAGCCCAATGCAAGGGTGTAAAGCCCTTGTTGGAATCTACAACACTAACTCCCTGATTTACACACCTTTCAATATCTTCAACACCTGCCTCCCTGAAGAAACCCTTGGATCCCCAATTGCTTGAATGAAGTGTCTGCAGTTTCTTGAAAATTCTGTTGCCGGCAATATTGGGATTGGATTCCTTGGCCAGATCATAGGGTAAATTCCCGTTCTTGTCGGTTAATCCAGTCTTGGCTCCATAGGAAATAAGGGTTTGTATTACCTCCGGATTGGAATTATTCCCGGCCGCAAGATGAAGGGGAGACAACCCTTCTGAATTGGTGGCATCAACCTCTGCTTCCAATTCAAGAAGTGACTTGATTATTTCAGGTTTTTCATTTGCCGAGGCTGCTGCATGAAGTGGAGTATCACCATTTTTATCCTCGCTGTTTATCTTGATGCCATTATCCACAAGCATCTGAATGATTTCGGGATTGGTACTATTTGCTGCTGCAACATGAAGTGGGGTTAATTCACTCGGTGTGTTATGTTCAATTGAAGCCCCTGATTTTAACAATTCCTTGGTTATTTCGGGATTTGAATTATAGGCAGCAGCCCCGTGCAAGGCTGTTAATCCATTGTTAGAAACCGCATCGATTGGTACATTGGCGTCAACAAGAATACTGATTATTTCGGGATTTGAATTATAGGCAGCAGCCCCGTGCAGGACAGTTAATCCTTTCCCGGATTTTTGTTGAACATCGGCACCGAGTTCAATCAGGGATTTCAGAATATCCGGAGATGTATTGATGATGGCAAACCAATGCAGAGGTACCAGGCCATGACTGTCAACCTTATTCAGGTCGGTCGGGTCAGAATAATGTGATCTGATCATTTCCATCTGCTTGGTGTAATAGATAACATGGTTCATAATATCATACCTTGAATTTCACTTGACAACATTTGATCATGATCTGACCAATTGGCTGTAATCGGCAACCATCTGCTTGGTGAGTTCCCCCACTTCAAAATTGTACTCCCTGATCTGTCGGACAGGCTCGACTTCCGCTGCAGTACCTGTTAGCCAGCATTGCTCGAAATCTTCCATTTCTGACGGCATGATATGGCGCTCGTGAACCTTGATGTTTCTTTTTGCCAACAATTCCAGAACCGTCTGCCGGGTTATACCATTGAGAAAGCAATCCGGCAGGGGGGTATGGACCTCGCCATTTTTTACAAAAAAGATGTTGGCCCCTGTGGCTTCGGCTACATAATCACGATAATCTAACATCAGGGCATCCGAAAAACCTCTTTTTTGAGCCTTGTGTTTGGAAACGGTGCAGATCATGTAAAGTCCAGAAGCCTTGGCATGGCTTGGAATGGTCTTTTCACTTGGTCTTCGCCAATCTGAAATGTCCAGCATGATACCCTTGATTTCGCCAGCGTCATCGCTGCCATAATAACGACCCCATTCCCAGGTGGCAATGGCCAGGTGGCAGGGGTTTTTCCCGGAAGCTATTCCCATGTCCTCACCAACACCCCGCCAGGCAACGGGTCGGACATAAGCATCCGACAATCCGTTGAGATTCATGACCTCCGACTTGGCCTTCTCGATTTCCTCCGGGGTATAATTTATATCTATGTCCAGTTGACGGGCGGATTCAATCAATCTGAGCGTGTGTTTACGGTTGGCAAATATTTTACCCCCATAGGCCCGTTCACCTTCAAACACCGAGGAACCGTAATGCATCGCATGGGTTAAAATGTGGACTTTGGCAGATCTCCAGGGTACAAACTCCCCATTGAACCAGATATATCCTTTCCTGTTGCCATAACCAGCATCTTCTGAACCTGTAGACATTTCCTTCCCCCTTGTAAAACCATGCATTAAAGATATGCACAAAATAATTTTCCGCGATTCTTGCCTTTCCGAGTTGGTTATGTATTTACTATTAAATATGAAAGTCAATAGAGTTTACCTATTTTGCGGCAACAATACTTAACATTTTAATTCATGACCGACAATGAGAACCGTTCCGGCGGCAACAAACTGCTTTACCTGACAGACAAGGAAATTACCAAAGGTATAGAGGCCATGATGTTTGCCTATCGTGGTTTTACGTCAGATCCTGATGAAATCCTTGTCAGATACGGCTATGGCAGGGCTCATCACAGGGCATTGCATTTCATCCAGAACAGGGACGATATAAATGTATCGGATCTTTTGAAAATACTGGCCATATCAAAACAATCCCTCAACCGTGTATTGCGTAGGTTGATTCAGGATTCCTTTGTTGAAACCTGTCCCAATCCAAAAGACAGGCGTTCCAAATTGCTTCATCTTACCCCTTCGGGTAAGATACTTGCCGATGAACTTGCCAAGGTCCAGACAAATCGTGTCAGAATGGCCTATCAGGCAGCAGGCAATGAAGCGGTCGTAGGGTTTCGCAAGGTACTTGAAAACCTGATAGACCCTGAGCAATCAAAGCAGGACCAGGATTATGAATAGTACCGCATTCGAAGACTCAAGATCGCCCCATATACTATTTGTCGAAGATGATGACAAAATCAGTGAACTCCTGAAACTTTTCCTTAACAAACATGGTTTCAGGTGCTCTCTGGCAAGTAATGCCCAGCAGGCAAGGGAACTCCTGTCAACCTTTCGATTTGACCTTTCTCTCGTCGATGTCATGCTTCCAGGGGAGGACGGTGTTTCTTTGACCAGGCATATCAAGGAGTCAACGGAAACACCGGTCATAATCCTTTCAGCCAAATCCGAGGTGGAAAACAGGATAACCGGTCTTGAAGCCGGAGCTGATGATTATGTCATGAAGCCTTTTGATCCCCAGGAGGTCGTGCTGAGGATCAAGGCAGTAATTAGAAGAACGCCCTATGAAAAAATCAGGAAGGTCTCATTTGGCCGTTTCGAGTTTGATCTTTTCAGGGGTGAGTTGACCTATGATGGTGATGGTATATTATTGAGTGATGCCGAACGAAGCATATTGACTATTCTGGCTTCGAGATCCAATCAAACAACCTCCCGCGAGGTAATCTGCCGCAAGGCCTCTGCCAACGGGGAGTATATCATCGATCGTACCGTTGACTTGAGGATATCGCGATTGCGGAGGAAACTCCTTGATGATCCCCAAAATCCCAGATATCTTAAAACCGTCAGGGGGAAAGGTTATGTATTGGTTCCCGACCAGGTTGAAATTGATACCTGAATATGAATGACGAGTATTCTGTCAATTAAGAATTATTGAAAGTTTTGATGTAAAGAATTTATGACGATGAACACCATCCTGTTTTCACATAGCGATTGTATCAGGCATGTTACACCAAGGGGACACCCGGAAAGAGTAGAGCGGCTGGAACAGCTGGAAAATGTCTTTGATCAACCTGAATTCGCAGCCATCGAACGCTTGGATGCTCCCTTGTGTGAATTGGACCGCCTGACCCTTGCCCACCCCCAAAGTTATGTAGATCAAATCCAAAACTTGGAACCCACCCATGGATTTGCCCATATTGATGCGGATACAAGCATGAGTAACGGTTCCTGGAATGCTGCCCGACGGGCAGTTGGTGCAATCGTTCAGGCAACTGACATGGTTTTCGATGGAAGCGCCAAAAATGCCTTTTGCGCCGTTCGACCTCCGGGACATCATGCCGAAAAAACACGTGGTATGGGATTTTGTCTTTTTGGCACTGTCGCCATCGGGGCCTTGCATGCCATTCAAAAGCATGGTCTTGAACGGGTGGCAATTTTGGATTTTGATGTTCATCATGGCAATGGTACGAGCAACATTCTTTGGGATGAAAAACGTGCCCTGTTTGCCTCAACGCATGAAATGCCCTTGTATCCCGGCTCGGGTTATGAATCTGAAAGAGGGGCGTTTGATCAAATCATCAACAAACCACTCGGGACCGGTACAGGAAGTGCAGAGTTTAGGGCCGCCATCAATTCCATCGTTGATCGCATGGATAAATTCAAACCGGAGTTGATTTTCATTTCGGCAGGTTTTGATGCCCATTATGATGATCCGCTGGCCTCACTCAGGTTGGATGAAGAAGATTTTTACTGGGCAACCGGGAAAATGAAAGACCTGGCCCAGATACACTGCATGGACAGGTTGGTATCCTCCCTTGAGGGAGGATACAGTATTCTGGGTCTCACGACTTCGGTGAAGGCCCATCTAACGGCTTTGATGGAATAATATTTATGCAAGAAACACAGGAATTGCTGAAATTGGACAGGGATGAAATATACGCCCTGAACTTTGAGGATGCTCTGGAAAAATTGGAACATGTCGTCAGTTTGCTGGAAAAGGGCAGTGTTTCGTTGGACGAAGCAATCGAACTGTATGTTCTGGGAACCAAGTTGCGTAAGCATTGTGATTACACACTGAGGGAAGCTCAGAAAAAGATAGACGAGATTTCCCTGAAGGAACTGGAAGCTGGCACTTCCTGAGAGGAATCGAAATAGATTGCAGTACTAATCATGCTTGTGGAACGAAATGAACATGAGAAAAAATACACCCAGCTGATAATGGGAATACCTGACATGAGTTATTACCAGGCTGAAGAGAGATTGAGGGAAATATCCCAGATTCTGGGTGACCCCGGCATTTCCGTTGATGAAACAATCCAATTATTGCGATATTCCAGACATCTTGTCGATTATTGCAAGTCCTTTTTGGAACCCGATACTAGTCCGCCTCGGGTTATTGAACTGGATAAAACCGGTAATCCGGTTGGTTTGCGCTATCTTGATCTTGTTGAAGAATAAATGGGAGTATTAATCCGTCATGGCTGAATTCACCGGTTATCTGGCAGAGGTTGGAAACAGAATAGATGCAACCCTCGGTGAAATTTGTTCCGAATTGCCCCGTAATTCTTTGATTCCCCCCATTCAACATACCTTGGACGGAGGCAAACGATTCCGTGGTTTTCTTGTGGTTGAAAGTGCCAAAATAAATGGCATAACGGGCAAGATTCCAGAATATGTGGCAGCTGCCATCGAATGTCTTCATGCATACTCGCTTGTCCATGATGACCTTCCCTGTATGGACGATGATCCTCTGAGGAGGGGCAAACCAACGATCCATACCAAATGGAATGAAATGATGGCCGTACTGGTGGGTGATGCACTCCAAACACTTGCCTTCGAAATCCTGTCTGATCGAAACAGGATTCCCGATCCTGACATCAGGGCTGATCTTGTTTACTCCCTAGCTCGTGCATCAGGAGTTTCGGGCATGGTTTTTGGCCAGATTCTGGATATGGAAGCCGAATCCAACCCTCATGCAGCGACGGTAGAGGATATAACCATACTCCAGCAGAACAAGACTGGTAAACTTATTGGCTTTTCCTGTGAAGCAGGAGCCATTTTAAGTCGAACGGATCCGACCAATCTTTTGGGTTATGCAGCCTCTCTGGGACTAGCCTTTCAAATTGCCGATGACTTGCTGGATATTACAGGCAATGTCGAGGATGTTGGCAAAACCCTTGACAAGGATTCATCACAAGGCAAACATACCTTTGTCTCCCTCCTCGGTGAAGAGGAAGCCAGAAATTTGGCCAGAGATCAGGTTGAGGAAGCTGTATCTTATCTTGAGCCTTATGGGAACAAGGCCAAAATGCTAGTCGAAGCTGCAAGATTTGCCATAACGAGAACCAAATAACCGAACCCCCAAGGTGGCAATTACATAATACCATTCCAAAAAGTAACCATCAATAGATAACTTCTACAGTGATTCCCACCAATTTTTTCAGTAAGCTTTTTAAATTGCCCTCAAACAAATTGGCAGGCGGCATCCAAGGGCCTTGCCCCCATGGTTCCTGTTCCTGCATTTTTTCCTGACAGGGTTCTGGCACCGCCGGTGTCTGTTACCGGCAATGGGCTGGTTTGAGTGGCAAAACAGTGGGAAAGGCAAGCAACCCCATCATATTCGACTGGCGACAGGACGGCCAATGGCCGTGCAATGGTGTTCGCTTAATCAGGGATTTTAGTCGAAAACAATTTTCAGCCTTTCC
>JAPORQ010000067.1 GCA_026710155.1 Paracoccaceae bacterium
CAGAAAAACGGTCGAACCGGCACCGATGAAGGCTATCTTTGGTGAATTGGCCATAGTCTGCTATATTCCACAATTTTCGTTTCAATAAAGGTTTGTAGGCTCAACAACATATAAAAACTTATGAAAATTAGAAATACAAACATCAAGTTGTGAAAAGGCGTATTTTAAATGAAAAAGCCGGAAATAGTAGAAAAGTATTGGTATTCTATTGATTGGGATGTTGGAAAGTTATGGTCGCTGGAGTTGACCGTTGTTGAGTTGAAAATTGACAATCTAATTTGGCACCTTGATGTTCCGATTTGGCCCGATAATATGGGCATTCCTTATTCGGTGACACCTAGGCAGGTAATCAATGAACCAACAAAATATCTTAAAGAATATAGAAGAATCAAACGATCAGATCTGCATTACCCCTTGGAAATATATAAAAACAAAGATCGGATAATGATACTTGATGGAGTACATCGGTTTACCAAGGCCTGGTATAAAGGTCATGAAAAAATCCGGGCTCGCTGGATACCTGAAACTGAAATCATTAAGTTAAATGGTTAGCAATTTGTCAGTTGATGGAAATTACATTTTTTTAGGCGCTGTTACAAGATCGTAATACCACACAATATCTAGCCTTGACTTGATCGTATCTGCTCTATTTAAATGGGAGCATTGTCCAGTGGATTTCTAGGATTTCTTTTTTGAAACGCAAAAATACTTTTTTTCTTTGCAGTTGTACATAGGAACTATCACCAATCATTAATATAACAAAAGATATAGTTCAAGATTAATAATTAGTCTTTATTTTGATTTAAAGCATTAATTACGTATTCCATAATTCTTTCTAAATATACTACAGCCCATTCGATTTCATGGTATTTCGCTAGACCAATTAATACAAGGCAAGTTAATAAAAATATACTCATTCCTCCATACCAAGGCAGAATATCAAACATAAGGCTAATGAAACAAATTCCTATAATAACAGAATATATAAATTCTCTTTTATTGCTGCGAATATTTTGTTCAGTGAGTTGTTGTTGAAGTTCAGCAATTTGCTCATCAGCAGGAAGATTTTTAGAGTTGTGAGGAGTTTGAAGAATCTTGTTCATTATATCGCCATTCATATTCTTCAAGAATGTCTCGGTTTGGAATCTTTGTTCCGCGAACTCCAGGACGATAATGCCTTGCCCAAGCACCTTTTTGATGGTGGGTAAAATTTACTAAAATTGCAGAACTAAAATCTTTGATATGTCTTCCAGTATCATGAATGGTCTTGATCTTTTCATTATTATTTTCAATTGGCAAATTCCAGAAAATTGTTTCTTTTACAGGTCTGTTCCCAAATATCTTAAGCTTATGGTAAAGTGATGGTATCACAGGACCGTAATCCCATGCCTCAAAACTTTCATTAAGCAGAGGTTCGCCATCATTTTCTCCCAAATATATCATATGAGCAATATACAATCCTTTGTAGACTGAAAGCTGAGTTAACGTCCAGTCAGCACTTTCACATAAAAGCTTCGCGGCGGTTTTAGAATTCATTTCTACAGACCCTTTTTTAATTTGATATTATATAACAAGTATTTACCTATGATATATAATTAAAGGCATTTCTTGAATTATGATATTCGATTGGCTATTGACACTTGAATTATTTATAGGTATTTTTGCATCAAGCCTATTATCCGATAGGTTGAATGGAAAATTAGTAGGGAAGAGCATGATACCATTTGCGGCACCGATAATGGGCTTGATAAATGTGTTTGGCCTCGCGATTGATGCAAAAGACGTCATAAGCTACCTGCCCAAAAACATGCCCAAAAACATGATTGAGTCTGTTCATGATGGTGCAACAAAGACATTCGATCACGCCAAGAATTGGCTGGATATCACTTCTGAACATGTTGGCAGAACTGCTGCAAAAGCTCGTCAAAGCTGGAGGTCAAACAGTCTTGATGCAAAAGACGTCATAAGCTACCTGCCCAAAAACATGCCCAAAAACATGATTGAGTCTGTTCATGATGGTGCAACAAAGACATTCGATCACGCCAAGAATTGGCTGGATATCACTTCTGAACATGTTGGCAGAACTGCTGCAAAAGCTCGTCAAAGCTGGAGGTCAAACAGTCTTGGTGCTGTCGCCGCATCTTCTCGCTGGCGGGAATACATGCCTGACCTTTATGATAGGCAGAAGGGAAAGGATGCACTTTGCGGGAACGCCCTTCCTAACCTGTATATTGGCATTCCATGGATAAATCGGCGCTTGAATCCGGGCATTGAGGTAGATCATGTCATTCCAAGGTCACTGGGCGGGAGCGATGAAATTGACAACCTACAGTTAACGCGACGTGAATACAATCGCGCTAAAGGCAATAAAATTGGACCTCAACTAGAGTCGGCAATTAGAGAATTTTGCCCGCGGTAATTTTGTCTGGTTGGTGATGGCTAGATCTTGTGATTTGGTAGAGTAGTGGTTGAGGATGGGGGAGACGCTAGATGTTGTGTGGTACTACGATCTTGTAACGGCGCTTTTTTTATTAAAGGGCACTTCTATATAATGCGGTGAATCCAAAGTTTAGAACATTGAATTTTCCAATCTTGTGTTAGTAAGGAATGAGTTCTTCCTTTTTCGTAAGGACTTTGGCTCTATCTTTAGTAAAAATTGGAGATATTGTAAATTCAACCAATGACCGTTTAAAGGCAATAAATAGAGATGCCCTAAACTTTGTAGTTTGACAATAATCCTTAATTTGCTAATGATAATATTACCATTAACATGGTTCACCAGTTTCATAGGGAATTCCTATTTAAATAGGTTTGATTTTGTGTGAAAAAACATGTGGATGGGGTAACAGTAATAATATATAATTATATGGAGATTATGGTGAAAAGTTTAAGTAAAAACGTATCACTAGCTGTTTTGTCAGCTAGTCTATTGGCGGGAGGGACAGCTGCAGCTAATTCAGCAGATATTTTACCTGAAGAAAAAAGCCTTTCCAATCTGGAATATGAACCTTTGGGTAAAGATGAGTTGCAAACATATAAAGCATTGAATTCATATTCAGAACCCGGATTCATAGCCGAAATGGTTGCAGCAGGGCTACTTCCACCTGTTGAGGAAAGGTTGCCTTCAGAACCGCTGGTATTCCTTGAGGGGGCAATGGTTGACGGTATTGGTGAATATGGAGGAGTTTTCCGTCATGTTATCGGTGGTCGACCTGAAGGTTGGAACTGGATGGCGGGTCAGCATCAGGGTTGGGGTGGAATAAATATGGCAGCCCAAGAATGCCTGGTTCGTGTTGGGCCGTTGTGGCAAATAAAATCAGAAGATCAGACAGGACCTCTTCCTAATCTTGCCAAAAGCTGGGAATGGAATGACAACCGTACAGAGCTTACTCTGAATTTGGTTGAGGGAATAAAATGGTCGGACGGAGACCCCTTTGACACAGAAGATGTTCAATTCTGGTGGGAAGACAACGTTCAAGATCCTGATGTATCTGCCTGGATGTCCATGGATGGTATGGGCGAAGGTACAACCATGGAGGTCTTAGACAGTTATAACTTCAAGTTTGTATTTTCAAAACCACAGGGGCCTGCAAGGGTTGAATCACTTGCATATATTCAGGGATGTCCAGGTCCAAGTCACGTACTCAAGGACAAACATCCCAGATACAATAGTGACGCAACTTATGAATCCTATCGTCAATCCCAACCGGCCGATATGGTACCAACACCCGTTCTTGGTGCATGGGTTCCAGTTGAATTGAGACCTGATGAATTGGTCATAATGAGGAGGAATCCCTATTATTTCAAGGTAGATGAAGCAGGTAATCAACTACCCTATATGAACGAGATGCACTTCAAACTTTCAACCTGGTCCGATCGTACAACTCAAGCTGTTGCTGGAACAGGAGATTTTTCGAATATGGAAAATCCCGGAAACTATGTTGAAGCCCTTAAGCAAAGTCAGGACCCAAATTCACCTGTAAAAGCCAATTTTGGAGTACGGGTATTGTCATGGGAAGTTCAACTCAATTTCTCGGAATCAGTTGGAATTGAGGATGATATTGATAGAGAATTGCGTAGTTTGTTTCGAAACAAGGATTTCCGTGTTGCTTTGAGTCACGCTCTAGATCGTGAAACCATTGGTCAATCAATTGCTAGGGGACCGTTCAGTCACCCCTTCCCTGGTGGATTCTCGATTGGTTCACCATATTATGATGCTGGGTCAACTGTATATTACGGCTATGATCCTGATAAAACTTCGTCAATGCTTGATGCATTAGGTTTGATTGATACTGATGGTAATGGAATTAGGAATCTTCCTGAAACCGGTGCAGATGCGGAAATAGATCTGGTTTACGATACAACCGAACCAACTGACAAGAAGCAGGTTGATGCAATCGTAGCCATGTGGGGCGAGGTAGGAATTAACATTCTACCAAGGGCAGTTGATGAAATTGAGCCAGTAGCTGATTCTGGAAACTTCAATATGATCGAGCGTAGACATCACTGGATCATTCCAACACGCCAAACCTGTGACTATGTTCCGATTTCAGCCAATTGCCCCGATTGGCATCCGGTTGATGGAGATGGTAATCGTGACTTGTTTGATTGGGAACAGGAAATGGCCAATGCTGTAAATGCCTTTCAGGAAACATGGGAACCAGCTCAGGCACAGGCCGCAGTAAATGCAATTCAGAAAAACTGGACTGAAAACGTTTACACTATTGGTACGGTACAAGCACCGGCAGCATTGCTTATCAACAAAAGGATAAAGAATGCTCATCCCGGAACTCCTGTTTTCATGTTCAATTGGGCCGAGGATAATGTTATCCGTGAGCGACTTTGGGTCGCTGGTGAGGACCAATTGGAAGAACTTTTGCCAGGTACAATACCTAATTAAATTTTGTAAAAAAGGGGTGGTATCAACCACCCCTTTTTTTTGTTTCATTTTAAGGTCAAACCTTGAGGAATAGCCCTGAATGGGATTAATATATTTTCTCCTACAGCGGATAATTGCAACAATACCCCTTTTGATAGGCATATCAATTGTATCGTTTGGTTTGATTTTGGCTATACCAGGTGATTATGTTGATTTGTGGTTATCCCAGACCATGGCACAAACAGGTCAAAGCCGCACAGAACTCCAACCTCAGGCAGATGCATTACGAGCAGAATTGGGTTTGGATAAACCTGTGTGGATTCAATATTATCTGTGGATCAAGGGTATTGTAACTTCGTGGGATTTTGGTTATTCCTTTTTTCACAGTCAACCCGTAACCGAGGTTATTGGCAACCGTCTGCCTCGATCAATTGGGATAGCCATTATCACTCTGATAGTCGGTCAATTTGTTGGGGCTGTATTGGGAATTTATGCAGCCATGAATCAATACAAGTTGGGAGATACTCTGGCTACAATCATTGCCTTTTTAGGTATAGTAATACCCAAATTCGTAATGGCGTTGGTGATTTTGTATTTTCTGGCTTTTGTTTGGCATTCCCCCTATATCGGAGCTTTGAATTCACCCAATTATGTGATTCAAGATTATTGGAATTTTGGAAAACTGTGGGATTTTTTCAAACATGTTTGGCCCATACTATTTATCTCTATTTGGGCTGGACAAGCCTACACCCTCAGAATGATGCGGGGCAATCTCCTAGATGTAATGAACTCGCAATATGTGGAAACAGCCAGGGCTAAGGGTCTTTCACATAGGCAGGTGATTTTTCTCCATGCCATTCCCAATGCCCTGCATCCCGTCATCATGAATATGGGTACCAGATTTGATTACATGATCAAGGGGGAACTCGAAATAGCAATTGTTTTGGGTATACCGACTATCGGTCCCCTTATATTGGGTTCAATAGCTACAAGGGACATGCTGGTTATTGCGGCAATTTTCATGATAATAGCCGTTATTATAGTTATAGGTAATTTGGTTGCTGACCTCCTTTTGGCAATACTCGACCCAAGGGTTCGTCAGGCAACACTGAAAGCAAAAAGCTGATGGTAGAACAAACTTCATCGCCACCTGTTGAAGCTGATAATCTGCATGCAGAAGCAAAGGCTTCCCATTCACTAACTTATTGGCAATTAGTTCGCAGGAGATTTATCAGGAATTCCTATGGGATGATGGGATTCATCATTTGCATATTAATTATATTCACTGCCCTTTTTGCGGGTTTCATCGCACCATACGATGCTCAATCAGGGAATAGAAAAGTTTTGTATTCACCCCCTCAACTCATTAAGATCCATAATTCTGAAAGCGGTTTCCAAAGGCCCTTTGTCTATGGCTTCACGGAAGAAATGGATCCGAATACTTTTGAAATTAAATTTATACCCGACCCTGAAAAGAAAGCCATTATTCGTTTTTTTGTGAGAGGTAGTGAATGGTCCTTCTTGGGGATAAAATCCAATATCCATCTTTTTGGTTCAGATGATGGTGTCAGAATTTATCTATTGGGGTCGGATAATCTTGGCAGAGATGTATTGTCAAGAATGATATGGGGAACCAGAGTTTCCCTTCTCATGGGTGTTTTGGTTGTTATTTGTGCACTGATTGTTGGTTCACTCGTGGGAATGAGTGCAGGATTCTTTGGAGGCCTTTATGATTTGATTGTACAAAGAATTGTTGAATTTTTTAAGGCATTTCCAGATTTACCCCTATATTTGGCTTTAACGGCAATATTACCTAGAAGGGCGGACCCGATTATGATATTCATTATGTTTGCGGGTATACTTTTTTTACTTCGTTGGGCAGATTTATCCCGAGAAGTAAGGGGCAAAGTTCTTTCCATGAGAAGCTTGGATTATGTTCGTGCTGCTGAAGCAGTGGGGGCTTCCAATAGTAGAATTCTTATCCGCCATGTTGCACCCAACATTTCCTCTCACCTCATCGTATGGTCAACTTTTCAACTCCCTGAAGTAATTCTGCTGGAGAGTTTTCTTTCCTTTCTGGGTGTAGGTGTCCAACCTCCAATGGTTAGTTGGGGGGTGATGCTGAACCAGATTCTTGATTTTCAGTCCTTTGCTGCTGCGCCCTGGATGATGGCGCCAGTGGGCATGATTATTTTGACAGTTCTTGCATTCAATGCCTGTGGTGATGGATTGCGTGATGCTATGGATCCTCATAGCCATGGTTAGTAGTGCCAGCAATAAAACCCTGTTGGATGTTAAGAATGTATCGGTTGATTTTAAGACGGTAGGTGGTATCGTTCATGGAGTAAAGAAGAACAGTTTTTATGTCAAAAGTGGTGAAACCTTAGCTCTTGTTGGAGAAAGTGGTTCGGGCAAATCTGTCACTGCAAGAGCAATCATGCAGATGTTGGCTGAAAATGCAGTTCTAGGCAAGGAAATGGAGGTTTGGTTTAATGGGACAAATCTTCAAACTCTCCCTGAAATCGAAATGCAGAAAATACGCGGTAACAATATTACCATGATTTTTCAGGAGCCTCTAACCAGTTTGAATCCAGTATACAGAGTGGGTGATCAGGTTGCAGAAATAATCCTCAAGCACAACAAGATCACTAAAAAGGATGCTCTGAAAAAAGTTATCAGTTTATTCAAAGAAGTCCATATTCCCGATCCGGAGGCAAGATTAACCCAGTACCCACATCAATTATCCGGTGGTCAAAGACAAAGGGTCATGATATCAATGGCTCTGGCAAATGAACCCGATTTGTTGATTGCCGATGAACCAACAACAGCTCTAGATGTTACTGTACAATCAGAAATTCTACTACTTCTCAAGGAACTTCAGAAAACTCATGGAATGGCAATAATTCTGATTACCCACGATTTGGGAGTGGTCAGAAAGAATTCCGACAGGGTTTGTGTAATGAGATACGGAGAGATTTTGGAATCGGGAAATACCGACGATATTTTTGAAAACCCTCAACATCCTTACACAAAACACCTGATCGCAAGTGAACCTTCCGGAATGCCTGATTCTATTCCCGAAACAGCCAAGGAATTACTTAGGGGAAATGCCCTGCGGACAGTCTTCTCAATCAAGCATGGGAGTTTCATTAATCGAAAGAAGCTTGATCTTGTTGCGGTTGACGATATTTCTCTCACCATCCTTGAGGGTGAAACTCTTGGAATTGTTGGTGAAAGTGGTTCAGGTAAATCTACCCTGGGTATGTCTTTAATCAGATTACAATCATCCACTGGAGGAACCATTGAATTCAATGGGAATCGGATAGACCAATTAACTCGAAAGGAGATGCGTCCTCTTCGGCCTGATTTGCAGGTTGTATTTCAGGATCCATTTTCTTCACTTAACCCCCGTATGATAATCCGGCAAATCATTGGCGAAGGGTTAATTATAAATAAAATCGGAAATTCACGTAAAGAAAGGGAGGTCTTGATCAAGGAGGCCCTTAATGATGTTCAAATGGAAGCCAATGTAATGGATCGTTTTCCCAATGAATTTTCTGGTGGGCAAAGACAAAGGATAGCTATTGCCAGGGCAATGGTATTAAAACCTAAATTTATCCTGCTAGATGAGCCTACTTCGGCATTGGATCTCTCCATACAGGCACAAATTATTGACCTTTTGAGGGATTTGAGAAGAAAGCATAAATTGAGTTATATATTTATAAGTCATGATTTGAAGGTTGTGAGAGCTCTCTGTCACAAAGTATTAGTTATGCAGCATGGCAGGGTTGTAGAAGAAGGGCTTACTGAAAAAGTCTTGGCTAATCCCAATACATCCTACACAAAAAGACTAGTTGAATCTTCAATAATATAAACCATGGGGATGATACGCTTGATGCCCCTTGAATTTATCTCAATTCAATCTGATGTCTTGATCGGGCTATGTATGGTGAAGGAATTTATTGCTTTCAACTAAAATACCCAAGGCATTAAGGCTTGATCCAGGAATGAATTTGTTATGAAATCCATTGCGTTTCGTGGTTCTCATTATGCCTTGGCATTCATTGTTGTGATCACAACAGCCATGCCAGCAAAATCCGAACTTTGGGGATGTTCTGACTGGTGGGCATCATCACATCCACACCCGATCGAGCTTGTTTCCGATCTCGAAAATGGAATTGGCAGCATCGAAGTCCAAGGACTTCCGGCCATTGCTACCTATTTCGGAATTGAGGGTTTGGCGTTGGGTTGATGGTCCGGCTGAAGGATATGCTTTTTATATCAGAGATGATTCCGGGGCTTATTATGTGTTTTGGGACGATAAACCCACCAAACCCGAAGAAACCTACTCTTGTCACAAACACTAATCATGTCATTATTTTCAGATTCAGTGGTTTCAAAGATACGGGGGATCATCAAGCGTATAATGCCCTTTTTTATGCCAGGTGCTTTTAAGAAGCAAACCAGGAAATACATGAACGATTTCAAAACCTTTGTAGAAAATCAATAGAACTCCATCAAGCCATTGGTCAAGAAGTCTCCGATAAACCTCAAGGATCTTGAAAGGTACTATGACCTTAATCACGAGAAAGAAGACTTTCCAGACCATTTATTGAATCAACTTCCAGATGGTGAATTTGAAAACGCCAATACCTGGCTGATCAAGCGATATCTTGAAAATGGTAATCGCCTTCCCGCAAATATTGAGATGAGGATACTGGACTTGCTTCCACACTTATCGGGTTGGGAAGCAAAATTACACCTCTTGCAGATTCTACCATATATTGTAATTCCAAAATCTCGGTCCGCAACAATCAGGAAAATCCTGCTTGCATTGATCAAGGAAAACAACAAATTTATCAGAGCATGGGCATATAACGGTTTGTACCATCTACAGTTATGTCACCCCGAGTACAAAACCGAAATGATTTCCCTGCTTAACAAGGCATATGACAATGAGGCCCCCTCCGTCAGGGCCCGGATTAGAAACATGTTGGGAGATGATGAATGGCTCAGTTGATGAAGGAACCATTTTGGTGGGAAAGTGCCGGGAGACCACAGCCTGTTGCAGAAATTGCCCTTCCCGAGGAAGTTGATGTCGTGATTGTCGGCGCTGGATTGACTGGATTGACCGCAGCACTGTTTCTTGCCAAGGGAAACAAGAAGGTTCTTGTTCTGGAAAAAACCACGCCTTGTATGGGAGCAAGCTCAAGAAATGGAGGTATGATTGGAGGAGGCCACAGGGTTTCGGTTGATCAACTCATTCAAAAATACGGTCGGGACCCCGCTTGCCGTCTGCTTCATGAGATGCATATAGACTCAACTGTTTTTGCAAAGAATCTGATGATATCTGAAAGCATTGATTGTGATTTTCAGGAGACTGGAAGATTTCAGGCCTTCTGGAAAAAATCAGACTATGAATCATTCGCCAGCAAGTTGGATCAGCTGCGGGAGTTAGTACCGGTCGAGGCTGATTTGGTTTCCCCTGCCGATCAAAAGTATGAAGTTGCCAGCAAAGCGTACCATGGTGGCATTACCTACCATCTTCATGGTGGAATCAATCCTGCCAAATGGGTTTATGGCATCAAAAACCGTGCCTTGGAACAAGGAGCAATCATTCAGGGAGATACACCTGTAGAAGAATTGCATTACAATGCAGGAGTTCATACCGTCAAGACCCCACGAGGTAGTGTCAAGGCGCAAGATGTCCTGATGGCAACAAATGGTTATACCCCTTCCAATTTCGGGGATTTGAGTAAGCGAATTTTCCCGATTCCCAACTTTATCATTGTCACCGAACCCCTGGGTGAAAATCGGGTACGAGACCTGTTTCCCGGTCTCAAGATGATTGTCGAAACTCGTGAAAGGCATTGCTACTTTCGTCCCTCGCCAGATCGCAAAAGAATAGTTTTCGGAGGAAGGGCTGCAATGTTCAAGCCACCGGACAATTTCTTCAAGAGTCAACTCAGAATGCTGCTTGCAGGTATTTTTCCAGATCTGAAAAATGTTGGAATTACCCATGCCTGGTGGGGAAATACTGGTTTTACCTTTGAAATGCTACCCCATGTCGGGAAATTGAACAATGTCTGGCATGCCATGGGGTATTGCGGCAATGGCAATGGAATGGCTCCTTGGCTGGGATACAAGGTTGCGAACCGTATTCTGGGTAACCCAGAAGGTGAAACCGCCTTTGCCGAGATAGAAATGCCAACCAAATGGTACTATAATGGCGTACCCTGGTTTTTACCCTTTGCCGATGTTGGTTTCAGGTTCAGGGATCTTTATTCCAACATTCAAAAATAGCCTTTCGGTGCCAATCACATTACGGTTGATACTTCCAACAGCTTGTCAAATGATCATTCACCATTCCCGTGGCTTGCATAAAGGCATAGATAATTGTGGAACCAACAAAGCTCATGCCCCTTTTCTTGAGATCCTTGGACAATCTATCACTTATTGGGGAATTGGCGGGTAATTCTTCAAATGCATTCCAGTGGTTTTTGATCGGCTTGCCATCGACATACTCCCAAAGATAATCATCAAAAGAACCGAATTCATTTATTATTTCCAAAACTACCTGGGCATTTGTTCTTGTCGAATAAATTTTGAGTCTGTTTCTTATAATTCTTGCGTCAGATCTCAAACCTTCAAGGTAGGTGTCGCTTAAATTGGCGACCAGTTCAACATCAAATTGAAAAAATACTTCCCTGTAACCCTCTCTCTTTTTGAGAATTGTTTCCCAGCTCAGCCCTGCCTGGGCTCCCTCAAGAATCAGCATTTCAAACAATTGTCTGTCTTCATGTACAGGAATTCCCCATTCATTGTCATGATAATCGGCATAGAACTCCTTGCCGGGACCATGGCCAAAACATCGTGGCAACTCCGCTTTGGCAATAGTCTGGGATTGTGGTCCCATATCGTTCAATTCCTAAATCCTCCTTTGCAAAATTACCATTCAATATTTGAATTAATACACCATCCTGTTGAAAATCACATTATGACAGGGGAGTTTATGGGGTTGTGTTTTTCCACAAAGAATTTATGTTGAAACTTTGATGCCATATTGATTTTTCTTTTTAATCCTAAGTGTTTTTTTATTATCTTATTGAGTGTGTCTGGTTCTTCATGAAGAACCTTCGTCGATATTAACCATTTTGAACTTACCTTTCCATTAATCATGACCAAATACCCTACTTGCTACGATCTTGACGGTTTGATAGATTGCGCCAAAGGCAATCTCTTTGGTCCGGGCAACGCCCAACTGCCACTACCTCCGATGCTGATGTTTGAACGTATAACCGAGATGTCAAGCGATGGAGGGTTGCATGGAAAGGGGCACGCTGTAGCTGAATTGGATATTAGGCCCGATCTATGGTTTTTTGACTGTCATTTTGTCGGTGACCCGGTCATGCCGGGGTGTCTAGGATTGGATGCTTTGTGGCAATTGACCGGATTCAATCTTGGCTGGCGGGGTTTTCCAGGTCGTGGTCGCGCCCTGGGTGTCGGTGAAGTCAAATTTACGGATATGGTAACTCCCAATTGCAAACGCCTTACTTATTGTGTAGATTTCACTCGTGTTATAGATCGCAAATTGAAACTTGGTATTTCTGATGGAAGAATGCTGGCTGACGGCAAGGAATTTTATCGCACAACTGGAATGAAAGTCGGATTGTTCACCGTAGATTAAGGAATAATAGAAGCATATTTTCATGAGGAGAGTAGTTGTAACAGGAATGGGGATCATTTCCCCAATTGGAAACTCCCTGTCAGAGGTGTCCGATTCACTGAAAAAGGGTAAATCAGGTGTTGTATTTGCCGAAGAATATGCCGAAAGAGGTTTCCGAAGCCAAATCCATGGCAATATCAAGTTAAATCTGGCAGATCATGTCAATAAGCGGCAACTGCGTTTCATGGGACCGGGGGCATCCTATAATTTTCTGGCCATGGAGCAGGCGATTGAGGATTCCGGGCTTGAAGAGGACGAAGTTTCCAACGAAAGAACCGGTCTGGTAATGGGATCAGGTGGACCGTCCACCTCGAATTTCCATGTTGCCCATAATATTGTCCAGGAAAAGAAAAGTCCCCGTAGGATTGGCCCATTCATGGTGACGAGATGCATGTCTTCCACCAATTCTGCCTGTCTGGCGACTCCCTTTAAGATAAAGGGAGTGAATTATTCCATTTCCTCAGCCTGTGCCACTTCAGCGCATTGCATCGGAAACGGTTTCGAACAGATCAGGTTTGGCTTGCAGGATATAGTGTTTGCCGGGGGTGGTGAAGAAATTGACTGGACCCTTTCCTGTTTGTTTGATGCGATGGGAGCCTTGAGTTCCAAATATAACGATACACCAGAGACAGCTTCACGACCTTTTGACATGACCAGGGATGGTTTTGTCATTGCCGGGGGTGCGGGTGTTCTTGTTCTGGAAGAACTTGAAAGGGCCAAGGCAAGGGGGGCCAAAATTTATGCCGAACTTCTTGGTTATGGAGCAACCTCAGATGGTTATGACATGGTGGCTCCATCTGGCGAAGGCGGCCTGAGATCCATGAAACTTGCCATGAACAACCTGAATGGTCGCAAGGTTGATTATATCAATGCCCATGGAACTTCTACTCCGGCAGGAGATATCGTGGAAATCGAAGCCATCAGGCAGTTGTTCGAATCTTCTGAATTTCCCTATCTGAGTTCAACCAAATCCCTTACCGGACATTCACTTGGTGCCACCGGTGTTCATGAAGCCATTTACTCGCTGATCATGCTTTCGGAACGTTTCGTTTCGGCCTCGGCCAATTTGACCGAGCTGGATCCTGCCATCAGGGAAAATGAAGTCACAACTTCTCTTGTTGAAAATGCTGACCTTGACACGGTCTTGTCAAATAGTTTTGGCTTTGGAGGAACCAACTCCACCCTGACCTTTGGTAGACTTTTGGGTTGATTTCCATGACAAATCTTCTTGCAGAAAAAAAGGGTCTGGTATTTGGGGTTGCCAACGATCGTTCGATAGCTTGGGGAATGGCAAGGGAAATGCATCAGGCCGGAGCCAAAATTGCCCTTAACTATCAAAAGGAACAATTGGGAAAAAGGGTCATTCCCCTTGGTAAGCAGATTGACTCGGAAATCATTGTCGAGGCTGATGTCCTGAACCCTGAATCCCTTGATAAACTCTTTGATGAAATTGATGTGAAATGGGGAAGTCTGGACTTTTTAGTTCATGCGATTGCCTTTTCGGACAAATCCGAACTGACCGGGAACTTTATCAACACCTCCTTGGAGAATTTCCTTCTGTCACTGAATATCTCATGCTATTCACTGATTGATTTGGCGCGCCGGTCAGTACCCTTGATGAAGTCTGGTGGTTCTATCATTACCCTTACCTTTATCGGATCAAACCGGGTAACACCAAATTACAACGTCATGGGTGTCGCCAAGGCGGCCCTGGAATCAACCGTCAAGTATCTGGCCAATGATCTGGGGAAAGACGGCATCAGGGTAAATGCCATAAGCCCCGGCCCCATGAAAACCCTTGCCGGAGCTGCCATAGGATCAGCAAGAAAGACTTTCAGGCACACGGAATCCAATGCCCCAATGGGTATCAATTCCACCCTTCAACATGTTGGTGGAACCGCTGTTTACCTCGCCTCGGACTATGGCGCCTCAACCACTGGTGAAATCATCAGGGTCGACGGTGGTTTCCATATTCTTGGGATGCCCCAGGCGGAAAATCTGTAAACCCAGCACTTAATCAGGTTCAACCAAACCGACGACTGCCCAGTGCTATCGCACTTGGAACTGGCAAGATGACATTGTTCGTCTTTTCATTCACATGGACCTGATTGGGAGTGGAAAATGGAGGGTTCAGCGATCATTTTTTTGAAAATTTTGCACCAAAGCAATGATTCAGGATCTGAAACTCCATCGATGGGTGTGTTTGTTATATGAAAAATCATCTCGGAGTTCAAGTATGATAGCCCTGCTTTTCCCGGACCTCCACAAGGGAATGAAGGGATTCGGGCTGAAACATGTCAGGCCAGCAACGCCAATGATGATTTTGACAGTACCAAACGAGAATTTGTTTGGGAAATCTGCAAGGTTAGCCCCCAACACTTTTTTTGTCATGGGCGAGGGCCTGTTCCTCATCCCAGGGATTTTCGAAAATGTACTGCAGCCGTTCAAGCAGTTCCCCGGGGGTTGTGCCTTCCAGCAAGAGGCGATTCCGTTCATGGTAGGCCCGCTGGACATTCAGTGCCGCCGCATGGAGCCGGCCTCCAAAGCCCAGCATGGGATCGGCAATGCGGGCAATCTCCCAGTTGCTGTCAATTTTATCGATTCCTGCAATGATCAGGTGGATGGCCGAAACCCTGGGATCGCCGGTCATCATGCTGTGGGCAGCCAGGGCGGTGGCTGCCGATCTGTATTGGCCGGCCGCACACCGGATCAGGAAGGAAGGGGAACCGGCCGCTTGCCATTCATTGAGAAAATCAACCAGGGGTCGGACATTCTCTTCCGATGGGGCATGGTATTCCTTTTGTTCTTCCCGGTTATCCCAATCCTCAATCTCAAAAGTGCGGACCGTCAGGGGCTTCTCTCCCTGAAGTGCATGAACAGCTTCCAAATCATCGCCGTACAAATGCCAACCGACCAGGGTGAAGAAGCGGATCTCCGGGTGGTCCTCGAGGATATATTCCCATGATCCACCAGCGGCAACATGGATACCTGGCCTTGTCAGATCCCCATACAGTTTTTCATGGAAGGGAAGAAGGATCTTCTGGACCGCTTGCCGATCGGGCCTCATCCAATTACGATCATATCCCGGGACATGATGGCAGAATTTGGGAACAACCCCGACATCCGTGGGGTTGATCCGGTCAAGAAGGGCTTCCACCTCATGGGAAGGCCAGGGTTCAATGTCGTCAAGGGAAATTTTATCTTGAGGCGGGGGGAAGCTGGCCCCTTCCAGTCCGGGAACCATTTTTTGCAGCAAGGGTTTTCCTGCAGCCCAGGAGTGCAGCGTTGTGGCAAGGTTTCTGGTTTTCCGGAAGAGGTTCATGTCAGTTTCCTTTATTGGCAATAGTTGCGGTTGCCCGGACTCGGTTCCAGACCTAGGGTCGGGTGCCACCAATGGGCATTCTGGAGGGGATTGTCCCTGAGGCATTTGATCAATTCATCCCAAGCTTCACGGTTTTTCTCGAAAAGGGTGATGTCAAGGGCGGTATCACCATTGATGTTGCGGGCTCCCGGATCCGCTCCGGCCTCATACAAGGTTGTGATGACGCCGGGTTCACAGCCCCAGGCTGCACTGTGCAGGGGAGTATTGTGATTGTGGTTGGGGGCGTTGACGTCAATCCCGCGTTCAATCAGTATCCTGATGGTATCCGGACGGTGATAATTCCGGATCGCCCGATGCAGCAGATTGCAGAAGGTCACCTCGTCCTGCCAGGCAAGATCCAGGCCATTATCGATCATCGCCTGAAGGACGTCCAGCTTGCGACGGGACCAGTCAAAGGCGGTATCACCGCTTCCCAAATCCTCTGGAAGGGGATCGGTCCCGGTCTGCATCAGCATGGCCACCAGTTCCGGCTTGTTTTCACCGGCTGCAATCTGCAGAGGATTGCGCCCCTTTTCGTCTGGATCGGTTCCATTCACATCCACGCCGGCTTCAATCAGCATCTGCAGGATTTCCTTTTCATGGCTATCCCTCCTGATGGCTTGGTAGAGTGCATAGCCTGGTACCCTGGCTCCGGCATCAAGGAGAATCCTGACGACTTCCGGATCCGGAGTGTCGCCGACAGCATTTTCCAGGGGTGACAACCTTGTGGAGGGTTAGGCATTGACATCGCCCCCGGCCTTGAGACATTTTTGGACATCGGTCAGGGTGGCCGATTCAAACCAGCCGTATTCGTGCCAGGCAGGGTTGGTCCGGTTTTCCTTCATGATGCAGCTCCCCTTTCGTCCAGTTGATTAAGGTGAATTGGATATATGGGAATCAGGGCGGAATCCTGCAATATCCGGGAGGGACGTCTAGATGAATCCATGTTCATTGAATTAGATACCACCTTGGTATAAATGATGGTTAAAAAAATAACAACCAATCGTTCACAAGAGAAGATTCAAGAAATGACCCAACTGTTTTTCATGGATGAGAGTGGCCATGACCACGGTGAAGCGCCTTATGAAGTTCGAGGTGGCATTGCAATTCATGTAAGCAAACTATGGAATTTAGTTCAAGATATACGGGATTTGGAACTGCAGTGCTTTAGCTGCCGTCGTGAAGAGATAAAGGGATCAAAACTACTTAGTAAAAAAAGCTTTAAATTGGCTTCTCAAGGTCCAAACTTTCCTGGTGAAAGGATCTGGTCAGGGAATTCATGAAAAACAATGAAAGGGCCAAAAGAGATCAGTATACCGCATATGGACAAGCCTGTTTGAAAATGGCTCAAGGTGTTGTAGATATTCTTGTTAAATCTGAATCCAAGCTTTTTGCAGCGGTTATCACGCGGGGTATCAAACCCCCACAGGGGTATAACCATGAAGACTTTTTACGCAAGGACCAGGTCTTCATGTTTGAAAGATTTTTTTACCTGTTGGCAGAAAAAGACGAAAACGGTGTAATTGTAATGGATGAAACCGAGAAAAAACAGGATCGACGTTTTGTGTCCCGTATGGAGAAATATTTTACGAAAACGGAAAGGGGACGCAAATTTGCAAATCATATTGTCCCGTCCCCATTCTTTGTGTCATCCGACATGTCCTTGGCCGTGCAGGTGGCAGATTTGTGCATCTATGCGATCAACTGGGGATTTCGTACAAATGAAATAGATGCAGAAACACGTCCTGAAATCGAAACCATGTTTGCGGAACATCTTGGGAAACTTCAGTATTACCGGAAAATAGGCAGGAATCACATGTATGGCATCAACCTGGTTCGAAAACCCTATGAATCGGGGTCGGTAAAGCCATGAAAAAAGAGGCAAAGAACCCAGCAACATAAAAGTCCTGGAACCGAGCCTCCATAGAATACAGTAGGCCATTCCAAAAAAGAAATCAAGGGAAGTTTTGGATGATTGGTCAAATATTTGATACACAATCTGCAGGTTTTGACACGAAACAGGACCAATAATCTCCATTTAATGAGGATGGGTTATGCCAATACCTGCAATTACGATCGTGGACAAAAACGCTCCCACACGAGACAGGCAACTAGACAACACTTTCTGCCTACCGGATCCGTACGCAGGATTGTATCGGAAAATCGAGAATCGCCTTCCGGATAATTTGTCAGGAATTACAGGGCAAAATGAAAAATCATATGGCTGTTTTCATATCTATGTTGAGTTTAGGCCAATCTCACCACACTGTTGAAGACATGCTCAGATATATATCTACCCATAGTATCTTCGTGGGACTTTCCAAGCTTAATGAATCTCCTTCGATAGAACCGCCAATACGTTCCTAACCTGGAGTCCGCGCCCCTTCCGATCTGGACTGATTTCTGCCTCAAGGACGGTTCCTACGGCGAGCTTGTCTTGGTCACTTGCAGGGCTATCGCACTTGGAATTTGCAAGATGACATTGTTCGTCTTTTCATTCACATGGATCTAATTGGGAGTGGAAAATGGAGGGTTCAGCGATCATTTTTTTGAAAATTTTGCACCAAAGGCAATGATTCTGGATCTGAAACTCCATCAATGGGTGTGTTTGTTACATGAAAAACCATCTTGGAGTTCAAGTGCGATAGCCCTGACGACTGCCTTGACAGTATTGACAACAATGGCAATTGTACCCATGTTGTCCACATGAAATGGTTCTTTCATCACTGCTCCCCCATTGGAATTTACCTTCGCCTGCGACTCGTCCATATTGGCTAACGACAGGTAAACAAACCAGTTTGGAGGAATTTGATCACCGCCTTCGACAAATTCCATATCAAGATAACCGGCAACTGGTGTCCATCGTGCAGAAAAAGGGTGTACTGGTGATCAGGCATATCCTGACTGGTCCAATCCATAACTTCTGAATAGAACTTCTTGGCTGCCTCTAGGCCCGCGCCGGCATTGAGTTCATTCCAGCAAATTTTACCCGTTTGTGGTTAGCATAATCTTTACCTCCAAATAAGATAAAAACCTGTTTTCTACAATTATCTGATGGTTGGACGAAGAGCCTTCTATTGAAAAACTCACATGTGTACATCTTCAGTACTGAAAACCAGCTTGGCTACTTTGCAATTCCATTGTGATGCTTGTCTCATCCCCACCAAATTGAACTTCGATTTCAATTTTGACCAGAATCAACTGATTTTGGTATTTGGAAATATGATGAACCACATGCGGAAAACCTGATTAAAACGTTGATCCGGCGGGATTTGTTGTCGAAATTATTCAGGTGTTATAGGGATTTGATGGGGCAAAAGGATCTGGAATGTCAAGCGGGTTATCATCCTCCACAACATCTTGATTGGTTTGTGGTTCAGTTGAGTCGATAAGCTGGATACCCTCTTTACCATATTCAGCGATAAGAGCTGTGATCATTTGGTCATCAATACCCTCAAAGGTTGGCAATGCATCCCCTAGTTCTGGTAGAATCCATGTTTCTCCTTCAATTGCAACAGGTTCTTCACCCAAGACAGGCTGACCTTTACTGCCGAGTTGTAATTTGCCCAACCATGATTCAGATAACCGTGGCAAGATCAGCCGCGCCTTGTCAATCGCATCTATTAACCCAGTGGTAGGTTCTCCCTTTGGTGGCTTTGTTGTATGAGCAATACCTGATTGATTGTTATTCGTGATTGAGAGAGTGCGATTAAAAGAAATCCTTTCAACAAGTGCGAGTGGGCCAAAATCTTGTGATTTTGAACCGGCGGCACATGCCATGCGCCATAAAGGCATGATATACCTATCCAACATCCAGAGATCAACGAAATCCCGCTCTTCCATTCGGTTGGCAGCAGCCAGTGTTTTGTTCACAGCCAGGTCAACGAAATGGAGCCTTTGGCCGAAATCCGGATCAGGAACAGGAGCGAAATATTCAAGATTTAGTGCTTGTGTCCATTGGAGGATCGCAGTGGATATCCCTGGTCTCATTACTCGACATTCTCGAAAGCCAGTGTAGGTTTTTGTTTCCTGTACAATCAATCCGGCATCTACAAGGGCCTGTTTATCAATCCGCATGACGGGTTCAGGATCACCGGCAGTAAAAATATCCTGATCGTCAGACAACCTCATACCATGATATTGAATTACCGAACTACCCGCAAAAGGACTGGACGCAGTCCTGTTTTTTCGAATTATCTCCAGTATCTCTTTTTGAAAATTATCAAGGGGCAATTAATTCATTCCATTTTGTTTTTTTCAAGATTTTCGCCGCCAATCGGGCAGCATTGAGATCACCATATTTTTGTAGACCACCTGCGATTCCCCGTAAGCCACTGATTGTAGCGTGTCCAGGTATGTTCCAAAGACAAATATCCCCATAAAAATCATAGGCTTGCTTTCGCAAAAGCAACAATTCTTCACCTATATCATCGTATTCAAGATTGATACGGAAACGTTTTGCACGTTGCTCCGCCATGCAGTGAAAACGCTCGGGGATCGGTATTATTCCGGTATAATCATGCGGCCACCTTTCTTTACCCGCAGGTTGTTTGCTTTTTTGATCGTTAGCCGGTTTCTTCGTGGAATCTCTGCGGGCCGTGAGTTCATCAAGAGACATGCCGAGTACACGGGAGAGAGCCAAAACAGTACTGAGTTTGGGTTCATTCTTGCCTGCCTCGAGTTGGCTTATTTGGGGTTGGGTGAGTTGACTAAGCTTGGCCAGACCCACCTGGGTTAAATTACGAGCCCGGCGTGCTTCCCTAAGGTTCTCTGCAAAATCCATACTCATGTAATATATAATTCATTTATATTTTTTAAAGCATATTGTGAGATAAATACCTATTCTCACCCCTGACCTGATGTAAAATTTCAAGAGGTTTGCTTGCCGATCCAATTGTAATTTCACTGCAATTCAATTCTAGGCTATTCATTAACAGCCCCTATGGCCATGACTCCAATCAAAACTGTCCTCTTGGGATTGTCAGATGAGTTTGGCCGATAAAACCCATAGCCATCAAGATACATCAACCTTGATGGTAATTATATCCGTGTCGTGATATTGTTGGTAATGAACTGAGGAAGCATAGTGGTGTAGGATTCTCAAGGATGCCTCCTTTTCCATTGAAACCATGTTGCTGGTTTCATTGCTTTTGCCTGTATCCAGCCCCGAACAGATATTCTGTCCGTGAATGCATGACGCACTAGCAAAATGGAACAAACGGACCATGACACCCAATTGGGGAAAGTCACTTGTGAAACTCCAACTCACAATGGGAAAACCAAAAAAGTCGGGGGATGGTTAAGTATATAATTCCGAAATTATACAGGGCTATCGCACTTGAACTCCGAGATGGTTTTTCATGTAACAAACACACCCATCGATGGAGTTTCAGATCCAGAATCATTGCCTTTGGTGCAAAATTTTCAAAAAAATGATCGCTGAACCCTCCATTTTCCACTCCCAATCAGGTCCATGTGAATGAAAAGACGAACAATGTCATCTTGCCAGTTCCAAGTGCGATAGCCCTGGAAATTATATTGAATACACTTGACTTTATACCGCAATGCAGGAATCAAGGCAGCTATTGTAATGTATAGCTTTCAAAGTAGGAAAATAAAGATGACGGGTTCGTTGACGAATGAGGAAATTGAAAAGTATCATGAGGATGGTTTCATCAAACCGATTGTTGCATTCTCTCAAGATGATGCAAAAGCAATTCGAGATGAAATAGAAGCACTCGAACGGGATTATTCAAATGAACCGTTGCCGCATGATCTGTCCCACTATTTTAGGGTCAATGGTGAATTGGTCATTCCCTTGCTTGCCAAGGTGGCACAAACCAAGTCAATTCTTGATGCAATAGAGAGTATTCTTGGCCCCAATCTAATGGTCTGGTCATGTGAACTGTTTATCAAGGAACCCCAATCGGAAAAAATTGTTACCTGGCATCAGGATCTGACCTATTGGGGAATGGGTGGATCTGACCTTCAGGCTTCTGCCTGGATTGCCATTTCTGATGTAGCCGAAGCCTCCGGCTGCATGCGGTTTGTTCCGGGTTCACACAAACAGCAACTGGTTCCCCATAATGATACTTTCAAAGAGGACAACCTGTTGTCTCGTGGGCAGGAAATTGCTGTAGATGTTGATGAGAATGATGCCGTTCTTGATATTTTAAGACCGGGTGAGATGTCCATTCACCATGGTCGGATGTTTCATGCATCAGGCCCAAATCATTCCGATGATCGAAGAATTGCAATCGTTATCAGATACGTAACACCAGAACTTGTACGTGATGCGCCGGGTTCGGATTATGCCATGTTGGTTCGTGGAACTGATTCATGCAAGAACTGGATAAACGTTGCACCCCCTTCCACCCTTTTTGGCCAAGGGGAAATGTAACTTTATGACCAGATACTGAAATATAAGAAAACCGTTCTGAGTGCTGGTGCAGAAAAGGAATCCGGGTTATTTAATGCCGATAGGTAATTACTCACATGGAATAGTTTTGCTGGTGTTTGCCAACCTGTTCAAGAACTATATATTACTATCCAATCCCAATTGTGGTGAGCACTACTTTCAAAATCGGAAGAAAGTTTATAAGCCATGGAAAAACTAGAACTTATAGAAATCATTGCCAAAGGTGAGGATTCGAAACACCAATTCAAGCGAACAATTTCAAATTCCGGAAGTCTGGCCCAATAGATAGTAGCATTTAGCAATTCCCAAGGTGACATGATTTTTATCGGAATAGAGGACGATGGTAATATATTGGGTCTTGCACCGGACGAGGTTAGGAAAACAAACAAACTAATTTCTGATGGAGCCGGAACAAATGTACGCCCTTCTATCATACCAATGACAGAAAATGTTGTTGTCTCTAGTGGTAGACCGTAATTGTTGTTAGGACCCCCGAAGGCTCTAGAAAGCCCTCTATATGACCGACAATGGACATTTCTATTTAAAAATGGTTCTGACAAGAGAAAAATTAATTCTCCCGAGGAATTGCTGAGAATATTCCAGGAAGGGGGAATGGTTCGGGCTGATACTCAGTTGGGCCGTGATTCAAACCTAGACGACCTGGACCATGAATATTTTGACCAATACTTTTTTAAGGTTTACGATAAAAAAGTTGAAGAAACGGGTCTTCCTGTCAATCAAATCTTGAAAAACATGAAATTGGCTGAAGATGATCAACCTAAAATCAATTGATATCAATTGCTTTATGGTTCGAAAAATTCAATCTTCATCAATTGGTGCCTTAATTGATAATTGAACTTCAAAAACTAGCATAATATTGAGATGGATGAAGATTTACATGGTCTCTCAAGGGTGGCTTTAGTTTTAAACGCACCTGGCTTGCGTCTGAAATCAAAAAGGCGCACCAATCGGTATATATCCGGATTTTCATTAGAAACAGCAAGTTCATTTTGGGTGATCCAAAAACCTGCACGTATGGAACCAATTGTCGTTTTTACCTCAAGCAATCTTTTTTCACCTTCCAATGTAAAAGACAAAATGTCGTATCCCGCTCCATCTCCATCTTCTTTTGATACCCACCTTACTTTGCGAGCGAGTTTATCCTTGCCTTCATGCAACAATTTTTTTCTCTCAGCCAGATAAACATATTGTTCACCTGCTTCGCCCAATTCCCTGTTTCCTGTATCGCGTTTTGCAGCATCATACTTTCTGACGACATACTGAATCTTGGGATCAATCTGTTTTGGATATCTGTTGATTGGTGGGGGAGAATCAAACTTGATACCGGCTTCCGGTTCCTTAAATTCACCAGGTCTGGAAATTTCTTCCAAAAGATCACCGTTCTGCAACTGACGTTCCAGAATTTCAAAAAGCCTTGCCTGATAATTGTTCGCCGGCTTGTAACCCTGAATGCTTGGTAGGCCTAATCTGTCCATGACGGCACTGATGTTTTGATGCTTATATTCAATTGAACCTTTGGTCCGATCCAATTTTCGCTGTAGAATTCGGTTTCTTTCGGACTTGTTGAACTTTTTTCCCGCCAGATCAAATCTGAGCATTTCCAAATAATCACTTACGATTATTTCAATCTCATCTTCTTGCCATGTGGTTCCACGATTATTCATGCAAACGAATGCCTACAACTGAAAAAATTAGGGGATTATATACTTGACTAGA
The DNA here is from genome assembly GCA_026710155.1 of Paracoccaceae bacterium. Taxonomy (GTDB): domain Bacteria; phylum Pseudomonadota; class Alphaproteobacteria; order Rhodobacterales; family Rhodobacteraceae; genus MPNP01. Next base: position 24,122 of record JAPORQ010000067.1, read on the forward strand.
TTTTAAATGCCTTTTTTGGTGTTGACAAGATAAAATCCAAGAAAAAAGAGTGCAGGTTCTCGGCACGGGATGTTATGAAAACACTCAGTATAGGGAGCCGGAAATCATACGACAGGCGTTAGAGAGGGGGGATTGGGTTAGTAGGTGATTTTACTGAATTATCAAGTTTTACAAAAGCTTTGCCGAGATGGTTTTCTACAAGCTTTGTTGCAGCTGTCCCACCAAAAGTATGTGTCATTGAATGATAAACGGAAAGAACCTTATCCTGCAAGTCTTGGTTATTTTCCAAATAGTTGATAAGAAAGCCTTTTGTTTTCAATTCCTCACGGCTTATATGTCTGTTATGGCTCTTGAATTGCTGGTGATTAGATAGCCAATTGGCTATTAGTATAGCTTTTTCCTCTGCCGTTTCATCACCGGAAAACATGTAGGTTTGCAACCATGTTTTGACTAATTCTTTAGTCATCTTCAATGCATTTTCGCACTGAATTAACAAATCAGGGCCATATTGTTGCAGCATTGGTAACCAAGCTGCTAATTTTTTCGGATCTGAACATTCTTGTCTGGCCATATCAAACTGATCTAAAACTGCTTGGGCCGCTACTGATTGAATTCCATTTGAAGTGGGAATAAGCATTTGTGGATCTGTTGGTCCTAAAGAAGAGTGTTTCCCAAGAATAATCTCATTTGCACTACAGGCAAGTAATGTCGCTGCTGACATTGCAATCTGCGGAACAATGACCCTAATGTTTGAAAAACGGGAGCGCAAATAGGAAACTATAGCTTCGGTTGCTTCTGGTGATCCACCCGGACTGTGAAGAATAAGGTCTAGTTCATTTCCCCCGATTCCATAGGTTACTTCCATGAATGCCTGTATATCCTCATCGTTAATTGTAAGTATACTAGGGCTACAATTTGGTTTTTGTATCCAAGCTGATCCATAAAGAATAACCGGTCGTTTAGTAATTTTATGTAGTTCAACCAGATATTTTCTTCGTATTGCATCATAATTTGGAGGAACAGAAGAGCCTAATTCAGCTAAAATTTCACTCCAAATTGGCATCATTATACCAGTTTAATTAGATATGGGGTTACTTGTGGAATGCACAGTTGAATCGTGTGTATCCTTATAAATTTCATTTGGAGAAAAGTCATTAAAGTTTTTGACTTTTTCCTGAGCTGGGAGGTAAACATTCATCACTTCTCTTACTCCTGGTTGGGCAAGAGCATCCTCAAGCATTTTGTCATAATCTTCTATTTTATCTGATGCCTTTTTCATTTTTTTCTCCAATTTATATTTGAAATAGCCACTATATGGCAAAAAATCCAGAAGAAAAGAATTTTTTAGTGTCTAGTCAAGTATATAATCCCCAAAAATTATTATTCTCTTGTCACCAAATTAATTGCGGGCGAAAAAACAACCAGGGCAAATCTTGCTGAAACAAACCACCAATGTTTGTATCTGATTGTATTTTTTAACCCTTTGGTTAAATTTGTCATTGATTTCAATCAATGCAAAACCTTTTATTCCTTGTTTGAGCAAATTTGAAGGGACTCACCATGCCAATAAAAGTATGTGCTTTTGATGCCTATGGCACTTTGTTTGATTTATCTTCAGCAGCCCGAATAGCCCTTGAGGATCATGACAGGACGTCAGGAATGAGCATTAGCCAGACCGTTGCCGAAAATTGGCGTTTGAAGCAGCTCCAATACACATGGATAAGGGCCATTACCGGGGAACATACGGACTTTTGGAATGTCACCTGTGAAAGCCTGGATTGGGCACTGGAGAAATCAAATCTTCATAATGACGGACAATTGAGATCCAGACTGCTCGAACTTTACAAGGAATTGGAAGTTTATCCTGAAGTGCCAGAAATGCTGGCAAAACTGAAAGAATTGCCACTTCCTGCAGTTATATTGTCAAACGGTTCTCCTGCCATGCTGCAATCGGCAATTGATGCTTCCGGAATTGGGGATTATCTGGAGATGCAGTTGAGTGTCGAGGAGGTCGGAATATTCAAACCAGCCTCCCGGGTATATGATTTGGTGTTGAAACATTACAATTGTCAGGCCGAGGAAGTATTGTTCGTCTCTTCAAATGGCTGGGATGCAGCAGCAGCCAAGGGATTTGGGTTTTTGTCTGCCTGGGCCAATCGATTGAATGATCCCGTTGACCGTTTTCCTTGGATCCCTGATTTTATCTTGTCATCCCTGTTGAAAATACCTTCTCTGGCCAAGAAACTATGACTTTCTATTATCAATCAATTGATGGACTCAGTCTGTCCTATGCAATTAAGGGAAACAAGGATGGATTGCCTGTTCTGTGTCTTCCCGGAGTAACCCGCAATTCGTCGGATTTTGATTATCTTGCCCAAAACATCGGGGAATATGCCCTAATCTGCCCGGATTACCGGGGACGGGGTCAATCGGAATGGGACAGCAATCCCGATAACTACAATGCCTTTGTCGAGGCACGGGATGTTTTTATTCTTATGGATTTGTTGGAAATTTCCTCCGCTCCCATAATCGGAACTTCACGTGGAGGCATGATTGCCATTGTCATGGCCAATATGGACTTAGCCAGAATTGCTGGAATCATGTTCAATGACATTGGCCCTGTAATCGAGAAATCCGGCTTGATGAGAATACTGGAATATATCGGACGCAATCCTTCCGCCAAAACCATTCCTTCAGCAGCCGAGAATTTACAAAAGTTCAACGTGGGATTTGATGATGTCCCCCGGAAACGGTGGCAGGAGGAAGCACAAAAACATTATCTGACAACAACTGGTGGTCTGGAAATCAACTATGATCCAAAATTGCGAATTGGATTCAAGCAATATCTGGATACCGGCAAGTTGGAACTGTGGAAGGAATTCGGCATCCTGAAATCACTTCCCTTTGGAGTAATCAGGGGAGTGAACTCGGATATCCTTTCCCTGGAAACAGTTCAACGGATGGAAGAATTGTTTCCACACGGGATTTATGCCGAAGTTCCTGATCGGGGACATGTACCCTTTCTCGATGAAAGGGAATGCCTTGATTTGATCAACATGTTTCTAACACAAACCGCCTCACGATAATCCCTATTGATCAGGATCTCAGCTCTTGATTATGTGGATCAAATGGACTGTCATTGGTAACGATCACATCGTACAATTTATCAAGAATCTTGACCTGCATCTTGGTTCCGGGCACCGTTAACTCGGGCTTGGTATAACCAAGTCCTATGGAGCGGTTGAATTGTACGGACCAACCTCCTGAGGTAAGCCTACCCACAACCTTTCCCTCATGGTACAGGGCTTCCCTTCCCCAAGGTATGGAATCGTCAGGCCCATCAATCAGAAAGGTTGCACATTTTGATCTGATCCCTGTTTCAAGCATGCAGTCCTTACCATAAAAATCCTTGTTGAAATCGACAAAACGTTCCAATCCACCTTCAAGTGGAGTGGCATCCCGACCCAATTCATTACCGAAGGCCTTGTAGCTTTTTTCCAATCTGAGCCAATTCTGGGCCCTGGCCCCAAACAATTTCATTCCATGTTTGCTGCCTTCCGTCTCAAGCAGGTCGAAGAGATAATTCTGCATTTCAATGGGATGATGCAATTCCCATCCCAGCGATCCAGTATAGGACACCCGCAAGGCTCTTACAGGACACATACCGAGTTCAATGTCCCGATGGGACAGCCAGGGAAACCGATCATTTTCCAAGACTGTTTCAGGTTCAACATCATGGACTATTTGAGATAACACTTTTCTGGAATCGGGACCTGCAACAACGAACACTCCCCATTGACTGGTAATGTCATGTATTTCCACATGATCATATTCATCTTCCCATCTCCCAGCTGCCCTTCGCAGGTAATCGCCATCATAAGCCGCCCAGGCACCGGCAGAAATAAGATAATATTCATCCCTGTCCAGGCGGACAATGGTATATTCGGACCTTGTCGTACCCTTTTCCGTCAGCGCATAGGACAGATTAACCCGCCCCACTTTCGGCAGTTTGTTGCAGGTAAACCAGTCCAGAAACTCGGTGGCACTCGGGCCCCGGACCAAATGCTTGGCAAAGGCGGAGGCATCGAACAGCCCCACCTGATTGCGTACAGCCTTGGCCTCTTCTATGGCAAAAGGCACCCATCCCCCCTTGCGGAATGATCGCGATGCCTTGTCATCAAATCCAGCCGGGGCAAAATAATTGGGTCTTTCCCAGCCATTGACCTGACCGAATTGTGCTCCCCTTTCCTTCATGCGGTCATAACAGGGGGTGGTTCTCAAGGGGCGACAAGCCTCGCGTTCCTCATCAGGATGGTGCAGAATGTAGACATGTTCATAACACTCCTCGTTCTTTCGCATGGAATATTCGGTTGTTACCCAATCGCCATATCGTTTCGGATCGAGTGAGGCCATATCTATTTCTGCTTCACCTTCAACGATCATCTGTGCCAGGTAATATCCCGTTCCCCCTGCAGCGGTAATGCCAAAGGAAAATCCTTCTGCCAGCCACATGTTCCTCATGCCGGGTGCTGGTCCAACCAGGGGGTTGCCATCCGGTGTGTAACAGATTGGACCATTGAAATCATCTTTCAAACCAACCGTTTCCGTTGTCGGTATACGATGAATCATGGACTCATATTCAACCTCGATTCGGTCAAGATCAAGTTCAAACAAGTCAGCTCGAAAACTGTCGGGAACATTGTATTCAAAGCGTGCCGGAGCCCCCTTTTCATATGGGCCAAGAATCCACCCTCCCCTTTCCTCTCTCACATACCATTTGGCATCTGCATCCCGTAGTACGGGATGTTCCGGATTTGATTTGCGCCACTCAACCAATTCGGGATCGGGTTCGGTAACGATATATTGGTGTTCCACAGGAATGGCCGGGATTTTTATGCCCAATTGCCGGGCTGTCACCTGGGCATGATTGCCTGTAGCAGTGACGACATGATTGGCTCTTACTCTGAACCTTTCATCGGACTTGACCAGATTGCCACCCTTTTCTTCCAGAAGGTATCCCTGAACCAACCAGTCACCTCCGGTCCAGGTGTAGGAATCAACCTGATACTTGGTTTCAATTTCAACTCCTCTCATGCGAGCACCCTTGGCCATGGCCTGGGTAACATCTGCCGGGTTTATGTAACCATCAGTAGGATGGTACAGTGCTCCTTTCAGATCGTCGGTTCTTACCAGGGGATAACGCTCGCCTATCTGCTTTGGCGTCAACCATTCATATGGTATACCTACGGTTTCGGCGGTGGTCGCATAGAGCATGAATTCATCCATTCGATCCTGCGACTGGGCCATCCTGAGATTGCCCACAACAGAAAAACCCGGATTCAAGCCGGTTTCGGCCTCAAGTTCCTTGTAAAACCTCACCGAATAATCATGGATATGACTTGTTGCATAACTCATGTTGAAAAGAGGTAACAATCCAGCAGCATGCCAGGTGGAACCGGAAGTCAAGGCATCCCTTTCCAAAAGCAGAATGTCTTCCCATCCTGCCTTCGCAAGATGGTAGGCTATTGAGGTACCTACCGCACCGCCCCCTACTACCAAAGCCCTTACATGTGAATCCATGAACAACCCTTTCCAAATAACGGTTCAAATTTTCTGTTCTCAATTTACATTTACCACCCAGTTGTGAAACTTCCGATCATTTATTTTGCCCAAGAGCAATTTATTGTGGATAAAATTTCAGGATCTTCGTCCCTTGGTGGGTATATTTGTTTCAAATGTATTGTTCATGTTGGAAAGCAAGGGTATTTTCATCACAATCCACCTTCAGCTATCGAGAAAGGAATAGTAGTCAGAAGACGCTTATCGAATTTATGCCGTACACTTTTCAAAAAGAAACTGAAATAATTGCGTCCCTGACAGGTGGCCAACCATGAGTTTAACCCTGTGGGGAAGGAGGAACGGATAAGCATTGTCCATGTTTGGCAGCAAGCCAATAGCATGACAGAATTTCGGTTTCTGGATTTATATCCCGAGGGATTATACAGGTGAATTGCCCACCATTTTGGACGAAGAGCCAAATTTCATTCCTTTGAAGTAAAGTCTAGAAAACTTGCCATTACCAAAAGCCAGATTGCAACAACAAAGAAACGAGATTGGAATGTATGGAAAACTCGTGGTCGATCAATGGAGGATATTGTGGTATAATTTGGAATGAATACCCCCGTAGAAATTGAACCATAGGCCTTGACAGACCAGCCAATGGTTCATGACTTTTTTATGGTGATTACGTCGGTAACCATTTTGATACATCCCCGTGCTTGAGATGTGAGAAAGAGGTAGTCCGAAGACTGCCCACTCCGCTTTCATTAAAAACGGTTATCCGGCCGGATCACACCCTAGAACAGTTCGGTCGTTACCTTTAAATTCGAATCCAGAGCCAGATTTATCGGATCTCCCAAGATGAACATCTTTCAAGGTGAAGTGGCGGCAAAATATCAATGCCAAATACTGGAAGTAAGGCCTGAGCATGTGGAAATTTCCCATGATGGTGGTATTTTGAAGGGAAATATCAGGCATATTGAAAAATTGGGCGCAGACACTTTGGTTTATTCCTAAATTTCCGGTTATGAAAAGGTTGCCGTAAGGGTAATCGGCAAGTTTGAAATGAATATAGGGGATTTGATTAACCTCGAATTTTCTGACAATCATGTTCATAGATTCAATGATGGAATAGGAAGTGAATCTTGAATCGTTTTGGTTTTAATCCGCCAATTTTGATCTAAATCTAATTTGAATTGTTTCTGCATTGAGCAATTCACCCTCGTTGCACTTTTCCACAGGAGACATTTTCATGACCTTGAATCCACTTCTACAATACTGGGAAACTCCTTTCGGCATTCCACCATTTGACAAAATAGAGGACCGACATTTCAGCGAGGCACTTGACCATACGCTGGAAAACTCCCTGCTGGAATACAACCGGATTGGTGAAGACAAGCAAACACCCACCTTCGAGAATACCATTGAGAGCATGGAGCTTGCGGAGAAACAATTGAATGATGTCGCCGGGGTTTTCTTCAACCTGAGTGCGTCCAGCAGCAATGAGATGCGGAGGAATCTTGAAACAGAATTTTCTCCCAAATTTGCTAGGTATTCATCAGATATAATTTTGAACAACAAATTGTTTCAAAGAATTGATCACCTTTGGAAAAACCGGGATCAACTTGCCTTGAATCCCGAACAAAGCAGGGTTCTGGAACTGTATCACAGAAACTTCGTTCGATCCGGTTGTGGCCTCGATGAGAAAGACAGGGAAAGATTGAGGCACCTGAGGGAACAACTTGCTTCCCTGACAACGAACTTTTCTCAAAACATATTGAAAGAGGAAAATGAATGGTATCTTGAGGTATCCGAAGACAAGTTGGATGGATTGCCTGAACATCTGGTTGAAGGCATGAAAATTGCCGCATCGGAAAAGAATCTTGAGGGGTATGTCATAACCCTCAACCGCTCCCTTATCGTTCCCTTTCTCCAGTATTCATCTAGAAGAGACCTAAGGGAGATAGCTTATAATGCTTGGGTTGGTCGAGGAGCAAGCCGGAATGGGAACAATACCGAGGACATCATTGGAAAAATCCTGAAATATCGATTCGAGTTGGCCCGGCTGTTGGGCTTTGAAAACTATTCCGAATACAAGTTGGAAATCGCAATGGCCAAGTCTCCCGACAAGGTTCGCAATTTGCTCGAACAGGTCTGGCAGCCTGCCAGGGAGCAGGCCATTGCTGACCGGTCAATTCTTCAGGACATGTTGCAGGAAGATGGAACAAGCGATGCGCTGAAACCCTGGGACTGGCGGTACTATGCGGAAAAAAGACGATTGGTGGAATTTGATTACAATGAAAATCAGGTCAAGAAGTATTTTCAATTGGACCTGATGCTTGAAGCCGTCTTCCATTGTTCAAACAGGCTGTTTGGACTGACCTTCACCAAATTGGATGTGCCATTGTATCATCCTGACTGCCGGGCCTGGGAAGTTCGCAAAGATGACCAACATCTGGCCGTATTCATCGGAGATTATTTTGCCCGGTCCGGCAAAAGGTCTGGTGCCTGGTGTTCGGCCTTCAGGTCGCAGCGAAATCTGGGTGGGAGGGTTCGACCAATTACGGTCAATGTTTGCAATTTTGTCAAACCCGAGGAAGATGAACCCTGCCTGTTGTCATTTGATGATACACGAACCCTGTTCCATGAGTTCGGCCATGCCTTGCACTCCATGCTATCCGAGGTAACTTTCGAGAGCATTTCAGGTACTTCGGTGGCCAGGGATTTCGTTGAATTGCCCAGCCAGCTGTTCGAACACTGGATGGAACTGCCTGATGTGCTGACCAAATTCGGACGGCATGCCGAAACAGGCGAGCCAATCCCGGCTTCCTTGTTGGACAGGGTTTTGAAAGCCCGGAATTTTGACATCGGTTTTGCAACCGTGGAATATCTTGCAAGCGCTTTTGTTGACCTTGAACTTCATGATGACTGCCCGCCTGACAATCCCTTGGAAAGGGCCGAGGAGATACTTCGGAAAATTGCCTTGCCTCCTGAAATAAAAATGCGGCATGGTACCAGCAATTTTTCCCATGTTTTTGCAACAGACGGGTATTCCTCTGGATATTATAGTTACATGTGGTCGGAGGTTATGGATGCCGATGCCTTCGAATGTTTCCTGGAGGAAGGCGGTCCCTTCAATCAGACAACGGCTCGACGTTTGGAAAAGCATATCCTGTCGGCTGGAGGATCGAAGGAAGCTGATGATCTTTATCTGGAATTCAGGGGTAAATTGCCGTCTGCTGAAGCCTTGCTGAAAAAAAGAGGTTTTTTGGCCACATAAACCGAACATTCTCTTGAGAAATTAGAAATTTTAGACTGAATTCAAATGGTGATCAACTGCTCCAACCCACACACCATTAAGGAAAAAATTGGGAATTATATACTTGATTGAATTTCCCATTTACCGAAAATACAAGAGGTGTTTAGACACCTCGGGGGGGATACCATTGCACTTCAGGGGAACATGCGTTGAAGGTTTTTTCACAAAATGGCCGGAAAACCAACGATGCCTTCACAAGAAAATGGGGAAATTCAATCAAGTATATAATTCCCAAAAAATTACAAATCTTGATGAATTCGGGTGATGGTTGGAATTATCTTGTCAAATCCTGTCTGAAAACTTAGACTATACTTGCAACAACAAAACAGGAAAGTACGGATTTTATGCCAGAGCAGAATGACTTTACCGTGCTTGACCGTAAGGCAGCTGTTTTGAGGGATGCATGGAAACCATGAATGAACGCCATGGCAAGGGTTGGGCTCTATTGCGTGAAGATCTTGCCAAGCGTGACAAGAACATAGCAATCCAAATTTATGCCGTGGCGTTTGGAATCCTGGTAGTGATCATTGCCATTGGCGGAACGATCATCAGCCTTCTGGTCTTAAAACATCATAAATACTTTTCCCTTCAGACAATGATTTTTACTGGAAGTTGGAACTAGCCCGGCTTACAAAAGAGCGAAAGGTGATGGATCATTACTTGCCCATGCCATGGGTTGCAGGATTCCAAGAAGCTCGCAAACCGTTTTGATAACAATGGCTGCACCAGTCATACCTTTCCAATGTCGATGACCATCAAAGCTCGATGAAACGATGAAATGCAGGACAGAGGGGGTACTACGGCCAAGAGGTCCGAAGCGCAGACAAACGCTTGGGTTGCATTGCCCAAAAGGTCTATGGCGACAAGGAACGCCGATGGGAGTTGGCAAGTCTCAACAACATCACGAAGGACACTCCCCGCAGGGTCGGCGACTGCCTGAAGGCCTTTGATGTGGAGTGGTGAGTGCAGGGGAATCCCTAAAAGCTTGAATCATAAATCATAAAAAATGACGGTTTTAGTTGGTTTTTCGCAAATTCAGATCATCATTTGTTAAAGATGGGTTATTCTGTCCTTTATTTTGAGAATATTTTGAGTAATTAGACTTATGGAACAAACTCCGAATCAGGTGTTTATTTCCTACCAGAAGGCAGGCGAGACCTAAATATTCAGGATTCGGAAAAGGGAATACCCCTGATCGGCGAAAAAAATACAAAGACCATTGGATCCATGTGAAAATAGACCTTTCATGCTATTGTCACAACAACATTTTTCCTGACCCAGTGAGCGATTGACATGGTAGCCTCCTTCCTTTCTCCCCTGTTCCGATCACCCGAAAAATGCTCCGCGAATTTCCCAGAGGTGGTTGCATGGCCAGATGGTTCTGGCCTTGTACCTTTTGCCCCTTGTGTGTCTGGTTATCGGTGGTTATCAGTTGATATCACAGCCCCAGTTGTCCCGAATTGAGGAGTAATCATAACTCACGGCATTGCTGTCAATCGTGACGGTTCCGGTGGCAGGCCTACCACATAAACAATTACGAGCATCACGAGGGGTCAGGGGGCTGATCGAGAAGCACCCGTTGCTGCCGTTCAAAATGGAGACATTGGTGATGGTGTAGGTGCCACCCGTCATGAAGCAGAATGTGTTAATGGGGTTACTAATTCCAAGCCCGGCTACATCCGCATAGTAAATCGCAACATAGGGCGTGGTCGCGGCTAAATCAAATCTGTTGGTTGTCCTATTAACCGCGTTTGTTGACGTGACCGTCCCCAATTCATCCGTTCTGACGGTAGCCCCTGTTCTGGTGTTGATCACTCTGAGTTCCATGGGAAACGAGGTGATTGAGGAACCATCCCCAAGCCGTCCCCTTAAAAATGAGTACGTAACCCCACTAATGTTATTTGCAAAAATTGTCTGCGAGCCAGCAATATTGATCACACTTACGTTCAAGCCCAGATGAGAGCCATCAATGTTGTGGACATATCCACTCCCGCAGGCGGGCTGGCCAACCAGCCCCGGTGCGCTTATGGTCGTCTGCGCCCATCCTGGTGTGGCCAAGAACGCAAGCAATAAAAGGGCTATGAGTTTAAAGTATGTGAGTGGGGGGGGGTGATAAGCAATCGTTTCATGAGTTTATTCTCCTTTGATGAATTGTTTTGGGAATTATAGCAGATTTGGTTGAGCAAGGGAATAAATTATTGCAAATCAATTTTTTGACACACTGGTTTAGTCAAAATTTCCTGATCAGGGGAGATTGCAGGATGAATTTGAAAGTGAGAACAGAATTGTTGCATTGCATCCAGAGGAAGCCGAGGATCAGGCCGTCGATCCCATCATGCGCATTTGCGTACTTTACGTGGCAGATGACAACCGGCTTGTTCCGGACAAGGTTGTAGCCGTGGTTGGTCCCTTGCGAAATCGTATCAGTCAAACAACCAACGGTTTGGACCGGTTTCCCATTCTTGCCTTCATGATTCAAGTAGAAGCAGGTCTTGCCACCAGCTGATCTTATTGAAATTTCCCTGGAATTGTTTAACCGCGACCAATCGCGTCAGGCGAAACAGAAGAGGCCCGTGAGTACTGCCTATATTGCTATCCAGCCCAAAATAATTCCTGTATCCAAGACCATAGAAGATTCTTTGTTCATTAGCACCCTTGCCAACAGATTTCTCATCTCCCAGATTTCCGGCTTCATTCTGGCTATTGCCGTTAATATTCAAGATCATTCAAATATGAAATGAGCTATTCGAAAATCTCCTCTGGGTCCACACCCCAGAGATTGGTTTTTTGAACCCAGCCCTTGAAGCCATTTGATTCTATTTCGCACCAATCCAGTTTGCATTTCAGGACATCACCTATCACTTTTTCCTCGGCCAGGGCAATTGTTCTTGAATTTTCTATCGGCTGTGCCTTGAGAGGAGTATTGTCCCTTGTGGTCAACACCGTTCTTTTTCCTGTCAAAAGGGAGGAAAACATCCAACCCCCGATACCATCCTGAGTTTCTACAAATCGCCAGTTCCCATCCTCATCAAGTACTCGAAAAGGTATCCCGGGTTTTGTGAATACCCAATTGACAGCATATGTTTGATTACTGCCCTTTCTGGCATTGCCCCGGGTTGCTTTCATTGAAACATACCTTGGAATGGGCAATCCGGTTTCCTCGCCAAGTTTGGTCTCCTCCGCTGCAATCTCTGCTTCCTGGGAAAAGGAAATACTTGGGTATCCGAAAAACAACATCATCAAAAAAAATAACTTTATTGTCTGCTTCATTGTTTTTTATCTTAAAGATTGGTGGAATGACTAAAATTAATAACTATTCATTATGTAGGTGAACCTGACAATTTGATATATTAGTTTGAAATTTATTTTCCATGTTGGACTAGCTATATGGCCAAATCAAAGTTGAACGTAGTTCTTACCAGAAAACTGCCAGATATTGTGGAAACCCGAATGTCTGAGCTATTCAATGTCAAGGTCAGGGATGATGATCATCCGATGACAAGAAATGAATTGGCTGCAGCAATGGCTTGGTGTGACGTTTTGGTACCAACCATTACCGATTCAATTGATCAGTCCCTGTTGGCCCATGCTGGTGATTCCCTTGGTTTGATTGCCAATTATGGTGCAGGATTTGATAATATAGATATTCAGACCGCAAGATTGCGAAACATCCTTGTTTCGAATACACCGGGAGTGAATTCGGAGGATACTGCTGATATGGCCATCTGCCTGATGCTGGCAGTAACCAGAAGGTTGCGTGAGGGTTTCAGGCAAATGAAGAAGGGGGAATGGCAGGGCTGGGCCCCAACGGCATTAATGGGCACTCGGCTTGGCGGCAAACGATTGGGTATCCTGGGTTTGGGCAGGATTGGTACTGCCGTTGCAAGGCGTGCCAAGGTGTTTGGGATGCAAATCCATTACCACAATCGGAAAAAGGTTCACAAGGATTTGGAGCATGAACTGGATGCTACCCATTGGGAAAGTCTGGATCAAATGGTGAGTCGCATGGATATCATTTCCATCAATTGCCCCCATACTCCTTCGACCTTTCACCTGATGAATGCCCGTCGTCTGAAACTTCTAAAACACAATGCCATCATTGTCAACACTTCAAGGGGAGAGGTCATTGACCAGAATGCCCTCACCAGAATGCTGCGCAAAGGGGACATAGCCGGGGCAGGCCTGGATGTTTTTGAAAAAGGCAATGAAATCAACCCACGATTGATGAATCTGGATAATGTTGTGCTTTTGCCTCATATTGGTTCAGCCACCCTTGAAGGAAGGGTTGAAATGGGGGAAAAGGTACTCATCAATATCAAAACCTTTGAAGATGGCCACCGACCGCCGGATCTTGTCGTTCCCAGCATGATGTAATTGCAGGGACCTAAACCATTTCAACTCCACAAGCAGGACAGCCCTTCCTGTATGCTGTTCTGATTGTCCTGGCTTCACCATAGAGGGCGTCCCAAATCAACAATCTCCTTTCCAGGATTTTACCAGCACCGGTAATCAACTTGATGGTTTCTGATGCCATAATCGTACCGATAACACCTGGCAAGGAACCCAAGACACCAAGTTCAGAACAGGTCAGGGCCATTTCTCCGGTCGGTTCCTCAGGAAAAATGCATTCATAACATGGTTTGCCCATAAATACGGAGACCTGCCCCTCCCACTGGCTAATGGCACCAAAGACAAGGGGTATGCCGTTTTTCACACAGCATCTGTTGACAACCTTTCGAATGGCAAAACTGTCCGTTCCATCAACAACCACATCACAATTCCCCATAAGATAGTCTACGTTTGCTTCATCAAGAGGATAATCGTGAATTGAAATGCCCGTATGGGGATTTTGTTTCAACAACTTTTCCCTGGCACTTTCAACCTTGGACAATCCCACTTGGGTTTCATCGAAAATAACCTGTCTCTGGAGATTCGATATATTGACCTTGTCAAAATCCACCAGCCTGATTTCACCTACTCCAGCTGCATTGAGATACTGCAGGACTGACGTTCCCAATCCACCTGCCCCGATTACCAGAACCGTAGCATTTTTCAACTTGGCCTGACCGTATCCTCCGATATCCCTGAGAACAATATGCCTTGCATAACGCTGCAATTCATTGGGTGAAATTTTTTTTGTGGTTGCTTTTTCAGTCAAGGTGAACCTGGATCGATTTACCGAATGATCTTCTCCACCATTCAAAATGGATGTTAAGCAATATTTGTTTGCCTGTCATTATCTTCAAGGAACCCCTAACTGCCGGTTGAGCCGAATCCTCCCTCGTTCCGCATTGTTGGGGGCAGGGTGTCTACTTCTACGATACTGACTGATTCCACCTTGCAAATGACCAGTTGGGCAATCCTGTCACCATGTCCAATCTGGAATTCCTTTTGCCCAAGGTTGATCAGTATAATACCTACCTCACCACGATAGTCACTGTCTATTGTTCCAGGTGAATTCAATATTGAAATTCCATTTTTCAAAGCCAATCCCGATCTAGGTCGAATCTGCCCCTCATAACCATTGGGAATGTCAATTTTCAAACCTGTTGGAATCAGCCGCCTTTCACCAGGTCCGAGTGAAATGCCATCTGCACGATTATCTTTTTCCAGACTTGCCCTGAGATCCATCCCGGCAGAATGTTGCGTTGCTCGTGCCGGCAAGGCAATAGCAGGGTCGCTGCCCTGTACCCTGGCAATGGTTAGGGTAACCAAGTCAGGTTCCTTTCCTGTTGATATGTTGGTAAATCCGGTCGGCAAGCCTTGCTCCGACTTCCTTCTTAGACATCCTTGGCCATTTGTCATTTTCAGTACGACTCAGAAACAGCACTTCATTGAAGTCACCCCCCATCGTGTCGGATTCCTTCCCTATGTCATTTCCCAATATCCAATCACAGCCCTTCTTTGCAAGCTTCTTGGCTGCATTGACCTTCAAATGATTTGTTTCTGCTGCAAAACCCACGACCAATCTTGGCCTGTTTTTTACATCCCTTGAGATCACTTGAAGAATATCCGGATTTTGAACAAAGGAAAGGTCCAAACTTTGTGACTTATTTTGCTTTTTCAATTTGTGATCAGAGTACTCGGCTATTTTCCAGTCGGATACCGCTGCCGCAGAAACAAAGACATCTGCCGGTAGGGAACTGGTTGCTGCTTGCAACATTTCATCAGCGGAATTGACTTGGATAATTTCCATCCCTCCTTGAGGCAGTGAACTGCCGGGTCCGGCAATAAATACAACTTCAAAACCTTTCTCATAAAGTGCGTTGGCTATTTCGCCACCCTGTTTGCCTGAAGAATGGTTGGATATGTATCTTACGGGATCTATCGCCTCTCTCGTCGGCCCCGAGGTAACTATGGCCCTGTAATTTCTTTCGCAAGGAGGCTCTAACCTACGTTCAACCTCAGCAATCATTTCGACCGACTCAAGCATCCTGCCCATGCCGTACTCACCACATGCCATCGAACCATTGGTTGGTCCGATAAACTCGTATCCATAGGTTTTCAGTCGTTCAATGTTGGCCTGGGTCGCACGGTTTTCCCACATTCTGACATTCATGGCTGGTGCAAATACCACTTTGGTGGTGGTTGCAAGAATTATTGCCGAGGCTAAATCATTGGCCAGGCCGTTGGCTGCCTTGGCCATAAAATCTGCTGTTGCAGGAGCAACGACTATCAAGTCTGCCCAACGGGCCAATTCTATATGGCTGAAATGCGCTTCGTTCTCGGGATCGAACAGATCAGTGGGAACATTGTTTCCAGTGAGCGATGCAACCGCCAAGGGTGTAATGAAATGTTCTCCCGCCTTGGTTAGTATCCCTCTGACTTCGAGGTTTCTTTCCTTCAACCTGCGGATGAAATCCAATGATTTATAGGAGGCAATCCCACCGCCTACAATCATCAGGATTTTTTTCCGATCATTCATTTCATTGCCTATCCCTTATTGCATCCCTTACAAAATATATCATAAACGAATGAATGTTAAGGTGGTTGATCTGATGAACTTCATCAACCATTAAAAGTTTGGTTCAATTTTCCCTTGTCTTGGTATAAACACACCAGGTTTTTATGGTAAGTCGGTATTTTACTCAAACCCATGATTTTTTGTGGAATTAAATTCTATTATTTAACCAAGGCTGTCAGAAAATGAGCGGATTCAGGATACCTGAACGGGGTTCCATTGACAAAAACTCCCCATTGTCCTTCCAACTTGACAACAGGGTTTATACTGGATTCAAGGGTGATACTGTCGCTTCAGCCTTATTGGCATCAGGGGAAAGGGTTTTCGGAAGAAGTTTCAAGCTTCATCGCCCCAGGGGCATATGGGGTATGGGCAATGAAGAGCCTAATATATTTTTGGATGCTACCCGAAATGGCAAAACAACTCCCAACCTCAGGGCGACATTGATACCATTGACAGACAACCTTGTGCTTAAATCCTCAAATTCATGGCCCAACGCGCGGAAGGATTGGCTGGGTTCATTGGATTTGCTGCGAAAATTCGTTCCACCAGGATTTTACTACAAGACATTTATCCAACCCAATTGGTTGTTTTGGGAGCCTTTGATCAGGAGATTGGCAGGTATTGGTCATCTTGATCCAGAAAATCACCCAATGAACATGACGGCTAAAATCACCCATCACTGTCCCTTGCTGGTCGTGGGTGGAGGTGCTGCCGGACTGGCGGCTGCCGAAGCTGCAGCTGATGATGGCATTCCAGTCTGGTTGATTGATGAAGGCGTGGAATTGGGCGGTTCGCTGCAATGGCGAGGAAATGCTCCCTTTGATATGCCATGGCGTGAGTGGGTTGACAGGGTCAGTTCAAAGATATTGTCTGCCGGTGGCAGAATTCTAAACAATACGGTTGTCTGGGGTGTTTTTGACCACCACCATTTTGCCGCCTGGGAAAAAAGAAGGAGTGGACCTGATCGCTTTTGGCGATTGAGATCGGAAAAGGTGATTTTGGCAACAGGTGCCATTGAACGTCCCTTGTGGTTCATCAATAACGATCTACCGGGAATCATGTCTGCCGAAGCAGCCTATCACTATCTGGAAAAATTCGGTGTTGTGCCCGGTAAAAAAATTGTCATCGCAACTGGCAATGATTACTCTTACATTCTGGCAGGGAAATTTGTTGAAGCCGGTTCAAGTGTTACCTTGCTTGATGCCAGGGATTATCCGCAGGAGATGCCGCCCGAAGGGGTGGATCTATTAACCAGCGAACAGGTGATGGAAGTTCAGGGATCAAAACAGATTGAGCTCATCAAGACCGTCAATCGAAAATTCGAAGCGGATACCCTTCTTGTATCGGGCGGCTTCACACCTTCTGTTCACTTATGGATGCAGGCCGGAGGGAAATTGAAATGGGATTCCAAGTCTGATGCCCTGATTGCAGAAAACAATCTTCAACATGTTGCAACCGCTGGTGCAGCCAATGGCAAATTTGATTTCATGGACGTTTTGGCCGATGGATATCGAGCTGGCGGTGGCAAAAACATCGAGGAAATGTTGCCCGGTAATGGCAAGATACATTTCCTTTATCCCTTTCGACCAAACCGAACCGGATCAGATCGAATTTGGGTGGATTGTTTTAATGATGTAACCCTTGCCGATGTTGAAAATGTCTTTGATGAGGGGTACTCCGAAGTTGAACATCTTAAGCGATATACAACCCTTGGTATGGCAGCCGACCAAGGAAAAACCTCCAATCTGGCAGGAATTTTTCTCCTTTCAGATCTTTCCGGTGAGCCAATAGAAGCAATTGGAACAACCACGTTCAGACCGCCCTATGTACCCATACCACTCACTACCATTTCAGGGCAAAGACATGGTGCCAAGTTCAATCCCCTGAAACGTTTGGAACTTGAGCCTTTTCACCGCGACATTGGTGCGGATTTTCGAGAATATGGCGGTTGGTTGCGACCTTCAAAGTATGTGGAGGGGGACGGGATTGAGGCTGCCAGGACAGAGGCCAAAATTGCCAGAGAAAAGGTTGTTTTGTTCGATGCCTCTCCCCTTGGTAAAATCGAGGTCATCGGACCTGACGCCGGCAAACTTCTCGATTATTGTTTTTATATACGGGTTTCAAATCTGAAATCTGGTAAAATCAGGTATAATTTCATGCTGACCGAAGGGGGCATCATATTGGACGATGGGATTGTCCTGAAATTGGATGACAATCGTTATATCGTATCTGCTTC
The DNA here is from genome assembly GCA_026710155.1 of Paracoccaceae bacterium. Lineage (GTDB taxonomy): Bacteria > Pseudomonadota > Alphaproteobacteria > Rhodobacterales > Rhodobacteraceae > MPNP01. The sequence goes on from JAPORQ010000067.1 coordinate 42,200, forward strand.
CAGTTCCCATGTGGAAGTTATCAGACTCAATTTGGAGGAAGCCAGGCAGGACAGGTTTGGTGATTCAATCTTGGCGGTTCATGACACCACCCACAACTGGGCGACCCTGACGGCTGCAGGCCCCATGGCTGCCGAAGTACTTAAGCTATCAGGCTTGCCGGATTACTCCCGGATTGACGCCATGCCCCACATGTCGGTAATCGAAACCGGTTCCTGCGATTTGCATTACAGAATAGCCAGAGTCAGTTTCACTGGTGAACAATCCTATGAGATTTCCGTACCGGCTGGCCATGTAGGACACTTGCTGGAACAGGTCTATCCTGTCGTCATCAACATGGGTGGGGCCTTTATCGGTGTCGAAGCCTCCGCATTGTTGAGGGCTGAAAAAGGTTATATACTGGTCGGCAAGGATACCGACGGATCAACCATGCCCCAGGATTTGGGCATTTCTGGCCCAATGCACAGACGTAAGGATGAATTTCTGGGTAAGAGATCGCTCTTTTCAATCGAGGGAAAAAGAACTGACCGCAGACAACTGGTTGGAATCAAGGTTGATCATGACCATCCCGTTCTTCCTACGGGTGCCCACCTTGTACCTGCAAAAGGTCCACGACGATCACTGGGATTCATCACATCAAGTTACTTCAGCCCCAACCTCAATCAGCCAATTGCCCTGGCACTATGTGAAAACGGGTTGGCTAGGATGGGACAGGGGATCGGGATATTCAACAGGGACAAGGTACATCAAGGCAAGATTTGTTCGCCCTGTTTTTTTGACATTGATGGAGAACGGCTCAATGGATGAGAAGCACTGGGAATGGCGTGATTTAAAAGAGGGGGTGATCTTCTCCAAGGAGGGGTTCAGGTTAACCATGATGCCCCCGAGGGGAAACCTCCTGCTATCGGGAAATCTGTCCAGAGCTTTCAGTCATCTTAACCTGGATGTTCCATTGCTGGGTATGGATGGAATTGCCAAGGATGATTTTGCCCTTGCAACAGGTGCAAAAAAGTGTTTGCTGTCCACAAGGCAAAGAATTGAAGTGGAGAATGGCTGGTTTGAAAAGGGATTCATGATCTCTTCTGCCGACTTTCAGTGGAAACAGCTTCACCTTGAGGGTTCTGCCACAAGAATGGTTTTGGCACAAGGCATCATGAACGAATTGACTTCAAGATCCTGTATCACAATGGTCTTTGGCAAGGTCTCCCTGGTTGTACAATCAGAATCAGGTTATTTTCTGTTTGTTGAATCCCCTTATCTGCAATATTTCATCGACTGTCTGGACTCATGTGACCTGATTGAGGTTGCGAATTCTCCCATGAAGAATTGAGAAAAGCATGGTTTTGAAAAGCGTCACATTCCCTGATCATGATTTTGTCATTGCTTCGAAATTGAACCAGGAAACTCCTGACTGCCAATGCAACCGCAATCATGCCGTTGACAAGGATATTTGAAACGTGCAGAACTATTCTGAATTTCCCAAACTGACCCTGGTCACAGGTGGCATTTCATCCGGCAAGTCCCTTTGGGTTGAAGGTTTTGTCAAACGTTCGGACAAGCCTAGAACATATTTGGCCACTGCAATGCCGCTGGACGATGAACTCAATGAAAAAATCAGGCACCATCAGGAAAGAAGAGGTGAAAACTGGCAATTGTTGGAGGATCCGTTTACTGATGGAAGTGTTTTTCTGAAGTTTGGCAAGGGAGATATCATTCTTTTTGAATGCATGTCCACATGGTTGGGGAATCTACTTCACAAGAAGGTTGACCTTGAAGTGCACCTGAACAATTTCCTGTCAAACCTTGCTGCTTCCAGAGCCAATATAGTGATTGTTTCCGTAGAATCGGGCAGTGGCGTCATTCCCATGGATAAAACCACCAGGGCTTTTGTCAAGGAACTCGGCGACCTGAACCGGAAAATTGCCGAAATATCCGACCTGGCCATTCTGATTACGGCAGGGCTTCCCTTGGCAATCAAAGGACATTTACCCTCATGACCAGAAGCCTTTATTGGGTTCGCCATGCCGCAACCAATGCCAGGGGTTTGTACGGTTGGACTGATGTTGGAGTGGATCTGTCCGACAGACAAAACCTTTCATGGCTCAATGAAACCCTGCCCGACAGGGCCTTGATCATTGCCTCTGATTTAAAAAGAGCAAGTCTGACCGCCGATGCAATTCAAGGAAATCGAACAAGACTGCCTAACGAAAAAAATCTGAGGGAATTGCATTTTGGAAGATGGGAGGGGAAAACCCATCAGGAAGTTTCCGAGATCGACAAGGTTTTGGCAATTGATTTCTGGGAAAAACCCGGGGGTATCAAGGCACCAGAAGGAGAAAGTTGGAATGATCTTTCTCACCGGGTCAATGAGGTTGTGGATAGAATTACCCGACTATACCCCAAAAATGATTTGGTTTTTGTAGCACATTACGCAGTCATCTTGACCCAGATTCAACGCGTATTGGGTGTGTCCACCCTTCAGGTATTGCATCGAAGAATCCACAATCTGTCCCTCACGAAGGTAACTGAGCGAAACAGCAAGCTGGAACTTGATTTCAGTAACAAGCTCTCTGAATGATCCCAAGGGCTTAATTTTGAGGTTGGATTTTATCCACAATGGAATCCCAGATCAAACTGGCAACGTTTACCCCATTGAATCTTTCCAGTTCGACTATCCCAGTAGGTGAAGTCAAATTGATTTCGGTCAACTTGTCACCGATGATGTCTATTCCGGTGAAGATCAATCCATTTTCGGACAATATGCTCTCGATCCTGGAACAGATCAGGTAATCATTTTCCGTTAGTTCACATGGATTGGCAGTACCGCCAACATGCAGATTTGATCGGGTTTCACCTTTCATTGGCATGCGGTTTATGGCACCAACCGGTTTACCGTCAACTAGAATAACCCGCTTGTCACCCTCCGAAATTGCGGGCAGATACTCTTGGACAATTATCGGTTCCCTGCTGCTTTGGAAAAACATTTCACAGAGTGAATTCAAATTGCCGTCATTGGCGGCAATCTTAAAAATACCTGCTCCACCGTTGCCAAAAAGGGGCTTGATGATCACATCACCATGATTGTTCCGGAACTTCCTCACCTGTGAAATATTCCTCGTTATCAGGGTGGCCGGTATGATGTCGGAAAAATTGAGTGCGATAAGTTTCTCAGGGAAATTCCTGACCCAGAAAGGATTGTTCACGACCATGGTATCATCCATTATCAATTCCAGTAGATGGGTCGTTGTAATATATGACATGTCAAAGGGTGGATCCTGACGAAGCCAGACCACATCCATTTCCTTGAGGTTTATTTCCCTCCTTTGACCTAGCTTGTAATAGTTGTTGGCGTCCCTGCTGACTTGTAGGGAATGCCCCTCGGCAATCACATTCCCTTCACGGTAGTACAAATCGGTTGGAAGATAGTAGAACAACTCATATCCCCTGCTTTGAGCCTCCAGGGCCAGCCGGAAACTGCTGTCTCCATGAATATCTATGGATCCCATATGATCCATCTGAAAAGCAACTTTAATCATCATTTATCAAGGTCCATTTTTCTGGTATGGCCGACATGGGTTTTGTTATCATTTCAGTCACAACAATACCTACCTATTCCCGATTGGCGGAAAGTTTCAATGCCAAACTGTAAACTTCCTTTCGGGGCAGATTAAATATTCCGGATACTTCCAAAACAGCATCCTTTACACTTTTATTTCCCAATGCTTGTGAAAGGATGTCTGTAATATCCATTTCAGGTTTTCCGGTCCTATCTCGTTCGACAACAATTACCATTTCACCCTTGAGCCTTTCTTGTATGCAGTGCTTTTTCAAGTCACATAGGGAACCTCTCCTGACCTCTTCAAATCTTTTTGTCATTTCGCGACAAATGGAAGCCATTCTTTCCCTACCCAAAACTTCCTGCAAATCTGCAAGCGAACTTGCCAATCTGTTGGGTGATTCAAAGACGATTAAAGTAGCTTGCACAGACCTGTATTCCTCAAGGATCTTTTTCCTTGCACCTCTTGCTTGAGGAAGAAAGCCCAAATAGACAAACCTGTCTGGTTCAATACCAGATACGGTGAGTGCTGCAAGCAATGCCGATGGGCCCGGAACCGGTATTACATTGATCCCTTTTTCAATCGCCCCCTTGACCAATTTGAAACCGGGATCGGAAACCAATGGAGTACCCGCCTCCGAAACCAGAGCCATACTTTTACCGGATTCCAGATACCTCATAATGGATTCAAGGCGTTTTGGCTTGCTGAAATCATGATAGGACATGATATCGACCAAGGGTCTTGAAATGTTATGAATTGTCAGTAATCGCTTTAATGTACGAGTATCTTCTGCGATTAACACTTCAGCTTCCTTCAGAACATCAAGTGCCCTGAGTGTTATATCCCTGGCATTTCCAATTGGGGTGGATACCAGATATAATCCGCAGGGTAACGTATTCATAAAATTCACCAGTGTAGGAATTAGAAATTATCTTACCAAATATCAAAGTAAACCATCTTATCAAGAAAACATCAAGGAAGGTGTTGCTCAAATTGTCAACCATACCTTCCGAGGTTTAAATCATGGCAAAATCTAATTACATTGTAGATTATCGGCTTAATCCATTTTTGATCCCATGGTATAATGATCAATTCCGTTAGAGTAGAAAAAATGCAGGAACTTACCACAAGATTGCGGATGTTTATCTCGCTTTCATTGCTTACCATCATTCTATTTGGTTGTGTTGAAACCGATGTTCCCGATGAACCTGTTCCAAAAGTTCAAACAAGCAACACTTCAACCAAGGTTGCCCTATTGATTCCCCTCGGTTCGGAAGAGCAAGGCATAGATCAACTTGCGATGAATCTTGAAAAAAGTGCACAACTTGCCTTAACAAGAATTGAATCTTCTTCCCTTGAACTGACCACTTATGATACCCAGGGAACGCCTGAAGGAGCTTTCCAGGCTGCAAGCCGAGCCATTGGAGATGGTAATAGTGTCATTCTCGGCCCATTGTTTTCTGATTCAACCAGAGCCATAGCACCGTTGGTTAATATCAGTGGAGTACCTGTTCTGAGTTTTTCAAACGATGCCATGGTGGCAGGTGGAAATATATTCATTCTGGGCCAATCATTTGAAGACTCCGCCAACAGGATGGTGCAATACGTCAGTTCTCAGGGCAAGGTCAGCGGCATAATAGTCAGCTCTGACTCCCGTTCCGATTCCAGAGGCATGGATGCGTTGATGGAAGCAACTACAAAAGCCGGATTTGATATCGTTCAAACAATCGGTTATGAACTCTCCCAGCCGGGTAGTTTAAATGCCGTTGAGCAAATTGTATTGGCTGTCGAAGCCTTTGAACCTGAGGTCATTTTCCTGACCGGTAATACCGCAGGTGCCGTCACACTCATTGCCGAACTGCTAAATGATCGGAATATTCCCGAGGATATAATCCTTGTTGGGATAGAAAGATGGGATATTCCTGAAGTAGCGCTTTCAGTAAAGGGGCTGCAGGGATCTATTTTCCCGATACCGGATCCTAATCAAAGTACCATATTCAGCAACAATTTTCAGTATGAATATGAAGAAACCCCCCATCCCCTGGCCGGATTGCCGTATGACGGAATTATTGCCATTGACGAATTAATGACAGAAAATCGATCAGGTGTGATTTCTCGAAGTTCGATTCTGAATGGTGGAGAGTTTTTCGGGTCAAATGGCCCTTTCAAATTCAACCGAAATGGAATAACCGAACGATCCCTGGCAATTGCCAAGATAGAAAACCAACGTGCCACGATTATTGACAAGGCACCCAGAAGTCTTATCATCCCACAATTAGAATCACTTGAAAACTGATCTCGGTATATTTCGAAACTCCCACGATCAAATATTTTTCGTCTATTGCCCTCAGGACCGCTTGTCAGTCTTGTCACACCTTGCACAGGCAAGATTTGTGAGGTAATCCACTTCTGTAAGATAAACGATCAGATGCTTCGAGTTTGGATGAATACGAACTGGTGGATTAAATTCTTTATGTTCGTATGCCATTTTGGGCATAGACACCAAGAATTGAAAGTTGTCTTCCAGTAAATCACAGTAGCGATTGGCTTGTTCCATTGACCATCGGTGAGCTGTGTAGTGCCAGATATCTTCAAGATCATTTTGGGTGAAGGGTGTTAACCTGTAGTCGGTTAGGTTAATTGTGGCAATATTGCTCCTTCATCCGCGCCTTGAATGCATTGAAGTCGAATGGTTTGGGATCACCACTGTCAATACCCTCGTCGATTGCTTTCTGTAAAGAATCAATTGCCTCTTTACGCTCCTGACCTCGAAGAATGGGGGTACGCATATAATCGCTCGTGTTACTGAATCTGCCTTCTTTTTTCAGATGTGCTTTAACCCAAGATTTCATTGGTTCGGGAAGTGCAACATTCATCGTTGCCATAATTTATATTCCTTTAGACTGAATTATTTACGTATCTTGGCAAAGTATTTCAAAATATTTGACAATCCAGACATCATTTTACGCTGTTTGGATTGGCAACTTTTGTGTACACAAGAGCTTTATTTTGCAGAATAAGAACAATAAAGGCAAATTGGCACCTGTCATATCTTCGCGCTTGCAAAATTTGACGGTTCGCTATCCATTCGCTACAAATGCGCAGGGAATTAATGCTAATCAAGTATATAATTCTAAAATAAATCCCTTGATGCTTTCAATGATTTATCGGATCAGGTATTAATATTGTTTACACTTCTTAATATCATTTCTGCATAGCGATTTCTTGGGATTGGGAATGATTCGGCCCTTCAAACTGTTGAAAAACATTTTTACCGTTGGTTTTTGGACCCTCATTAGTCGAATCCTCGGGTTTTGCAGAGATGTTCTGTTTGCAGCATTTCTGGGTGCCGGTCCACTCGCAGAAGCATTTCTTATAGCCTTTACCCTTCCCAACATGTTTCGCCGCATCTTTGCAGAAGGTGCCTTAAACCTTGCTTTTGTACCCTTGTTTTCAAAAAAACTGGATAATCGGGACCAGGCAAGGGAGTTTGCTGAAAATTCTTTTTCGGTTTTAATTACCTTTCTTTTGGGACTTATCATCCTTGCACAATTATTCATGCCCTTTCTTGTTTTGGCGATTGCCAGCGGTTTTTCCGGGGATGATAGATTTGATCTGGCTGTTCTATTTGGTAGGATTGCCTTTCCCTATGTGCTGTTCATTTCTGCCGCTGCCCTGCTGTCAGGTTTATTGAATTCACTGGGACGATTTGTGGCAGCGGCAGCTGCTCCAGTGCTGTTGAACGCCTTTTTTATCTTGGGCCTGTTCAGTTCACAATGGTTGGGGTGGGACATTGGTTTGACACTTGCCTGGACCGTACCGGTTGCAGGTATTGCACAGTTTTTTCTGGTTTGGATTGCTGTCCTGAAAGCAGGTTTTAATCTAAGGCTGAAATTGCCAAAATTTTCACCCGAAATAAAAAAACTGATGATATTGGCAGCCCCCGCAGCCTTGACCGGTGGTGTTGTCCAAGTCAATCTTCTTATCGGCAGACAGGTAGCGAGTTTTACCGATGGGGCGGTTGCATGGTTGAGTTATGCTGACCGGCTATACCAGTTGCCCTTGGGGGTAGTGGGAATTGCCGTTGGTATAGTGTTGTTGCCGGAACTTTCAAAAAAACTGGCTAGGGAAGACGATGTAGGAGGAAACTATACCTTTAACCGTGCAACCGAAACTGCCATGGCTCTCACCATACCTGCAACCGTTGCGTTGATAACGTTGGCATTTCCAATAGTCAGCATTTTATTTGAAAGAGGTGCCTTTACTCAAAGTGACGCCCTGTTCACTTCCCAAGCACTCGTAATTTATGCCTTTGGATTACCTGCTTTTGTACTTCAAAAAGTTTATCAGCCGATCTATTTTGCCAGGGAAAATACCAGAACACCATTTAATTTTGCCTTGGTATCCATGCTTGTTAATGCTGTTGTTGCGATTGGGCTGGCAACAACACTGGGTTTTTTGGCATCGGCTTTGGGTACAACCCTGGCAGGATGGTCAATGTTGGGACTTCTGGTATTCGGTACCCGCAAATATGAAGGTGCCGGAACTTTTGACCGTCAACTCAGGAGAAATCTATCCAAAATCATCATTGTATCCATAATCATGGGCAGCACCTTGATCTTGGGAAATTTTATGTTGGACGCCTGGCTCTATCAACCAGGCATTAGGTATGTTGGCCTAGCCATTTTGATCTTGGGAGGGTTGGCAGTGTACGGCTTGGCGCACCTCCTCATGAGAACCTGGGATTTGAACCAGTTGAAAGGATTGGTAAGAAACAGGGACTAGTTTCTGGAAAGTATTTTGATGACTAGTCTTTTGAATATTTCCAAGGTGTTGATGAAGCCGAATTGAAGCAGGGGAAAAAGTAAAAAACCTGTAATGAAACCAATCAGATCTGCAATCCAATAATTGGGTCCACCGAAAACCAATTGGAATCCAATCTGGGCACTTAACAAAAAGACCGGTACAGCAAAAAAACCTTCAAAATCTTTCTTGCCGTCAAGATACTGAAGTGCCAGAAGAAATATAAAACCACCGACAAATCCAAAAAAACCAGGTGAAGAACCCAGCAGCGGAAAGGAATCATCAAGGAGAAGTCCGTAGGCCAAGGCGCCAAAAAATGTGGACATCAGATAGAAGGTGATTATCTGCAGATCATTTGCATATCGGGCAAGAAGGTTTCCAAATGCCAGAGTAAAAACAACACTGAACATGGATGCAACAAAATTAACATGAATAAATGAATAGGTGAATAGACGCATGCTTTCCTTGTTGACAATGTTGAAGGTAGAAATCTGGGCTGTGAAAATTTGATCCCAAAAGCCAAAATCCCTCATTGCAACGAGCCTTAAATCCTCGCCGGTCAGCCCAAATACAGGCGCACTCTCACTCATGCTGAAAAGGAACTCCATGCCTCCGATGATGGTGGCAAGAATTACGATGCTTTTTGGCAGTTTTTGAAACATCCCAATACTATCCTTCAATCAAATCTTTAAACTCCAAGGGATGTAAATTATTAATACAGGGTACTCTTTCATAACCAAGTTGAGAATTTAATGCGCAACACGATAGACAAAAAGCGGGTTTTTTCAGGAATTCAACCCAGTGGACAACTGACCATTGCCAATTATCTCGGTGCCCTGAAGAATTTTGTCCAATTGCAGAAAGCAGGAACAGACTGTGTTTACTGTGTTGTCGATTTGCATGCAATAACCGTCTGGCAAGAACCAAATGAACTGAGAAATGCCATAAGACATGCAACTGCCTGTTTTATGGCATCAGGAATAAATGTGGAAAAATCGATACTTTTCAACCAGAGTCTGGTCTCCGCCCATGCCGAACTCGCCTGGATTTTCAATTGTGTGGCCCGTATGGGATGGTTGAACAGAATGACACAATTCAAGGAAAAGGCCGGTTCCAATCGGGAGAATTCATCAGTTGGCCTATTTGCCTATCCGACCCTGATGGCTTCGGATATATTGTTGTATCATGCAACCCATGTTCCGGTAGGTGACGATCAAAAGCAGCATCTTGAACTGACCAGGGACATAGCAATCAAATTCAACAATGATTTTGAGATTGAATTCTTTCCGGTGATAGAACCCATCATAGAAGGTACTGCCACCAGAATCATGAGTCTTCGTGATGGCACCAAGAAAATGTCAAAATCGGATCCTTCCGATTTAAGTCGCATCAACCTAACGGATGGCAAGGATTTGATTGCCAAAAAAATCAGGAAGGCCAAGACCGACCAGTATCCGCTGCCCGGTACAAGTGAAGAACTTGAAAACAGGCCGGAAGCCAAGAATCTGATCAATATATATTCCGCCCTTGCCGAAATACCGCCAGAGGCGGTTTTGAATCAGTTTGAAGGAAAAATGTTTTCAGACTACAAGCCCCAATTGGCGGAATTGGCGGTGGAAACCATTTCGCCGATCACCTCCGAAGTGAACAAACTGATGAGTGATGGAATAGAGTTGGACAGGATATTGGAAAATGGCGCCGAGAAAGCCCGGAAAATAGCCGATCCAATCATTCGAAAAACCTATGAGATAGTTGGCTTGAAGACAAAAAGTTGATAAGGATTTGACCATGGTAGCTGGAACCAACATAAAAACGTACTTCAATGGAACTTGGCACAATGAAAACAGTTTGGTCATGCGGGCTGCCGACCATGGTGCATGGTTGGGATCAAATGTATTTGATGGTGCCAGATATGCCTTTGGTATAGCACCTGATCTTGATTTTCATTGCCATCGGATCAACAATTCTGCCATTGCCCTTGGAATAACCCCAACCAAAACACCAGAGGAAATTCATGAAATCGCAATCGAAGGCCTGAAACTTTATCCACAGGATTCTGCGGTTTATATCAGGCCCATGTATTGGGCTATTGATGGCGGGCATATGGCTGTTATACCCAAGGAGGGTTCAACCGGTTTTTGCATTTGTCTTGAAGAAATACCAATGCCACCCGATGAAGCAACCTTAACACTGACAACCACCCAGTTCCATCGACCGGTACTTGCTACGGCCCTGGTCAATGCCAAGGCGGGATGCCTCTATCCCAACAACGGCAGAATGCTTCGTGAAGCCATGACCAAGGGTTTTGACAATGCCCTGGTGGCAGATGCCATGGGGAATGTGGCAGAAACAGCCACTTCGAATGTTTTCATGGTCAAGGATGGAATTGTGAAAACACCCATTGAAAATGGCACCTTTCTGGCGGGGGTTACCAGAAAAAGGGTAATCTCGCTTCTCAGGGAAGAAGGCCATGATGTCAGGGAATCCGTATTGACCTTTGAGGATTTTCACGATGCCGATGAAGTTTTCACCACTGGGAACATGGCCAAGGTAGTACCTGTTACCCGCTTTGATGATACGTACTATCAGGCAGGTTCAGTAGCTAGGAAAGCCAAAAAGCTATATTGGAAGTGGGCTCAAAGGGTCTGTTCCAAGATTGTCTGAATGCAAATCCAAACTAAGTTGCAACTATTCTTGGGTATTTTTTTCCTCAACAACTTCCTGGAATTTAGTAAAGAACTTGTCAGCCAGTTTCTTGGCAACACCTCCAACCAATCTGGAACCGAGTTGGGCAATTTTTCCGCCAAGCTTGGCGTCAACTTCGTATTCCAGGAAAGTACCTGAATCAATATCCGAGAGCTTGACTCTGGCTACTCCACTGCCCATTCCGGCAGCACCAGCCTTTGCTTCCCCCTTCAGGGTATAACTATTTTCCGGATTGATATCGTCCAAATCAATACGTCCCCTGAAGGTTGCCTTGACCGGGCCGATTTTCTGGGTTACTTTGATTTGATATCCTTCTTCAATATTTCCGTCAAATTCCTCGCATCCGGGAATACTGTCTTTCAGGACCTCGGGATCATTCAATCCTTCCCAGACCTGGGATCTCGGTACGGCGATCTCCCTATCACCCTTTAATTCCATTCATAACTCCAATCAATCCAACAAAAAAACAATAGCAAATGAAAAATATGTGTACCCCATAATTTTAAGGATTCACAAGAAATTTGAATTATTTCGAACGAATCCGTGATCTTTCAAAGCATTTACCTTACTTCAAGCCAACTAACTTGGTAATACTTGAATGCTCCGCCGTAACCTCTATCCCAATCATCGCATCGAATCAAGATTTTTTGGTATATTGTTGCTTCGATTTGAAGTGGTCTTTAACCCTGGACCGAAATACCAACAACCTCCTAATGCCCATTATGGCAATAGTTCATTTGCTTGCATCAAACCTCTGGGAAAACCCTGAATGCCTTCAAGGAAATATTGCTTGATTCACCAAGTAAAACAACTCCCAAACCACCGTTGGAGTAATCACCATTCCCTTGCTAATAATTCAGCAAGGGATAATTCTACAGGCAACTTATCCCAGAGTGAAAACCTTGATTATTTTGAAATAACATAACATAAATTGATAAAATTTATGAAAAACTGAGTTGAAATTAAAAATATAGTATCAGAATTAAAATAATTCCTATTGGTAATCAAAATTTCCAAAAAATAAATCCTATTGTCCAAAATTATTATGGGAGTTTAAAATGAAACTATTTAGAATTTTTTCCCTATTGCTTATCACTCTGACCGCCGGTTCATTATCAGCCGGCGAGTTGACAATCGCCACCGTCAATAACGGCCACATGATTGAAATGCAGAAGTTGACAGGGAAATTTGAAGAAACACACCCGGGAATTACCGTCAATTGGGTAACTCTTGAGGAGGGTGTCCTTAGGCAGAGGGTTACCACTGACATTACAACAAAGGGCGGACAGTTTGATGTCATGACCATTGGCATGTATGAGGCACCCATTTGGGGTAGCAGGGGCTGGCTTGAAGAATTGACTTTTGATGATTCTTATGATGTTGATGATATTCTGCCTGCCATGCGAGGTGGTTTGTCTCATGATGGCAAACTGTATGCCGCCCCCTTCTATGGTGAAAGTTCCATGATCATGTATCGGAAGGACTTGGTAGATGCTGCTGGCATGACCATTCCCGACAATCCCACCTGGGGTCACATCCAGGATGTAGCTGCCGCCATAACCAACAAGGATGAAGGTATTTATGGAATTTGCCTCAGGGGCAAACCCGGTTGGGGAGATAACGCAGCATTCATCACAACCATGGCCAATTCCTTCGGTGCACGCTGGTTTGACGAAAACTGGATGCCACAACTTGACAGCGCCGCCTGGAGGCATGCCATCGACTTCTATCTCACCCTGATGAACAATTACGGTCCTCCGGGTTCAAGCGCAAATAGCTTTAACGAAATCCTGGCATTGTTCAACGAAGGCAAATGTGGAATGTGGATTGATGCCACAATTGCAGCTTCCTTCATCTCCGATCCCCGGCAATCAAAGGTCGCAGATCATGTTGCATTTGCTCAAGCACCCGTTGCAGTTACCCATCGTGGAGCAAACTGGCTCTGGGCCTGGGCTTTGGCCGTTCCTGCTGGAACCAAACAAGCTGAGGACGCCAAGAAGTTCATTCAATGGGCTACCTCCAAGGAGTACATTGAGTTGGTCGCACAAACAAATGGTTGGGCATCAGTTCCTACGGGCACCCGCCAGAGCACTTATGACAATCCAAACTTCCAAAGTGCTGCCATTTTCGCAGAAGCCGAGCTGACTGCCATACTGTCGGCCAATCCTTCCAACAGTACACAGGACCCAACTCCATATACCGGTGTCCAGTTTGCTGCCATTCCTGAATTCCAGGCCATTGGCATTGCCGTTGGACAGCAATTCAGTGCTGCACTGGCTGGTGACATAACTGCCGAGGAAGCCCTGGCCAATTCTCAGGAAGCTGCTGACAGGGAAATGTCGAAAGCCGGATACTATTAATGTATCCGATTTCCAGATGCACTTTGTAGAGAAAACTGAATAAAAAATGAATCGCAGGACTATCGCCTTCCTTCAGGCACCAAGTATAGTCCTGCTTTTACTTTGGATGATTGTACCCTTGAGTATGACCATCTATTTTTCCACCATCCGATTCAATCTGTTGTATCCCGAACGCACCGGATTCATCGGGTTATCAAATTATGAATTCTTCATTACTGATCCTGGCTTCATATCAGCCGTAATCAACACCCTGGTTTTGGTACTTTCCATACTCGTCATAACAGTCGTTGTTGGTTTGGCCCTTGCTGTGTTGGTCAATTTTCAATTCCATGGAAGGGGTATTGTCAGGGTGCTCCTGATTTCACCCTTTTTCATTATGCCAACGGTCAATGCACTCCTATGGAAAAACATGTTCATGAATCCTGTCTATGGACTATTTTCAGTGGTTTCGACATTTTTGGGGCTGGAACCCATTGATTGGCTTGCCAATTTTCCACTTGGGTCAATCGTCATCATGCTCAGCTGGCAATGGATACCATTTGCCTTTTTGATTTTCATGACTTCCCTGCAATCCCAGGATCCGGAACCTTTGGAAGCTGCTGCCCTCGATGGAGCAAATGCCTGGCAGAAGTTCAGATACATGACCGTACCCCATCTTGGCAGAGCCATTGCAGTTGTCATAATGATACAAACCATTTTCCATCTTTCGATTTTTGCGGAGATTTTTGTCACCACTGGTGGTGGACCAGGATTCAACAGCACCAATATGGCTTTCCTCATTTTTTCGCAGGCCTTGTTGCAGTTTGATGCAGGAGTGGCCTCTGCCGGTGGGGTCTTTGCCATCATCCTTGCCAATATCGTTGCCATATTCCTGATCAGAGTGGTTGGAAAAACCCTGGTGGTCTAGGATAAATGCGACTTACAGCCAAACAAAATAATACTCTCAGGGCAATGCTGTCCTGGCTGGCGGGAATAATTATGTTTTTCCCTATTTTCTGGTTGGTTTTAACCAGTTTCAAAACAGAATTGCAGGCAATTTCCGTACCTCCGCTATTGTTTTTTGAACCAACTCTTGAGAACTTCATCCTGGTCCAGGAACGAAGTGACTACTTTACCTACGCCATCAATTCCGTTGCAACTTCTTTTGGAGCAACTTTACTGGCTTTGCTGGTAGGCATACCAGCATCTTACGCCATGGCCTTTTGGCCCAGCCGATTCACCAAGGACATTCTCCTGTGGATGCTATCAACCAAAATGCTTCCTGCAGTCGGTGTTCTCATGCCGATCTACCTTCTTGTTCAAAAAGCAGGTCTTCTGGATACCAGGACTGCCCTGATCATTATTTTCGCCATGATAAATCTTCCGATCATCATCTGGATGCTGTTCAGTTATTTCAAGGAAGTACCAAGGGAAATTCTGGAATCAGCCAGAATGGACGGTGCTTCAACTCTTGATATAATCACCCTTTTATTAATACCTTTAACCAGAGGTGGAATATTATCCACCGCCCTGCTCAGTATTGTATTATGCTGGAATGAAGCCTTTTGGTCCATCAACCTTACAGCTTCGGACGCGGGGACTCTTACTGCCCTTGTGGCTTCATATTCCAGTCCGGAAGGGCTTTTCTGGGCCAAACTTTCTGCTGTTTCAACCTTGGCATGCGCACCAATTGTTGTTTTCGGATGGTTCTGCCAGAAACAGTTGGTCCAGGGATTGACTTTCGGGGCAGTCAAATGACTGCAGACACACTTGCAGGGAAAATGACTTTCATAACTGGTACCTCTCTTGGTATCGGATCATGTGAATGTGGGCATTTCGCAAATGCTGGATCAATAATAATGACAACCGACCTGGAGTTAAGCACTTTGCTTCAAATCCTCCTGAAGAATTTTTCCGGTTTAAGTCAATTCAAACCTTTGGTAATGTGTTAAACTGAGTTGTCATGTCACTTATCAGTCCGGAATTGGAGATCGTTGACAGATCCCTGAACAGTATCAGATACCTGGAACATGGATGGCCTACCGACCTTTGCCGTTGGCATTCCCACGAGGAATATGAACTTCACCTGATCGTCAATACAAGGGGCAAGGCCTTTGTTGGAGACCATATAGGTGGATTTGAACCTGGATCACTTTACCTAACCGGGCCATTACTTCCTCATAATTGGGTGACTGATGATAATTTTTCTGAACCAGTAAATTTACGTGATATGCTAATCCAGTTCAATCATGACAGCATTCAATTGGCCAATGAGGCTTACCCTGAGTTTCGAGAGTTGCTATTATTACTTTCCAAGGCTGAAAGCGGTGTGGAATTCATAGGATTCAAACTTGATGAATCAATCAAAAGGTTTGAGGATATCAGAAATGCCAAGGGTCTTAAGCAAATCATATTATTTTTGGATTTCCTGCTTTGTCTAAGTCAATGGAAAACCAGCCAGATTCTCTCTGCTTCACAACTAATCAACAAAAACTGGACTAAAAACTATTCAAATATAGCCAAGGTCATAGAGTATATTATTGCCAACTACAAAGAAGATATAAAATTATCACAATTGGCCGAGATGGCCTGTATGAGCCAAAGCGCATTTTCACGACATTTTTTCAATACGACCGGCAATCATTATTCCGATTTTTTGAACCGGATCCGGATTGGTCAGGCCTGTGCCAAGTTATATGAAACCAATGAACACATCTCGACAATCTGTTACGATGTGGGATTTCGAAATCTGGCAAATTTCAATCGCCAGTTTTTACGTATCAAGGGGGTCCAGCCAAGAGTGTTTCGAAGCGAGGCAAGAAAAGAATTGGCAATCTAGGCCAGATAAGAATTTACCAATGTATAAGCATAATTTTAAAACCCAGGATCCGGGCTATTACCGAACCCATTACGACAGAACAAAAACATCTGTTGGTGTTGTTCATGTTGGAGTGGGTTCCTTTCATCGAGCCCATCAGGCAGTTTACATAGACAATTTCATGAACATGAGTGGACAATTGGATTGGGCCATTGCGGGGATAAATTTGAGAAAAGAGTCCTCCATTGATTTGATGAGACTCAAAAAGCGTGAAGGTGAATATTTTCTAAAGACGCTCGCTCCCGACTCGGAGTCTCGCTTCCAATTGGTTCGTTCCCATAAATCCTTCCTGGACTGGACAGTGTATCCACAAGATGCAGAGGATATTGTAGCGCGACCGTCAGTCCAAGTTATTTCAGCCACAATAACCGAAAGCGGATATTTTCTGGGTGAACACGGGTTATTGGACATTGACAATGTTCTGAACAATAACATGTTCAATGGTGATGATGGTGGTACGATATATGAATTCTTGAGGAAAGCCCTGACCAGGAGGAAGGACAAGGGTAATTTACCGCTTACGGTTTTATGTTGTGACAATCTCAGAAGCAACGGTGATATGCTCAGAAAAAATCTTGAGCTGTATCTTGAAACACTTGGAGAAAAAGACCTTAAAACCTGGATACGGGATAATGTTTCCTTTCCATGTTCAATGGTTGATAGAATTACCCCCAAACCCAATGAGTTTTATTCCAAAGAAGTCGAGAAAAAATTTGGTGTCATAAACGATTTTACCATCCATTCAGAGGATTTCATTCAATGGGTAATAGCTGATGATTTCAGGGGTCAACGCCCTGAGCTGGAGCTGTCAGGTGTCTCCTTTGTAAAGGATGTTTCACCTTATGAGGAAGCCAAAATCAGAATATTGAATGGAAGTCATTTGGGGGTGGCCTATTTGGGGGCTCTCAAAGGTTTTGATACCTATGACAAGGCTATAATTGATCCTGAACTAAGTACTTTTTTTGATTTTCTTGTGGAAATGGAGATTATTCCGACACTTGACCAGAATGGCCCCATTGACCTGAAGGCATATGCTAGTTCTATCAAGGAAAGGTTTCAAAACTGGCAAATTGCCGATGGCCTACCACGAATAGCCATGGATGGATACAGTAAATTCAGGCAATTCCTGCTTCCCACGCTTGCGGGCTGTTTTGAGCGTTGTATCATTCCGGATTGTACCATCAAATCAGTTGCCAGCTGGTATGTTTTATTGAAGAAAGTTGCTGATGGATCTTCAAGTTTCGATTATCAGGATCCCTATTTTTCTTTACTTGAGCCATATTTGCAGTCGGGAATGGAACTGCAGTTTGCCAGCATCCCCGAAATCTGGTGTGATCTTCCTCAACAACATTCTCAGTTTCCCATATTGGTTGAAGCCGAGATAAAAAAACTTCTGAAGAGGTTTGCAGAGTGACATGCAAAGATAAATTCTCTGGCTGACCCTTCCGTACCCTTAAAACTGTCAAAAGTTGCTGCCGCAAAAGTGCAAAACCACTACCAGTTTTAAAATAAGACAGTTTTACATCGATTATATATACCCATAACGATGCTACCGACAAATTTCACCTTTCGATAATTCTTACCTCCCATTTGAGAATACGAGATGAAAACGCAGACAACTACGGTAAATTCTGTAGGTGTACTCAGATTCAGACATCAAACTCTTGCCAGGCAGCAATAATTCCATTATATTTTATTCAGCTACCAGAAAACCAGATGGATTTAATTCAATGTTCATACAAACAGAAGCGACACCAAATCCAGCTACCCTCAAATTTTATCCTGGGGAAGATGTACTGCCGAATGGTGCAGAGGATTTCCCCGATGTGGATTCAGCCGAACATTCCAGTTTGGCTCGAAAGTTTTTTTCCATTAGGGGAGTAACAAGGGTTTTCTATGGAAGTGATTTCATTTCCATCTCCAAAGATGACTCCATACATTGGGAACATATTAAACCGGCAATTTTGGGAACGATAATGGAGCATTTCCAAGCTGGATTACCCGTGATGGAAAATTCACAACAGGAAAACTCTGTCCAGGAGGATCCAGATTCACCGGATACACCCATAATCAAGCAAATCAAGGAATTGCTTGATACCAGGGTCAGACCTGCTGTGGCCCAGGATGGAGGCGATATTACCTTTTATGGTTTCGAAAGAGGTGTGGTGTATCTTCACATGAAGGGTGCTTGCGCCGGCTGTCCTTCATCCACGATTACCCTGAAAATGGGTATCGAAAACCTGCTTAGACATTACATTCCTGAAGTCGTTGAAGTCCGGCCAGTCATGTAAGCGAGATCTCGTAATCGGGATTGATACCTCTGATACCCATCTTGGGGTAACAATACTTCAAAATGATAAGTTGATACTTCAAGTCAAGGAGCCCAAGAAAAAGGGTAACGACAGGTTGTTTCCTCTTATTCACGAGATGTTTCAGGACCGGAATCTTTCCTGGGATCGGATGAAAGTGATTGGGGTGTGTGTTGGCCCTGGAAATTTCAATGGAATACGTGTTGGAGTTTCAGCAGCAAGGGGTCTATCACTATCCTTGGACATTCCCGCTGTTGGGGTGGACAAATTCACTGCCCTGGCGTTAGGCTATGGAGAACCACTTCTGATAACGATCAAATCCGTCAAGGATAATTTTTTTGCCCTGATGGATACAAGTAGTCAACCTTTTGTCGCAAACTTGGATACACTTAGTATTCCTTCAACCGAAAACCTTTCCGTCATCGGATTTGACGCTGAAAAAATTAGCGCACGGTTTGGCCTCAAATGCCTTACCCCAAAATACACTCCATCTCATTCCGTGGCAATTATTTCAGCAAGACAATCCAATCAAAACCATCCACCCCCCAAACCATTTTATGTCAGTTCTCCTCGTATTGATACCAACGTTAGCAAGTTAATCAGTTTGGAGAAAGCTCAATGGTCAAATTAGTACTTTTTGATTCCTTCATGGAAAGGAATGAAATTGAACAATGGGGCACAAACTTGTTCGTTTCGATTGATGATTATGGATCAATTCAGAGATTCCAATCTGGTTTATACCAAGAAGTTTCGACTGGATCTGCCCTGCCCCATGCTCCTTCACCAGTTCTTCCCATCCGCCCCGCCTTTCGATGGCCCCTGCCTGTTCCGGAATTGAAGGGGCCTTCTTGAATGCCGGCCTTTCAGGAACCACCTTCCTAAGCCTCGGAATGGCATGTCCCCTTACCGCCCGGCGCCTGTGCAGCATGGGGCACGGACACCCGTTCGAGGACAGCGGGCATTTTCGAAGTTGCGACAAGGCAATGGGTATTTCCCCGTCATTGCAATTTGGTTTTCATTCAACCGGGTTTCGGTCCGGATGTTCGCAACATCCCCAGATTCCGTCAGGTGGGATGTTTCGGGTCGGGAGGAAAATCGCACATCCGCCAACCCATCTTTATAGCCCCCCTTTTTTGGGTATTTATTGTTTTTAAATCCCTATTTTCTTTGCAATTAAATATCTTGATAATTAAGATTCGATTTAGAATCTAAATGTTGTTTCTACTTAATAGGAGAGAAATAAAATGAAAATCATCAAGGGAATATTTGCCTCCGTAATTGCCCTATTGTTCATGGGAATTAATCTATTTGCAGAACCTGCAATCATTTTTGATATCGGCGGTAAGTTCGACAAATCATACAATGAAAGTGCCTGGAACGGTGCCGAAAAATGGAAAAGTGAGACTGGTGGATCGTATCGAGAAATTGAAATTCAATCTGAAGCTCAGCGAGAACAAGCGCTTCGAAGATTGGCCGAGGCAGGAAGTAACCCGATCGTCATGACTGGTTTTTCATTCGGCAGTGTTCTTGACAATGTTGCCCCGGATTTTCCTGATACCAAATTTGCCCTCATCGACTTTGTCGTTGATCAACCCAATGTAAAATCAATCGTGTTCAAGGAACATGAGGGATCCTATCTGGTGGGTCTAATCGCTGGTATGACCACCACTTCCGATACAGTCGGTTTTGTTGGTGGCATGGATATTCCATTAATTCGTAGGTTTGGTTGTGGTTATGTTCAGGGTGTCAAGGCTGCAAATCCCGATATCAATGTAATACAAAACATGACCGGTAACGATCCATCTGCCTGGAATGATCCTGTCAAGGGAGGTGAATTGACCAAGGCACAGATAGCTTCTGGAGCCGATGTTGTTTACCATGCTGCCGGTGGTACTGGTGTTGGTGTACTGCAAGCTGCTGCTGACGGTGGTATTTTGGGTATCGGTGTTGATGCCAACCAAAATCACCTTCATCCGGGCTCCGTTTTAACATCAATGTTGAAAAGGGTTGATGTCGCTGTCTACAATTCTTTCACAGAAGGAATGGATTTACAAACGGGTACCGTTGTGATTCTTGGTCTTAAGGAAGATGGCGTTGGGTATGCCATGGATGAAAACAATCAAGACCTGATATCCGCTGAAGTGTTGGAAATGGTTGAGGCAACCAAGGCTTCAATAATCAATGGCGACATTGTTGTCCATGACTACACGACCGATGACAGTTGTCCGGCCAGCTAATATTTTTTGAGTATCAGTGATGGATACAAAGGTGCAGCACGACAGTGCTGCACCTATGATTGAACTCAGGGGGATCTCGAAATCCTTTGGTCCTGTTCAGGCGAATAAAAATATAAATTTGAAAGTCAGCAAGGGATCAATCCACGGCATTGTCGGTGAAAATGGTGCCGGTAAATCGACCCTGATGTCTATTCTCTACGGATTTTACAAATCTGATTCGGGAGAAATCTATATTAATGGCAAGCAGATCAATATCACTGATAGCCATGTCGCAATCGAGGCCGGCATCGGCATGGTTCACCAACACTTCAAATTGGTCGAAAACTTTACAGTCCTGGAAAATGTCATTCTGGGCATGGAAAACAGTTTTTTAATCAACACGGCCCTGAACAATGCAAGGGTACTTCTTTCTGAACTTGCATCCACATATTCACTTGAAGTGGATCCGGATGCCCTGATTGAAGACTTGTCCGTGGGACATCAGCAGCGGGTTGAAATACTCAAAGCCCTTTATCGACAGGCAGACATACTTATTTTGGATGAACCAACGGGGGTTTTGACACCAGCCGAAGCAGATCATCTGTTCAATATTCTGCGAAACCTCTCCAAAGAAGGCAAGACCATAATCTTGATTACCCACAAACTGAAGGAAATCATGTCGGTCACTGACACCGTAAGTGTCATGAGGCGGGGTGAAATGACGGCCACCCTGGAAACAAGTAAAACCACCCCCCAAGAGTTGGCTGAATTAATGGTTGGCAGATCCGTTTTGCTCAGGATTGAAAAGGACGCCACAGAAGTGGGAGGCAAATCGCTGGAGGTCCATAACCTCAGTGTCATGGACAAACGAGGTGTAACAGCCCTGAAGAATGTATCATTTCATGTAAGAAAGGGTGAAATACTGGGCATTGCAGGTGTTGCAGGCAATGGCCAGACAGAACTTCTTGAAGCCTTGGGAGGCATATCACCTGCAACTGGTACCATGAAAATTGATGGTGAGGAAATTCCCTTGCACGATAAGGGTTCAGATGCAAGGTCAAGACGGGAATATGGTGTTTCGCATGTTCCCGAGGATAGGCAAAAACTCGGTTTGATCCTGGATTTTTTTGCCTGGGAAAACATTGCGTTCGGATATCACCACAATGATGAATTCAACAAGAACTGGCTATTGATGGATAATAGGAAAACCCGTGAAATTGCCCGTCAGGAAATGGCCAAGTTTGATATCCGCCCCCCTACCCCCAATAATCTGGTCAAAAACTTTTCTGGTGGGAATCAGCAAAAAATTGTTCTGGCCCGAGAGTTGGAACAGAATCCGAAAGTCCTGATCGTTGGTCAGCCAACTAGGGGTGTGGATATTGGAGCTATCGAGTTTATTCACCAAAAAATCATTGAACTGCGAAACAAGGGAGTTGCCATACTTCTCGTAAGTGTTGAACTGGATGAGATCTTTTCACTATCGGACAGGGTTGCAGTCTTGTTTGATGGAAAAATTATCGGTGAACGCATTACGGAAGAAACCAATGAGTCGGAACTTGGATTGCTCATGGCAGGCATCGAGGATGGTCCTGAGGAACAACCGGCAATGGAATCGGTAGCATGAAGAATTTACCCAAATGGATCGATCTGGTACTTATTCCGGCCATCAACCTGTTTCTTGCCTTTATGATTTCAGGACTGGTGGTTGTCTACATTGGCGAAAACCCCTTTCGAGCCATGCAAATAATAATCAATGGGTCCCTTGGCTCTGCTTACGGGCTTGGTTATACCCTATATTATGCCACGAATTTCATATTTACCGGATTGGCCGTTGCTGTAGCCTTCCATGCCAGAATGTTCAATATTGGTGGAGAAGGACAAGCCATGATTGGTGGGCTTGGTACCGCACTCGTCTGTTTGTTCATTGACTGGCCCCATTGGACCATTGCCTTGCCGTTTGCCATAATGTCAGCGGCCCTTTTCGGGGCGGCTTGGTCAGCAATTCCAGCCTATCTTCAGGCCAGGCGTGGAAGCCATATCGTCATCACGACGATCATGTTCAACTTCATTGCCTATTCCATGATGGTTTACTTGCTTGTCCATGTCCTTAAGCCCAAGGGTCAAATGGCACCGGAATCAGCTAAATTCGTTGCAGGCTCGAACCTCCCTTCAGCCCATGATATCTTTGGCTGGTTCGGAATGGCTTTTCCCAAGTCTCCACCATTGAATGTCACTTTCCTTCTTGCTATGTTGGCCTGTTTCCTGATTTGGCTATTCATCTGGAGAACCCGAATGGGATATGCGATAAGGGCTTTTGGCTGGAGTGAGACAGCTGCCGTTTATGCAGGTATCTCTCCCTTCAAGATCATCATGGTTACAATGCTTGTATCCGGAGGTCTTGCCGGAATGATGTCCATCAACTCAGTCATGGGGGAAGCCGAAAGGCTGTTGATTGATTCAGTGCAGGGTGCGGGATTTGTGGGCATTGCCGCTGCCTTGATGGGACGGTCCCATCCGCTCGGTGTGTTTCTGGCAGCCGTCTTGTTTGGAGTCCTTTACCAGGGGGGTGCCGAACTTGAATTTGAAATGCCCGCCGTTTCAAGGGAAATGATTGTTGTTATACAGGCCTTGGTAATCCTATTCACAGGTGCCTTGGAAAATCTGGTACGGGTTCCCATCGGGAGGATTTTCATGAAATTAAATGCGAAGCAAAACTGATGGATTATCTGACGATCATTCAGATTCTTGATTCGATGCTCAGGCTATCGGCACCCCTCATTTTTGCCTGCCTGGCAGGATTGTTTTCGGAACGGTCAGGTATCTTTGATATTGGGCTGGAAGGTAAAATGCTGGCTTCCGCTTTCTTTTCCGCAGCAGTTGCTGCAGCGACAGGATCGGTTTGGCTGGGTTTGATGGCGGGTTTGACTGCTTCCATGATATTGGCAGCCATTCACGGGTTTGCTTCAATCACCTTTCAAGGCAACCAATTGATCTCAGGAGTGGCAATAAACTTCCTGGCATCCGGAATGACCGCATTGATCGGACAGAATTGGTTTCGTTTGGGTGGCAGAACACCATCCCTTTCAGGTGATGGCCGCTTCCTGCCCATTGAGTTTCCCTTTGCTGAATCGATAGGCAAGATTCCTTTTCTTGGACCGATTTACAGTGAACTTCTTTCGGGGCATACCATTTTGGTTTATGTTGCATTGCTGACTGTACCTTTGACCTGGTGGTTGTTGTTCAAGACAAGGTTTGGACTGAGGCTTAGAGCAGTGGGTGAAAACCCCGAAGCGGTTGATACGGGGGGCGTTTCAGTTTCTTTCCTCAGGTACAGGGCCGTTTTGATTTGCGGGTTGCTTTGTGGATTGGGAGGTGCTTATCTGGCAACGGGCATGGCCGCCGGTTTCATCCGAGACATGACAGCTGGCAAGGGATTCATTGCCCTTGCTGCCTTGATTTTTGCCAAATGGCGTCCTGCCTATGCCCTTTACGCCTGTCTGTTGTTCGGTTTTCTGGAAGCAATTGCGATTCGGTATCAAAATATCACGATAGAGGGGGTCGGAACCATACCTGTTCAATTCATGCAGGCGTTGCCATATATCCTGACCATTGTCATTCTGGCAGGTCTGGTTGGCAAGGCCATTCCACCCAAGGCTGGTGGAGAACCATATGTCAAGGAAAGGTGACGACTTTCCATCAGGGGTTTATAAAGATTACTTGACATTTTGGAATCGTAGAATTAGACTGCCCGAATGGTCAAAAATATTTTGAAATCAAATGGTTTGCTTCCTTCTTTGAAGGTGGAGTTATCGCCGCTTGGATGGGGCCGTCAATTGCCTCGGGAATTGTGGCTGTGATGGGTTGGTTTTCCGAACTGCCCCTGATGTGGGGTGTTGTTGCCGTTGTTGTCATGGTAAACCAAACGATGGGTGTTATCGAGAAAATGGATACACCTACCGGCATGAAAAAACAGAAAATTGATGCCATCTATAAACTGGCTGAAAATTCATGCAGGATTTCATCCGAAACCCGGAAAGAAAACATTTGTGTTTTACCATTTACGGAATCCTTGAAACAGGCTTGAGTTGCATTTTATGATTGCAACGAGGTTATGGAGGTTTTTGAGAAAATGCGTTGGCATCCTCAAGACAACAGCATCTTGCTTTCCGATCTGATAACAAAATGGGACATGATATCGTTATGGAGTTTGACAGCAAGATTTTTGAAAACACTTCTTTGCTTCGGACGAAAAAGAAATGACCGCCTGTAATGGAGTAAATAATGAACCGAACTGAAATGCAGGCTTTCGGTACTTCAAGCCGAGTCGGACATGATTCGAGCAAGTTCTACAATCGAAAAATGTACAGGAATGGTGAGGGCAAAGAAAAAACTGTCAAAATTCATCACGAAAACCCATGCCCACCCGATACCCTTGATCGTATCTACCATCATTCCAGCAATGTGATGGAGGAACTCCCGGATAACAGTATTCACCTAATGGTGACATCGCCACCTTACAATGTCGGCAAGGACTATGATGACGATCTTGCGGAAGATGAATATCTTGATTTGCTGTTTTCAGTGTGGAGCGAAGTCTATCGCGTGCTTGTGCCGGGAGGCCGTGCCTGTATCAATGTTGCGAATGTTGGACGCAAGCCCTACCTGCCCTTGAACGCCATGATCTCCCAGCAAATGCGCGACATTGGCTATTTGATGCGGGGAGAGATTATTTGGGACAAGTCGGCTAGTGCCGGAACATCATGCGCATGGGGAAGTTGGAAATCGGCTTCCAATCCGGTCTTGCGAGACACACATGAGTACATCCTGGTATTCTCGAAGGGCAGTTACTCCCGGCCTGCCAAAGGAAAGCAATCGGGATTATATACTTGAATCTACAAAATTAAATACTATATTTGCAATAACGAATA
>JAPORQ010000014.1 GCA_026710155.1 Paracoccaceae bacterium
TGTCAATCCCAAATGGTTTGATCAAAATAGGATAAGGAAAATTTTTGGGATAATGGGGAATTATATACTTGATTGAATTTCCCATTTACCGAAAATACAATGAGGTGTTTAGACACCTCGGGGGGATACCATTGCACTTCAGGGGAACATGCGTTGAAGGTTTTTTCACAAAATGGCCGGAAAACCAACGATGCCTCCACAAGAAAATGGGGAAATTCAATCAATAATTCCCTATTTTTTACACTCATGTTCCTGCCGTTTCATCAAAAGTACGTTTAATCTTTACCAGACAAATGGTATTTTTTTCAGCCTGATAACGTATTGTTTGTAGAAGATGTTAGGACTAATACAATTTTCCAGTTCGAATATTTATTTTTTTACAAAAGTATCATATGAAAAAAATTGTTAACCAAAGGTAGAAAAAGTGCATTTTGAAATATTGGGGATGATAACTGCAGGAGAAAGACAATGCCGTTGGAAATGAGTCGGGAAGTCTTCATTACCTGTGCTGTTACTGGGGCAGGAAATACACAGGACAGAAGCGAATTTGTACCGAGATCGCCCAAGGAAATAGCAAATAGTGCCATCGAGGCGGCAAAAGCCGGGGCAGCCATAGTCCATTGCCATGTTCGAGAACCCGATACCGGAATTCCATCCCGCAAGGTTGATTACTACAGGGAGGTTACCGATCGGATCAGGGATTCGGATGTGGATGTTGTGTTGAATCTGACTGCCGGGATGGGGGGAGACTTGGTTATGGGTCCTCCACATTCACCCCTGCCTCTTGGTGAAGGTACGGATTTGGCAAGTGCTGAAGACCGGGTTGAACATATCAGGCTTTGCCGGCCAGAAATTTGTACCCTCGATTGTGGTTCAATGAATTTTGCCGAAGCAGATTATGTCATGCTCAATAACCCGGGGATGCTTGACAAGATGTGTTCATTGATGATCAAAATGGGAGTGAAACCGGAAATAGAGGCCTTTGATACCGGCAATCTGTGGTTTGCCAAGAAATTGGTCCAAAAGGGAATATTGCCGGAACCTGCTCTGGTACAACTCTGCATGGGAGTGCACTGGGGCGCACCGGATGATTTGAACACTTTCATGGCAATGGTTAACAATGTTCCTGAAAAATGGACATTTTCGGCTTTTTCGCTTGGTAGAAACCAGATGCCATATGTTGCTGCAGCCGTTTTGGCAGGAGGCAATCCCCGCGTGGGGTTGGAAGACAATCTATATTTGAGCAAGGGGGTTCTTGCCAAAAACCATCATCTGGTCGAAAAGGCTGTCAGTATCGTGGAATCACTAGGTGCCAGGGTTTTGGATCCCAGGCAAGTCAGGGAGAAGTTGGATCTCGCCAAAAAAAGCCCCTTGTCTGAATAGTGGAAATACTGAAACAATTAGGTATTTTTAAACATGGAATCTTTGAGATTTACGATTCAACCAACTGGTGTTGCCAAAGTTGTTCTCAATCGCCCAGACAAGCGGAATGCCTTCAATGGCGAAATGATTGCAAGGCTAAGGGAAATAGCTGAAGTCATAAACAAGAATCAAGAAATCAGGGTCGTCAACCTGACTGGAGAGGGTGGTTTTTTCTGTGCAGGGGCTGATCTTGAGTGGATGAGGAAACAGACCACAAATTCACTTGAGGAAAAATCCCGGGAAGCTATGGAATTGGCCCGAATGCTCAAGGCGTGGTATGACATAGGTGTTCCCGTCCTAACTGGTGTTCAGGGAGGTGCCTTCGGTGGGGGCTTGGGATTGGTGGTACTGTCTGATGAAGTCATCGGGGCAAGGGACACATGGTTCAGTTTCTCGGAAGTAAGGTTGGGCCTGATACCAGCTACCATATCTCCCTATGTACATAGGGTTCTTGGCAACAAGGCAGGTGGGAAGCTCCTGCTGTCGGGCAGAATTTTTTCTGTTGAGGAAGCCCAATTCGCTGGATTGGTGGATGAAATCGTATCCCTTGACACATTGGAATCCGCCCTTGTTCAAAAAACGACAGGTTTTCTTGAGGGTTCACCCGATGCAATCAGGTCCACCAAAAGATTATTGAGGGGTTATGGGGAGCCAATAACCGATGAAAAAATCAGGAAAACCGTGCAAGCCTTGATAAGAATCTGGGAAGGTGAGGAAGCCAAAGAGGGTATCAATTCATTTTTCTTGAGAACGAAACCATCATGGAGTTCTAATGCTGATGATATTTGACTTCAAAATATTGTGCTTGAACAGAATAAAGAAAATTGAGGTGAATCTGCAATTAGGGTATTGAACATCAAGCAAATTTATTTTATTATTCTTTAATGAATTTCAAAGGATTCCTACTATAAATGATAGGTATTAAGTAATAAGGGTCATAAGTTTATGGATATAAATGCCGCCAAAGAGGGTAACATCCTGATTTCAAAACCGCTGGGCAGATTGGATGGTACCAATTCAAGGGACTTTGAAGAAAATTTGAAATCACAGTTGAGTGATGATGTCAATAGCTTGATTATTGATTTGGAGGATTTGGTCTATATCAGCAGCGCTGGTTTGAGGGCTATACTATTGCTCGCGAAAACTCTCAATTCCAAAGGCCAGAAACTCGCACTTTGTTCCCTGTCGGACCAAATCATGGAAGTTTTTGAAATTAGTGGATTCAACAAGGTCATTTCAATTCATTCTGACAGGTCAAGTGCCATTTCCAGCATGAGTTGATTGAACCAAAGGATTAAGTTAAGCATTCCTTTTTTTTGGAAGATGAAGCTTGCTCAAATGAATTAATACCGATTGAATTTGTGTAGGAATGAAACAATGAAACCAACCAACGAGACTCGCCCCCCCCCTTCATAAATTAACAACCCTCTTGTTGCTGGTCATACTGGCCGGGCCGTTATCGGCGCAGGACCTGGTTATTCCGGGAACTTTCGGGGCGGAAGCCTGCACGGAAGGAGGCTTGTCGGAGATAAGGCCGGCTGCATTGCCGGGATGATCCAGGCCCACATCAACTAGCAGTTTCACATTTACTGTACCACAAATAACAATTGACAATATAAACAATTGGAGAGGCGGAGGAACAGCTACGTTTGTTCTAGTTGCAATATCGGTGAAAAAGAACCCGAACGGAGCAGCGTTGCAGGAAAGTCGGTTTAATGTTAGGAGCAGTAGCCCCATATCTTCACAGAGCCTTACATTTTCCAGCCTGGAGAAAAATACACGTTATTTCATCGACTTGTATCGAGTAAGTGCTCCCAATACCCCCTTGATAAGGCGCTGCTTCAAGACGCGGGGCGAGTATACGAATGCGGAGCAGAATCTCAACCCCGATGGAAGCAGGCCAGACAAGGATGGCCGTTTCGGATGCTTTGCGGTTGCCAGCACGCGGCAGGACATTAGGGACTGCCTGTGCGGCCAAAGAAGAAGCAATGGTGTGTTGGGCAATGTCCTGGGCGATAGTTACCGGACCAGTCTGGGATGTTCGGCCAGCTAAACCGCTTGTTGATTGACGAGGTAACTTGACGGACAGGCAAGACCCTGTGTGGACATCGGGCCAATTTGGAAACATATTTTTTGCCAGGATATCAACCGGGATAAATGGACAACGAAAAGGACATGAAATCATGTCATGAAAAAGGGGGGCTTGAATACTTTCATAGTCTCTTCCCGGGCAGTGCGACTTCACATTCTTCAATAGAGCGTTACAGGACTCGCTCCATGCGTATAAACCCATCTGCACAGCTATTCCGTTATGCGTTATATCCAGTATTATGATATCTATGCCGTTCAGTTCTAGATATAATCTATTGACGATATGGGCTCTTGTTTCCGAAGTGCCGGTCTCACAGGCTATAGGACCATGCTTTGCAGTCTCCGATACAATCCTTTGCCCTCATACCATTCACTGCGAGCGCTACAGCCAGCTTTAGCTTCAGGTGCTTCGTTGCCGATTTCCCCGCTTGAGGGGGAGGGGGGGGCAGAATCGGAGTTGCACTACAACCCGAACCCTTCCCCGGTGCGAGGATCCTCTTTCCCGGGACATGAACGGTCTGCTCAGACGCAGGTCTTGCGGACCTTGGCCGGCGGTAGTGGAATGCCCATCCACTCGTAAATCGCCCTTTGAATCGAACCCGGGTCGTCGGTCTTCCCGACATGAAGAGTACCCTCCTCGCAGTGACAGACGGGGCTGCTTCTTCGCAATTTAGTTCTGCAATTTCCAGACTGATACACTAACAAGCTTTTTCAGTCCCAATCTTGTAAATCACTCAAGATTTATCCACGGAAATTCTAAGAGTATTTCTATCGTTTTTCCTTTCATAGGAAATTTCTGATACCATTGATTTGACCAAATGCACCCCCAAACCTCCAATGGAACGGTCTTCCAGTTCTGCATCGGTGTTGGGAACAGGAGCTTCTTTCAACGGGTCAAATGGCCTACCATCATCAATTATTTCCATGGAAATATCACGCCCATCGTCAATCAATTTGAAAATAACGTTCGTTTCATTCCCGGGATTGCCGTAATATAGGGCATTCAATATAATCTCCTCCAAAATCAATTGTATTTTGAAGTTCAGTTCAGCGGGCCAATCATGACTATCTGAAAAATCCTCGACAACTTGCTGAAGCTTTACCAGCCCTTCATCAGGGTCTGTGATATTCATGTTCAATTCATTGCTCAAGGAAGTGCCCCTTGGTATTTCATTGGTCCATCGTAACTGATGACCAGACAGGTAATATCATCAGACTGTGGAATGCCCTTAGAAAATTCATCAACAGAATCAACCAATTTTGAAACCAAATCCTTGTCACCAGCCTTGATGGTTTTCTGGACAAATTCGATTAATCTGTCCTCACCATACAACTCACCATCAGTATTCATGGCTTCGGTTATACCATCGGTGTAGAATATGATTTGATCACCTTTCTCCAAGGTGATCTCCTTGTCTTCAAAACTGAATCCAGGAAACATGCCCAGAGCAATCCCACCTGGCATGCCAACGTATTTTGCATTACCATCCTCTTTTACAAGGATAGCTGGATTGTGGCCTCCGTTGGCAAAAACAAAGGAACCGGTTTCGATATTGAACACGCCATATATGAGTGTTACAAACATGCCGGCATCATTGTCTTCAATAAGCATCGCATTGACATCTTCAAGAACAGTTGTGGGATCACTTTTGGAAATTGCCGAGCCCTTGAGCAATGTTCGACTGGACATCATGAACAGGGCCGCTGGCACACCTTTATCAGACACGTCTGCAATGGATACAGCTATTTTGTTATCGGGCAGCATTACCGTATCAAAAAAATCCCCACCAACATTTCTGGCAGGTTTCATGGTTCCAAAAATCTTGAAGTTTGGTCCTTCCGGAAGGACTGAAGGTAGAATTGATTGCTGCATCTTGTTGGCGATTTGCAATTCCTGATCAAGTAAAATCAGTTTTTTCTTGTAATCCTGTGCCTCCCGCCACAAATTGATGTGATTGATCGTTCTCGAGATGGTTATCTTCAGATCCTCGAAATCAATGGGCTTGACTACAAAATCAAAAGCACCCTCATTCATGGCCATCCTTATATTCTTCATATCACCATAGGCAGACACGATTATTGCCCACAAATCAGGATTTACTTCAGGAATCTTCCTGAGAAGGGTTAATCCATCCATTTGAGGCATATTAATATCGGAAACAACCATGTCAATTTCAGGGTCTGCCGAGATTAGATCCAAGGCTTCAACACCATTTTCAGCGAAAACGAATTGGTAGGTCTTCTTGCGAATTTCTCTTCGAAATCTCTGCATAACCAGAGGTACAAGGTCTGGTTCATCATCAACAATCAAAAGTTTGTAAGTATCTTCCATCTAATTTGTCCGAAAATCATGTTTATTATACTAGTATATATTTGTTTTCCAAAAAATTATTACCCAGAAAAATCTTCTGTTTAGATAAATTTTTTGATAGAATAAAGGAATTATTATCAAATGGTCAAATGTCAAAGGGTATAGCAGTTCGAGTAAATTGAATATGCCAAATAAATTCAATGTGATTGTGATTGGATTGGTATTTCTTGTTATTTTGTTAAATAAAATTACTTTCAAACTACTATTGAATAACGAGTTTCAATTTGGCTTCAGCCATACGCCATTTGAGATTTGGACAGGTTGGTTTATCAGTATATCTTTTCCGGTGATCTAGGTATGGGTATGGTTGTTATAAAATTGAAGCATTTTGTAGGTTGAGGAAAACCGGTGGAAGAATTTCTAAGAGAATATCTGGCGGTATTGATTTTTCTGGGCATAACCATCGGGCTTGGCGTAATTCTCATGTTGTCTGCAGTTGTCATCGCCATTTATCGTCCTGATCCCGAAAAGGTTTCCACCTACGAATGCGGGTTCAATGCCTTTGATGATTCCAGAATGAAATTTGATGTAAGATTTTATCTGGTTGCAATCCTTTTCATCATATTTGACCTTGAAGTAGCCTTTCTGTTTCCCTGGGCTGCCTCTTTCAGCAATAACGGAGCTTTTGGATTCTGGTCAATGATGGTCTTCCTTGGTGTGCTTACCGTAGGATTTGTCTATGAATGGAAAAAAGGAGCACTCGAATGGGAGTGATGACTACACCTGAAAAGCAAGTTTCCAATGCAATCTCGATGACGGAGGTACACAGCAATGAATTACAGGACAAGGGGTTTATACTAACCTCTGCCGAGGATGTTATCAACTGGGCACGTACCGGATCCCTTCATTGGATGACTTTTGGCTTGGCCTGTTGTGCCGTGGAAATGATGCACACCTCCATGCCTCGTTATGATCTCGAAAGATTTGGAACTGCCCCGCGAGCCTCTCCAAGACAGTCGGACCTGATGATTGTAGCAGGTACACTTACCAACAAGATGGCACCGGCCCTGCGAAAGGTATACGACCAGATGCCGGAACCGAGATATGTCATTTCCATGGGTTCTTGTGCCAATGGAGGGGGGTATTACCATTACAGCTATTCCGTCGTCAGGGGATGCGACAGGATTGTGCCGGTGGATGTATACGTTCCAGGTTGTCCACCAACAGCGGAAGCTCTTCTCTATGGAATTTTGCAATTGCAGCGAAAAATTCGCCGTACCGGAACGATTGTTCGTTAAGATTCTGACCATGTACCCGAAAAACCTTACACATCTCGGTGAAATTGTTCGGAAAGAACAACATGATTCAATTGAATTGGTTGAAATCAAGCATCAAGAACTTGTCATCACTGGACTTGCAACAAAAGTACCTGTTCTTGTCGACTTCCTCAAGAAAAATTCCGATTGTCAGTTTACAACTCTGGTTGATATTACGGCAGTGGATTACCCGAGGCGAGAAAAAAGATTTGATGTTGTTTACCATCTCTTGTCAATGAACCTGAATCAAAGGATAAGGGTGAAGGTCTCCTTGGCTGAAGAGGAAATGATGCCAACTTTGGTTGGCCTCTTTCCAAGTGCCAACTGGTTTGAGAGGGAAGTATTCGATATGTATGGCATACCCTTTGCCGGACATCCGGACCTGCGAAGAATTTTGACGGATTATGGTTTCAAGGGTCATCCACTTCGAAAGGACTTCCCACTGACCGGGTTTAACGAAGTCAGAT
This sequence comes from Paracoccaceae bacterium, assembly GCA_026710155.1. Lineage (GTDB taxonomy): Bacteria > Pseudomonadota > Alphaproteobacteria > Rhodobacterales > Rhodobacteraceae > MPNP01. The sequence continues at coordinate 7,608 of JAPORQ010000014.1, forward strand.
ATGACGAGGTTCAAAAGAAGGTCGTTTATGAACCGGTGGAATTGGTTCAGGAATTCAGGGATTTCGATTTTGAAAGCCCTTGGGAAGGAATGGGGGAAGTCATTCAAAAATCAACCGCTGGGAGCTCCGGTGAGGAAGGGAAATAAACCATGTCCATTTACAGAAAGAAAAATTTCTTAGGGAGGAAAAGCTGACCGAAATGACGGCCGACAGTCAGGTTCGAAACTTCAATATCAATTTTGGCCCTCAGCATCCTGCAGCACATGGCGTGTTAAGGCTGGTGCTGGAGTTGGATGGTGAGGTTGTCACCCGATGTGACCCACATATCGGACTATTGCACCGGGGTACCGAAAAATTGATGGAAAGCAGGACCTACCTGCAAAACCTGCCCTATTTTGACCGTCTGGATTATGTTGCTCCAATGAATCAGGAGCATGCCTGGTGTCTCGCCATTGAAAAACTGACCGGAACCGAAATACCAAAAAGAGCATCACTGATCAGGGTTCTCTATTCCGAAATAGGACGAATTCTCAATCACCTCCTGAATGTAACGACCCAGGCAATGGATGTTGGTGCCTTGACACCACCACTGTGGGGCTTTGAAGAGCGTGAAAAGCTAATGGTCTTTTACGAACGGGCATGTGGCGCGCGATTGCATTCGGCCTATTTCCGTCCGGGAGGAGTCCATCGGGATCTTCCACCGGAATTGATTGCCGATATATACCAATGGTCCGAGGAGTTTCCCCAAAAACTCAATGACATAGATGAACTGTTGACGGAAAACAGGATTTTCAAGCAAAGAAATGTCGACATAGCCATTGTGTCACAAGCCGAAGCCCTGGATTGGGGATTTTCAGGGGTGATGGTCAGGGGGTCCGGAATGGCCTGGGATCTGAGACGCTCCCAACCCTATGAATGCTATGATGAACTGGATTTCCTTGTTCCGATTGGAAAAAATGGTGATTGCTATGATCGGTATCTCTGTCGAATGAAGGAGATGGAAGAAAGCATCAAGATCATCAGGCAGGTCATTGAAAAACTTGAAGGCACCGGTGGTGATGTCTTGGCGCGAGGCAAGATTTCACCTCCCACCAGAAGTGAAATGAAACAATCCATGGAAGCACTGATTCATCACTTCAAACTGTATACCGAGGGATTTCACGTTCCCGAAGGCGAGGTTTACACAGCAGTCGAGGCACCCAAGGGCGAATTTGGTGTCTATTTGGTCTCAGACGGTTCAAACCGACCTTACCGGGCCAAGATAAGGGCTCCCGGTTTCCTCCATCTGCAAGCCATGGATCAGCTTTGCAAGGGACACTTGCTGGCTGATGTTTCGGCTGTAATCGGATCCCTTGATGTGGTATTCGGCGAGATTGACAGGTAAATATCAAATTAGTCATTGAGTTATGTTAAGACGATTTCATCATACCCAGCCTGATGGTTTCGAGTTTTCGAAAGAAAACCTGAAATGGGCCAGGGACCAGATTGCCAAATATCCTTCAGGCCGTCAGGTTTCGGCTATCATTCCCCTCTTGTGGCGTGCCCAGGAGCAGGAAGGATGGTTGACCAAACCGGCAACCGAATATGTTGCCGACATGCTGGGCATGGCCCGTATTCGGGCCTATGAGGTGGCTACATTTTATTTCATGTTCCAATTGCAGCCGGTCGGGACGATTGCCCATATCCAGGTTTGTGGAACCACCTCCTGCATGATTTGTGGCGCCGAGGACCTGATCACCGTTTGCAAGGAGAGAATTGCCACCAAGCCACATCAACTTTCACCTTGTGAACGATTTAGCTGGGAGGAGGTGGAATGTTTGGGGGCCTGCGCCAATGCTCCCATGATCCAGATAGGCAAGGATTACTATGAGGATCTTTCCCAGAAAAGTTTTGAGGCCTTGCTTGATGATCTTTTTACCAACAGGAAACCCATTCCCGGTTCCAGAAAGGGTCGATTTTCATCCGAACCTCAAACGGGTGTGAAATGTCTTGCCGAATATGAGAATGGGAAGGCAAAATTCAGCCCTGCCGTAAGTTTGGCCCAAATGGAAGGAGATCAGTGAACGATGCTTGCTGATGAGGACCGCATATTCACCAATTTGTACGGCATGGGGGATTGCACATTGGCCGGTGCCCGAAAAAGAGGTCATTGGGATGGTACGGCCGGGTTGATCAAGAAGGGACAGGATTGGATTGTTAACCAGGTCAAGGAAAGCGGCCTCAGAGGTCGTGGAGGAGCAGGTTTTCCGACTGGCCTGAAGTGGAGTTTCATGCCCAAAAACTCTGATGGTCGTCCGCATTATCTGGTCGTCAATGCCGATGAATCAGAACCGGGAACCTGTAAGGATCGGGAAATAATGAGGCATGACCCCCATACGCTCATCGAGGGATGCCTGATTGCCGGTTTTGCCATGAATTCGAAGGTGGGATACATCTATATCAGGGGCGAATACATCCGCGAGAAAGAGTTGCTCCAGGCAGCGGTTGACGAGGCTTATGATGCTGGTCTTCTGGGCAGGAATGCCTGCAATTCGGGTTGGGACTTTGATTTGTACCTTCACCATGGGGCTGGTGCCTACATCTGCGGTGAGGAGACGGCTCTCCTCGAAAGCCTTGAGGGCAAGAAGGGCATGCCCCGCATGAAGCCTCCCTTTCCAGCAGGAAGTGGATTGTACGGATGTCCAACCACGGTCAACAATGTCGAATCGATTGCCGTCGTACCAACCATTCTGAGAAGGGGGGCAACCTGGTTTGCCTCATTCGGCAGGGAAAACAACACCGGTACCAAGATATTTGCCATAAGTGGCCATGTAAATTCCCCCTGTGTGGTCGAGGAGACCATGTCCATTTCGATGCGGGAACTTATTGACAAGCACTGCGACGGTGTAAGGGGCGGCTGGGACAATCTCAAGGCTGTCATTCCTGGGGGGGCGTCCGTTCCATTGCTTCCCAAATCTCTTTGTGATGATGCCATCATGGACTTTGACTGGCTTCGAGATCATCAATCCGGTCTGGGTACGGCAGCGGTAATCGTCATGGATCAATCAACCGATATCATAAAGGCCATTTGGCGTCTGTCAAAATTCTACAAGCACGAAAGTTGCGGCCAGTGCACGCCCTGTAGGGAAGGTGCGGGCTGGATGATGAGAGTCATGGATAGATTCGTCAGCGGCAAGGCGGATATTGAAGAAATCGATATCCTGCTCCAGATAACCAAGCAGGTTGAAGGACATACGATCTGTGCCTTGGGAGATGCTGCAGCCTGGCCTGTACAGGGGTTGATCAGACATTTTAGAAACGAGATTGAGGATAGAATTCTTCAGGCAAAGTTGTCGGCATGATGCATAATGAAAAGAAAAATAGGATAGTTGATTAATCTGCCTTTTGGGGTTTGGTAATTCGATAGATGAGACAATGAGTGATCTGCGAAAAATAATTATTGATGGTGTTGAAACCGAAGCGTTGGGTGACATGACCCTGATTCAGGTTTGTGAACAGATGGGAATCGAAATTCCCAGATTTTGTTACCATGAACGATTGTCCATTGCCGGTAATTGCCGGATGTGCCTCGTCGAGATTGTCGGCGGCCCGCCCAAACCTGCAGCATCCTGTGCCATGCAGGTAAAGGACCTGCGTCCTGGGCCTGAAGGAACGCCACCTGAAGTCAGAACACGCAGTGAAATGGCCCGTCAGGCACGAGAAGGCGTCATGGAATTCCTTCTCATCAATCATCCTCTCGATTGTCCCATCTGTGATCAGGGCGGCGAGTGTGATTTGCAGGATCAGGCTGTGGCCTACGGTATGGATTTCAGCCGTTATCGGGAGGCCAAAAGAGCCGTGGATGATCTGGATCTGGGCCCTCTGGTCGAAACCCACATGACCAGATGCATCTCCTGTACCAGATGTGTACGGTTTACAACCGAGGTGGCTGGTATTACCCAGATGGGTCAATCCGGCCGGGGTGAGGATGCTGAAATCATCAGTTACCTCAACCAAACCCTGCATTCCAACATGCAGGGTAATATAATTGATCTATGCCCGGTCGGGGCCCTGACTTCAAAACCCTATGCCTTCACAGCTCGTTCATGGGAACTGGAAAAAGTGGAATCAATTGATGTCATGGACGCACTCGGTTCCAATATCAGGGTTGATTCTAAGGGTCGAAGAGTCATGAGAATTCTTCCCCGCAACCATGACGGTGTTAACGAGGAATGGATCAGCGATAAAACAAGATTTGTCTGGGATGGATTGACCAATCAGCGATTGGACAGACCTTTCATGAGGGTGGATGGCAAGCTGGTTGCATGTAGCTGGGATCAGGCCCTTGCCGAGGCCGACTCATTGCTCAGATCGAAACAGGTAACCTCCCTGGTAGGTGATTTGGCTTCCGTTGAAGCTGTTTATGCCCTTGGTCAATTGACTGATTCCCTCAAGGGTAAAAAGGAATGCCGGGTGAACAATGTAGAGCTTCCAATCGGAAACCGGTCAGGCTATGTTGGAACATCGAGGATAGAGGATATTGATTCGGCCGGAAGAATTCTGATGATTGGAACCAATCCCGGTTTTGAAGCACCCGTTTTGAATGCACGAATCAGAGCATCCTGGTTGGCCGGAAGCCATGTTGAACTGGTTGGTGAAGCTGTTGACCTTGCCTATGAGTACAAACATCATGGAACCGATTTACTATCCTTGCATAAGCTGGCCAAAAATCTGGCGGATGTGGATCTGACAGATACCCTGATCATATTGGGTCAGGGAGCATTGCATGAGAGCTTGGATAATGCTGCCCTGTGCATAGCCACGGATCTTGCTGACAAGGGGGCAGGTTTGCTGATTCTCCACACGGCAGCGGGCAGGGTAGGCGCCATGGATCTTGGGTTTGCAACCGAAGGTGGAATGGCCAAGGCATTGGATGGAGCCGGCGTGATCTACAATCTTGGAGTTGACGAGATTGACATACCATCTGGTCCAAAGGTCATTTATCAGGGCAGCCATGGAGACCGGGGCGCTCACCGGGCAGACATAATTCTACCTGCGGCCGCTTACACCGAGGAGGCAGGGATTTTTGTCAACACCGAAGGTCGTCCCCAACTTGCTTCGAAGGCCACCTTTCCAGTGGGGGAGGCCAAGGAAAACTGGGCCATCATCAGGGCACTCTCGGGGAAACTGGGCATACCACTCGAATATAATTCCCAGATTCAGCTCAGGTTGAAGATGGCTAAGGAGTTTCCGCATCTGATGGAGATTGGCATGATTCGGGAAAATGAGTTGCAGCCAATTGTGACGACACGGACCGACAATGCCGAATTCAAAAATGTCATCAATGATTTTTATTTGACCAATCCGATTGCCAGGGCATCGGCAGTCATGGCGGAATTGTCCTATTTATCCAGAACTAGAGATGGTGAATTGAATGAAGCAGCATAGTCTCCATGTTATGAATACAGGCCACAGGCAAGGGTAAACAGGTATGTTGGAATTTTGGGATTCACATCTCGGGACCTTTGTCATCATTGTCGCCCAGTGCATTGCTGTATTGGCATTTGTAATGATTTCCCTTATTTTCCTGGTCTATTCCGACCGGAAAATCTGGGCTGCCGTTCAATTGCGCCGAGGGCCGAATGTAGTCGGACCCTTTGGATTGCTGCAATCTTTTGCAGATTTCTTGAAGTATGTCTTCAAGGAGGTCGTGATTCCAGCCGGGGCAGATCGGTCGGTCTTCATCATTGCCCCTCTGATTTCATTTGTATTGGCAATCATGGCCTGGGCCGTCATTCCCTTTGCCGAAAACTGGGTTCTGGCCAACATCAATGTGGGAATACTTTATGTTTTCGCCATTTCCTCGCTGGAAGTCTATGGAGTGATCATGGGCGGTTGGGCTTCCAATTCCAAATATGCCTTTCTTGGTGCCCTGCGGTCTGCTGCCCAGATGATTTCCTACGAGGTATCGATTGGATTCATCATAATAGGCATTCTGGTATCCACGGGTTCCCTGAACCTCACAGCCATCGTCATGGCCCAGGACGGCAATTACGGATTTTTCAGCTGGTACTGGCTCCCACACCTTCCCATGGCCGTCTTGTTCTTTGTCTCAGCCCTGGCCGAAACCAACAGACCACCATTTGACTTGCCGGAAGCGGAATCCGAACTTGTGGCAGGTTACCAGGTCGAGTATTCATCAACCCTCTTTTTGCTATTCATGATCGGTGAGTATGCCACCATATTCCTGATGTGTGCACTGATGTCCATCCTGTTTTTCGGCGGATGGCTTTCACCCATACCCGGTCTGCCTGACGGTGCCTTGTGGATGGTAGGAAAAATGGCCTTTTTCTTTTTTCTGTTTGCGATGGTCAAGGCCATTGTTCCAAGATACAGATATGATCAGCTGATGCGCTTGGGTTGGAAAGTAATTTTACCTGTTTCACTCGGTTGGGTCGCTGTCTCGGGATTTTTTGCCCATCTTGGATGGGAAGCCTATGCCCGTTTTGCCATAGGAGGATGATAAATGTTTGAAAAAGACCAGGTCAAGAAAGCAGCCAGATACGTTGCCATGGGTGATTTTCTGGGTGGCATGAAGAAGGGCATGAATTATTTTTTCACCTCCAAGGCTACCCTGAATTACCCGCATGAAAAAGGAGCACTGTCGCCGCGTTTCAGGGGAGAGCATGCCCTGAGAAGGTATCCCAACGGCGAGGAGAGATGCATAGCCTGTAAATTGTGTGAGGCCATTTGCCCGGCACAGGCCATAACCATTGATGCTGAACCACGAGAGGATGGTTCAAGACGAACCACCAGATACGATATTGACATGACCAAGTGCATCTATTGCGGGTTTTGTCAGGAGGCATGTCCGGTCGATGCCATTGTCGAGGGACCGAATTTCGAGTTTTCCACTGAAACCAGGGAAGAGTTGTTTTATGACAAGGAAAAACTGCTGGCCAACGGTGAACGGTGGGAGGCTGAAATTGCCAGAAATCTCGAACTGGATTCCAGATACAGGTAAGGTTATCCATGCAAATGACACTCATTCAGGCATTAAGCCATTTTTTGCAATACCGGCCGGGAAGATAGGAAACAGTAACAGTGCTTTTCACGTTGATATTCTATTTCTTTTCCCTGCTGGTCATTGGATCGGGGTTGATGGTGGTGTTTTCTCGCAATCCTGTTCATGCCGTCCTTTGGCTGATCCTGGCATTCCTGTCGGCAGCAGGATTGTTTGTCATTCAGGGAGCCGAATTCATAGCCATGCTTCTGATCATCGTATATGTCGGTGCGGTTGCAGTCCTGTTCCTGTTTGTGGTGATGATGCTGGACGTTGATTTTGCAACCCTGAAAGCTGGTATGGCGCGATACATACCCTTGGGATTGCTGATTGGGGCAGTCTTTGTCATGATTCTGGGAATTGAACTATCGGAGTGGAACAGTTCGGGGATAGCTCCCGATCTGCGCCAGGCAATAGAGCCTGACAATGTTCAGAATACCGAAGCGCTGGGCAATGTGATTTATACCGAATATGTCTTTCTCTTTCAGATTGCCGGCTTGATTCTCCTGGTTGCGATGATCGGGGCAATTGTCCTTACCCACCGCAAACGCGAGGGTGTCAAGAAACAGGATGTGGTTTCACAAATGTATCGCGATTCCGCAAAGTCCGTTTCACTTGAGGATGTTCCTTCCGGAAAGGGGCTGTCATGATCGGACTTGAACATTATCTTGTCGTTGCCGCAGTCCTTTTTGTGACCGGTCTATTCGGAATATTCCTCAATCGCAAGAATGTGATCATCATCTTGATGTCCATCGAATTGATTTTACTGGCCGTCAATATCAATCTGGTATCATTTTCCGTCCATCTCCAGGATTTGGTTGGGCAGGTATTCGCCATGTTCGTTTTGACCGTTGCCGCCGCCGAAGCGGCAATCGGTTTGGCCATTCTGGTCTGTTTCTTCCGCAACCGGAAGTCTATTTCCGTTGATGATGTCAGTCTGTTGAAGGGGTAGCAAAGTGGAATTGATCATTCTCTTCAGCCCTTTGCTGGGTGCCTTGACAAGTGGTTTCGGTCATCATCTCTATGGTGAAAGAATAGCAATCTCTTCAGCCACGGGTCTGTTGTTTCTGTCGGCTGTGTTGAGCTGGATTGTGTTCTTCACCTTCAATGGCGAAACCCAGATAACCCAGATATTTACCTTTATCGAAAGTGACAATTTCATATCCAACTGGTCGATACGGCTGGACCGTTTGACCTGTGTGATGCTGGTCGTGGTAACCACTGTTTCGGCCCTCGTCCATCTCTACAGTATCGGATATATGCACGGCGATCCACAATGGAAGGAAAATGAGAGTTACAAACCCCGTTTCTTTGCCTATCTTTCCTTTTTCACCTTTGCCATGCTGGCCCTGGTTACATCAAACAACCTGATACAATTGTTTTTTGGCTGGGAAGGTGTCGGCGTCGCTTCCTATCTGCTCATCGGTTTCTATTATCGCAAACCCTCGGCCAATGCTGCAGCCATCAAGGCCTTTATCGTCAACAGGGTTGGTGATTTTGGGATGGCGTTGGGCATATTTGCCCTGTTCACCCTTACCGGTTCGGTTCTACTTGATGATGTTTTTGCCCAGGCCGAGAGCTTATCCCAAAGAACCATCGGGTTCCTGTGGATGGAAGTCAATGCCGCCGAGCTTGCCGGCATTCTTTTGTTCGTCGGTGCCGCGGGCAAATCAGCCCAGCTTTTCCTGCATACCTGGCTACCGGATGCGATGGAGGGCCCGACTCCAGTCTCGGCATTGATCCATGCAGCCACGATGGTAACGGCTGGTGTTTTCCTTGTTTGCAGAATGTCCCCACTCTATGAATTCGCACCCGTTGCACTGGCATTAATCACTGTCATAGGAGCCATCACGGCTCTTTTTGCAGCCAGTGTGGGATTGGTCCAGAATGACATCAAAAGAGTCATAGCCTATTCCACCTGTTCCCAGTTGGGATACATGTTTGCTGCTGCCGGTGTAGGTGTATACCAAGCTGCCATGTTCCATCTGTTTACGCACGCCTTCTTCAAGGCATTGTTGTTTTTGGGTGCCGGTTCCATAATCCATGCCATGCATCATGAACAGGACATGCGCAACTATGGAGGACTTCGATCAAGGATTCCGATTACTTTCTGGACCATGATGATCGGAACATTGGCCATTACGGGTTTAGGTGTTCCCTTGACCCAGATCGGTTTTGCCGGTTTCCTCTCCAAGGATGCCATAGTTGAATCGACCTTTGCTGCAGCCAGTGAAACAGGTCTGATGGCGTTCGTTTTGTTGCTGGTTGCTGCCGCAATGACAAGTTTCTACTCCTGGCGCCTGATTTTCATGACCTTTTTTGGAGCAGAGAAAGGCAACAGGGAGATCCATTCGCATGCTCACGAATCCCCTTGGTCAATGCTGATACCCATGATCGTTCTGGCTTTGGGATCAGTCTTTGCCGGAATGCTGTGGTATCCAGATTTTTTTGGTTATCATGTCGAGGATTTCTTTGGACCTTCGGTTTTTGTCGGGGCTGACAACCATGTTCTTCATGATGCCCATCATGTCCCTGGTTGGGTCAAGGCATCACCTTTTGTTGCCATGCTGTTGGGATTTGGTCTGTCATGGCTGTTTTATATCAAGTCCCCGGATTTGCCTGCAGCCCTGGCGAGGTCCCAACGGCCCCTTTACCTGTTCCTTCTCAACAAGTGGTACTTTGATGAAATTTACGAAACAACCCTGGTCAGACCGGCCAAGTGGTTGGGAACCTTCCTGTGGAAAGTAGGTGATGGCAAGACCATTGACGGTGTCTTGCATCTTGTTGCCAAACGCAGTGTACCGGCATTGACCCAATTGGCAGTCAGGTTGCAATCGGGTTATCTATTCCACTATGCCTTGATGATCGTGTTGGGGATGGGCGCAATAATTGTCTATGTTGTACTGTTCGGAGGTCATTGAACATGAATAACCTCCTTACGGTAATTACCTTTACCCCTTTTATCGCTGCCCTCATCATGATGTTCTTCATTCGGGGGGAGGAAGCAACCGCAGCCAAGAACATCAAGTTTTTGGCCCTGGTGGCAACAGGTGCAACGTTTCTGATTTCACTGTTTCTGATTTTGGGTTTTGAACCTGAAGTGGAAGGGTTTCAATTTGTTGAGGAATACACCTGGCTGTTTGGCCTCAGATACAAATTGGGGGTTGATGGCATCAGTGTCCTGTTCATTGTCCTGACAACGTTCCTGATGCCGATCACAGTGCTTGCCTGCTGGAAGGTGGAGCATCGAATCAAGGAATTCATGATTTCCTTTCTGGTGTTGGAAACATTCATGATCGGGGTATTTTGTTCCCTTGATCTGGTCCTGTTCTACTTTTTCTTTGAAGCCGGCCTGATCCCCATGTTCCTGATTATAGGCATCTGGGGCGGAGAGCGGAAACTCTATGCAACCTTCAAGTTTTTCCTGTATACGCTTCTTGGTTCCATCCTGATGCTTATCGCAATGATCTACATGTGGGTTGATGCCGGAACCACTGACATCGAGGTACTCCTTACCCACGAATTTTCCCATTTGCCCCTCCCGTTTCCGGGCTGGGACCTGATTGGTGGCATCCAGTCCCTGTTGTGGCTGGCCTTTTTTGCTTCCTTTGCAGTCAAATTGCCGATGTGGCCCTTTCATACCTGGTTGCCGGATGCCCATGTCGAGGCACCAACCGGAGGATCGGTCATTCTGGCTGCAATCCTTCTGAAAATGGGTGGCTATGGCTTTCTTCGATTCAGTCTGCCCATGTTTCCCATCGCTTCGGAGATTTTCGCTGATTTCGTGATTTGGCTCAGTGTCATTGCCATCATCTACACCTCGCTGGTTGCGATGATGCAGGAGGATATCAAAAAACTGATTGCCTATTCGTCCGTTGCCCATATGGGGTTTGTCACCATCGGAATTTTCTCGTTTACCCATCAGGGACTGGAAGGAGCCATCTTCCAGATGCTGTCACACGGGTTGATTTCCGGTGCCCTGTTCCTCTGTGTCGGTGTTGTTTACGACCAGATGCATACCAGACAGATAGCTGATTATGGCGGACTGGTAATTAAAATGCCTGTTTATGCCCTTGGTTTCATGTTCTTCACCCTTGCCAATGTTGGTCTTCCCGGTACAAGTGGTTTTGTTGGTGAATTTTTGACCTTGACAGGAATCTTTCAGGTCAATACCTGGGCTGCCTTTTTTGCCACGACTGGAGTCATACTCTCAGCCGCTTATGCCTTGTGGGTATTCAGGCGGGTTGTGCTTGGTGATCTGGTCAAGGCCTCCCTGGCTGGGGTTCGGGATTTGAGCAGCAGGGAGAAACTCGTATTTGCGCCCTTGATCATCATGACTCTGCTTTTGGGCGTTTATCCCTCCCTGGTTACCGACATCACCGGTCCTGCAGTCATGGAATTGAAAAATCATGTCCTTGCCTCCCTGCCGAAATGATGGATTTATAGTCTTGGTTTATTGATATGTTTCCAAGTGATCTGACAACGATACTACCTGAACTGGTACTGGCAACCTACGGTTTGGCTGCCTTGATCTGGGCTGTCTTCTCCAATACCCAGAAGACTGGAACGGCGCTGGTATGGCTGACGAGCATTTTTCTGGTAGGTCTGAGCCTTTGGATTGGCCTGGCAACCACAGGAACGAAACAGGCCTTTGGAGGGGCCTTTGTCGATGACGGTTTCTCACGATTTGCTAAAGTGGTCATTGCCCTGTCCTCGGCAGTGGTTCTCCTGTTGAGCCGGGATTACCTTGAGAAGGAAAGGATTCTCAAGTTCGAATTCCCGATACTGGTGGTATTTGCCGTTCTGGGAATGATGATCATGGTTTCGGCGCAAGGCTTGATGGTTTTGTATATGGGCATTGAGTTGCAATCGCTGTCACTCTATGTGCTTGCCGCATTCCATCGGAACCACTCGAAATCAACCGAGGCGGGCTTGAAGTATTTTGTTCTGGGGGCATTGTCTTCGGGCCTGCTTCTGTATGGTGCTTCCCTTACCTACGGTTTCTCCGGAACAACGTTGATGAGTGGTATATCGGAGGCCATATCAGACGGTGAAACATCGGTTGGATTACTGTTTGGATTGGCCTTCCTGATCGTGGGATTGGCCTTCAAGGTTTCGGCAGCACCCTTCCACATGTGGGCACCGGATGTATACGAAGGGTCACCGACACCTGTCACCCTCTTCCTGGCCACGGCACCCAAGGTTGCTGCCATGATCCTTTTTGCCAGGTTGTTGATGGAAGCCTTTGGCCCGGTTGCCGATGATTGGCAACTGATCGTTGGCGGAATTGCCTTTGTATCCATGTTCCTGGGCTCCATAGCAGCCATTGGTCAGATTGACATCAAGCGTCTGATGGCCTATTCCTCCATTGCCCATATGGGGTATGCCCTCATGGGGATTGCATCGGGAACGGAAAAGGGATTTCAGGCCATGCTGATTTACATGGTGATCTACACGATCATGAATTTGGGCACCTTTGCCTTCATTCTTTCGATGCGCAAGGGCGGCCGACCCGTATCCGACATATACTCGCTTGGCATGTACTCCAGGCAGGCTCCGATTCAGGCCTTTTCTCTATTGCTGTTAATGTTTTCGCTGGCCGGGATTGTTCCCCTGATTGGTTTCTTCGCCAAACTCTATGTCTTTCTGGCCGTAATCGAGGTTGGCATGTATTGGTTGGCACTTGGCGGGGCCATAGCTTCGGTGATTGGTGCCTATTACTATCTGCGCCTTGTGTATTTGATGTATTTTGGTGAAGAGGGTGAAAGTCTTGATGATGACATGACCAGGACATCACTGATTACACTGGTACTTTCAGGTGTCTTTGTAATCGTTGGTGTGGCCAACCTGTTTGGAATCATCGATTTCAGTCAGGCAGCAACAGGCATGTTGTTCAACTAGGAAAATGATTTGGAGAGAAATTGCGAAATTCTTAGTTTTGAAAGATTGGAAAGTACCAATTCGGAAGCAGCAAGGCATATTTCAGAATTTACCAAGCCCCTTTGGATTTGGACGAAAACCCAAACGAGGGGTCGAGGCAGATCAGGCCGAAACTGGCATTCCGGTTCAAAAAATTTTTTTGCAACCCACCTTCAAAAACCCAGTGAACCCTTGCGTTACATTCCCCTGAGATCATTTCTGGCCGGATTGGCTCTTCATGAAACACTGTGTGTCTTTACCGAATTCAAGCATGATTTTTATTTGAAATGGCCCAATGATGTTATTTTGGCCAGAAAGAAGGTTGCGGGTATCCTGTTGGAAAATAACCGGCAGTCGGATGAGAATTATTTGATTACTGGATTTGGTGTCAATCTCCATGAGGTTCCGGCCCTGGAAGATTTACCCGCCAGGAAATATGATCCGGGTAGTATTGCACAAATGACAGGTTGTGATATTTCCAGCAGGGAATTCCTGCACGGGTTGATTCAAAAAGTAAATAAATACGAGAAGGTCTATCATTCTTATGGATTTTGGCGTATTCGTGAATTATGGCTTGAAAGGGCGTTTGATTTGGGAAAATGGATTTTCTTCAGACATGGCAAGGTTGAAACAAGGGGAATATTCGAAGGCATTGACCATGATGGAAGGGCTATCGTTGTGACCCCGGATGGTATCAGGCATTTCTCGGCAGGTGATATGTTTTTTGAGGATTCGAAAGATGTTGTTGGCAATTGATGTAGGAAACACAAACACCGTATTTGCGATTGTAGAGGGAAGCACAACCCTGGAAAGTTGGCGCTGCTCCACCTATACCGCCAGAACAAGTGATGAATATTATGTCTGGTTGGAACCCCTCATCGGATTAAAGGCAAGCATACGGGACATTGAAGCGGTCATCATCTCTTCCGTTGTTCCGGGGGTCTTGTTCAACCTTGAACAACTATGTCAAAAGTATTTTCATACGGAACCCATCATGGTAGGGACCGGCAATTGTCGTCTGCCGGTGGAAGTCAGGATTGATTCGGGTGTTCATGTAGGCACGGATCGGCTTGTGAACACCGTCTCGGCCTTTGATCAGTTTGGTGGCGATTTGATTGTTGTTGATTTTGGAACAGCCACCACATTTGATGTTGTTGACAATGATGGGGCCTATATCGGAGGAGTCATCTCCCCAGGAATTGATCTTTCACTTCGTGCTCTCCATGAAGCTGCCGCTGCACTCCCGCATGTGGGTGTTGAAATACCTCCGGCGATCATTGGAAAAAACACACTTGATTGCATGCATTCGGGCATTTTCTGGGGCTATGTGAGTCTTGTCGAGGGTATATGCAGAAGAATTCAGGGTGAGCAGGGACGGGATTTGAAAGTTGTCGGGACAGGTGGTTATTCCAAGATCCTGGCCCGGGCCGATCACCTTTTTGACAAGTTGGATGCAGACCTGACCATTCATGGTCTTGCAGTTATCTACAACTATAATGCCATTGGAACGAATGACCAAGCATAGATTGATATACCTTCCCTTTGGAGGTGCCGGTGAAATTGGCATGAACATGTATGTCTACGGGTATGGTCCCAAAGACAGGGAACAGTTCATTGTAGTGGATGCGGGTGTCTTGTTTCCCGACATGGCAACGGCACCGGGTGTGGACCTTATAATCCCTGATTTTTCCTGGCTGGTCGAGAGAAAATCCCGGGTGGAGGCAATTTTCATAACCCATGGTCATTTGGATCATTTGGGTGCCATCTCCTTTTTGACCAATGAATTGGATGTACCAGTCTATGCCCGTGAATTTTCCAGGCAAATTGCCTTGGATCGGATTGATGAATATGGAGGCAATCAAAGTCGGTTTCACACGGTTGATATCTATCCGGATAAAATTACGGCTGGTCCATTTGAAGTTTCCTATGTACCCATATCCCATTCAATACCGGAATCCTCCAGCCTGCTCATTGATACACCCAATGGACGAATTATTCATACCGGTGATTTCAAGTTAGATCATGAACCGATTGTTGGCGAGTCCTTCGAAGAGGAATTGTGGGAGGAAATATGCAGCGAGAAGATTCTGGCCCTGATATGTGATTCCACCAATGCCTTGACTTCTGGAAGAGGCAGGTCCGAGTCCTCGATTGGTACAAATCTCGATCAACTTGTACAGGAATGTGAAGGAATGGTGATTGCCACGACCTTTGCGTCACACATTGCCAGGATTTACCAGATAGCCCATGCAGCCGAACTTTGTGGGCGGAAAGTGGTCCTGCTCGGGCGAGCCATGAACAGATTGATATCCCATGCGATTGATGTTGGAATTTTGGAGGATTTGCCCAACCGGGTTTCAATTGACCAGGCACGAAATTTGCCAAGAGACAGCCTGCTTGTCTTGGCAACGGGAAGCCAGGGTGAGGGGAGGGCCGCAACAGCCCAATTGTCCACAGGTGGTTCTTTCAAAGGATTAAGGGTAAAACGTGGTGACACGATCATTTATTCTTCCAAGACCATTCCCGGTAATGAAGTGGCCGTAGGCAAAATACAAAATAGATTTGCCGAACTGGGCCTCAATGTCATTGATGAATCTTCGGGACTTTATCATGTATCGGGACACCCCAACAAAACAGATCTTGAGAAGCTCCACAAACTCGTCGTACCCAATCTGGTTATTCCCATGCATGGAGAATACAGGCATTTGAAGATGCATGCGGAGATAGCCATGGATGCAGGCTTCAATGCCATTGTGGCACCCAACGGTTCGATGGTTGATGTACTCAAGGGGAAATTACTTGATTCGGAAAAAGAACAAATTGGACGATTGTGTATTGATGGAAATGATCTTGTCGGATTCAAAAGTGATGCCATCAGGGAAAGATTGCGAATGGCACATAACGGACTTGTTTCGATTTTTCTGTCAAGAAAATCCGGCAGGTTAAACCGGGAAGGAATAATCATTCAATGTTCGGGTCTCAACCCGGATGCATTTGAGGAGTTTCGGGAGGAATTGATTTCTGTGATCCTGAACAAGCTGAATCAATCCACCAAACAACAACTGGCACATGAATCCAGGTTAAAGGATATTCTGAGCAAGGCAGCCAGGAAATTTTGCCTGGATTTCTACAATAAAAAACCTGTCATTCACATAGTCATCGGATAAGACAAGGTTTCATACCACCCATCAATCGAAATCATAATATGCAAAAGCGGGCGTCCGGCCCTCGAACCCCCTGTTTTTCGATTGCTTGTTCCCCCTTTTGGAGCTCCCCTGACCGGATTTACCAGTACCTTTTTTCCTGGAATCACCCTTGTTTTCCCGCTCGCTGAGTTGGGCTTCAGGTTCGGGTGATTCTCCTGAAACCGATTCGACATTGGTTTTGCCAACAGCATTATCCGAGACAGCAGCGCTTCTTGTTGTTCTCGTATTCAAATCCTTCTTGCGATAGGACCACCTTCTTCGGACAGGTTTGGCTGCCTCAGTTTCTCCAGTATCACCTACTGCTTCACCTGACGCCATGTTGTCATCTCCGGCATCGGCACTAGAAGCAATTTCAGGATCCACCGGTTTTGGTGATTCTCTTCGCCTGTTATGTTTGCCCTTTTTCTTTTTCCTGCCTTGTGATTCAGGTTCATTTTCCTCGGCAGTTGAAATCCCTATATCTTCGGTTTCCATGTTCTCCATTCCATCGGAATGCATCTCGTTGTTCCCATCAATCAGGTTTAATGGAACAATTCTCAATTCCTGTGATTTGCCCTTGAGCAGCAATTTGAACTTATTTAACGGCTTGGAGATCAGTTTTTCAATGCTATCGAGGGAATTGAGTTCCTTTTTGCTGCACAAGGTCACTGATGTTCCCTTGTTTCCGGCTCTGCCTGTTCGACCAATTCGATGAATGTAATCTTCCGGATTTACGGGTACATCAAGATTGATGACATGGGAAACGAGCGGAATATCCAAACCACGTGAAGCCACGTCGGAAGCGATGAGGAACTGAATTTCCCCGTTTCTGAATTTATTCAGGGCTTCTGTTCGTACAGATTGGGTATGGTCCCCATGAATGGATTCGCTTGTGAACCCATGAAATTTCATGGATTTTTGCAAAATATCAACGTGATTCTTGGTATTACTGAAGATTATGGCGTTGGAAAGATTGTCACCAAAATGAGTGATGACCTTTCGCAGAAAATTGCGCTTCTGCTTGAATAAATCCCTTGGGCCGCCTTTATCGACAATAAAAACTAGTTGTTCTATATCATCGGATACCGATGCTCGTGGACTGACTTCTATCCGCAGGGGATCTGTCAGGAAATCATCTGCAAGCTTTTCTATTTCGGGATACATGGTGGCTGAGTAAAATAGGGTCTGGCGGCGTGGGGAAGTTCGGGAACAGATCATTTCAATCTGGGGTATAAACCCCTCATCAAGCATTCTGTCAGCTTCATCGATAACCAGATACTGGATTCCATGAAGCATCACGTTCTGTCGTTCCAGATGATCATAAATCCTGCCTGGTGTGCCAATGATTATATCAACCCCGGTGTTCAGGTCTTTCTGCTGTTCCTGATAAGAGACACCGCCAATGATGAGGGTACTGGTCAATTTGATATCGGCAGAAAGACCGCTGAAATTCTCGTAAATCTGGGCAGCAAGTTCCCTCGTGGGAGTAATGACAAGTCCTCTGGGCATTCTGGCTTTTGCTCTCCCTTCGGCAAGTTTCTTGATCATTGGGATCAGGAATGCTGCTGTTTTTCCGCTTCCTGTCTGGGCAATTCCGAGAATATCACTACCGTTGATGGCAGGTTCGATTGTATGTGCTTGAATTTCCGTAGGTTTATCATAACCTAGTTTTTCAATGGCATTTAACACTTTGGCATCTAGGCCAAAATCCTTAAATGTTACCATATTGTCTCCATTGTATAGATATGTGTTGTCATCCCTTTTTTAAACAGTAATTTTTTTTACTGGGATGCTGGGTAAAGTAGATTTGAATTTGGTCATTACATCATTTGTAACTATTCAGGTATCAAATTATACTAATACAACCAATTAATAATAGGCCAATCATAATCATATAATTTTTGATACCCTTATCTAATTGGAGTTTAGCCCGGTAACAGAGTCCAATTGTGATGATTTTGTGATTCCAAATTTTATAGATAGTTGGTTGAGGGCCATGAGTCTTTGAATTAGCTGCATTGGTATTATTCAATATCCTGGACAATTTGATGGTTGTTGTTGACCTCCTGAAAGTCAAGCCTGTTTGCTGCCCTTGAGCAGACAATTCGGCAGCAGCATTTTTCAATACGGACACACGACATTATGTCCTCCTTCTCCACGATTGAATGATGTGCAGGCTTTGGTTGAAGCACTTGCTGCCAGAGGTTGCGCTCTTGACTGATGCGTTTGTCCTAGCATTCCTGATATGGTATCGAATGCGAAAACTCGTCGTTCCGCCATCACCCGCACGCGCCCTGAGTGTGCCGTACAAGTTGCTGTGGGCATTGCCGACCACGGTTGCGGAGGTGGCCGTTATAGACGAAACCGACCCGCCAATGGGATCGGTGGTCTCGCCTTGCCCTGCACAGGCATTCGGGCCTTTCAGCCCCGGGGCGGTGATGGTCTGCACCCAGGTTGGTCCGGCGAACACCATGGCCAGCAGGGCGATGGCCAGGCTAAAAGTGGGGGGGGGTATTCAACAGTCGTTTCATGTGTACGTTCTCCTTCTGGATGTTTGCTTTTGCCTTTCCATGCCAGACACACAGCACGGGAATCCGGGCAGATCAAGGAAAAAACTTAGAAAGGCCGGGCAGGCATCCCCCAAAGAGGATGGGTGGATACGGTAGGGAGGATGGTCGCGGGCCGATACGCGCATCACGGGGTTCTCCATTGCCTGGGTCGGGTTCAGGACGGGCGGCTTCGGCCACACCTGGTATTCCAGTCCGATGGCGTCATTGTCAAGCCGAACCGTTGCCAGTGATTCTATTCATTTCGGGATTTGTGCAGTTATGTATGTAATTCCCTAAAAAAAGTGTAACCATTCAGGTATGGAAATTGTCAATATATCGAACTTCATTGGATTTTTTGTCTATATCTCCAGACTTCCTGACCTCGAACAGGCAATTCAGGAGGACAATTCATGACCTGTCCCATCAACAAGGGGTTTGAAGATGGACCAAACGGAGTCGATGACCATGTTTACATGCAATCATTATCCTTCACCTGAAAAACTCCAAACTTTTTGCCAACTGCTGCTTACCCTCATGATGATGGGGCCATGGTGTGTTCGAATATGGTAGTAATACCAACTGAGACATTGGGTTCTTTCATGTCAAAATCATTGCATCCATGCTGGACAGAATCACCCCCAAGGTCAGAAAGTCTGATCTTGAAGGTTTTGGACTTTTTACAGACAAAAATGTAGAGGATTGTGCAGGAAAATATATTGAGGGATTCCGATTTTGCCTGTTTTCAGGGCACTCAGGGTACCTGAATAGTTACCATCATTTGTTAGTATAGGATTTGGAAATGGATTTTGGAATTAGAGATAAATGGGCAATTGTCTGTGCTTCAACAAAGGGTCTTGGTTTTGGTTGCGCCAACGCCTTGGCGGAAGAGGGAGTCAACCTTGTGATTAACGGGCGAGGAAAGGAGAGCCTTGTTTCGTCTGGAAATGAAATCAGAACCAGATTTGGTGTTGAGGTTATCGAAATTCAAGGAGATGTAACTACCGAGGAAGGCAGAAGCAGCCTCTTTGAGGCTTGCCCGAAGCCTGACATTGTTGTCAACAACGCTGCCGGACCCAGGGCTGGCATGTGGACAGATTGGGACCGGGCAGATTTCATTGCTGCCTTTGACAGTAACCTGCTTGCTCCCATCGAAATGATGAAAACTGCCCTTCCCGGGATGATTGACAAGGGTTGGGGAAGGGTCGTGAACATTACTTCTCAATCGGTCAAGGCTCCCATACCGGTATTGGGTCTATCAAATACTGCAAGAGCAGGGCTGACCGGATATGTTGCTGGTACTTCCCGGCAGGTTGCCCAATATGGCGTTACCATAAACAATCTGTTGCCTGGAATCCATGCTACTGATCGATCTGTCTATCTGGACACTGAAACAGCCAAAAATACTGGCATTACACGTGAAGAAGCTGAAGAACAAAGAAAGAAAACAATTCCCTCCCGGCGTTATGGGCAAATTGAGGAATTTGGAGCAGCCTGTGCCTTTCTATGCTCACAGCAAGCCAGCTTCATAGTAGGTCAAAATCTGCTGCTTGATGGTGGTGCAGTCAATGCAACAATCTAAAGGCCACCTCAATTTAATGAGGTGAATCTAAAGTTTGCAACATTGAATTTACCTGTCCTTTGTCAGTAAGGAATGGGTTCTTTCCTTTCCCATAAGGACTTTGGCGCAAGCTAGTAATAACTGGATATATGGTAAATTCAACGAATGACTATTTAAATCCAGGGCTATCGCACTTGAGATTAGGTTGAAATGTAATCAGGGAATTCTCAGATAAATCGCATGAATATGGAATAAAATTGTGGGTGACTGACTTCAAAACAAGAATCCGATACCAATTTTGTCCTTGAATGCCCCCCAAGGATTGATTTTAATGCAAAAAGGCATTTGAGGTTTCAAGTGCGATAGCCCTGTATTTAAAGGCAATAAATAGAGGTGCCCTAAAGTCATGAATCTTGAGTTCCCCTTATACACCAATGGTATGATTTTGTGCCAGAATCATTTCGCTTAAGAAGGTATACCATCTGTTTAATTCGCCCATTTGAATGGTTTCGGATTGTGGTTATATGCCAAATAAATTCATTGATGACCGCTTCCTGTTTTTTCACAATTATTCAATTCCAATTTCTCACTTTCTTTCGGGCGGATGACAAGCATTATTGTGGTACCGCCAAACGGTCTTTAGGTATGTGAGACTGATCCATGGATTTTACGGGACACGAAGCAACTGCCGGAGATGTGATGTACGTCAGGAAAATTCAAATTTGAATTGTGAATACACAATTTTTTTACGGGGAAGCATCTCTTGGACTCGTATTGCCATGATTCCGGCACTTCTTGCCCATTCGGGTAAAACTAAAATGGGCAGTAAAGGTGTAGATACTGCCATTGGGTTTGCATTATTCCTGCAACAATCCGAGATTGTCACCAGGATTTTTACTGCAAAATTGCTATTGCAATTACAGATATTTCACCGTAATATCATATACAATATAATGTCTGCCCGAAAAGTACATAAACTGTGTTTGTTCCCTTGACAACAGGGAGTTGGAATCGAGATGTCAACATGAAGTTCGGTTCTGTCAATGCGATTTACCCCTCCCTGATCGGCGAGTTAAATCATAATTATTCGCTCGTTGTAACTATTCAGGTATTAAATTTGTCAATATACCGAACTTCATTGGATTTTTTGTCTGTATCTTGAAGGTTTCAGAATTTTACAGATAAAAATGTACAGGATTGTACAGAAAAATATATTGGGGAATACCGATTTCACCTATTTTAAGGGCACTCAGGATACCTGATTAGTTACAAAAAAATTGAAATTTCGAATATAGTGAATTATTCTAATTCCAATTAAATTACTCGGAAATAATTATATTTTGTAATCATAAAGACAGTGGCAAGGTTAGAGTTAAAAGGAATATCCCGTAAACTAGGGGGAAAAAGGATATTGGAGGATGTCTCGCTAACCTTGGACGCCGGCGAATTGACATGTCTTCTGGGACCTTCGGGGTGTGGTAAAACCACCACGTTGAGAATTATTGCAGGTGTTGACCGGCAAGATACTGGAGAGGTCTTGATTGATGGTCGGGCGGTATCCAGCAAAACAGTGAATGTTCCGCCCGAAAAGAGATCAGTTGGACTCCTCTTTCAGGATTTTGCCCTGTTCCCCCATCTCACGGTCGAGGAGAACGTTGCCTTTGGTCTAATCGGAAGAGGATCAAACAGGAAGGACAGGATTACCGAACTGTTACATCGGGTCAACCTTGAACCATTGCGGAAAAAATTCCCACACCACCTTTCCGGAGGTGAACAGCAAAGGGTGGCTCTGGCCAGGGCCCTGGCACCGAAACCCAGAATAATGCTTTTGGATGAACCATTTTCCAATCTTGATGACAGATTGAGGGATTACGTCAGGGAAGAAACCATCAATATACTCATGGAAGAAAAGGTGGCAGTTTTGCTGATAACCCATGAACCTTCCGAAGCGATGCGTATGGCTGATGAAATCGTATTGATGAAAAAGGGTAGAATTGTACAAACCGGATCACCTTATGATCTCTATAATTTTCCCAGAAACCGCGATGTTGCTTCGTTTTTCTCCGATTTGAATGTAATACACGGGGTAGTGGAGAATTCAGAAATCAATACACCCTTTGGAAAATTTTCCACTCCCGAATTCAAAGATAGAGCTGATGTTGAGGTTATTATTCGTCCCCAACACATACGAATTGACTTTGATAGAAAAGGCAGAGAACCCGTTCCAACCGCCGAAGATGGTGTGCCTGTTCCTGTTACGGTGGCTAAGTCCCGATATATGGGAAATACCAGTCTAGTTGAATTTCGTATGGAGAATGGCCAGTCAATGTTGAAAGCTTCCGTCCCTTCGGTCTTTTTACCCAAACCCGGAGCAAGGATGTGGTTGAGTCTCAAGCGAAGCAGATGCTTTCTCTTTCCCTGCATCACTCAGACCAGGTTAACTGATCCCTATAGGTATAAGAAAGACGATGGTTCGCTCCATAACAATAGTCCCCCGTTACTTGAATCAAGTGAAGGGGATTAATCCCTAAGAGCCTGTTCCATCAGTCAAAAAATGTAGCAAATTCAATACATTTTCAGACAAAAACCATTTTTGGCTTCAAGTCAGTTCTGAATTTCAGGGTGAACAGCATCATTTTTATTGTTTTTGGGACTTATGATTCAGGCTTTTACAACCTGTTATTTAAATTGCTAAGTTAATAAACTGCCTGAAACTCATATGGTTTACTCAAGTTATAACCAAAAATATAAACTTAATTAGTGCCTACCGAGAAAACACTCGATTTTTGACAAATCGTCAAAAACCCAGGCAGTCAAATCACCCCCGTTTCATCAAAAACAGATGGCCGTGAACGGTTTTTCCCCAATAACACATCAGGATGGCGGGAGCAGGTGGTCAGGCTGCCAATGGCAGGCGTCGACGCTGCCGTTCCGGAAACAACTGGCGCCGGCGGCGAAATCGGCGAAGCCGGTTAGAGGGGCTGTGGACCGCCGCCCTTTTTTGCCCCGTGCGACAACTGTACGGTAACGATGGCTTTCACCCTGCTGGAAGATGGACGGGAAATTTTCAAACCGACCCACCACAAAAATCGCATGGGTTTTCAATCTTGGGCAAAGAACCGTGAGTCAACCAGAAAAGGGGCCGAAATCAGGGGTTGGGGAAACGAGGATATAATCCTCAAAATAAACAAAGAGTGTGTGTCACTAATTCCATTCGGTATATTCCTTCAAAATCCCTTATTACTGAGGATGAAACACAGAAAGTTCTATTGAATTGCCATTCCGAGGTCAGGAAGTCTGGAATTTGTGAAAAACCGACTGGAATTGTCAATTTTTTTTGATTTTTGATTCAAGCCCTAGGTTTATATCAATGCGAAAACCTTCAATAAACTTCACTGTAGTAATTAAATGTTGCAAGGAACAAGCCCTCTAAAGCGAGGTCAAAAGATAGCCGTAGTTGGCTCTGGAGTTTCAGGGTTAGGTGCTGCCTGGCTTCTTTCACCTCATTATGAGGTTGCCCTCTTTGAAGCGACGGGACGAATTGGTGGCCATGCATTAACCGTTTCAGTGAACAGAAACGACATGGAAATTCCCGTGGACATTGGGTTCATCGTTTTTAACAAAGTCAATTATCCCAATTTGACAAAACTGTTCGATTTGTTGGAAGTGCCCATTCAGAAAAGTAACATGTCCTTTGCAGTTTCCGTCAACGGAGGTGAGTTTGAATATGGCTCTAGTAGTATGGGTGCTTTTTTTTCCTACCCTACCCACTTTTTGAAACCTGCCTTCTGGGGTTTGTTGCTGGATATTTTAACCTTCTACAGAACGGCATCAAAGGATACAGCCTCAGATCAGAACATAAGTGTGGAGGAACTTATTCGTCGCCGAAACTTTGGGGAATGGTTTGAAAAATATTACCTGCTCCCAATGAGCGGAGCAATTTGGTCGACGCCAAGATCAGAGATGTTAAAATTTCCAGCAAACTTATTGGTTAAGTTTTTTGAACACCATGGTTTGTTATCGCTTACCGGTCAACACCAATGGTGGACGGTCTCGGGGGGATCCAAAAATTATGTACATAAACTTATGGCTCAAACAAAAGCCAATGTACGGTTGAATGCTCCAGTGCAAGCTGTAAAAAGAGGTCCAGAGGGTATTTCAGTGAAAGCAAAAGGTCAGGAAGTTGAAACCTTTGATCATGTAATTTTTGCGTGTCATTCCAATGATGCTTTGGAAATCCTAAAAGATGCAAATGCTGAAGAGCATTTCGTACTGAGTTCCATACCATATCGTTCCAACCGGATTATTCTTCATCAGGACGCAAGTCTCATGCCAAAACGAAAAGCATGTTGGGCAAGTTGGGTGTATTTGACAAATACCAAGGGTGATGAGGAACAAGCTTCCGTAACTTATTGGATGAACTCCCTTCAAGCGATACCAATGAAAACACCATTGTTTGCCACCCTTAATCCTAACAAAACCATACCAGAAGAATCTATTTTTGCAGAGCACATTTTTGAACATCCACAATATGATCACAGAGCAGTTCAAGCCCATGAAAATCTACCTAACATTCAGGGGCGGTCCAATACTTGGTTCTGTGGTGCTTGGGCAGGAATGGGGTTTCATGAGGATGGTTTCCAAAGTGCAATAAAGGTTGCAAGGATGATGGGGGTTAATCCACCATGGAACTGATGAATCCATCTGTGGTTCGATGTAAGGTTTGCCATATCCGTAAAGTTCCGGTTGAGAATAGTTTTACCTATGATATTGACTACTTGTTACTTGATGAATTAGCACTGAAAAATATTCATAAAACGCGATTGTTTTCTTTCGGCAAACCGAACCTGATTTCTCTTTATCCTTCTGATCATTCCTTGGTGAGGGAGGGTGGGGTAGATGAAATTTTCCAACTAGCCCGTGAAATGGGTGTCACGGGTTGTGAACGCATTCTCTTACTAACCCATCCAAGGTATTGGGGTTATACGTTCAATCCGGTTAGTTTCTGGTTGTTATTCAATTCCCATGGTGGTTTAAGGGCTGTGTTTGCAGAAGTTCACAACACCTTTGGAGATCGCCACACTTATTTGTGTACTGGCCCCAATGGTGCTAATATTGAGTCAGAAACTTGTACGTCTTCAAGAAAAAATTTTCACGTTTCTCCTTTTTTCGACATTGAAGGAAACTACAGATTTCATTTTTTAGTCACAAAGTATCGTATCGCAATAAAAATCTTTTACAAGGATAACAACAGTGGTGGACTTGCAACTTCAATTGCAGGTGATCGCAAGGCGTTTAGTGATGCAGAGTTGGTAAAGGCATTGTTCAGACATCCCTTTGGATCAATCAGAATGAATGGTTTAATTCATTGGCAGGCAATAAAGCTGTGGAGAAAAGGGGTTCGATACCGATCACGTCCAGACCCACCCTCCAAAAACATCACTCGGTAAAGAACTCAAAGCAATGGAACTACGAAGGGACGATTTGATCCGGGCATCCACGGTTGCCGGAATGCTGGCCTTCGCTGGTTTGCCCTTGTACATACATGTTCCCCAATTTTATGCAGAAGAAATGGGGGTTAATCTTGCCATTTTAGGTTCGGTTTTACTTCTTGCTCGTGCCGTGGATGGTTTCCAGGACCCAATCATTGGTTTTTTGGCAGACCGTTGGAAGGCATACCGAGAGCTTTGGATTATCATCTCTAGTGTTTTGCTTTTGGTTGGAATTTCATTGCTGTTTTCTCCAACCAGTTGGTTCAACCCGATTTGGCGATTAGTGTTGGGTTTGCTTGCAGCATTTACTGGCTTCAGTGCCATGCAGATTGCACTGTATGATCATGGGCTTGCACAGGCAGAACAATCTGGTGGAGGCTATACACGTATAGCCCTTTGGAGAGAGGCAATTGGAATCATTGGGGTATGCTTGGCTGCGGGAGCTCCGCTTATTCTCACCTTTTTTATGGAATCCTCCATTGCCTATAGTGGTTATGCGATTATTCTTGGTCTGTTGGGGGTAATGGCATTATGGCGGATGAAAGGTGGCTGGCTGGCTTCTGGAAAATCCTTTCTGAACATTGGTTTCAGGAAAGCCCTTAGGGTGGAGGGAGTTTGGCAAATATTAGTTTTTGGCTTTGTTAACGCACTTCCCACAGCATTAACATCTACTTTATTTCTCTTTTTTGTTGCCGATGTTCTGGATGCAGAAATCCATGCCGGACCATTACTAATTTTATTTTTTGTTGCCGCCGCAATCGCAGCGCCTTTTTGGGCAAAACTTGCCAATCGAATTGGCAGAAAGCCTGCCCTGGCAACAGGAATGTTTCTGTCCGTACCGGTGTTTGTCTGGACTTGGATCTTGGAACCGGGAGATGTTTTGCCATTTTATTTTATCGTGGCAGCCTCTGGTGGTGCACTCGGTGCGGATACCATTTTGGTTCCTGCAATGTTGGCTGCCAGAATCAGAGGTGGTGGCGGACAGGTATTTTCCCTTTGGACATTTTTGCAAAAGTTTGCCTTGGCCATAGCGGCAGGTGTATCCCTACCCTTTTTGGCATTTGTGGGATATGAACCAAATACGGTCTTGGAGTCAAGCCGATCTGCCCTGGCAACAGCTTACGCGCTTGTGCCGTGCATACTTAAATTGATTGCCATCCCGTTTCTTTTGGTATTTGTAGATGATAAGAGGTACTCAGAGTGAAACTAAGACACTTCCCAGGAACCAATCTTCTTTATGACATTGGAACACAATCTGTTAAAGACTATGTGGACGAAAAACCTTCCTTGGATCTACGGGAGTTTTTGAATGGTCCCATAAGCGGTTCTGGTGCATTTTTTGGTTTTGGTGCCAAGCAGGTTCGACGGTTTACCATCACCATGAATGGTTCCTGGTCTGGCAATGTCGGGAAAATTGAAGAAGAATTTTGCTACCATGATGGAGAAAAGGGCGATCGTTGCTGGAACATGAACTTTGGTTCCGCTGGCTCCTTCACCGCAACAGCCCATGATGTGGTGGATCAGGCACATGGTCTCCAGTGCGGAAACTCATCCCTGATGCGGTATAAAATAATAATCCCAAGAGGCAAAGGTCAAATCATTGTCAGCATGGAAGATTGGTTCTTCTTGATGGAAGATGGTATCCTAATTAACCGTGCACGAATGACTAAATTTGGTTTAAAGGTTGGCGAGATCATCGCTTCCTTTCAAAAAAATCCCCAAGGCTCCGGTTGAATTCACAAGGTCTGCTTTCATGAATAATCTGCAGGGAAAACGTTTGTGGTTGATTGGTGCAAGCACCGGCATTGGTCGTGAACTTGCCCTGCTTCTTGCCAGAGAAGGTGTCGCAGTCGTTGTTTCCGCTAGAAACAAAGATGCCCTGCAATCTCTCATTCAAGAGATGGAACCTGTGGAAACTGAAATGGGGAGCCACGGTTTGGTTGTTTATGATGTCAAAAAAATGGATATGGCAAAAGGTGCTTTCGAAGATGCTGGAGAATTGGACGGTATGATATATTGTGCCGGTGCGTATGAACCAATGGCAGCCCATAAACCACATCTGTCTGCATTGGAGGAGATGGTGGCAATCAATTGCTGCGGAGCGTTTCGGGTTCTTGCAGAAACCGTTCCAAGGTTTGTTCAACGAAAAAGTGGATACATACTCTTGATCGGTTCCATTTCAGGGTATCGGGGTCTTCCAAATGCCTGGGGATACGGTGCAACCAAAGCTGCTCTCATGCACATGGCTGAAAACCTAAAATGTGATCTCATGGGTTCCGGTGTACGAGTTCAAATTTGCAATCCGGGATTTGTAGAATCACGATTGACGGATAAGAACAATTTCAAGATGCCTTTTATCATGGATACCAAATCAGCGGCCCAACGCATAGTCAAGGGTATGAAGTCCAAACGCTTCGAAATAGCTTTTCCGTTGATTATGGTATTCGCACTCAAATTTCTGGCCCTTTTGCCAAGACCACTTTACTTCGCCTTAATTTCCGTAATGGGCAACAAATCAGGTACAAATTCATGACCACACCGATCAAAAAAAGAATGGTAACACTGAACCAGGTTGCAACAAATCACAAGCTGCGCTTGATCCAATCCATTCTGAGTAAAATGGAATATGGAACGATTCAGGCAGAACTGCATGATGGGAATAGAATTGAAGTCGGAGGCTGCAATTCTGGTTTCATAGGAGAAATCCGTGTTCACAACCCGAAATTTTTCAGCCGATTGCTCCGTGATGGGAATGTTGGTTTTGGTGAAATGTATATGGATGGATGGTGGTCTACACCCAATCTGGAGAACTTATTGGATGTGATTTTATTGAATAATCATATCTTGGTAAATGGTTTCCCTGGTAGTGGATTGTTTCGAATAAGGCAAAAGTTTGCGCATTTGCTCAATGCGAACAGTCGAAAGGGTTCTAGCCGAAATATTGCATACCATTATGATCTTGGAAATGAGTTTTATCGCTTGTGGCTTGACGACACTCTCACCTATTCCTCTGCTTTGTTCAAGCATGAGAAGGAAACACTTTCTCAAGCACAAATCAACAAGTACGCTGCTATTTGCGACCGGTTTGAGTTGAAACAAGACGATCAGGTATTAGAAATTGGGTGTGGATGGGGTGGATTTGCAGAGTTCGCAGCCAAGGAAAGAGGAATAAAGGTCACCGGACTAACAATTTCGAAAGAACAACAAGAGCATGCCAGGAAACGTGTCTTTGAAGCGGGTTTGGCAGAGCGGGTATCCATTCATTTACGAGATTACAGGGACGAACAGGGAACCTATGATGGCATTGCTTCTATTGAAATGATAGAAGCGGTGGGGGAGAAGTATTGGCCGGTGTACTTCAAAACGCTTTATGATCGACTTCGCCCCGGCGGTGTTGCCGCCATACAAGCCATCACGATTTCCGATAGCTTGTTCCCGAATTACAGGCAAGGTGTTGATTTCATGCAAAAGCATATTTTTCCTGGAGGAATGCTTCCAAGTAAAAATGTCATGGTGCAACAAGGACAGTCAGCCAATCTGAAGCCAGTATGTTTGCATAGTTTTGGGGGGTGTTACTCTAAAACATTACGGTTGTGGAGAAGCCAGTTCAATAAACGTTGGAATGAGATTTCCCAGTTGGGTTTTGATAAACGATTTAAACGAATGTGGAATTATTATCTCGCTGCAAGTGCCGCC
This sequence comes from Paracoccaceae bacterium, assembly GCA_026710155.1. Classification (GTDB taxonomy): domain Bacteria; phylum Pseudomonadota; class Alphaproteobacteria; order Rhodobacterales; family Rhodobacteraceae; genus MPNP01. The sequence goes on from JAPORQ010000014.1 coordinate 37,049, forward strand.
AGTTTCAGGGCAAACTCAATAGATGTAATACAGGTAGGCTATAAAAAATTGTAATGGAATAGGACCACATGAGTTTCCAATTGGATAATTGTCAAAGAAAAGGCCAAAGGAGATATATTCAATCGCTTGAATTTCTTGAATAGAAGCAGGTAATGGTTTATATCTGATATGGGTGGGTTGAAGCCCAAATTGTAACTGGAGTATTTAAATGTTGAACAATATTGGAATTCCTGGACTGTTGCTGATAACAATAGTTGTATTGGTTCTGTTTGGACGCGGCAAGATTGCCGGGCTCATGGGAGAAGTTGGCAAGGGGTTTTCTTCCTTTAAAAAAGGGCTGAAAGAAGGTCAGGAAGAAATTACATCTGAAAGTGAACAGGAAAAATAATCAGACAATTTTGTAAGGGCTGTCGTGTTTGACCTTGGATGGGGCGAACTCCTAATTGTTGGGGTTGTGGCCTTGATTGTAGTAGGCCCCAAGGACCTGCCCGGAATGTTCAAATCCGTGGGGCAGGTGATGGGCCGGATGAGGGGAATGGCCCGTGAATTCCAAAGAGCCATGGACAGTGCAGCCAGTGAAACAGGAGTCAAGGATCTTTCCACGGGCATAAAGGCAGTCACTTCACCAAAACAGTTGGGAATGGACAAGTTCAATGAAATTGCCGACAGGATGAAAGATGGTTTGAACCTTCCAGATAATAAGATCATGTCTACGGACCTCAAAGAACCCCCGAAGAAAAAGAATTCTTCTGAAAAGAAAGTTGCTTCCAGTGCCGCCAAGGAGACAAGCAACGGTGATGATGCAGTGAGTTCGAAGAATAATCAAATGCTCGCGGAAGACAAGGAACCAACTGCTTCAGTTGATGAAAATGCCGGTACAGAGATAATCTCTGACCCAAATGGGGGTGAAACAAATAAAAATGTCTCGGTGCGTTGAGATTGAGTCATGCCTGACAATGAAGATATTGAAAGCACCAAAGCCCCGCTAATTGAACATCTGACAGAACTTAGGAAAAGGCTGATCCACTGTGTACTGGCTTTTGTGGTTTGTATGGTGGTCTGTTTTGCTTTCTGGGAACCAATCTTTACATTCCTGACCGATCCGATTTGCAATGCGCTCCTGACCAGGGGACAGGAGTGCAACCTGATACTCATCAAATTGCAGGAGGGTTTTTTTGTTGCTGTCAGGATTTCCTTCATGGGTGGGTTTATCTTGAGTTTTCCATTTCTCGGATTTCAATTGTGGAGGTTTGTTGCACCGGGGCTTTATAAAAATGAAAAAAGCGCTTTCCTGCCATTCATGATTGCCTCACCTTTCATGTTTTTCCTGGGGGCATCATTTGCTTTCTTCATCGTTATACCCCTGGCATTCAATTTCTTTCTCAGTTTCCAGCAAGAGAGTACTCTGACTCTACCCGCACCCGCGGAGATCGTTGTTTCAGAGGACTTGGAAACCGAAGCAGATCAGGAACTGTCAACAAAGAATGACACTGAAGTTGACATTCTTGCCGATGGCAGGGAAATTATCGCCGATGTTGGGGTTACTTTCCAAGGTTCGGTTGCCGAATATCTTTCGCTAACGATTAAATTCATTCTTGCCTTTGGGGTTTGTTTCCAACTTCCAGTATTACTGACCTTGATGGGCAAGGCCGGTCTGGTTACCGGCAAGGGATTGGCCGGTTTCCGTAAATATGCCGTCGTGTGCATATTGGTTCTGGCGGCCGTAGTAACTCCACCGGATGTCATAACCCAGGTAATTTTGTTTGCAGCTGTATATGGCCTGTATGAAATTTCCATCTGGTTGGTAAAAAGAGTTGAAAGGAAGAGGGAGGAGTCCTATGCCAGGGATGGAATACTTTTCGACGAGGATGAGGAAAGTACATAAAGACGTTTTTTGCTTCAACGTCACCCAAAATTTCTACGGAATGATCCGAACCTATGACAGATAAAGAATTGCTGAAACAAGTTACCAGGATTGCAGCGGCAATTGAAAGGTTATCCCCAGAGCCAATTCATTTGACCGATTTCACTTCAGCAGATGCCTTTGTCTGGCGGTTGAAGCCAGATACCTTGCATCCGGTTGAAAAGGTGAACAGGGTTGGGCTGGATCTATTGTTGGGTATAGACCGAACCAAGGAAACCCTATATCAAAACACCTTGAACTTTGCCCGGGGGTATTCAGCAAACAATGCACTGTTGTGGGGTGCTCGTGGAATGGGCAAGTCTTCTTTGATCAAGGCCGTTCATCGGAAGATTTCTTGCACCGACAGTAATTTGAAGATTATTGAAATTCATCGTGAGGATCTGTCATCACTTGATCGCCTGCTGGATATATTGCGTGTGGCTAAGGAAAGATTTATCCTTTTTTGTGATGATCTTTCCTTTTCGATGGAAGAAAACAATTACAAGACTTTGAAGGCTGCACTTGATGGGGGAGTGGAGGGTAGACCGACAAATGTAATTTTCTATGTGACTTCCAACCGACGGCATTTGATGCCCAGAGACATGATTGAGAATGAAAGATCAACGGCCATAAATCCCTCTGAATCGGTAGATGAGAAAGTATCCCTTTCCGACCGTTTCGGGTTATGGTTGGGCTTTCATCCCTGTAGCCAGGACCTTTATCTGGAAATAATCAGAAAATATTGTCTTCATTATGGACTGGATGCAACTGAGCAAATGCTTACTTCGGATGCAATCGAGTGGCAACAGACCCGGGGAGCAAGGTCAGGACGGGTGGCCTGGCAATACATTCTCTATTTGGCTGGCAAACTTCATCGAAATATTGGAGCATGAATTCACCAAGCATCGAATTTCCATCTTACCCCCTGCCGACAAAGGGCATTTTGGTGGCCATGATGGTCAAAAACAGGATGTTGGTATGCAGGGGGAATTGTGCAATGAAGGCAATTGCATCTCCACAGTGTTCGACATCAAATACCGGTTCCGTGCTTATTAAGCCCGATGCTTGAGGAACACCAACCTTGAATTTGGCTGCCATGTCCGTATCGGCATTCCCTATATCTATTTGGGAACAACAGATATCAAATTCACGACCATCCAGAGACAGGCTTTTTGTCAAACCAGTTATTGCATGCTTGGTCGCTGTATAGGCTACTGTCTTGGGTCGAGGGGAATGGGCGGAAACGGACCCATTGTTGATGATTCTTCCTCCCATGGGTTGTTGTGACTTCATTATTCCGAAAGCGTGTTTGGAACAAAGAAATGAACCCGTCAAATTGACCTTCACACAATTCTCCCAATCATCAAAATCCAATTCATCTATACCGACCGGTGGTGTTCCAATTCCGGCATTGTTGAACAACAGGTCCAACCTGCCAAAATGCTTCATCAATTGCTCAAACAGCTTTGCCACCTGTTTCGGGTCTCCCACATCGGTGGGAATGCAAAGGAATTCTGTGTTCTTGCAAAAGGATGCGGTTTCATGCAATGGCTCAGGACGTCTGCCAACCAAAACCAATTTATGACCGATATTGGCGAGCGATATTGCAGCTGATCTGCCAATACCTGTTCCAGCTCCAGTTATCAGTGCAACGCGATCGGTCATGATGTCCTCCATGAGTATTATTAAATCAGATTCACCAGCAGAATTCAATTGTATTACAAGAAAGTAAGAATTGTTTGATTTCACAATGGGAATGATCCCAAGTTAATAATGTATGATAGCAATTGAAAAAACTGGTGGAAGGAATTTTTCCAATGCTGTTTTGTAATGTTGCCATTTTTCTCAATTCGCCTTCAAGATAAGGAATCAGTGATATTCCTCCTGTCTGCAAAAGCTTGGCAAAGATAATCAACGAAAGTTATCGCAGACTGACTTAGTTTTTTGTCTTTCTTCCAAACCAAACCTGTATCCATGGATGGTATATGGCCAGATACTTCTTTAACCTCTACAAACTGACCTTCAATAGACCATGGGCGGTATACCATGTCTGACAGTATAGTAATGCCCATGCCTATCGCCACAAGGCTACGAACGGCCTCAACCGAAGAGGTTTTGAACACGACATTGGGTCTGTAGGGTGTTTTTTCCCAATATTTCATGGCTGTTTGGTTGGCTTCATCCACCGTGAGCATAACGTAAGGTTCCACGGATAGGTCCTTCAGGGAAATTATGCGGGAATTTCTCAGGGGATGATTTGTATTTAACCAAAGCCGCCTTCTTGAACGGGTAAGGGTTCTGGAAGAGAGAAGATCTGTATTTTCAAGGTTTGAAACAAGCAATACACCAAGCTCATATTGATTGTCGATTATCCCCTGCTCAATTTCCGTTCTTTGCTTTTCTATCAGATTTACTTTTACCTGTGGAAAGGTGCGGTTGAACCGCATCAGCAAATCTGGCAGAAAGTAACCAGCAACAGTATAGGTTACACCGATGGTCACCTCTCCCTTGAGTGTATCACCAGATCGTTTGAGACCCCGTGAAGCTTCTGAAACAGCAAACATGATGTTTTGGGCATGCCGCAAAAACTGGTGTCCTTCATAGGTCAACGTGATACCACCTGCCTTCCTGTAAAAGAGAGGTGCGCCCAAATCATCCTCCAGATTGTTGATTGCTGTACTCACGGTTGATTGTGTAACATTGAGATTGGCTGCTGCTAGGGACAATTTTCCGGCCTTGGTGGCTGCAATGAAATAACGTATTTGTCGAAATGTAATAGCCATCAAAAAAATTGAATTTAAATAACAAAAAATATCATTTTACAAAAATATTTATACTTATATCTTGTTACATGTCAATTCCCTCATTCTGTTTTGATGCAAGAGAATTGATTAGTCTTGATAACATGAAAAGGTAGGTGTGAGATGAAGAGAATTGTTTTTGGGGTCTCTGCATTGGCAGGACTTTTGTTTGCTATGGCAGTTTCGGCCGACGATTGGTTTCCCTATTCGGTAGAGGTGTGGGATCCACCATTTGATATGGGCAGCCCCAGAACCGTGGTTGATTATGTACCATTGGAGAAGGCCGATCAGCAATGGGACATTTGTGTTTCCTTTCCACATATGAAAGATGCATATTGGCTTGCGGTTGACTATGGGGTAGTTGCGGAATCAGAACGCTTGGGTGTCAAGATGCAACTTGTGGAAGCTGGTGGCTATACTGAGTTGAACACACAAATATCTCAGATAGAAGATTGTGTGGCAAGAGGAGCCGATGCTGTTGTGATTGGGGCAATTTCATTTGATGGCTTGAATAATCTCGTGAGTGAAATTCGTTCACAGGGAATTCCGGTCATTGATGTGATCAATGGTATTTCATCGCCTGAATTGTCTGCCAAATCATTGGTGTCATTTGGTGAGATGGGATACAAGGCTGGTGAATATCTGGCCAAACTCCATCCAGCAGGTTCAGGCAAGGTACAGGTTGCATGGTTCCCCGGTCCTCCGGGTGCCGGCTGGGTTGAAGCTGGAAATCTCGGATTCCAGGAAGCTGTAGCGGGTTCTGACATTGAAGTTGTTGAAACAAAATATGGTGACACCGGCAAGGAAATCCAGGCCAAGTTGGTGGAAGATACCTTGCAGGCTTATCCTGATATTTCCTACATTGCCGGCACCTCACCGACAATTGCAGCTTCAATCGGAATATTAAGGGCCAGAAATCTGACTGATCAGATCAACCTGGTGGCATATTATTTCACACCTGAGGTACACCGTGGAATTGTAAGAGGGCAAGTATTGGCTGCCCCAACGGATTCGGCCGTGATACAGGGTCGAATTGCCATTGACCAGACAGTCAGGATTTTGGAAGGCAAGGATTATGTCAAACATGCTGGACCAGCGCTTTATGTGATTGATTCCAATAATTTAGACAGCGTCGATATGTCATCCTCACTTGCACCCGAGGGTTTCAAACCTGTCTTCACAGTCAATTATTGATGACAGTTCTTGACTGTAAAAAATTGAGGGAGGTCTCATTTGAAATGGGACCTTCCTTGCTTGAATTAAAAGGAATTAGCAAGAGTTTCTCAGGGGCTTTGGTCCTTGATGAAGTTGACTTTTCGGTTGATTCGGGGGAAGTGCATGTCCTGTTTGGTGAGAATGGGGCAGGCAAATCAACTCTGATTTCCATTATTGCTGGCGCACTATCTCCAGACAAGGGAGTTTTCAACTTCAAAAACAATCAGATAGACATTTATTCAGTACACCACGCAAGATCACTAGGAATAAGTGCTGTTTTCCAGGAATTTTCCCTTGTACCACAGATGACAGTGGAGGAAAATCTCTTCTTGGGTTCAGAAATATCCCGGTTCGGACTATTGAACAAACAAGAAGCACATAACCAGGCCAAAGACATACTTGACAGGCTTGGCTTTGATTTGAAACCAAACCAACGTATTGATTTTCTTTCCCGCGCAGAACAACAGATGGTTGAAATTGCCAAGGCCTTCCGAGATGATGTGTCTGTATTGATTCTGGATGAACCGACAGCCTCCCTGACGGAAAAAGAAACCGAACAACTCTTCGATTTGATTAATTTGGTGAAACAAGATGGCGTGGGGATAATTTATATCACACACCGGATCAGTGAAATCAGAAGGATCGGTGATCGGATCACCGTTTTGAGGGATGGCAAAAAAGTAGGAACTGCAGCCGCTGATGTACCAGAAAAGGAATTGGTACGAATGATGACCGGTAAGGTTTTCGACCAGATATTTCCCAAAATTGACTTTAAACCTGGCCGCAATGTATTGGAAATCAACAATCTTGCAACGCAAAATGGTGCAGTCCAGGATTTGTCATTAAGCGTAAATAAGGGTGAAATAGTCGGAATCGCCGGCTTGGTGGGTTCAGGCAAATCGGATATTGGAAGGGCTTGTTTTGGGCTTTTGGATATCGCTTCCGGGCAAATTCGCTTTGATGGAATGGATATCAGTGGAAATTCACCAAGTCAAATGCTCGATCTGGGACTTTACTATATACCTTCAGACCGGCGAGATGAGGGGCTAATCATGTCCAGACCCTCCCGTGAAAGCGTGTCCATGTCTGCATTGTCAAGCCCAGACTTTTCAAAGGGATTGTTCATAAGGTTGGAACAAGAAAAAAAGAAAGTGAACGATCTTGCCGGCAAAATGAATTTGCAACCGCACAATATTGAGAAAGCACCAAGCATGTTTTCTGGTGGCAATCAACAAAAAATCATGCTTGCCAAATGCTTGACCCGTAAAGTCAGGCTGTTTGTATTCGACGAGCCGACTGTGGGTGTCGATGTCGGCACTAGGATAGCCATCTATGAATTTATTGCAGAATTGTCTATGAATGGTGCAGCGATTCTTGTCATATCATCGGATTTGACGGAAATTCTGCATCTCCCCAAAAGGGTTTATGTCATGTGCAGGGGGCACTTGTCAGCTGAATTGTCAGGTGAAGCACTCAACCAGGAAACGGTATTGGAACATTGTTTTGGGCATGAAGCTGCCTAAAATATCAGGGTGAAAATTAATGGAAGCCAAAAGTCCCAAATCTCGAAACGCAATAAGCCATTACATCCGAATGGCATTTATTCGCCTCGGTGTCCTGCCATTTTTACTTGTTGCCGCAATCATCATATTTACTGCATTGTCAGACAATTTTCTCACAGGACGCAACCTTTTGAATGTGGTCCGTCAATCCACCTATCTAGCTTTGGTTGCAGTTGGTCAAATGTTTGCTTTGCTTACAGGTGGTTTTGATCTCTCGGTGGGTACCATTCTCGCCATAACATCTGTCGTCGGAGCCCTGGCCATGGCCACGGCATACTCATTCATGCCTGATGCATTGTTCCTGGCTATCGCCATTGGGATCATAGCAGGTGTATTGGCTGGAACCATGATAGGGGTTGTTAACGGAATTGGTGTAGCCGTTTTCGATGTTTCACCATTTATGATGACCTTGGGGATGGCTTCGGTTGGTTTTGGAATTGCTTTGTATTTGACGGGAGGAATACCGGTTTATGGTATGCCAATTGAATTCGGTGATATCTTTGGTTTTGGAACATTCCTTGGACTTCCTGTCCCTGTCCTCGTGGCATTCCTGTTAATCCTGGGCATGTACATTGTTGTTGACCGAACGCGATTGGGGCGACATTTTTATGCCGTGGGAGGAAATATAAAGGCAGCGCACCTTTCAGGTATAAATACCAACCGCACCTTGTTTCTGGCATATGTTCTTTCAGGTTTCATGGCTGCAATATCGGGTATTTTGCTTACAGCAAGACTTGATTCTGGCGAAGCCAACATCGGCGCGTCAATGCCCCTTGAATCCATTGCAGCTTGTGTTATCGCAGGTGTAAGCTTGAGAGGTGGAATTGGCAAGGTTGAGAATGTTGTTTTGGGTGCATTGTTTATTGGAATTGTTCAAAATGGTATGAATCTGGCCAGAATAGAATCTTACCTGCAGATAGTTGTCATTGGTCTTCTCTTGATCTTTGCCGTAATTGTTGACCGTTTCCGTATCAAACTGGTGGCAAGCTGTCAGGATTGAAAATGAAAAAAATTCGAGCAGCTTCTGTTGGATTGGGATGGTGGTCAAACGAACTCGCCAAATCCATCCAGGGAATATCAGGCCTGATTGAGATTGTATCTTGCTATTCGCGCAATCAGAGCAGGACCAAGGCATTTGCCAAAGAATTTGATACCAATCGACATTCTTCCTATGAAGAGTTACTTTCCGACGAGAGTATTGATGCCGTTATTCTCACAACACCTCATTCACTCCATGCCGAGCATGTAATTGAAGCAGCAAATTCAGGCAAGCATGTTTTTGTTGAAAAACCCTTCACCTTGACCTACGAAAGTGCGAGGAGGGCTATCAAGGCCTGTCACGAAGCAAAAGTTGTTTTAGCCGTTGGGCATAACAGAAGATTTGCAACTTCAAGCAAGGAATTGAAACTTATGGGTGATCACGGCGATTTTGGTACCATGCTTCATCTGGAAGCAAACTTTTCAGCACCAAGTGCGATGGCCTATACACCTGAAAAATGGCGGGCAAACAGAGAAGAAAGCCCGGCTGGCGGAATTGCCGGTTTGGGCATACATTTAATTGATTTGATGTGCTGGATTGCCGGACCCGTCGAAAGTGTGACGGCATTGGCCAAGCGCAGGGTACTTCCAGTGGATATTGATGACACGACATCGGCATTGTTTGAATTTCAATCAGGAATGACAGGGTATTTGGGATGTATGTTTGCTGCACCATATACAACAATCTTCAATATCTACGGTACAAAAATGAATGCCTTTGCAGATATTGATAAGGATTTTCTTGCCTCAGTTACTATCAAGGGTAAACTTTACAATAATAGTTTGGATAAAATTGATACACTGAAAGCTGAGCTGGATGAATTTGCCATGAGTTGCATGGGTGAATGTACATTCAGAGTTACGCCACCCCAGGCGGCAAGTAATGTCCGTGTTATGGAAGCGATAGCCAAATCGGCAAGCCTGGAGAAAAAAGTCTTGATAGAATCAACTTCGGAAAAAGTTTGGTAATCCAAGTGAAAGGATAAACTAGTGAAACCATTGATTAACTGTGATATGGGTGAAAGTTTTGGGCTATATAAAATAGGAGAAGACGATAAACTCATGCCACTGATTTCAATGGCAAATGTAGCATGCGGATTTCATGGTTCCGACGCAAATCACATGCGTAAAACAGTACAGCTTGCCAAGGAAAACAACGTCAAGGTGGGTGCCCATCCTTCATTACCTGACTTGCAGGGATTTGGACGCAGGGAAATGAAAATATCCCGCAAGGAATTGGCCAATATCCTGATTTACCAGATAGGTGCCCTTGTAGGTATGCTTAAGGCTGAAAATTACGAGCTTAATCATATCAAGCCCCATGGCGCTCTTTATGGGATGGCCGCAAGGGATGAAAGCGTTGCACATGCGATATGTGACGCGGCGGATGTTTACAGGGTTCCATTGATTGGCATGGTCAATACCTGCCATGAAAGGGTTTATAAATCGAGAGGTCATGACTTTTTGGCAGAATTCTATGCAGACCTGAACTATAATGATGATGGCACCTTGATCATAACAATGAAACATGAACCTGTCCCGCCCGAGGAAGTTGAACAAAGATGTACCATGGCCTTCAAGGAGAACAAAACTTTTTCTGTAAATGGAAAGGAGGTACTGGTTGGATGTGATTGCATTTGCGTCCATTCGGATACACCCAACGCAGTTGAAATTGCCATGGTTGCCAAAAGAACCCTTCAGGCCTTGTAGAATACAGAATTAATATTTCAGTAATTAGGGAGTAAATCATCATGTCAGACAACACCATCCAATCACCACTTCCCGGTACATTCTATCGTAAATCGGCACCAGATCAACCTCCATACAAGGAAGTTGGCGATACGGTCTCTGTAGGCGATACCATCGGATTGATCGAGGTCATGAAATCATTTCATGAAATTCAGGCTGATAAAGCCGGCACAATCGCTGCTTTCCTTGTTGCAAATGAGGATGCGGTTACGGCTGGACAGTCAATCGTCGAACTGAAAATGTAAACTTGTAACCATGTCGATTTCGAGTATTTTGATAGCCAATCGCGGCGAAATTGCGGTACGGATAATCCGAGCCTCGCAAGAACTGGGAATAAGTACCATTCAGGTTTATTCCGATGCAGATAAGGACTCGCTGCCTGTCAAGATGGCAGATCAAGCAGTCAACATAGGACCTCCACAGCCCCTTGAATCCTATTTGAATCAAGATAAAATCATTCAAGTAGCACTGGATTCGGGAGCTGATGCAATACATCCTGGTTATGGTTTTCTTTCAGAAAATTGTTCATTTGCCGATAAGGTCACAAAGGCGGGATTGAAATTTATTGGTCCAAAGGGTGAAACCATTAGTCAACTTGGGGATAAGGTTGTCGCCAGAAAACTGGCAGAGCAAAGCGGCCTGCCGACCGTGCCAGGAAGCAATGGCCTGGTTGAATCCGTTGAAATGGCCAAATCGATTTTGAAGGAATTTGATTTTCCGGTTCTCATAAAAGCAACGGCTGGTGGAGGCGGAAGAGGCATTCGGACCGTAAATGATTGGGAGGAATTCGAACGCTTGTTTCCCGTTGCCAGTCTGGAGGCAAAAACCTTTTTTGGAGATGGTGGATTGTTTGTTGAAAAATATCTGCCAAGACCACGCCACATTGAGGTGCAGGTTTTGGGGGATGGCGAAAATACGATCCATGTATTTGACAGGGAGTGTTCCCTTCAAAGGAGAAGGCAAAAGATCTGGGAAGAAGCGCCGGCTTCGCCACTCAATGATGCGATACGCAATACCATTTGTAAAAAGGCAAGGGATTTTGCCCACATGGTCGGTTATTGTGGAGCAGGTACAGTTGAATTCCTGTATGATGAAACAACCGAAGAATTTTATTTCCTGGAAATGAATACCCGAATTCAAGTTGAGCACCCGGTAACCGAAATGATAACAGGAATCGATTTGGTCCGTGAGGGTATTTCCATCGCCAATGGTAAAAAGATTAATATCAAGCAAAATGACATTGCAATCAAGGGTCATGCCATCGAGTGCCGTATAAATGCTGAGGACCCAAGGAACAACTTTTTGCCTCAACCAGGGCATGTTGAAAAACTGCGATTTCCTTCCGGGCCGGGAGTGAGATTTGATACAATGCTTTATGCAGGATACAATATCCCGCCATTTTATGATTCCCTTCTTGGAAAATTGATTGTTTGGGATGAAAACCGCACCAGCTGTATCGAACGCATGAAGCGAGCTTTGATTGAACTTGAAATAAGCGGAATAGAAACAACGAAAACCATTCATCAGGCCTTGATTGATGACCCACAGGTAAGGCAAGGAGATGTATATACATCATTTCTTGATGACTGGTTGGTTAACGGGAAATTCACATAGTTTAAAAAGGGGGTTTTTCTTATGGGTACCAGATATTCTTTTGGCGGTGATGATCACATCTTCGCTGAAGTCAGCGAGGAAATGTCACTGAATGCTTTTTTTAAAAGCCTGTCAATGACAAAAGCAGTCGGGGAAAGCCAAATCAAGGGTTTGATAGAGATCTGCCCTGCCAACGCCTCTTATCAGGTCAAGTTTGACCCAGATCAAATCAAACCAAATGATCTTTTGGATGAATTGAAAAAAATTGAGGGACTAACTTCCAAAACAGATGCGACATTGAAAACGCGGGCAATTGAAATTCCAGTGTTTTTCAATGATCCCTGGACACATGAAACCCTAATGCGGTTTCGGGAAAGGCATCAGGATCCCAGTAGTACTGATATTGAGTTTGCCGCCAGTATCAACAGCTTTGATTCAGTTGATTCCTTTATCGAGGCTTACACCAATTCGCCGTGGTTTGTCAGTATGGTTGGATTTGTTGCAGGATTGCCATTCATGTATCAAATGGTTGAAAGGGAGCGTCAGATTGAGGTGCCAAAATACTTGAGGCCTCGTACCGACACGCCAAAACTCACAGTAGGATATGGGGGTTGTTTTGCTTGTATATACTCGGTGAGAGGTGCAGGTGGGTATCAGATGTTCGGGATTACTCCAATGCCAATATTCGATCCCAAACAGGAAATCAATTACCTCCGCGATTTCATGGTTTTCTTCAATCCCGGCGATGTTGTTAAATTCAAACCAATTGACCGTGAAGCCTATGATCATTATTGCACCGAGGTGGAAGCCAACAGATTTGAACCAAAAACAGTTGATTTTGTCTTTGCTCTCGAAGAGTTTCAAAGTGGCATTGACGCATACAATCGCAAAATAGGGAAAAAGCTATATGTCAATTAAGGTTGTTAAACCCGGGTTGGCGACATCCGTACAGGATTTGGGTCGCCCTGGCTATTACCACCTGGGAATTCCGATTTCGGGTGGAATGGACCGGTATTCACTACGAGCCGCCAATCTGCTAGTCGGTAATGATGAAGGGGCAGCAGTTCTGGAAACTGTATTCATGGGACCGGAATTGGAGTTTGACAAGGATACAACAGTTGCCGTGACAGGTGCAGAACTTCCGCCAAAGGTTGATGGTGAATCAAGGGAAACCTGGTCCGAGTTTGAGATAAAAGCCGGACAGAGGTTGACCTTTGATTTCCTGAAGTCAGGTGCACGGGCATATATAGCCATTTCCGGGGGCATTGATGTACCCTTGGCCCTGGGGAGCCGTGCAACCTATACCTTGGGCGCCTTGGGAGGCTTTGAAGGGCGTAATCTTCTGTCAGGCGATTTATTGCCGATAGGGAAGTCATCCAATTCTTCACGGGGTAAATGCACGATTCCGGCTGCACTCAGGCAATCTGTTGGTTCTGAAGTTGAATTACGGGTTGTCCCTGGTCTCTATTGGCATCGTTTTACTGCTGAATCACAAAAGCAATTTTTTGAAGATGTATGGAAAGTGGCCCCTGAAGCGGATCGTATTGGCTATCGCTTCCAAAAGGGTCGGCCCTTGAACTTCATGGATCGGGAACAGCCCTTTGGTGCTGGCTCTGACCCCTCGAATATCGTGGATAGCTGTTATCCTTACGGTTCAATTCAAATTCCGGGTGGTACTGAACCAATCGTCCTGCACCGTGATGCCGTTTCGGGAGGTGGTTATTGTATGTTGGGCACCGTTATTTCAGCGGATATGGATTTGATTGGTCAACTTCAACCCAATTGGCCTGCAAGGTTTGTAAAAGTGGATCTGGATCAGGCACTTAAAGCCCGGGAAGAACGAAACAAAAGGCTTGGTCAACTACGGGATGCCATCTGAAAATTCCAAGGGTTTCATGCAAAATCATACCCCATGAACTGAATTATTGGATATTTCATGCATTGTTCAAATGATATCGGCAAACCGTTCATGACCATTTGAATGACATCACAAGCAAAAGAGATTGGGCGCTGCTTGCAATCAAGACATTGGCAAGTTGCCGACACAGGATGTCAATTGGTAAAGCTCGAGGGAGGGATGTATTCCTTCGGATCGATTGCATCCGGCCCCATGCGAATTTCAAAATGCAAGTATCCCAAGTCTTCATCCAATATTCCGATCTTCTGTCCCTGGGCAACGACATCCCCTCTTGCCAAGGTAATATCCTCGAGGTTTTGGTAAATCGAGAAGATGTTGCAATCATGAAGCACCAAAAGCACCTTGGTTCCTTCGGCCAAATCTGATATCAGGGCAACTTTGCCTTCCCCGACGGCAAAGACGGAGGAACCGACTGGGGCTGAAATATTCAGACCCTTGTTGCCACCAGGTTGATTGGAATAGTCCTCGATCAATTCACCTCTCAGGGGCGAGATGAATCCGAATTGTGTCGGAACAAAATCATCACAATCAATGTCACCTGATGCAACTGCTTCGGCTGTTTCCATTTCAGTTTGGCTGGTTTCTTGACCAACAATTTCATCTTCGGAAGTACTTTCCTCTTCATTTACACTGGGAGTAGGGCTTTCCCCACTCTTGTCATCACCTATTTCTTCAACGGTTTCAGGTTCTTCATCCACGACTGCTTCAGAAGGAGTATTTTCGGAGGCTTCTGTATTCTCCTCCTCGACAGCATTTTCTGACTGGGTAGCTTCAGGACTGTCGAGCCCTTGTTGTTCATTTTCTTCATTGATTTGTTTCAGGGCAGGAATGATGAGTACTTCACCTTCCTTAACCGAGAAATCGGCATCAAGCTCATTCCAATCGGCTAGGGTTCTTACAGAAATATCATACAGATTGGCAATGGAGTAGGCGGTTTCACCCTTTTGAACACGATGTCGGTAATAGTTTTCGGTTCTTCCGGTAATATCAATTTCTTGTTCTGAAAGTGTTTCTTCTCCGATTTCCCTACCCGTTTCGTTTGCCGGTGTCCTGTAGGGGAGTAAAAGTACCTTTCCGGGTTGAAGTGGCTGGTCGAGTCTGATTTTGTTTAATTCAGCAACAACCAAGGGATCTTCGTTTACCCGCCTGGCAACGTCATAGAGATTTTCATTTCGGCGTACCTCCACATATCTTCGATTGTCGAATTGAAAAATACCATCAGAATCGGCCTTGGGCCATTTTTGCAATTCATCAAACGGTACTTTCGGGTTAGGGGATTTTGTAACATCCTGACGGATATCTGGAGCACAATTTGCCAGTAAAATCACACAGAAAACGACAATCAAACTCCGAAACAGATAAATTGTTCCATAATTCCTGCCTAAGTCAATTGGTTTTGGGTATTCGTTTCTAAGCATCCTCAATCCCCTCAATAAGCGGGACAAACCTGACGGCACATACTTCCTTGTATTCTACTTCAGGTTCCGTTTTGTTTACAACCACCAATCTTTGTTGCCATTCACTTTCAACAACAGGTAAAACCATGATGCCACCCACCTTCAACTGTTCCATCAAATTTCGGGGTACTTCCTCGGAGGCTGCGGTGACAATTATCCTATCAAATTTTGCGGCTTCAGGCAATCCCAGGGCACCATCGGAATATATGAAGCTAATGTTTTCACGCCTGTATTTTTTCAGGATGAGATTTTTGGCCTTTTGATGGAGGGAGCGTATTCGTTCAGTTGTGTATACATGTCTGGCCAAATATGAAAGCACCATGGTCTGGTACCCTGAACCGGTACCCACTTCAAGAACCCGGTGGGTTGATTTCAATTGCAATTCCTGGGTCATCAGGCCGACTACCGTGGGTTGGCTAATGGTCTGGCCACTTCCTATCGATATGGGAATATCCATGTATGCACGGTGTTTGAATGATGGCGGAACAAAATCCTTTCTATCGACTTTCCGCATCGCTTCAAGAACTGACCTGTCCTCAATTCCTTGATTTTGAAGAGTATTTATCAATTCTTCCATTCAGCAGTCCCTACTTGACCAATGCAATGTCTATTTTGCCTAAAAGTTCATTGTCGGTTAAATCTGCCCGCATCGGCGTGACCGAGATATAATGATCCAGATTGGCATTGATATCGGTTCCTTCACTGCTCCGGCTTGTTTGCAAACCTCCCTGAATAGACAGCAATTCGCCATTTGGAGTGGAATCCACATATCTTGCAGTGAACCTTGACTTCTCTCGTTGACCCTGCCTCACGACCTTTACCCCCCTTACTTGACTGGCACTGCAGGGCGGAAAATTGACATTGAAAAACAACCGATAGTTTTTTTCATCCCAAGGTGAATTATAGTATAGCTGCCTGACCAGGGTCAAGCCATGTTGAACAGAGGCATCAAATGGATTGTTCAAACTCTTGTTTGCCAAACCCATATATTGTGACAAGGCAATGGACTTCAACCCCTGAAGGGATCCCTCCATGGCAGCGCCAATGGTTCCCGAATACATGGCATTTTCACCCGAGTTGTTGCCGCGATTGACGCCTACGAGAATGAGATCAGGCAATTGATCCATAATCCTGTAAAGACCAGCCAGTACACAATCGGCAGGGTATCCTTCCAGTTTGAATTTCCTAGGTGCCACCTTGACACTCTCGAAGGTTTTGGAAAAGGAGATACAATGACCGGTACCGGATCTTTCACTGCTTGGCGCAACCACCCATACCTCGCCATTTTCACCGGCAAGTTCATGGGCAAGAGTTTCCAGAATCTTAAGGCCAGGTGCATCAATACCATCATCATTGGTAAGTAAGATCCTCATAACGGTAAACTCCAATTCTTAAATATCAACAAATTCACCGTTTGGAAGAATGGAAGTCGCTCCCTTGAGATAGGGAGCCAAAACATCGGGTATTGAAATACCACCATCAGCTTGCTGGTAATTTTCCAAAACTGCAATAAGGGCCCTGCCGACAGCAAGGCCTGAACCATTCAAGGTATGAACAAAGTTGGTGGTTTTCACACCTTTGGGCCGATATCGGGCATTCATCCTACGTGCCTGAAAATCCCCACAATTCGAGACCGAACTGATCTCCCTGTATTTTTCCTGACCTGGTAACCAAACTTCAATGTCATAGGTTTTTTTTGCTCCAAATCCCATATCGCCGGTACATAGGACAACAGTTCTGTAAGGCAGCTTTAGTCTTTCAAGAAAGTCTTCTGCACACCTCAACATCCTGTCATGTTCGTTTTCACTTTCCGATGATTTGGTGATCGAGACCATTTCAACCTTTTCGAATTGGTGCTGTCGCAACATGCCCGATGTGTCCTTGCCTGCAGATCCAGCCTCGGAGCGGAAGCATTGCGAATGTGCACAATATCTCCTCGGAAGGTAATCCTCATCGACTGTCAAGCCACTTACAATGTTGGTTAAGGGGACCTCAGAGGTGGGAATCAACCATTTGCCTTCTTCAGTACGATAGGAATCTTCGGCGAACTTTGGCAATTGACCGGTCCCCAGCATGGTTTCCGGATTGACCAATACCGGTGTCCATACCTCTTGCAAGCCATTTTCTTCGGTATGGACATCAAGCATGAATTGTGCCAAGGCCCTGTGCAATTTAGCAATACTACCTGAGAGGATTACAAAACGGGAACCCGAAATCTTGGCTGCAGTCGTGAAATCCATACCCGGTTTTACGGCAGGAATTTCAAAATGTTCTACAGGAGCAAACTCAAATTTCGTAGGTTCGCCCCAGCGCTTTATTTCCACATTGTCATTTTCACTCGATCCAACAGGAACATCCGGAGAGGGCAGGTTGGGTATGGTAAGCAGCAGGCCCTCCAATTTCCGATTTTCCTTTGATGCCTCCTGCTCAAGTTTCTGTGCGTCTTCCTTGGTATTGGATATGGATGCCCTCAACCTTTCGAATTCGCCGAGACTACCCTTTGACTTGGCCAATCCGGCCTGTTTTGATTGTTGATTGAGACCTGCCCTGAAATTTTCAGCCTTCCGGATCTTTTCACGGCGTGCCTTGTCAATCGACAAAATTTCTTCAGACATGGGATCCAGGCCCCTGCGGTTCAAATGATTGTCGAACTCCTCCGGGTTGCTTCGAATGTATTTAATGTCATGCATAAATCAAAATAACAGTTTAAAGATAGAGTATGGATAAACCTAATTGAGAATGGTGTAAAAGTTAAGGTTATTTACTACTATATTTTTTCTGTTCAACCCGGTATGGATTGCAGGAATATGTGACAATTCCTCTGTCCTTGCCAGTCAAATATGCGGAATGTGAATTTTACATGACGTCAAATGTTGCATTCCCATTAATAGACCGTTTTCATTTTCTCAAGACAGGTTTTGTTTCGAACCGGAAGGATTTGTTAAATCCATTTACAATCAGATACAGGAAACAGGTTGACCTGGTTGTCGGGTTGAGAGGTGGGCAATAAACTTGCCGAATTATCATCATGTAAATCAGTTTATTGGGTTTAATCGACTTTCCCCTGTCTTGCAATTATTACCTGCAAGAAATAATTAGAGTTAATTCAAGTCTCAAATTAAGTTGTACCAGAGGAATAAATATGTTCGTAACACCAGCCTTTGCACAAGCTGCAGGTGGAGGAGGATTGGGTTTAACCAATCTCCTGCCCTTGATACTGATTTTTGTAATCATGTATTTCCTCCTCATACGTCCACAGCAAAAAAAGGTCAAAGAGCACAAGGCAATGGTAACGGCTTTGAAAAAGGGTGATAGGGTTGTTACCCAGGGTGGGGTGATTGGCCGGATAACCAAGGCCAAGGAAAATGAAAACGAGATCGAAGTTGAGATTGCACCAGATGTGGTCGTGAAAGTGGTTAGAAGTACTATTTCCCAATTGATGGAAAAAACAAACTAAGTTATTGATGCGCAACAATTTCACACCCGATTATTTGATTTGTATGATGGTGCGATATTTGACAAACTTCAATTGGGTTAAGTCAAGGATTGTTTGAAATAACCGTATTGATCGGAACCTTCAAATTCTAGTTCACAAGGCATTATGTTAAACATACCTTCATGGCAAAGGCTATTCATCCTTGTTTTTTGTCTGGGTGGGCTTTATCTTGCCTTCCCGAATTTATTTTACTCTACCGTTGAAAAGCACAATGATGCAGTGATCATGGTTGAAAGAGGTCAGGTTGCTGCCAATGATGTATCAGAGGAAATAAACAGCTGGCCCTCATGGATGCCTTCCAACCTCGTAAATCTGGGTTTGGACCTGAGGGGTGGTGCCCATCTGCTTGCCGAAGTTCAACTTGCCGAGGTTTATGCTGGCCGGATAGATGCCTGGTGGCCAAGGATTCGTGATGAATTGAGGAAGAATAGAAACATAGTCGGGTCAATCAGAAGGCAACAATCCCCTCCTGACCAGTTGCATGTCAGGATTGAAAATGCCGATGCCATGGAACAGGCTATCGGGATGGTTGACGAGCTTGCTTCGCCGATAGTCAATATTTCGGGTATCGGGACCAAGGACATTGAGGTATCAGGTCGGGCTGACATCCTGATAATTGAACTTTCTGAAGAGGAAAAATCAGCAACGGATAACCGAACCATGGAACAGTCCCTGGAGATCATCAGGAGGAGGGTGGATGAGGTAGGAACTAGGGAACCAATTATCCAGAGGCAGGGCAACAACCGAATAATCATCCAGGTTCCGGGCATTGGTTCAGCCACCGAATTGAAAGAACTGATTGGTACAACGGCAAAACTTACCTTCCACCATGTCATCCGTACCTCACCAAGCCAATCTGGTTATAATGCAGGACTTGAGGTTTCCTATCCTTCAATCGAAAATCCGAATTTGTTTTACATATTGGATCGTACTGCCGTCGTGTCAGGTGATGAATTAACCGATGCCCAACCTGATTTTGATGAAAACGGCCGACCGGCCGTTTCCTTCAGGTTCAATCCTGCGGGAGCAAGAAAATTTGGTGATTACACGGCAGAAAACATAGGATTGCCCTTTGCCATTGTCCTTGATGAGGAGGTTGTTTCAGCCCCTGTCATTCGTTCTCACATTCCCGGAGGATCAGGTATCATTACCGGCCGTTTTACCGTACAGGAATCAACCAATCTTGCTGTTCTTCTCAGGGCCGGGGCATTGCCGGCGGAAATGACTTTCCTTGAGGAAAGAACTGTTGGACCTGATTTGGGGCAAGACTCCATTGATGCAGGTAAAATTGCCTGTATAATTGCCTTGGTAGCTGTCATGATTTTTATGGCCCTGAGTTATGGTTTGTTTGGAATTTTTGCCAACATAGCCCTGACTGTCAATCTATTCCTGATATTCGGGGTTCTTTCGGCTCTTGGAGCGACCCTTACCTTACCAGGCATTGCAGGAATTGTTCTGACAATCGGGATGGCAGTTGATGCAAATGTACTGGTGTTTGAGCGAATCCGGGAGGAGCTGAGGTCCTCAAGAGGGCCGTCCAGGGCGATTGAATTGGGTTATGAAAAGGCTCTTTCAGCCATCATTGATGCCAACCTGACAACCTTGATCGTTGCTCTAATACTATTCACCCTGGGTTCAGGTCCGGTAAGAGGTTTTTCCGTCACCCTTGGCATAGGCATATTGACCAGTGTCTTTACAGCCATTTTTGTTACCAGGTTGATGGTGATTATCTGGTTTTCAAAATATCGTCCCAAAGAGTTGAAGGTATAAGCTAGATCATGCGTTTGAAACTTGTACCAGCCGAAACCAACTGGGATTTTTTTAAATACACCAAATATACCCTTTGGGGTTCAATTGGGTCAATGACCCTGTCGGTGTTGCTTCTTTTCGTGGTGGGATTGAACTTCGGCATTGATTTTCAGGGTGGGACGGTCATTCGAACCCAGAGCAAGGAGGCAGTGGATATCGGTGAATACAGGGGTAGCGTTTCTGGCTTGGGATTGGGTGATATTTCCATAACAGAGGTTTTTGATCCCACCTTTGATGAGGATCAAAATGTCGCTTTGGTAAGGATAAAGGTTCAAAGTGGTGATGAAGCTGTCACCAAGGAAACCCTGGAGCTTGTTCAGGAAGCCCTCAGGGGAATTGATGCGGACATGCAATTTCCCTTGGTTGAAAGTGTTGGTCCAAAGGTTTCTGGTGAATTAATTCAAAAGGCAATGCTTGCCGTTCTTGCCGCCATTTTTTCTGTCCTGGTGTACATCTGGTTCAGGTTCGAGTGGCAGTTTTCCCTCGGTGCTGTAGCGGCATTGGTTCATGATGTTATTCTTACCCTGGGTATCTTCAGCATTTTTCAGATCAAGTTTGATCTGGCCATTATCGCTGCTCTTTTGACCATAGTGGGTTATTCACTCAATGATACAGTTGTTGTATTTGACAGGGTTCGGGAAAACCTGAGGAAATTCAAAAAGAAAAAACTGTTGGATGTCATGAATCTCTCCATCAATGACACACTCTCAAGAACAGTAATGACCTCGGTAACCACCCTATTGGCGTTGATAACGCTTATCATTTTCGGTGGTGATGTAATTAGGGGCTTTGTTTTTGCAATGACCTGGGGTGTAATTGTAGGCACCTATTCATCCGTATTCATTGCCGGCTTTGTATTGGTAAAACTCGGGGTCAAGAGGGATTGGACAAAAACCGAGGATGTCGAAGCCACACAGTTCAAATCAAAGAATAGGTAAATAGATTTTTGGCATCTTTGCTTGGAGAACTCGTATCTGAACTATCCTTGCAAGGATTGCTGATTTTATCAGTAGGTGCCTTTGTTTCAGGACTTGTCAGGGGATTTTCCGGTTTCGGAACAGCAATGGTTTACCTACCATTTGCTGGTTCACAATTATCTCCCGTGTGGGCCTTGACTTCAATGGTCATAATGGACCTGATGGCGCCCGTTACCTTGGTTCCGAAAATACTAAAGGACACATATCTGCCTGATATTTACAAGCTTGGTTTGGGGGCATTGATTACCTGTCCGCTTGGAGTATTGGTTCTTGTTCTTCTGGAACCAGAAATATTTCGATACTCGGTATCCGTATTGACTTTTGTTTTATTGATCCTTCTGGTAATTGGCTTTCGTTACAGGGGCAAGCTGACCGCCCCACTGATTGTTGGTACTGGCGGTTTAGGGGGCTTTCTATCTGGAACCGTAGGTCTTCCCGGACCTCCCGTAATCATGTTGTATATGGCCAGCACCCTGCCAGTAAAAACAATCAGGGCAAACATTTTCATCTATCTCATTTTTGCGGATTTGCTGTTGTTGGGAATATTCGGGTTCAAGGATCTTCTGGATCTGCTGGCTGTAATTATAGGCTTGACGGTAATGTTGCCTTATTTGACAGCCTTGTGGATTGGATCATATTTTTTCGATTCAGAGAAGGAGAAGCAATACAGAAATATCGCCTATCTGATTATTTTCTTCTCAGCCCTGATCGGTTTGCCTATCTGGTACTGATTTCCATGATACTTACCACAGTTAACTGAATGATACCTTACAATTTATGGTTTATTTACAATAAGAATATGATGAACATACAATATTTCAGTTATTCTTATGTGGATTGGTTCTCCTTATCTAATATAGACTGTTAATCGGAAATTCTATCATGACAGACAATACATTCATTGAGTCAATAAATATTTCTGGATTTAAATCACTTACAGACATTAATTTGAGTTTGGGCAAGTCAAACTTACTAATTGGTTCAAATGGTTCTGGAAAGTCAAATATTCTTTGTTTCTTTAAAATGTTGAAGTTTATGCATAAGGATAGCTTGAGAGGATTTGTAGAACAACAGGGTGGGGCTGATGATCTGCTTTTTGGAGGTATTCGTAATACAGAAAAACTTAAGGCAAAAATTGGTATTAGAACGAAATACGGACTAATTGAATATGAATTTACACTTAAGTTAACAGCTGTGGATTCATTAATTTGTGATGAAGAAATTTATATCTTTGATAAGAATGGGCAAAAAATAACATTACATTGTTATCCTGGTGTTATCGGTTCTGGTTTTGGTACAGCGATAGACCGGACAAATTATACTAGCGATCCTACTGGAAAGGAAATTGTTCGTACAGTTTCCAAATTTCTGAAAAAACTGACCATATATCAATTTAATGATACTTCGGAGAAATCCAGCTTTAACATAAAGCGGGATTATCAAGATAATAACTTTTTACACTTCGATGGTGGAAATCTCGCTGCCGTACTCTTCAGGTTAGAGCAAGATGACCGTAAACGTTATGATTTTATTTGTCAGCAAATTGCACGTGTTCTGCCCGTATTCGATCGTTTCACAATTGACGAAAGTTTTGGAAAGGTATTACTAAGGTGGAAGGCAAATTTTATAGATAAGACTTTCGGTCCTCATCTTACATCCGACGGTTCTCTTCGATTTTTTGCTCTGGTAACATTATTAAATCTTCCCAAGGAAATGCTCCCCAATGTCCTTCTTCTTGATGAACCCGAACTTGGCCTTCATCCAAAAGCCGTGATACTGATTGGTAACATGATAAATAGAGTTTCGAATCATGTTCAAACATTAGTTGCAACCCAATCCCCTTTATTAGTTGATCAATTTGATGTTGAAGAAGTCACTGTTCTAGATCTTAAGAATGGGTGTACAAAATGTCGTAAGTTGGAATTGGAAGATTATAAGCATTGGCTTGATGATGATTTCTCAATAGGGGATCTTTGGCTCAAGAATGTTATTGGAGGACGACCTTGATAAGATTGGCCTTCTCAGTTGAGGGTCAAACTGAGGAGGAATTTGTCAAAAATATATTAGACCCACATTTGCAACAATATGATATTTGGTCAGTTCCGATCCTACTAGGTAAAGCAAGAGGAAGAAATCAGGGTGGAGGAAACGTCAGTATAGAAAGACTTGTTAGAGACATGGTACCTCTCCACTATAGTTATGACTTTGTAACCTCTCTTGTTGATTTTTATGGTTTCAGGGATAAAGGTGAATTAGATGTCAACCAGCTTGAAGCACGAATACATGAGAGAATACTTGAGAATTACCCGAGTAAAGGAAATGTATTCATACCTTACGTCCAATTGCATGAATTCGAAGGATTGTTGTTTTCAGATATAGAAAAGTTAATTGACTTGGTTGAGACATCGCCTGACCATGCCAACGAACTGAGAAATATCACCGAAGAATTTCCTAATCCCGAGTTAATCAATGATAACGGAGAAACAGCTCCAAGTAAGAGAATTTATAACTTTGTACCAGATTATGATAAAACAGCGCACGGTCCTTTAATCGCAGAAATGATAGGGTTAGATATAATTCGAGAAAGGTGTCCAAGATTCGATTGTTGGGTAAAAAGATTGGAAGCTCTTCAATAACATTCCTAAAATTAAATTGACTATGGGATAAATTTATCCACCGGTTGGACTTTGAAATTTCTGTAAATAGGATCATTCCTTCAAATCAAATATTATCAGATCACGAATGGCAGTCGAACATAGTAAAAAACGGCCTTAAATAATTTGATAGGCTTTAAACCGACTAAATTTTGGGTGCTTATATACCTATCTAGCCATTTTGGTAGAAAATACCTACAAACAGAGAATGTTTTTAAGCCGTCTCATCCTTCCTGTTTGGCTCCCTCAAGGATGTTATTCTATGGATACACCGATTGCTATTGTACAGAAGCCCTATTCAAGGGGAAATTGAACAAAATGGCTAGATAGGTATATGAGCACCAAATTTTGAATTGGATTCCGAGGAATGAATGCAAAGGTATCATAACCTGGATTTTCTAAGAGCATTCGCAATGCTGTTGGGATTAGCTGTTCATGCACCTCTAATTTATTACTATCCAGGTGTTGCCGAAGAACGCGGGGTCAAGAACATACCAGAGCCAGAATAATGGGTGTGGCTTATGTTGGGGTTCATTACAAGTTGGTGAATGCCTTTGTTTTTCCTCCTTGCAGGATTTTTTTCCATCCTGGTTATTCAAAAAAGAGGCCCGCTCAGGTTTTTGGGAGATCGTACGGTAAGAATTGGCATAACACTATTGTTGTTTGCTTTTTTGTATGACTACACCGATGGGAGGTTGGATTTCACCTTGGGACATCTTTGGTTTCTTTATTATCTACTGTTCTTTTGCATGATCTTTGTATTTTTGTACCATTTTCCTCACTCAAGCGTCTTTATTCCAAACCATTGCCATCAGTATGGCTTCCTGTCATCGCATTGTGTTTAGTTTTGACAATACCATTTGCAGGTTTGCTCAATGACAATTGGGACCCTTATACCTTTCTCTCGCCACCTGAAAGATATGGGGACATAAAACCCGGCAATATTGTTTACTATTTTGCATATTTTCTTGCAGGAACAGTGCTCTATTCAAATCAAAAAATTTTTACACTGATGGCCAGAAACATACCACTTCTATCAATTGCCCTTGTTACAACTGTAGTGATGGCACTTCAATTGCTTTTGGAAATGGATTTCAGGTTATATTTGATGCTTAAGGGAATGAGCTCGCTATTTTGGTGTTTGTTATTTCTGGGACTTGCAACCAAAATGATACTTTCCCGAAATGCCATTCTTGATTGGTTCGTTGAATTGTCTTATCCCATATATCTTTTTCATGTACTTGCCATAACCGTGATCAGTGGAGAGTTGTTCAAAGCGGGTTATAGCCAATTCAATGTAATTCTGTTTTCAATTGTTTTTGGTTTCGTATCAAGTGTAGTCATGTATTACCTGTTTGTTAAATTCACTCCCATCAGTTGGTTGATAAACGATTATCATAAATCATACCTCAAGTTCAATTTCAGGAAAATCTAATACCGGATAAGTAAACAAACGGGTTCTAAGTTGGAAATTGACGCCCAATGAGAATATGAACTCAGGTGGCATTTCAATCCAGTTTATTTGAATTTTGAAATTGATTTATGCTTGCCTGATAAAACCTCGGGGTTTGCTCTTACATCAATCTGGAAAAAAAAGTTGAAAAGGTTATCTAATCTTAAGTAGCAGTAGTTTCGAATTTTATTTAGGAGAAAAGTATGACGTTTAAATTACCCGAACTTCCCTATTCGCATGGCGATCTTGCCAGTGGAGGAATGTCCCAGGAGACTTTGGAGTATCACCACGGCCTCCATCATAATGCCTATGTTGAAAATGGCAACAAGTTGATTGCCGGAACCGAATGGGAAAACAAGACACTTGAAGAAATCGTGGTCGGGACCTACCAGAGTGGTGCTGTTGCCCAAAATGGTATTTTCAACAATGCTTCCCAACATTGGAACCATTGTCAATTTTGGGAAATGATGGGACCAGGTAATTCGGCGATGCCATCAGAACTGGAATCAGCCATCGTCGATAATTTTGGTACAGTGGGTTCATTCAAGGAAAACTTTGCAGCATCTGGAGTTGGACAATTTGGTTCCGGCTGGGTCTGGCTAGTGAAGGATAAGGATGGATCCCTCAAAATCACCAAAACCGAGAATGGTGTTAATCCTCTCTGCTTTGGACAAACGGCCTTGCTTGGATGTGATGTCTGGGAACATTCCTACTACATTGATTTCAGAAACAAGCGACCGGCTTATCTGACCAATTTCCTTGATAAACTGGTCAATTGGGAAAACGTAGCAAGCAGGATGTAAATTCACATCATACGCCCTTTCCAAAATAAGTCTTAAGCAAGATGAGAGAGGGTAGCAAGGGTGTACTGGCCATGGCCTTGGCCAGTACAATTTGGGGATTTACCGGATATTATTTCAAGTTGGTTGACCAAGCGTCCCATTGGGAGGTTTTGGCTCATAGAATCTGGTGGTCACTGCTGACATTCCTGTTGATTATATTACTTCGAAAAAAGATCAGGGAATTCCTGATGTTGCTTTTTTTCGACACACGAACCACAATCAAGTTTTTTTTCGGTAGTTCGATGATTACCCTGAACTGGATAATTTTCCTGTTTGCCGTTCAAAACGGTTATGCCACCGAAGCAAGCTTGGGATACTTTATCTTCCCACTTACGGCAGTTCTGGCTGGATCAATTTTTCTAAAGGAAAAATTTACACGCTGGCAGTGGTTTGCTTTGGGAATAGCGGCTTTAGGTGTAGGAATACTTACAATAAGCAAGGGGGTCCTTCCCTGGATACCGTTGAGTTTGGCGATTACCTTCCTGGCATATAGCCTTGTAAAGAAAAATCTAACGGTTGACCCGATTATGTCCGTTACAACTGATGTACTTCTAGTAGCACCAATTGCCTTGGGATTTTTGGTGTATGTGCATTGGTCTGGTGTCGGGGAAGTGGGTGCCAAGCCAGTCGGCTTTTTTAGCAATAATCCCTTTCATACGCTCATGTACTTATTTTCCGGCTTGTTTACTGCAGGACCCTTGATCCTGCTCACCTATTCAACCGCTCGTATCAAATATACAGAGGTTGGATTGATCCAGTACCTCAACCCGACCTTGCAGTTTCTGCTGGCAACTCTTGTTATCGGGGAGGTTGTTTCCAACGCAACATTGGTTTGCTTTTGCTTTATCTGGATAGCACTTGCGATCTATTCATTCGAGCAGCTGCGACTTGAAAGGGATTCCCGCAATCGAGAAATCAGTTCAGGTAAATTTCTTTCAACCGAATAGAGTTTTTGACTATCCACATCGGCGAATCCATTATCGACAATGTTGTTCACCAGATTTGGAATACTGTCCCAATAACCCTCAAAACTGAAGAGTATTACAGGTTTGTCATGCCATCCAAGCTGTTTCCAGGTCAACACTTCAAAAAACTCTTCCAGGGTTCCGATACCACCGGGTAAAACGACTATGGCATCAGAACAGTTGAACATGACGCTCTTTCGTTCCTGAATGGTCGTGGTCTTGATGGTATAATAAAGATCGGGTAGAACCTCTTCCGGAAAACGTGAGGGTATAACACCGATGACTTTGCCCCCGGCATCCATTGCAGACTGGGCAGCTTTCCCCATTAATCCGGAACTTCCGGCACCATAGAGCAGGGTCCAACCCTCAGAGGCGAATGCCGTACCGATTTCTTCTGCTATTTTGACAAACCCGGGATTTTTTCCTGTTCTGGAACCACAGAATACGCATATGGTCTTTTCTGGTTTTGTGATTTTATTCTTTTTCATATTTATTATCTGTTAAATGGTGTAATTAGGCTTGGTAGAATTATTTTGCAAAATGTATTTTATACTACAAATGATATAAAGAATTAGAGCATGGCAGAGAATTCATCCAACTCAAATAGAAATATTGTAATTGGGATCATTGCCCTTGTTATAATTATGCTTCTTGTATTTTTCCTGACAAGGGAACAGGAAGATTTGGTCACACCACCAGAAGAGCCGTCTGTTTCCGAACCCGAAGCAGAGGATACAGTGACGGAAGAACCCCCAGAAGGGAAGGCCGACGACACAACAGCCCAGGGTGTGGTACCTTCCGAAGAAGGGAAGGCCGGGGATGCATCCGAACCTGAAGCCATGGAAACCCAGGCTGGAGAAGAAACCGTTGAACCACAACCCATGGGGGATACAGTGACGGAAGAGCCCCCAGAAGGGAAGGCTGACGGCACAACAGCCCAGGGTGTGGTACCTTCCGAAGAAGGGAAGGCCGGGGATGCATCCGAACCTGAAGCCATGGAAACCCAGGCTGGAGAAGAAACCGTTGAACCACAACCCATGGGGGATACAGTGACGGAAGAGCCCCCAGAAGGGAAGGCTGACGGCACAACAGCCCAGGATGTGGTACCTTCCGAAGAAGGGAAGGCCGGGGATGCATCCGAACCTGAAGCCATGGAAACCCAGGCTGGAGAAGAAACCGTTGAACCACAACCCATGGGGGATACAGTGACGGAAGAGCCCCCAGAAGGGAAGGCTGACGGCACAACAGCCCAGGGTGTGGTACCTTCCGAAGAAGGGAAGGCCGGGGATGCATCCGAACCTGAAGCCATGGAAACCCAGGCTGGAGAAGAAACCGTTGAACCACAACCCATGGGGGATACAGTGACGGAAGAGCCCCCAGAAGGGAAGGCTGACGGCACAACAGCCCAGGATGTGGTACCTTCCGAAGAAGAAACATCTCAGGACATATCCGAACAGGCGATTGAAGGTAAAGAGGGTCACTTGGAAA
Organism: Paracoccaceae bacterium; assembly: GCA_026710155.1. Taxonomy (GTDB): domain Bacteria; phylum Pseudomonadota; class Alphaproteobacteria; order Rhodobacterales; family Rhodobacteraceae; genus MPNP01. Next base: position 65,969 of record JAPORQ010000014.1, read on the forward strand.
TTATTCCACCTACATTTGATATAGCCAACTTTTCCAAGGATGGTACATCAGTAATTGCTGGAAGGTCATCACCTGAAATAAAGGTTAGGGTATTGGCAAATTCCATTTTGGTGGCCGAGGAAACAACAAACCCAAATGGTGAATTCACCACAATTTTTTCATTGGAATTATCCCCTGAACCAATCGAGATAAAGCTAGCAGCAGTTTCACCGGTTGACGGGTCACTGGTTTATTCCAATGAAACCCTTTTTGCCATATTTCTCGAAGATCAGGAGGATGGCGGTGAGCAGATTGAGCAGATACAGATTGCCGAATCTGACGAAGGCGTTGTTGTCAATTCTCCAGAAACCGACTTGTTGCTAGGAGTTGTTACCTATGAGGATGGTGGCAATCTCAGCCTCTCAGGTAGTGGAGACCCTGATAATGAGGCACGGATTCTACTGGACGGAAATGTCATTCAATCAGAGGACATTACTGAAGAAGGCAAGTGGACTGCGGAATTGAGTGAAGTCGAACCCGGCGACTATTTACTGACCATTGATGAAGTGGGTGATGAGGGCAAGGTAGTCCAAAAGGTTGAAACGCCATTGAGGATTGAACGACCCGAACAGGCTATTGAAGCACAAGAGAAAATCCAGGAAAATCCAAAATTGGCTACCCTTGTTACAGTGCAAAAGGGATTTACGCTATGGGGTATTTCCAGAAGTAATTATGGGCTGGGCAGACTGTACGTAAGAATTTACAATGCCAACAAGGATCAGATTGATGATCCTGATTTGATTTACCCGGGGCAGATATTTGTAGTACCAGTTGACGATAACGAAACAACCACCCCTCTAAAATAGAAGCTTCCTCGTCAATAAAAGTGGATTGTTTTCCGGTTAACTTCCTTGAAACAAGATTGAACTTATTATTACAGCCGAATTTCCACTTTAGTATTGCTTTGCTGACAGTTTGCTCATCGCTTGCTTGTTTTCACTCCATCCTCAACAACACTATTGACATTCTCATTCAATTATTGAAAAATGAGGTTTTGTCTGACATAAAGGTCAAAAAGCCGTAGATTTTTCAAATAGAAACCTATTTCTGCCCCATTAGTCATGGGATTAGGGCAATTTGCTTGAATTAGTTTATTTGCTAGTAAAGCATTCTTATAACAAGAAACAGCTGATCTTTTTGGTGCCAGCCCTTTTCCCTTGT